>JBMTIM010000027.1:0-40813 GCA_049437325.1 Acidimicrobiales bacterium
GATCCGTGGACGCTGCGGATCTATCTCGCGTCCCTGAGCTATGTGATCGCAGCTGGCGCCCACCAAATCAAAGCGGCGGCGATTAAGCATCATCGGAAAACCCGATTGATCCCCCCTCCGCCGTTCACGTCGGTAGGGATCAGCGAGGCTCTCGGACGAATCAAGAATTCGGCCCCGAAACCCAACAACGAAGAGCACTCAGAACACTGGGGAACATAGACGGACCGAGACCAAACTTGTAAACAGCAGGTCGCAGGTTCGATCCCTGTCGCGGGCTCCAGTCACGTGCCGACCGCATCACCTCGACGACGGGTGATCTCGTAGACCGCAACTGCTGCCGCATTGCTGACGTTGAGGCTGTCGAGCACCCCTGCCATCGGAATGCTCGCAACGGTGTCACAGCGTTCTCGTACGAGCCGGGAAAGACCCGGACCTTCGGCGCCGAGGGCCAGCGCAACCGGTTCGTCGGCCACTGGCAGATCGAAGAGGCTGCGGTCGCCACCAGCATCGAGGCCGACCGTCCAGATCCCGTTCTGCGACAGTGTCTTCATCGCTGCCGGCAAACCGCCGACGACAGCGATGCGTAGGTGTTCGATCGCACCGGCTGCGGTTTTGGTGACCGTCGGTGTGATGTGGGCGGCGCGATGCCGCGGAAGCACCACCCCGGTGACCCCCGCACACTCTGCGGTGCGAAGAATCGCTCCAAGGTTTCCCGGGTCCGTGATGCCGTCGAGCAGCAGAAGGAACGGCAGTGTCCCGTCGCGGTCCGGTTCGAGGAGATCCTCCAGCGGGGTTGGGCGCAACGGCTGTGCCATCGCCACGACCCCCTGGGCTCCGTCGGTGCGGGTCATCGACTCGAACTTGCTGCGCGAAAGCTCGCGAAGCGTCACCTTCTGCTCATCGGCCAGATCGATGATGTCGTCGAGGATCGGCGCGTGATCGAGATCTCCGGCGAGGATCACCTCGCGGGTCCGTCGAGTGCCTGCCATGAGGAGCTCGCGCACGGCATGACGCCCCTCGACCTGATCACCGCCGAGGTGCGGACCTCCACGCCCCTCATCGGCTGAACGGATCGGCGTGGTGCCGCGCTGGCCATCACCGCGCCGTTGACCAGGAGCGCTGCGTCGGTTGTTGGCCGAGCCCTTTCCGCTGCGGTGGGAGGCCTTCTTCGCCGGCGGTCGACCCCGGCCTCCCTTCGGACCCCGGGCTCCCGGGCCTCTGTTCGAGCTGCGACCGCTCATCGTGCAACCAGGGCAACGGCCCACGCGGCGATTCCCTCGCCTCGTCCCAGCGCTCCCACACCTTCGGTACGCCGACCGGTGACGGTCACCGGCGCGCCCGCAGCGTCGGACAGGTTGCGCTGCATCTGTGCTTTTTCAGGGGCGAGCTTCGGCACGTCGAGAACGACCGAGCAGTCGATGTTGCCCGGGCGCCACCCAGCCGCTCGCACGGACGATGCAGCACGTCGTAACAGATCGATGCTGTCTGCACCGGCGAATGCTGGATCGGTGTCCGGGAACATCTGGCCGATGTCGCCGAGTCCGGCCGCGCCCAGAAGCGCATCGGCGCACACATGGGCCACCACATCAGCATCGCTGTGGCCGGCCAATCCACGAACGCCTGCAAACACGACGCCACCGAGGACCAGCGGACGGGCTGGATCGTCGGTATGGGCGTGAATGTCGAATGCCTGGCCGACCCGGAACGGGATTTCGGCATCGGTCATGACAGAGCCTCCTCGATGAGGGCAAGACGGGCGACCTCGAGGTCGAACGGCGTGGTGAGCTTCACGTTGCGGCTGTCTCCCTCGACGATCACCACCGCATGCCCCGCAGCCTCTACCAACGTTGCATCATCGGACGCCTCGGCGCCCGATGCGTGAGCGGCCCGCAGCGTCGCAGCATCGAATCCCTGCGGCGTCTGCACCGCGACCAGTTGGCTGCGATCGACCGCACCAGTTCGGCGATGACGAACCGAATCGGCAATCGGCACGGCCGGCACCACACCGACCGCACCGGCGCGCACCGCAGCGATCACTCGCGCATACACCGTCCCCGATGCCAAGGGACGGGCACCGTCGTGGACGAGGACCACACCGCAGCCTGCAGGCACGGCGGCGAGGCCGTTTCGAACCGAGTCCGAACGCGACGCACCCCCGGCCACCACCACCACCTCGGCACTCGCAGCACCGATCGTCTCGTCAAGAGCATCGGTCGGCAACACGACGACGACACCGTCGCTGTGGGCCGCTGCCGTGGCGACCGAGTGATCGATCACCCGCAGCCCACCAAGATCGAGGAACTGTTTCCGTGCGCCGAAGCGGGTGCCCGATCCGGCCGCCACCACGACCGTCCATACCGAAGCATCCTCGACACCGCTCATGTCACTAGTCTGGGCTGCGCCGATGTCTGACACCACCATGCTCGCCACGTTGCTGCGATCGACCTTGCTCTTTGCCGAGATCGACGATGATTCGCTCGAACGGATCATGCGTGCAGCGATCCAGCGGAACCTTCGTCGCGGCGATGTCCTGTTCACCGAGGGGGACCGACCAGCGTCGTTGTTCGTGGTGACGACGGGCCGAATTGCGATCGCCAACCGTTCCATCGACGGCCGTGAGAGTGTCGTCGCCCTCATGGAGCCGGGGGACCTCTTCGGCGAGATGGGCCTGTTCGACGGGTTGGGACGCTCGGCCGAAGCCCGAGCGCTCGAGCGATCCGATGCCATCGAGATCCCCTACGAACCGGTCCAGTTGCTCTACGAGGAACGGCCCAGTGAACTCTGGAGCGTCGTGAAGCTGCTGGCGACGCGCCTCCGCTCCATGGACGCAGCACTGGCCGACTCGGTGTTCCTCGACGTCACCGGTCGCACTGCGAAGCGACTCCTCGAGCTCGCTGGCGAGAGCGACGAATTCACCCTTCCCGTGACGCAGGAAGAGTTGGCCGGAATGGTTGGCGCAAGCCGCGAGCGGGTCAACAAAGCGATTGCCTCGTTCGTCAAACTCGGTTGGCTCGCCCAGAACGATCGGCGCTACATCATCACCAACCGCGAACAACTGTCGATTCGCAGCCGCTGACCATCTCGATCACCCCTCACCACCGACATCGGCGAGGGCGACTGCGGCACGCAATGTGGGGGCCTGCAGCGTCTGTAGGCCATCGACCTGTGCCGCAGTGCCCTGCGGCACGATCGCTCGCCGGAAACCCATTCGAGCGGCCTCCCGAAGCCGTCGATCGAGATGGCTGACCTGGCGCAGTTCGCCGCCGAGACCGACTTCTCCGACCGCGACCACATCGTCACCCAGGGGTTGGCCGGACAGCGACGATGCCACAGCCAGCGCCAAGGCCGTGTCTGCGCCTGGATCGAAGACCCGAGCTCCGCCGACCGCAAGGGTGTACACGTCGTTGCTCCCGACCTGCAGCCCGCAGCGACGCTCGAGTACAGCCAGCAGCATGGCGAGTCGCCCGGAGTCGACACCCTGGGCAGAACGGCGTGGATTGCTGAGACTCGACTGGGCGACCAACGCCTGCACTTCGACGAGCAGCGGGCGGTTGCCGTCGACAGTGGGCACAACCGCCGAACCACTGATACCGGTGACCCGATCAGCCAGGAAAAGTCCGCTGGGATCGGCAACCGCCGCAAGGCCATCGGCGTCCATCTGCAGCAGACCAACCTCGGTGGTAGGACCAAAACGGTGCTTCGACGCACGAAGCAAACGCAACCCGTGATGCCGATCGCCATCGAACTCCAAGACGGTGTCGACAACGTGTTCGAGGACGCGCGGACCCGCAAGTGTCCCTTCTTTGGTGACGTGCCCGACGAGCAACACCGCCGTGCCGTGCCGCTTGGCAAACGCAACCAGCCGGCTGGCACATTCCCGGACCTGCGCAACCGAGCCAGGCGCCGACGCGAGGGCCGGGTCGTACAGCGTCTGCACGGAGTCGATCACCACCACGTCGGGTTCGACCGACTCGAGGGCGGCAAGGACGTGTGGCAACGCTGTCTCGGCGAGCAACCAAAGGTCGTCGTGGATCGCCCCCAGTCGATCGGCCCGCGTCTTGACCTGACTGGCTGACTCCTCGCCGGACACGTACAAGCTCACCGACCCGGACCGCGCCGTGGCCCCGGCCACTTGGAGCAGCAACGTCGACTTGCCGATTCCGGGCTCGCCACCGACCAGCGTCACCGACCCGTCGACCAACCCACCGCCGAGCACACGATCGAACTCCCCGACACCCGTCAGGCGAGTTGCAGTGTCGGCATCGATCACATCGCCGATGGGCGTCGGGTCCGACGTGGGGGGGCCAACCGCGTGCGACGCAGGATCGCGGACGTCGAACTCTTCCACGAGGGAGTTCCATTCACCACAGCCATCGCAACGACCCGCCCACTTGGCGGACTCCCAACCGCATGCGGCACAGCGGTGAACGGATCTCGGCTTGGCCATGGGAACGAACCCTACGCGCCGGGTGTGACGTGATCAGGAGCTGCGGCTACGGAGGAGATCATCGAACCCGCGCACGATCGTGTGATCGGTCTCCGGTGCCATCTCGGCGCTGGTCACGAACAGGCCAGTGGCGATGCCGAGTTCGCGCGCCGCATCGAGATGTTCGACGTTGTTCGAGAGATAGAAGCAGTCGAAGAGGTCGACCGACATGGTTCGCCGAGTTGCCTCGAACAGCGACGGCTCCGGCAACGCCGAGCCGACATCGCCACTCACCATCCAATTCGTGACCGAAGCTTCGAGTGAGGCCATCCGGCGCAGACGGTCACCCCACACTCGCGGTTGGTTGCCGACTGCGGCGACGGGGAGTCGGGCCGTGGCCATCCGGTCGAGGAATGGGTGCAGGCCCGGCACGAGTCGGAACGACGACAGATAGCGGGTCTCGATCTCGTCGGCCATCGGGCCGAGCCCGACCTCGCTCCAGAACTCTTCGGGCGATGATCGACCCAGGATCAGTTGGCGGTGATGGTGGCGGATCCGCTCCGGGTCGGCGTCAGGCCGTTCAGCGGTGATGAGCGGGATCAACAATCCCTCGACCGGGTCGGACGGGCGCACGATCACACCGTGAACATCGACGATCAGCAGTCGAAGCAGCCGACGACGTGGCCGGTTGGCTTCGGCTTCGCGTGTGGCGGCCCGCTGAGCCCGCTGCCGCTGATCTCGCCGACGTCGACCCTTCGGCGTACGAAGCTTCGCAACGGTGAAGGTGGCAATCTGGCTGAGTGCGACCAAGACGAACAGCAGTGCAGCGATGATCGCAATGAGGGCCCAGACTCTCGGAAGAATGTCGTCCACCGACGCACTGGCGTCGATCTGCGTGACCGGATCGCCATAGGCAAAAACCCATGTCGCTGTGTCGTCGACAACCTCACCGGTGTCAGAAGCGGCCCCCGCCGGCATCGTGACGTTGAGGATGAGGCGCAGTGCCGTGCCGAGCGAGGAGACACCAGCATCGGTCTCGATTCGGGACAGGGGCCGTCCGAGCGGCTGCTGACCGAGGGCTGCGGCCAACCCCTCATCGCCGAGCAGTTCGAGATCGGGTGCCGGGTCGACGGTGGCCACGAAGTCGTACGAGGTGGTGGCCGGCCGCAGACCGATGGCCGAAAAGTCGTGAACCTGCTCCAGCGAGACGTCGGTGAACAACAGACCGTCCCCCAGGATCTCCGCCAAGACACGGTCGAGTTCGGTCGGCGAGAGGAACGGTTTGGCGGCCGTGAGCGTGATGCCACCGTCATCGACCAGCGGACCGGTTACGTCCCAGCCGGCATCGGCGAGGTCGTCGAAGATCAGGCTCGTCGGATCATCGGTGAGCAGCGAGACGGCAGCCGCGTCGGCGGCAATCGTGACGACCACACGACCGGCGCCGTCATCGTCGATCACGACGTCGACCGTGGTGTCGACCCGACAGGCAGAGGTGAAGAGCAGCATCAGGATTGCTGCAACGACGATCCTCACCCGTGTCATGGTCCTTGACGCTAGACGGTCAGTACCACCGTGCGGGTCCACGTCACCGATCCTGCGCAGCACTCGGCTGGATTGCGGCCACCACCACCACCGCCGATCGCCGCTCCCGGAGTATCGCCCCGAGCAGGCGCCTCGACGCAGGCTGACGCCACGCTCGACGGCGCTCTCGCTTCTCGACTTCGCGCAGGTGGCAACCGGGAACGGTCAGCCCCACGGCCCTAGAACGACTCGAGTGCGTCCTCGAGTTCGGGAGCAGGCGGCTCGAACCCTTCGATCGACCGGAAGACGATCTGCAGCTCACCCGGCGCATCGGCATCGGGTTCGACGTCGACGATGATGATTTCGCCGGCGCGAAACTCCTTGTACAGGAGCCGTTCTGACAGCGGATCCTCGACCAAGTGCTGAATGGCACGCCGCAGGGGACGAGCACCGAGCGTGGGGTCGTAGCCCTTGTCGGCCAGATGATCCTTGGCGGCATCGCTCAACTCGAGCCCCATACCCTGGCCGGCCAACTGATTGGCGGTGCGAGCGATCATCAGATCGACGATCTGGCGAACCTCGGGCTGGCTCAGCTCGTGGAAGACGATGGTGTCGTCGATGCGATTCAAGAACTCGGGCCGGAAGTGGGCCTTGAGCGCATCGTTGACCTTCTCCTTCATCTTTTCGTAGTTGACCGCTTCGTCGGCCTTGCTGAAACCGAGACTCGCCTTGCGGAGGTCTTGGGTGCCGAGGTTCGACGTCATGATCAACACCGTGTTGCGGAAGTCGACAGATCGACCTTGAGAGTCGGTGAGACGGCCCTCCTCGAGAATCTGGAGCAAGGTGTTGAAGACATCGGGATGGGCCTTCTCGACCTCATCGAACAGAACGACGGAGAACGGCTTGCGACGCACTTTTTCGGTGAGCTGCCCACCCTCGTCGTAGCCGACATAGCCGGGGGGAGAGCCGACAAGTCGGCTGACCGTGTGCTTCTCCTGATATTCCGACATGTCGAGGCTGATGAGGGACGACTCGTCGCCGAAGAGGAACTCGGCGAGCGTCTTGGCGAGTTCGGTCTTTCCGACGCCGGACGGGCCGAGGAAGATGAACGAACCGGACGGGCGCTTCGGGTCTTTGAGGCCGGCACGGGTGCGGCGGATCGCCTGAGAGACCGCTTTGATGGAGTCTTCCTGGCCGATGACCCGCTTGTGCAGTTCCTCTTCCATGCGGAGGAGTTTGGCCGTCTCCTCCTCGGTCAGCTTGTAGACCGGGATGCCGGTCCACAGCGAGAGGACCTCGGCGATGGCTTCTTCGTCGACCTCGTCGAACAGGTCGAGACCAGAGGCCTTGGCCTCCGATTCCATCGCCTCGCGACGGGCAAGGAGCTCCTTTTCCTTGTCGCGCAGGCGTCCTGCCTCTTCGAACTGCTGGCCCTCGACCGCTTCCTTCTTCTGAGTGACGACGTCGGCGAGTTCGGCCTCGAGTTCTTTGTGCTCCGGAGGGGTCTCCATGCGCTTGATGCGCAGACGAGATCCGGACTCGTCGATGAGGTCGATCGCCTTGTCGGGGAGCTGACGATCGGAGATGTAGCGATCAGCGAGGTTGGCAGCAGCAACAAGCGCCTGGTCGGTGATCGTGACACGGTGGAACGTCTCGTAGCGATCACGGAGACCCTTGAGAATCTCGATCGTGTGGGCAACCGACGGCTCGTCCACCACGACCTTCTGGAAGCGACGCTCCAGGGCAGCATCCTTCTCGAGGTGCTTGCGGAACTCGTCGAGTGTGGTGGCGCCGATGGTCTGGAGCTCACCACGGGCGAGCATCGGCTTGAGGATCGATGCTGCATCGATGGCCCCTTCGGCCGCACCGGCACCGACGAGCGTGTGGATCTCGTCGATGAACAAAATGATGTCGCCGCGGGTCTTGATCTCTTTCAAGACCTTCTTGAGGCGTTCCTCGAAATCGCCGCGATAGCGCGATCCGGCGACGAGCGCACCGAGATCGAGTGTGTAGAGCTGCTTGTTCCGCAGCGTTTCCGGCACCGTGTCATCGGCGATCGCCTGGGCGAGGCCCTCGATGATCGCGGTCTTGCCGACACCAGGCTCACCGACGAGCACAGGATTGTTCTTGGTACGACGGCTGAGGATCTGCATCACCCGCTCGGTCTCACGGTGTCGACCGATGACCGGGTCGAGGGCTTTCTCGCGCGCCGCCTGTGTGAGGTTTCGGCCGAACTGGTCGAGCACGGCCGAGCCCGACACGTCGCCGCCACCGGACCCTCCGGCCGTGGCACCGGCTTTGTCGCCGGAACCAGACCCTGCGCCCGCATCACCGCCCGAACCCGAGCCGGAGTAGCCGGACAGCAGTTGGATGACCTGTTGCCGCACCCGGCTGAGGTCGGCGCCCAGTTTGACCAACACCTGGGCTGCGACGCCCTCACCCTCGCGGATGAGACCGAGCAAGATGTGCTCGGTGCCGATGTAGTTGTGGCCCAACTGCAACGCCTCGCGAAGGCTCAACTCGAGGACCTTCTTGGCCCGCGGCGTGAAGGGGATATGGCCGCTCGGAGAGGAGCCACCTTGGCCGATGATCTCCTCCACCTGGCTCCGCACCGCCTCCAGGCTGATCCCCAACGACTCGAGCGCCTTGGCGGCAACGCCCTCACCCTCGTGGATGAGGCCCAGCAAGATGTGTTCCGTACCGATGTAGTTGTGGTTGAGCAGGCGCGCCTCTTCCTGCGCCAGTACCACTACTCGTCGAGCCCTGTCGGTGAACCGCTCGAACATCGGGTTGTCCTCCCTGGGGTTGGGTTCTCGATCACAGGCCGGAACGACCTATTCGCTGAGTGTACCGGCGTGTCACAGACTGCCGTTGTCGAGCGGCACCCGCAGGCGGATGCGCACTGTTTGCCGACACCGGCGGTCCAGGAAGGTCCACTCCGACCGGTAACAACGTTGGCGACCGGCCGAGCGGATGCGTGGCATCAGGCACAGCGGCGAGGATGGGCGATCGGTCGACGATGGGCGTACCCTTTCCATCAGATGGAACATCCGCTGGCGATCCTGCCTCCCATGATGGAGGATCTTGCTCGGACCGAGCAGGAGCTTCTGCGCGTTGTTGCCGCCGACGGTGACTTCCTCACCGATATCGCAAGCCACCTGATTCAGGCGGGCGGGAAGCGTGTGCGTCCCGGATTCGCCATGGCCGCCGCTGCCGCCCTCGATCCCGCCGGTGCGCCGGCCACCCTCGAAGTCATCCGTGGCGGTTGTGCGGTCGAGCTCGTGCACATCGGATCGCTCTACCACGACGACGTCATGGATGACGCCACCACCCGACGCGGCGTGGCCAGCGTCAACGCACAGTGGGGCAACCACCGGGCAATCCTCGCCGGTGACTACCTGCTCGGGCGAGCCTCGGAATTGGCCGCCGCGCTCGGCACGGAGGTTGCCAGCCTCCTCGCCACCACCATCACGCAGCTCTGTGACGGTCAGATCCAAGAACTTCAGGCGCAATTCGACACCGATCGGTCGATCGAGGCCTACGAGCGCTCGATCACCGGCAAGACCGCTTCACTCCTCGGTACCGCATGCCGAATCGGCTCGATCGTCGGTGGGTTGCCCCGACCGGTCGTCGAATCACTCACCGAGTTCGGGCTTGCGTACGGCATGGCCTTCCAGATCATCGACGACATCCTCGATGTCGTCGCCTCCGACGAGGCAGCCGGCAAGCCCACCGGCAACGATCTCCTCGAGGGCATCTACACGCTCCCAGTGCTTCATGCACTCGACGATCCCGTCGTCGGTTCCGAACTCCGCTCGCTGCTCACCGCCCAGATCACGCACGACGAACGTGACCGAGCCCGCGACCTCATCCGCCAGACCAGCGGAGTCACGATCGCCCTCGACGTTGCGCAGAGCTTCGCCGACAAGGCGGCCGGGGCACTGTCGGATCTTCCCGACACACCCGGGGCGGCAGCCCTGCGCGCGGCAAGCGACGATCTCATTGCCCGGGCCCATGCCCCTCACAGCTGACGCTTTCCCCGACAAGGCGCAACGTCGGAACGACGGCTGCGTCCACCGCGAGCCGACCCGATGAATCGCCTCGTCGTCATCGTCGCCGTCGTCGCATCGATCGCTGTGGCATGTGCCGACGACACCAACGACGACACGACTGCGCCGGCGATGTCGTCGTCCACCACCGCCCCAACCACCACGGCACCAACAACATCGAGTACCGCGCCACCGGCTCAGCAGAGCTGCGCGACCGAACCTGCGCTCGAAGAGTTCCCTGCCGTCACCGTCACGCCAACCGACCATCCACTTCTTGCCGAACTGCAGGGGGAGATCCCAGCCCGGTACGAGGCGATCGTTGTGTTGTCGGAGTCCGGTGGTCACCAGCCCGCACCTCCGCCGGTCGTTCGCGACGGTGATGTCATCGAGGCACTCCTCGCCGGCTTGCGGGCCGACACGACATACACCATCGAGGTACAGATGCTCGATGGCCAATGCCTCGTCGGCCGAACCCAACCGGTCACGCTGACGACGGGAAGCCTGCCCGACGGCTTGCCAGCGATGGTCGCAGACATGGCTGTGCCCACCGCGATCCAAGACGGTGTCACCCTGTTCAACCTTCTCGACATCCGCGAAGGGTTCGGGATCGAGGTCGACCGGGGAGGGCAACCGCCACGCACCGGCTGGCTCGTGATGGTCGACCGCTGGGGCGAGGTCGTGTGGTTCCACCACACCGACCACAACATGGGCGATGCAGAAATGCTCGACGACGGCACGATCCTCGTCGAATACAACGACACGCTCGCCCGTCGGATCAACCTGCGAGGCGAGATCCTCGACGAGTGGGCCGGCTCGATCATCACCAGCCGATACCTCATCGACGAGTACGGCCGGCGAGTGCCGGGCAACGATCCCATCATCGTCGACACCGATTCGATGCACCACGAGCACTCACTGCTCCCCGACGGCTCACACGCCACCCTCTCGACCGAGGTACGGATTCTCGACGGGTTCGACACGCCGGTGTGCGGCGAGGACCCGACCGGATTCGACGGGAGCTACCACCTGATCGCCGACATCGTGGTGCTGTTCGATCCAGTCTCGGGCGAGAAGCTGAACGAGTTCTCGCTGTTCGACTACTTCGATCCACGCACCGATCCTGTTGCGTTCAATCTGTGCGGCCTGCCCCTGCCATGGGTGTTCCCGAATTGGCTCTATGCACCGATCGACCCGTTGGTGCGCGACTGGACGCACGCCAACGCCATCGAGGCCGACACGGAGACCAACGCCCTCCTTGTCTCGATCCGGCACCTCGACGCAGTGATTGCGCTGCGCTGGAAGGACGACGCAAACGGTCCGGCCGGTGAACTGCTCTGGCACTCCGGACCCCTCGGCGATCTCGAGCTCCTCGACGGTGACTGGCACCGCTACCAACATGCTCCCGAGTTCGGGCCCGGGTCGTCGTTGCTCGTCTACGACAACGGCAATCGACGCCTCGACGCGGACGGTTCACCGAACGTCTTCTCACGGGCCGTCGAGTACGTGGTCGACACCGATGCGAAGACGATCTCACAGGTGTGGGAATACCGGGCCGTGAAAGATGGCACCCCGTTGTTCGCCGGCTTCGTCGGTGATGTCGACCGTCTCGCCAACGGCAACGTGCTCATCGTGGATGGTGGACTCAACGGTGCCGAACCGTTCCCCGAGTTGTCGGCCCGCATCGTCGAGGTCGTCCCGGCGGGCGGATCGGGAGGTGAGATCGTCTGGGGCCTCGAGGTGCAGGGTGGTCCGGGCTGGGTCGTCTACCGCGCCGAACGACTGTCGTCGGTGTACGGGCGCTGAGTCAGCCGGCCCGTTCCAACCAGTCGGCGATCAGCTGTCCTGCGATCGACATCGTCGGCGGCGTCATCGGCAGTTCGTGCGGCGCGAACCATTGGGCGTCGACAACCTCCTCCCCGTCGACGGTGATCTCGCCGTCCTCGTATGCGGCGATGAAACCAAGCATCAACGAATTGGGAAACGGCCACGGCTGTGAGCCGAAGTACCGGATGTTCTTGACGCGAACGCCGACCTCTTCGAAGACCTCGCGATGGACTGTGTCCTCCAGTGTCTCACCCGGCTCCACGAAGCCGGCCAGGGTGCTGTACATCGGAATGTCCCACAAGCCGTTTCGACCGAGCAGGCACCGGCCGTCGTCCCGTTCGATCAGAACGATCACTGCAGGTGACAGGCGCGGGAACGATGTGAGTCCGCACGCCGGGCACCGCATCGCCCGCATGTTCGAGGCAGGCTCGGTTTCGAGCCCGCACCGGCCGCAGTACCGATGATCACGCACCCAGTCGACGAGCTGGGTCGCCCGCCCGGCGATGTTCCACTCGTCGTCGGAGAGTCGGCCATGCAGCGATCTCAGGTCGGAGAGATGGTGATCGTCGGGAAGTTCGAGCTCGGCGTCGTCGTCGAGGTGCGAGGCCCAGTAGTGGGTGTCGTCGAGTCGGCCGAGCAGGAGGTCACCGGGGTCGCGGCCCAGTACGGCGGCGGCCTCGTGTCGGCGCAGCGACTGCGATTCGATGTCGCCGTCGGCGCGAACGATGATCCGAGACCGGGTCACGACGATGTGGCGGTGCTCGCCAACCTCACGGTCGACGCCGGTATGGAGCGGCTCGAACATCGCCGCCAGCCTGTCAGCAGTTGGCCGAAAGAACCAACAACGCAGCACCGGGGGCCTTGGCGCGCAGACGATCACGGCGCAACGCGCGTATCGGCCACCCCCCTCGATCATCCTCGCGGCAACACCATCTCCGAGAGAGGACCCGATCGCCGTCTGTACCATCGAGGCGTGAGCGCCATCCGACCCGGACTCTGCTCGGTCACCTTCCGCGACCTGACCCCCGATGCAATCCTCGACCTCGCAACCAAGGCAGGTATCGCCGGCATCGAGTGGGGCGCCGACGTGCACGTCAAGCCGGGGGATCTCGACACGGCGCACGCTGTCGCCGATCGCTCAGTCGCCGCCGGAGTGGCCTGCGCGTCGTACGGGACCTACCTCGGCGCCCGCTCGCCGATCACCGACGCTGCCGAGGTCGAGAGCGCGTGTGCCACCGCAGCAGCTCTCGGCACAACCAACCTTCGGGTCTGGCCGATGCTTGGAGCACCTTCGCTGATCGATGACGACGAACGAGCGGCGATCACTGCCGGTATCACGATCGCAGCCGCCGTCGCTGCCGACCACGGCATGACGGTCGGTCTCGAGTATCACACCAAGACACTCACCGATTCGGCCACCTCGACGCTGCGCCTGCTCGACGAGGTCAGCGCCACGAATCTGTTCACCTACTGGCAACCGAACTGGTGGACGGACAGTGGTGACGATGTTGCCAGCCGCCTCGCCGACCTGGCCGAGATCAGCGGGGCGCTCTCACACCTCCACGTCTATTCGTGGGATTCTTCGGGGGAGCGCTTTGCTCTCGGCGAAGGCGCCGAGCTTTGGCCTGCAGCCCTTTCGGCCGTCGATGCAACACCGAGCAACTGGTCCGAGCCCCGCTACGCGTTCATGGAATTCGTCGCAAACGATGACCCTGCGCAGTTCTCTCGCGATGCTGCCACGCTGCTCAGGTGGCTCACCGACTGAGCCCGGTTACCGCAAACGAGCACGGAGTCCCTTTTTGAACGCAGCGAGCTGCACACGCTCTTCACGCTCCTTGTAGAAGTCGTCGAGGGGGTAGCAACCCGAAACGAGGCCCCCTCGCGGAGCCGTCGTGCAGTCTGAGAACGTTCGGCAGATACGGCGTCTCTCCAACTCGCGTCCGGCACAAACATCGGCCGGCAGGTTCGGGTAGGAGAGGGCCATGCGACCGAGACCGATGGAGTCGAACCAGCCGTGCGCCACCATCGCCTCGCCGACGTGTGGCAGCCAGCCCTGGAGGTAGGACATGCCACCACTGACGAAGCGGATCGACGGATGTTCGGCGCTCAGCTCGCGAGTGGCGGCCTGAAGACGGGCAACGCCGACAAGGGGATCCTCAGGCGGCTGATACCCATCGGACGGAGGGAAGTACGCCGGACGCTGACCGTGGGGGGCGTAGTACGGACTGGACGCAGTCACCGACACGAGGCCAACTCCGAGACCGGCCAGAAGGTGAAGCAGCTCGTGGGGTTCGGTGAGGTCGTAGCCGAGGCCAGTGCCATCGCCGCCGAACGCGAACGGCGGATCGTCCGTTTCCGGCACGCCCACTCCCCCATCGCCGGGCACGTGAGGTACCAGGTCGAAAATCGAAAGCCGAACAGCGACGCCGAGGCCCGGGATCTCAGAACGGATGCGCTCGACAACCGACCGTATGAAATGAGAACGCCCACCGATATCTCCGCCGTAGCGGCCAGGACGGTCGACTGCAGACAGGAGTTCGTGTCCGAGGTAGCCGTGGCAGGCCTTGATGTCGACGAACTCAAACCCAGCCTGGTGGACAAGGTGAGCCCGTTCGACGAACTGGTCGGCGAGCTCATCGAGCTCCGTATCGGAGAACACCTCATCGGCACCGGAGCCGACGCGAGCATCGAGGAGTCGATGCTCGTAGACGGTGCGAGGAGCAGGGCCCGCCTCCGACGGGCGGCTGTAGCGACCCGAATGGGTGAGCTGCATCACAGCCACCTGATCCGACGCAAGCCGTGATCGGAGGGCAGCCATCGAATCGACGGTTGTTTCATCGAGCACGAGTTGATTCGGGTTGGCCCTGCCATCGGCCCGGACGGCAGTTGCCTCGCCCCACACGAGGCCCGCCCCCGACGACGCGAAGCGGTCCCACCTCCGCCGGACGAGGTTGGACGGCGAGCCGTCAGGCTCGCCATCCCAACCCTCCATCGGAAGCACGGTCCAACGGTTGGGGATCACCACCTCACCGAGCGCCCCGTCGATCACCGTCAGTGGTTGCGCGTGAGCGCCATCGGCTGCAACCGAATCCACAGCAGGAATCTCGATACCGAGCCCCCCGACGTACGTGCGGAACGAGTCGAGATCGACCAGTCGCTTCACCTGCGTGTAGCGGGCCATCACAGCATCGCTTCCAGCCGCTCGACGATGTCTCGCAGCACGTCGCGGTCAGTGTCCGGGCGCACCGGCACCCCCGCCGGCACTGCGTCCGCGTCTACCCAGCCGCGCAGCTTCAAAAACATTGCGGCGTTGTGCCGATAGCCCGGCACCGGTGCCCGGAAGGTGAAAGAGCCGAGGTACTGCAGCAGATCGTTCAGGACGAAGAAGCCGGGATGTCCATCGACCCACATGGCATCGCGTGCAGCGAACGCATCGGGAGCGAATGTCGACAAGCCGAGTAGATAGTCGGAGCCGTACATCACCATGTCGATCGCAAGGTCGTTGCCGGTGAGCACCATGAAGTCCGGGCGAATCTCGTTGCGCAGAGCGAGCCGCGCCCACTCGAGTGTTCGGTCAAGCGACGAATGCTTGGCACCGACACACTGCGGAATGCCGAGCAAGCCTCGATAGGTGTCGAGGGAGACGATGCGGCCGTAGGGCACGAACATCGGGCCAAGCTCGAACCCGATGAATCGGTCGACGTTTTCCGCGATCTGACCGTGGGCATCGAGCCAGGCGGCATCGCCATGGCTGGTGAGGCCATTCGACGGGAACACGACGGGTGTGCCGCCGCGCGACGCAACCTCATCGATCGCCCGGAGATAACCATCGAGCTCAAAGCTGGCGCCCTCGACGTCGGCGACAAAGGCGCCGGCGATGAAGTCACCCCCAATGAGCGCAGTCGTCCGGTTGAGCACCTCGAGGCGAGTGGCGTCGTCGAGGATCTGCACAAACCCCGTGTCCATGTTGACCGCTGGCACGAGACCGGCAGCATGCGTGCGGATCACATGAGCTTCGAAGGAGTCCCAGTCGACTGTGACCGGATCGTGATGGGTCAGCAGGATCGCCGACATACCGGTGATTCGCCGTTGGGGTCGCAGGAGCGAAATCGGATCGATCACCACCCTCACGGTACTGTCCGTGAGGCCGCCGCCGTGAAGGGAGCGCCATGACAACCGGCATCGTGCACCTCGCTCGCGGGCCTCGCTTCGACAAGGTCTGGACCCCAGCGTTCATCGATGCACTCCAGGCGATCGGGCCGTTGACACTCCACGAGCATGGCAACGAACTCAGTGACGAGGCGGCGGCGGAGTTGATCCGCTCGCACCGCGTGGCGATCGCCGGCTGGGACGCGCGCCTCCTTCCCGTCGACCTTGCAAACGATCCGGGAGCACTGCGCTACGTCTGCAGCTACTCGGGGACGATCCGCCACTGCGTCCCGCGTGAGTTGATCGAGGCTGGGATACCGGTGACGAACTGGGGCGACCTGCCCGCACCGGGCATCGCAGAGTCGGCGATGACACTTCTCCTCACCTGTGTGCACGACATGGCCCGCATCCGGCGGGCGCAGGAGGCCGGCGAGTGGGGCTACGACGTGACCCGAGCGGGGACGCTGCACGGACTCGCCGTGGGTGTCTACGGCCTTGGCGCGATCGGGCGCCACTTCGTCGAGATGTTGCGCCCGTTCGGCGCCCGCATTCGAGCCTTCGACCCGTACGTTGCCACGCTGCCCGACAACGTCGAACGCGCCGACAGCCTCGACGACCTGTGCGAGTGGGCCGAAGCGCTCGTGATTCACGCCGGGCTCACCGCCGAGACGCAGGGATCGGTCGGCGCAGCCCAACTCGCCCGCCTCCCCGACGCCGGCATCGTTGTCAACACGGCTCGCGGGGCGATCATCGACCAGGCGGCGCTCTTCGCCGAGGTCGCACGCGGCCGACTTCGAGCCGGGCTCGATGTCCTGGACCCCGACCACCTCGACGCCACCGAACCACTCCGCCAGTCTGAGAACGCCTACTTCAC
This sequence comes from Acidimicrobiales bacterium, assembly GCA_049437325.1. Taxonomy (GTDB): domain Bacteria; phylum Actinomycetota; class Acidimicrobiia; order Acidimicrobiales; family Aldehydirespiratoraceae; genus UBA11606. The sequence continues at coordinate 16,844 of JBMTIM010000027.1, forward strand.
TTTTCACGCCCTCACCGACGAGGGCGGCGACGCATGGCCGCCCCGGCAAGGCCTCACCCGTCTCCAGCAACGTTGCGTCGACCAGATCGCTGCATTCGCAGCCGGTGGTACACCCGACTTTCTGTTCGACGTGGATCGCTTCGACCGGAGCACCTGATGGACGCCAACGCCCTCGGCAACCATCTGCGCCAGTGGGTGATCGACAAGGTCACCGAGACCGAGCAGCACTTTCCGCACCTCGTCTTGCCGCGTACGTTCGGCGGCCACGCCGTCAACGACGACCCGTACGCCCATCTGCTCAAAACGCTGACAATCCTGATGCAACTCGGAGTTGAGCAAATCGGGTCGACCAACCTGCGCGAGCGAAGCCTCGAGATCGCCAATGCGACCTCCACCGACATCAGCGGCTTCAGCTCGTTCAACTACGGCGAGAGCGTTCGTCGACTCGGCGGCCTCGATGTCATGGATGATCCCGAGCGCGTGATCGATGCACTCCGCGATGATGAGCTGATTCGCAAAATCCTCGAGAACGACCGCCCACCGCCACCCAACTGGGTGATGGTGGCGACACGCATCCTCAGCGAAGAGGAAAAGCTCACCGGGACACGCCCGGCCGCGCTCGACGAGTTCATCGATCGCACAGCTGCGCTCATGAGCAGGACCGGCAGCGGTTGGGTCAACGACATGTTCGATCCCCTCATGCACTTCGACATGTACACACCCGACATGTACATCTTCGCCGAGCCGATTCAAGACGAGATCGGCGAGGTCTGGAGCACCGGTTTCCGGGCGGTGATTGCCGACCTCGACCATCTCGTTCAACCTGACGGCACGATTGTGTGGGGTCGAAGCTCCGGCCTGCTCGCCTTGGCGATGACGATCGAGATCGCCGGCTACGGCGCTCGCCACGGTCTGCTCGGGGAGCCGACACCGTGGATCGATCGCGCCCGGATCGCCGCACTCCGCCTCGGCGCGCTCCTCCCCGACGGCCTGAACGCAGCGCACCAGAACCGTATGACGATGAGCTATCGCGGCCCGGCTCGTCGACTCCAGATGGGATTCGATCTCGTCGACAAGGTGGCGGCAGCTTCGAAGCATCTCCTCGAGGCCCCTCCAACACGAGCAGCATCACCGGCGATGACCTGGCCGGCCACCGACACCCTGGTGAAGCCCGACCCCACAAGCGAAGCTGCGATCTGGGGCTATCGGAGCCGTTCGTTGTCCTTCGTCGTGCCGGTCATGCGCGGCCTGTGGACCGAGTACATCACCTCGCCCCGCAGCCCGGGTGTGCTCGAGCCGCCGACCCAAACCCACCTTGCGCTCGCCCCGTGGTTTCCCGACCCGGGTGACCCGTCGCTCCCCGAATCGCCTTCGCGCTGGATGGCACCCGCCGGCTGTCCCGACGCCATCGAGAAGGCCCCTGATTCCCTCACGGTCACCACTTCACGCTGGGGCCACAGCGACGAAGCCCGCCACGACGCCCGCACCATCGGTGGCGAACGACGGGTCACGTTCTCGGTCGACGGCCGCACGCTCTCGGTGCACGAACAGCTCCATGTCGATCACCCCGACGTCGATCAGGTCACCGTGGACATCCCCCAGCTCGACAACCGGCGCCTCCGCGTCGAGGTCGATGGCGACGCCACGGTACGCACCGTCGACACTCGAGGCATCGCCGAGTGGCGGAGCTACTGGAACGAACTCCCGACCTTGCACCAGGTCGAGATCCCGCTCGACGCTGGTCGTGCCGACGTCACGTGGTCGGTGACCCCCGAGCTTCGAATCGGCTTCCAGCCCCTCGGTCACATCTACGGCACGTACCTTTTCCGCTCGCTCCACGACCGGCTCCGGGCCACCGAACTGCCGCCAGCCGACGACCACCTCGCCGACGCACTTCTCGACCTCGACGTGTTCCACATCGGCTGGCCGGAGTACTACACATGGGAGGACGCAACTGGTGCGGCCCGAGCGATCCAGACGGTGAAGGACTCCGGTCGACCGATCGTGTGGACGCAGCACAACCTCGTACCCCACCACTCGCGATCCGATGCCATGCTCGACATCTACCGCCAGTGGGCCCAGGCCGCTGACGTGGTCATCCATCACAGTGTGTGGGGCCGCGATCTCGCCCTCCAGACGCACCGATATCGCAACGACTGTCGCCACGAGGTCCTTCGCCATGGCTACTGGGACCACCGCTTCGACTCGATCGGCCACGTCGATCGGGCCAGGGCCGAACGGATGTTCCGCTGGCAGCCCGTGCCGATCCGGCTCGCTGTCATCGGTGCGCCACGAATCGACAAGCGTGTACAGGACGTCCTCGACGCATTCACCGCAACCGACCGACCAGACATCGAGCTCGTCATCAGACTCAACGGCGGGGAGACACTCCCCGACGATTCCCGCATTCACTACGACTATCTCGAACTCCAAGAACAGGCCTACGCCTGCAAACTCAAGGCTGTCGATGCGGTCATCTTGCCGTTCGACCCCGAAGGCCAGATGCTCACCACCGGCACGGCCGCCGACATCCTCGGTGCCGGCACCGGTGTGATCTGCAGCGACTGGGGCTATGCCCGGGAGGTCTTCGCCGGTTCTGAGATCTGCTACGGCTCCGGCGTTGCCGACCTCCAGACCTGCCTGGAGGACCTGACAGTTGATCAGCTCGATGCCAGCAAGGCTGGCGTGATCGAACGTCGATCGGACTTCGAGTGGGATCTCGTTGCGGCCGAACTGCTCGCGCTCTACGACGACTTGGTCCCCTAGCGGGTCAAGGGCCGAGTTCGCCCGACGCCGATCAGCGAACGCTGGCCGCTACCCCTCTTCGTCGACCGGTTCGCCTCCGGCGGCGATACGACCCTGTTCCGGCTTGAGCGTCGGGAACAAGACAACGTCTCGGATGGTGGTTGTTCCGGTGAGCAGCATGACCAGACGGTCGACACCGACGCCGAGCCCGGCGGTACCGGGCAAGCCGTACTCCAGTGCTCGCAGATAGTCCTCGTCGACAACCATCGCCTCGTCGTCACCCGCATCGCGCTCGACTTCCTGCGCTTCGAAACGTTGCCGTTGGACGAGCGGATCAGTCAGTTCCGAGAACCCGTTGCACAGCTCGCGACCTGCGACGATCGCCTCGAAGCGCTCGGTGTACCCCGGGCGCTCACGGTGCTCGCGCGACAATGGCGAGACTTCGACCGGGTAATCGGTGACGAACACCGGACCCCAGAGTTCGGCTTCGCAGGTCTTTTCGTACAACTCGAGGATGAGTTTGCCGGGGCCGTAGTGATCCTTGATCTCGACCCCGAAGCGCTCACAGATGGTGCGCAATTCGTCGATTGGCGTGTCGAGATGGACGTCGACTCCGGCGTGCTCGGCAATCAACTCCTCCATCGTGGCGCGACGCCATGGTGTCGAGAGGTCGACGTCGCGGCCGTCGTACTCGATCGTTGTCGTTCCGAGGACGTCAGCCGCAATGCCGGCGACGAGTTCCTCGGTCAGGCGCATCATGTCGGCATGGTCGGCGTACGCCCAGTAGAGCTCCAGCATGGTGAATTCGGGATTGTGGCGCGTCGACATTCCTTCGTTGCGAAACACCCGCCCAACCTCGAAGACTTTCTCCATACCGCCGACGACGAGCCGCTTCAGGTAAAGCTCGGGGGCGATGCGCAGATAGAGATCTTCGTCGAGTGCGTTGTGATGCGTGACGAACGGTCGAGCGAGTGCGCCACCGGGAATCGGGTGCAGCATCGGTGTCTCGACTTCGACAAAGTCCTGGGCATGCAGGATTCGACGCATCGAGGCCACGATCTGGCTGCGACGGACAAAGGTCTGTCGGGCTTCTTCGGTGACCCAGAGATCGACGTACCGCTGCCGGTAGCGGGTGTCGGGATCGGCGATGCCGTGCCATTTGTCGGGAAACGGACGTCCGGCAGGCGCCAGCACTGTCCATTCGTCGACCCGAACACTGAGCTCACCCCGGCGAGTCATCATCACGATGCCGGTGACTGCAATCCAATCGCCGATCGACAGGGATGTGAACCCGTCGAAGTCGGGAGTCGACTTCGCCATGGCGAAGAGCTGGATGCGACCACTCGAATCTTGGAGCGAGCCGAAGGCAAGCTTTCCCTGATCACGTCGCAACATCAGGCGACCGGCAACCGTCACCACCGCGTCGGTCTCGGCACCGGGTTGGAGATCGGTATGCGCATCGACGATCTCGGACACACGATGTGTCACATCGAAGCGGTAGGGGGAGTCGCTCATCAGAGGTTCCGGTCGTGGACGATCCGCAGACCGTGGAGGGTGAGGAACGGCTCGACGTGCTCGATGGTGGAAGACACCGGTGAGATGAGATGGGCCAAACCACCGGTCGCCACCACGTTGATCTCGCCGAGGGCGGCTGCGAAACGATCCACCATGCCGTCGATCATGGCGGCAAAGCCGTACACCGTGCCGCTCTGGATCGACTCGACCGTTGACTTGCCGATCACGCTGCGCGGTTCGACCAGTTCGACAGCTCGAAGTGCGGCGGCCCGTCCGAACAGGGCATCCAGGCTGATCTCGATACCCGGGGCAATCGCACCGCCGAGGAACTCGCCGTTCTCACTGATGACGTCAAAGTTGTTGCCAGTACCGAAGTCGACCACGACCGTTGGTCCGCCGTAGAGGTCATAGGCACCCACCGCATTCGCAATGCGATCGGCACCGACCTCTTTCGGGTTGTCGTAGAGGATCTGCATTCCGGTCTTGATGCCAGGCTCGATCACGATCGGCTCGAACGTCAGGTAGCGCATCACCATCTGCCGAAGGCTCGCAAGGACACGCGGGACGCCAGAGCAGATGGCCGCACCCGTCAGGTCGACATCGAAGTCGACGCCTGCAGTTTCGAGCAACGACCTGACCAGCACCGAGTACTCGTCGCCCGTCCGTTCATGGACGGTCGAGAGACGCCAGTGGTCGACGAGCCCGACGCCTGCCCCCTCACCGTTGTCGGCACTCGGGTCGTAGAGGCCCAACACCGTCTGCGTGTTGCCGACATCGATCGTGAGGAGCACGGGGAAAACCTACCGGGCAGAACGCGCTGCTCGGTCCGAGGGTACGCCTGCAGCGTCGGATCAGTGTTTCGGGGATGCGATGAAGACCGGGATCGTTCGCCCCGCCTCGGTGGCACTGACCGCGTAGTCGGTATAGGGCGGGTAGACGGCTTCACCTCGGGCGTACCACTCGGCCCGCTCGTCGCCGTCGACCTCGCGAATGGTGTACACACCCGGCACCGGACCATCCTGCAGTTCGATTTCATCGGCCTCGAGCAGGTTGAAGTACCAACCTGGGTGGGAGGGCGCACCGCCCTTTGACGCGATCAGCGCGTACTCGCCGTCGTGCTCGACACGCATCAGTGGCACCTTGCGCACCTTCCCCGTCTTGTGCCCCATCATCGTGGTGACGATGATCGGGATCCCGGTGTCCATCAGCGTGTTCGCCTCGGTACCCCCCGATGCCTCGTACTTCGCGACCTGGTCGCTGACCCAGCCCCAGGTGCTCGGTTCGTAGTCGCCTTCGATCCCCATGTCAGACCCGCTCGATGATGATGGCCGGAGCCATGCCGCCGGCAGCACACATAGTGATCAGACCGAGTTGTTTGTCTTGACGCTCGAGTTCGTCGAGGGCGGTGTTGATGAGCACCGCACCGGTCGCACCGATCGGATGACCGAGCGCCATCGCGCCACCGTTGATGTTGACCTTCTCGCGGTCGACATCGAGATCGCGCTGGAACTTCTCCGACACGACGGCAAAAGCTTCGTTGATTTCGATCACATCGATGTCGTCCAGCGTCATGCCGGCCTTCTCGAGGACCTTTCGGGCAGCCGGAACCGGAGCGTTGAGCATGAGCGTCGGATCATCGCCCATGTTGGCCATGGCCACGATCCGGGCCCGTGGCGTGAGACCGTGGGCCCGGACACAGTCCTCGCTTGCCCACAGGATCGCAGCCGAGCCGTCGACGACTCCGGAACTGTTCCCGGCATGGTGGAAGTGCTTGATTTCGACGTCCGGGTACCGTCGATTGATCTGCTCGCGGAAGGTCTTGGCATCCTCGCTGTGGCGGTAGTCGGCCACAGCCTCGAACGACGGCTGCAGCTTCGCCAGCCCTTCGAGCGTGGTCCCGGGCCGGGGGAACTCCTCTCGGTCGAGCGCAACCGACCCATCGGGATTGAGCACCGGAATCAGGCTCCTGTCGAAGCGGCCCTCGTTGATCGCGGTCTCGGCGCGATTCTGCGTGAGCACGGCAAGCGAGTCGAGCGCTTCGCGAGAGATACCTTCCATCGTTGCGATTGCGTCGGCACACACCCCCTGATGGGCTTGCGGATGAAGCTCGTCGAGTGCCGGGTTGCCACCACCCATGGGAAGAAGACCCTTCTTCGGAAGCGACATCATCTCGGTGCCGCCGGAGATCACCAGATCTTCCAGCCCCGACTTGACCGACGCAGCCGCGATGTTGGCCGACGTGATGCCCGAACCACAGAACCGATCGAGCGTCACGCCGCTGGCCTTGATGTCGTACCCGGCCGCAAGAGCCGACATGCGGCCGATGTCACCCGACTGTTCGACGACCTGGGAGCTGGTCCCCCAGACGACATCGTCGACTTCTGCCGTGTCGAATCCATTGCGCTCCTGAAGTGCCCTCAGCACCGTGGCACCGAGGTGCTGCGGGTGGAGATGGGCCAGGGAGCCCTTTCCTTGCTTGCCGATCCCGCGGGGGGTCCGGCACGCGTCGATGATGTACGCCTCGCTCATCTCCCAAGCGTGGCACAGCGTCGGCACGTGGGCACCATCACACAGTCGCCCCCGACGACAGCGGTAGTCGTCATCCCACCTCACCGAGCGATCCGAGCCGTCGGACCCCCTGGGTCTCGGCGGCCGCACGCACGTCGTATCCGTCAGGCAGTACGTCAGGGGCCACATCGGCGACCGGCACCAGCACGAACGCCCGCTCGAACATGCGCTCGTGCGGGACGACCAACTCCGGTGGGTCGTCGACCGTCTCATCGTCGACCCACAACACGTCGACGTCGAGGGTTCGCGGCCCCCACCTGACATCACGTACCCGCGCGGCAGCTGTCTCGCATGCGCGACACACCTCGAGAAGCTCATAGGGCGTCAGGTCGGTGTCGAGCATCACAACGAGATTCAGAAACGGCTGCTGCTCCGGTCCGCCGATGGGATCGGTCTCGTACGCGAACGACACGTCGACAACATCAGGAATCGCAGCAACGGCATCACGCAGGAACGTCGCCCGATCCCCGAGATTGGACCCGAGGGCCAGGAGTGCTCGCCGGCGAGGGCGCTCGATCATGCTTCGACGGTGAGTCGGATCCCACTCGAGGCAATGTCCTGCGGGACCGGTGGTCGGAGCTTGCGAACCTCGATCGTGACGGCGTCGATTCGCCGGTCTTCGAGGATCGCTTCTGCGACCCTTGTCGCCATCCGCTCGAACAGTTGGAACGATTCGCCGGCCGTGACGGCTTCGATCCGGGCGAGGACGGCGCCGTAATCGATCGTGTCGTCGAGGTTGTCACTGGTGACAGCACCGACGTCGGCAACGATGTCGACATCGAACTCGTAGGGCTGACGCCGATCCTGTTCTTCGGGGAGGGCGCCGCAGATGCAGGCGAGCCGAAGGCCTCGAAGCTGAATCACGGGAAGGCCCATCATCTCAGTCATCGACATCCTCCCCACCGCCGTCGTCGATCTCGTCGGGCGGTGTGTGGGCGAACGCGTCGACAGGAACATCGATCGAGGCGTCACACCTTGCGACGAGTGCAACGGTTTCGCGGGCGATCTGACCGAGCTCTCGCTCGAACAGTCGCTCGGTGATGCTGATGGCCTGCGGACCGGTTGGGACCAGTTCCATCCAGAGCAGGTAGGCGGCGACAAGGCCCAGGACCCGTTCGCCGAGCTGATCGCGATGGACCACGATCTTGTCGCCGGCGTTCACATGGTCACGAATCGACGACATCGCCCGGGTGAGGCTCAACTGACCCGCCGCGGGTCCACTGTACGGCACATGATGGAACGGAACGCCCATCTCCTCGTAGTTGTGCAGGTTGGCGTTGGAGCCGCACAGCGACAGCACGAAATCGAAGCCGTTCTGACGGATCCAGATGATCTCTTCCTGACGCCGAACCTTGCGATGGTTCGACCCGAAGCCGCCGGGCCGTTCACAGATCGCCACCTGGTCCTTCAGCACCCAGGTGAAGTTCCGAGGCTGGATACCCTGTGCCCACTTGCCTCTCATCGAGCGATCACTCCCACGGCGTGGACGGTAGCCCGCACATCGTGCACTCGGACGAGGTCCGCGCCCAAAAACCCTCCCCACGTTGCGATCGCGAGCGCCGCTTCGAGGCGGTCATCGAGCGGAGTCGGCTCATCGAATCCGTCGCTGCGAGCGTGCAGGACACCAAGACTTCGTTTCCGACTCACCGCCACAACCGTTGGCGCGACTGCGACGAAGGCATCGAGATTGGCCAGAAGATCGAGATTGTGCTCGAACGTCCTCCCGAAACCGAATCCCGGATCGATCCAGAGTTCGCGCACACCGGCCGCACGACCGCGCGCAGCTGCGCCAGCCAGGAAGTCGACGATCGTTCCCACAACATCACCCGACTTCGGATCAAGCCGACTGTCCTGAACCGAAGTGCCGTTGTGCATTGCGATCCAGCCCATCTCGTTGCGAGCAGCGACATGTTCGAGTGACGCCGTGACGTCGTTGAGGATGCTGGCGCCGGCCGCTGCAGCGGCATCGGCCACGGCTCCCTTGCTGGTGTCGATCGAAATCACCGTGCCCGGACGTTCGGCCAGGAGGCCCTCGATCACCGGCACGGCACGCCTGATTTCGGTCGCCTCGTCGACAGGCGTTGCGCCCGGCCGGGTCGACTCCCCTCCGATGTCGAGAATGTCGGCACCCTCGTCGAGCAAGGTGAGCCCGTGTGCGATCGCATCGTCGACGGTGTCGTGGAGACCGCCGTCGCTGAAGGAGTCGGGCGTGACATTGAGGACACCCATCACCCGCATGCGGCTCAGCGTCTCTCGAGGAAGCGCATCGCCTCGGCCCGGGTCGCAACGTTCTTGCGGAAAATGCCGGTGACCGAAGACGTGACCGTCGAACTTCCTGCCTTTCGCACACCGCGCATGGACATGCACAGGTGCTCGGCCTCGATCACCACGAGTACGCCACGAGGCTTGAGCGTCGACTCGATCGCCTCGGCAATCTGGCTCGTCAGTCGTTCTTGCACCTGCGGACGCTTGGCATATCCATCGACGACACGGGCGATCTTCGACAAGCCGGTGACGTAGCCATCAGCACCGGGGATGTACGCCACATGGGCTGTGCCCAAAAACGGAATCAGGTGATGCTCGCACAGCGAGTAGAGCGGAATGTCGCGCACCATGACCATCTCGTCATGATCGGCCTCGAACTGGGTGAGGAGGTGTTCGGACGGGAGCTCGTGCAGCCCGGCGCAGATCTCGGCGTACATGCGAGCAACCCGTGATGGTGTTTCGAGCAGGCCGTCTCGGTCCGGATCTTCACCGATGGCGAACAGGATTTCGCGCACTGCGGCAGCAATACGCTCCTGATCGACCTCAGGGGCGTGGACACCCGGGACGAGAGGCCTGGGGGGAACCGGCTCGGACATGGCGTGGAGGTTAGTGGGTCGGATCCGTCAGGCGGGCTCGAACACGTGGATCGCGTCGAGTTCGCGGTAATGCTCTGCGACGTCGAGTCCGTACCCGACCACGAAGTCGGGCGGAATCGGAAAGCCGAAGTACTTGGCACCACCGTCCTCTGCTCCTTCGCGCACCAGCAGGGCGCAGATCTCGAGACTTGCCGGACTCCGATCGCCGAGGACCCGGGTCAGGTAGCTGAGGGTCAGGCCCGAGTCGACGATGTCCTCGACCAGGATGACATCGCGACCTTCGATGTCGGTTTCGAGATCCTTGACGATGCGGACCACCCCGCTCGACGAGGTCCCCGATCCGTACGACGACACCGCCATGAAGTCGATCTCGACAGGCAGGTCGATGGCGCGAGCGAGATCACTCATGAACACGAACGCCCCTTTCAGCACACCGACGAGCAGGGGTTGACGGCCCTGGTAGTCCTCGGTGATCCGTGCGCCGATCTCTGCCACTCGTGCAGCGAGATCGTCCGCAGCGATCACGACACGGCCGATCGAGCCGTCAGGAATCGACATGTCGCCGACCGTAGTCGGCCACCGCCACGGACGCGAACCGTTGGACGGTCGCTGTCGGGTCGAATCTGCAAGCCGGCGGGTGACTCGATCGGCTGGTCCCCTGCCACACGGTTCGAAAACGGCAACAGCCCCGGGCCGGAGACCGGGGCTGTTGCTCGAGTCAGTTCGCGGGGCGACCCGACGCCAGAGGCGTCACATCATGCCCATGCCGCCCATGCCACCCATCGGATCGCCACCCATCGGCATGGCGGGGGCTTCCTCGGGCTTGTCGGCGACGAGCGCCTCGGTGGTGAGCAGCAGGCCGGCGATGGAGGCGGCGTTCTGCAACGCAGCACGGGTGACCTTGACCGGGTCGATGACACCTGCATCGATCAGATCGACCATCTCCCCCGTGGCAGCATTGAAGCCGTTGGGGCCGGAAGCAGCCTCGACTGTCTGCACGATGACCGCACCTTCGTGGCCAGCGTTGGCAGCAATGAGTTTCACCGGAGCTTCGAGGGCGGCAGCGATGATGCGAGCACCGGTTGCCTCATCGCCCTCGAGCGAGCCGACCATCTCGTTGACGGCCGCACGGCTGCGCAGCAGCGCGGTACCACCGCCTGCAACGATGCCTTCCTCGATGGCTGCACGAGTTGCGGACAGCGCGTCTTCGATGCGGTGCTTCTTTTCCTTGAGCTCCACTTCGGTCGCAGCGCCGACCTGAACGACGGCAACGCCACCGGCCAGTTTGGCGAGACGCTCCTGGAGCTTCTCGCGATCCCAGTCGGAGTCGGTGTTCTCGATCTCGGCCTTGATCTGGCCGACACGGCCCTCGACGTCGGCGCTGGAACCAGCACCCTCGACGATGGTGGTGTCGTCCTTGGTGACGACGACCTTGCGGGCCGAGCCGAGCAGGCTCATGTCGGCCGTGTCGAGCTTGAGCCCGACTTCCTCGGCGATGACCTGGCCACCGGTGAGGATGGCCATGTCTTGCAGCATGGCCTTGCGACGTTCACCGAAACCCGGCGCCTTGACGGCGACGGAGTTGAAGGTGCCGCGGATCTTGTTCACCACGAGGGTGGCAAGCGCTTCGCCCTCGATGTCCTCGGCGACGATCAGCAACGGCTTCCCCGACTGCATGACCTTCTCGAGCACCGGCAGGAGATCCTGCACATTGCTGATCTTGCCCTGGTTGAACAGGATGTAGGGCTCGTCGAGCACCGCTTCCTGCCGCTCGGCGTCGGTCACGAAGTACGGCGACAGGTAGCCCTTGTCGAACTGCATGCCCTCGACGAAGTCGAGATCCATGCCGAACGTGTTCGACTCTTCGACGGTGACCACGCCATCCTTGCCGACCTTGTCGATGGCGTTGGCAATGACCTCGCCGATCGAAGTATCAGCAGCCGAAATGGACGCAACCTGCGCAATCTTGTCCTTGCTGTCATCGACCTGGACAGCCTGGCTGGCAAGGTTCTCGACCGCAACGACGACTGCCTTCTCCATGCCCTTCTTCAGGCCCATGGGGTTGGCACCGGCGGCGACGTTGCGCAGACCCTCGCGCACGAGCGCCTGCGCAAGCACGGTGGCGGTGGTGGTGCCGTCACCTGCGATGTCGTTGGTCTTGGTTGCGACTTCCTTGACCAGTTGGGCACCCATGTTCTCGAAGTGGTCTTCCAGTTCGACCTCGCGGGCGATCGAGACACCGTCGTTGGTGATGGTGGGTGCACCGAACTTCTTGTCGAGCACCACGTTGCGACCCTTCGGGCCGAGGGTCACCTTCACGGCATCGGCGAGTTTGTTGACACCCGCCTCGAGGCCGCGGCGGGCCTCTTCGTTGAACTTCAGGATTTTGGCCATTGGTTCCTTCCTCAGCCGATCTTGGCGAGCACGTCGCGAGCGTTGAGAATCAGCAGGTCTTCACCGTCGTTGCTGATCTCGGTGCCGCCGTACTTGCTGTAGACGACGACATCACCGACGGCGATGTCCATGGGGACGAGGTCACCGTTGTCGCTGCGACGGCCAGGGCCGACCGCAATGACTTCACCCTGCTGGGGCTTCTCTTGGGCGGTGTCGGGAATGACGAGACCGCTGGCGGTGGTGGATTCGGCTTCGCTTGAACGCACAACAATGCGGTCTTCGAGGGGCTGCAGGCTCATTCGATCCTCCGAGATCGGGTTGACTTTCACCTAGAATTGACCGATTCCGAGGTGGTTAGCACTCGTAACCGGCGAGTGCTAAGGCTAGAACCCACTGCCGGAGATGACAACGCGAAATCTCACCGGGAACGTCGAGAGCGTCGAGTCAGCCGATGACAGGGAGGCGGAGCGAGGGGTTCGCCCCGATGTCGAGGGGCGACGGACCGTCGGCCTGCAGCCGCCACCAGGCGGCCGCCGCAACCATTGCGGCGTTGTCGGTACACATCGACCGACTCGGCAGGAATGCCCGATAGCCGTCGGCGACACACACGTCGAGCGTCTTCTCGCGGAGGCGGGAGTTGGCTGCGACACCGCCGGCAAGACAGAGCCCCTTGGCTCCCACGTCGCGAGCAGCGCGGCGGGCCTTGTCGACCAAGACGTCGACCACGGCTTCCTGGAACGAGGCCGCGATATCGCGAACATCGGTATCGGGGTGCTTGCGGACATGGTTGATCACTGCGGTCTTCACGCCGGAGAACGAGAAGTCCCAACCGTCGTTGGCCATGGCCCGAGGGAAGGCAATCGCCGAAGCGTTTCCTTGCATTGCGAGTTCATCGATGACCGGTCCCCCCGGATACCCCAGGTCCATATGACGCGCCACCTTGTCGAACGCCTCACCCGCTGCGTCGTCGACGGTGCCGCCGAGTACTCGGTACCGAAGGTGATCCTCCATCACCACGAGCATCGTGTGGCCGCCCGAGACGAGCAGGATCACGAGGGGCATCTCCAGCTCTGGCTCTTCGAGGAAGGCTGCATAGAGGTGCGCCTCGAGATGGTTCATGGCCACGAATGGCACATCCCACACCAGCGACATCGCTTTGGCGGCCGACACCCCGACGAGCAACGCGCCCACAAGGCCCGGCCCATGGGTTGCCGCAACCGCCTCGATCGCACGATCCTCGACCCCCGCCTCGACGATCGCCTGTGCAACAACGGGCATCAGGAGTTCGACATGGGCCCGGCTGGCAACCTCGGGGACGACACCGCCGTAGCGACGATGGAGTTCGATTTGGCTCGAAACAACCGACGACATGACATCGGTGCCTCGTGCGACGAGCGCCGCAGCGGTCTCGTCACAGCTCGTCTCGATGCCGAGGATGAGATCAGCGGTCACGCGGTGGCCTCCTTGTTCTCGACGGTGGCGGCCACTGCGTCGATGCGAGCCTGCGCCGCTGACGACGAGAGCTCGTGCAACCACATGATCACCGCGTCGTCGGTCGGCGCCGAGTAGTACGCAGGGCGGATTCCAGCCGGGCTGAAGCCGAGACGGCCGTAGACGCGGTGCGTTGCCCGGTCGGCGGCACGGACCTCCAGCGTTGCTGCCTCAGCCCCACCAGCAGCACCGGCCCGGAGGAGTTCGACAAGGAGTCGGGTGGCGTGACCGCGACTTCGGTGTTCGGGGTGCGTCGCAACATTGGTGATGTGCAACTCGTCGAGCTGTTGCAGGGTGCCGGCGTGTGCGACCACGTCGCCATCATGAACGACGACCAGGTGACGCCGGTCGGCGGCTGCCAGTTCCCGACGCCACATCGCTGCACTCCACTGGCGACTGTGACTGACGGCGTCGATCGCCATCACGGCATCGATGTGGCGTCGGGCCATCGATTCGATCCGGGACCCGTTCACGAGCCGGCCTTTGCGTCCCACTTGGCCTCGGCGTCGGGGCGGCGCAGATACAGCGGCTCGATCTCGTCAGGGCGAACAAACTCTTCACGCAGGGCGCGGGCGTGCGCAAGCGCCACCAACGAGCCTGCCGACGGGTGGGCAAAGCTGTCATCAGCCATCTCGACACCGTCCGCGCCACCGAAGACGTCGCCGTGTGCGATGGCCCCGTCCCCCACGACCAGCACCGGCTCACCATCGGCCTCGATCGCAGCGACAAGGTCGCCGGGACGGGCAACAGCTGGTTCGGAGATCCGCTGCACCCCACCGGGTACCGGCCGGTACGAGGCGTGGAACACCTCCGCTCGGCGGGCATCGACCACCGCCACGATCTTGCGGTCGGTCAGCGCGACCGGGAATGCCAACAGATCGAGTGACGAGACACCGATCATCGGAACGCGCAGCGTCGTTGCGATCGAGAGCGCCGTCGTCACCCCGACCCGAAGACCTGTGTAGAGCCCCGGCCCCACGTCGACGGCCACGGCACCGAGCTCGCGCAACGACACCCCGGCCTGCTCGGCGATGAATTCGATCTGGGGGGCCAGCGCCTCGGCGTGGCGCCGCCCACGCGACGAGTGCGCCGAGGCGAGCACTCCCTCGTGACCACCGATCGCACACCCCACTCGTGCGGTCGCAGACTCGATTCCGAGAATCAACATCAGGCCACCCGCCAGTCGGCGACAGCTGCCTCGAGATCGGCCCAACGCCTCGCCCACCGCGGTCCAACACCGATGAACTCCAGACGGCGATCGTCGTCGCCGTGGCCCAGCATGATCCGGACCTCGAGGCGATCCAGCGGGAGGATCGGCGTGAGATTGTCACCCCACTCGATCAGCGTCACGCCGTCCTCCAACAGCTCGGGGAGCGCAAGATCCTCGGCCTCACCAAGCTGCTCGACCCGATAGGCATCGAGGTGGTTGATGACAATGTCGCCCTCGTAGCGATTGGCGAGGGTGAAGGTCGGACTGGTCACCCGCTCGGTGACGGCGCGCGCTCGGGCGAAACCCTGAGTGAAGTGAGTCTTGCCAGCACCGAGGTCGCCGACCAGCACGATCAGATCGCCGTCCTGCACGAGACCGGCGATCGCAGCCGCAAGGTCGCGAGTGTGATCGACGTGATGAGTTGCACAGACGAGCATGATGCCTCGTGTCGGCGGACAGCTACCCGGGAAGGATACCCACCGCCTTGCGGATGGCTGTTTCCGTTGCGACGACCGCTGCGAGCCTCACCTCGTCGACCGTCGCCTCGACAGCGCCCGTTGCCGCCGCAACGAATCCATCGCCATCGGTGCGCATGTGAGGGGGGAACACGGCACGGGCCAAGCCGTCATGAGCACCTTGGGCGACGACGAAGCAGCCGATCTTGTCGAGCGCCGCGTTGGTCACGACGACCCCGATGACCGTGTTCGGGTCGCCGTCGACCACCTGGTGCTCGGGGTCGGGCCAGACGCGTTCGTCATCGAGCACTCGCGCAGGGAATGATCCGTCATCGATATCGCCCACCGCGTTGACGGCCACGATTGCGGTGACGACCAATGCACCCTGTTCGACACGATGGATGCCGAGCCCCCCTTGGCGGGCTGCGTCACGGCCACGCCACTTGCCGACCGTCGCGCCGGTCCCGGCGCCAACCGCCCCGGTACCCGGATCCGAGGACGCAGCAACGAGCGCGTCGCGGCCCCAGGCGGCATCGGGCCGGACATCGGGGTCACCGACCGCAAGATCGTAGAGCGACAGGCCCACGACAATCGGAACGACCGCATCGCTGAGCTCGAACCCAACCCCGTCGGCCTCCAAGGCCCGCATCACGCCATCTCCGGCTGCGAGCCCGTAGGCAGAGCCGCCCGAGAGCACCACTGCGTCGAGACGTTGCACGGTTCGTGTCGGGTCGAGAAGCGCGAACTCACGAGAGGCCGGTGCCCCACCCCTGATCTCACCTGCTCCCACAGTCCCCTCGGGAAGGCGTATCACCGTGCAGCCCGTCTTTGCCTCCTCGTCGGTGCGGTGTCCGACGAGCACGCCGTCGATGCCAATCTGCATACGTCCGACGCTAGACGGCCGCGCGCCGTCGAAGCAGACGCTCGACCCGCTCGTCGAGTGCCCTCGCCACCACTGCCCAGTCGAACCGGGCCATCGACTCGGCCAGTCCGACGGGCGAAGCCTCCCCCGCCGCAATTCGACCGAGCACCTCGCGAAGCCGAACTCCAAGACCACCCGGCTCGTAGAGACAGGAGCCGTGGAACTCGCTCGGGACCACCTCGGGGTAGGCGAGCGCAGCGGGGACAACCGGCCACGCGCCTGCTGCGATCGCTTCCACGACCGCGAGTCCGAAGTTTTCGTTGCGCGCCGCCGAGACGACCACGTCTGCTCGTCGCAGAACGTCGAGGTACTCGTGGCGCGGAAGGTGACCCCGAACCACGACAGCGCCCCCCAACTCGTCGATGAGAGGCGCCAGCGCATCGGCCTCTCCACCCATCGGATCGCCGAGCAGCGCCACCTCGCAGTCGAAGCCCTGTTCGAGCGCGGTCCGAATCGCCCGGAGCACACTGCCGAGATCCTTGTCGTGATGCCAGCGTTGATTCGACACCACCAAGGGACGGCGCGGTCCCGAGGCGGGGACGGCACGCCGGCAGGCGTCGACATCGATCCCGAGATGACCGACCCACATCTTCGACTCGATCGCGTCAGCATCGACCACCGTCTCCGCTCCGTCGTCGAGCCTGGTCAGGCCGTCGAGAAGCGACCTACGGTGGTACTCGCTGTTGCACCAGATCTCGTCGGCGACCACCAGACTCCGCCACTGCATCCACGCAAGACCCGAATCGAGTGGCTCGCCGACCTGACGGGGGTAACTGAATTGGTTCTCGTGCATGAACTGCACCGCTGCTACAGGACCGAGCAGGCGACGGCTCAGGCCCAGGAACGACGCAAGATCGAGCATGTTGGTTCCGACGACGAGATCCGGCGAGCCGTGGGTGGCCACCCACTCGGCCGTACGGTCGGCCAACACCGTCGATCCTGTCCGCATGCTGCGACGCCATCCCATGCCCGAGCCAGCGAGGACATGGATGTCGTGGCGGGATGCCTGGCGCCAGCCCTCTGCCCATGCCTGATGCGATCCGGTGAAAAACGGCTCGACGAGCAGGACCGTGCGTTCACCCACGGAGCTGCTCGAGAACACCGGGAATTGCTGCAACAAGATCAGACGCAACGACACCGACCCGGCCCGCAACGGCAGCAGCATGTATCCATGCCCCGGCTGCAGCGGCATCGAAGGCACCGACACCGCAGGCCGTCAAACCGGCGACCAAGCCGGCCAACACGTCGCCGGTTCCGGCTGATGCCAGTTCGGGGCCGCCGTTCGTCACCATCCGAACCGCTCCATCGGGTGCTGCGATGACGGACGTCGGCCCCTTGCGGAGCACGACCACGCCGAGGTCGGCAGCGAGATCACGGGTTGCACCGATGCGGTCGACGGTGCTGCTCCCACCCAGTCGGGCGAACTCACCGTCGTGCGGCGTGATGATCGTCGGTCCGGACCGAGCCCTGATCGCCCCGACCAGTTCGGGAACGAGTGCCGACGCATCGAGGAGCAACGGCCGAGTGCAGGTGAGCAGGGACGCCAGCTCACCCGGATCGCGCAGGCCCGGGCCGGCAAGGACTGCGCCGAACCGATCGACATCGGCGGCAGCAAGGCTCCCCCACTCCATTGCCGGGAGCCACCGGCCGACTGCCTCGACCGGGTGGTCGAGTCCCTCACGGCCCGGTACGGCCGTCTCGACATAGCCGGCGACACGGCTGGCGGCCCGTGCCGCGAGTTCGACCGCGCCGGTCATGCCGGCGGAGCCTCCAATGATCCGAAGGGCCGATCTCCACTTGTGGTGGTCGGCTCCTCGAGCCGGCACCCATGAAGCGGCGTCGGACCGTTCGACGACATGGGTCGATACCTTCTCGACAGCGAGTCCGGCGATCGGCACCACTTGCACGCGGCCGCACCACGATCGGCCCGGTTCGTGCAACAACCCGGGTTTGAGAGCCACGAACGTCACGGTCTCGTCCGCCCGGCGAGGACGACCGAGCAGCTCCCCGGTCAACCCGTCCACCCCCGACGGGATGTCGACGGCCAGCACCGGCACATCTGCTGCAACCTCGGGAAACTCGTAGGGACGCGACAAGCCGGTGCCGTACGCAGCATCGATCACAAGGTCGATCCCGACCAGCGCCGCACGTTCGTCGGGCGAAACGACCCGAACCCGAACACCGCGGCGCGCCAACACCCTCGCCGCTACCCGCCCATCTGCACCGTTGTTCCCCGGTCCGGCGACAACGGTCACCCTCCGGCCGTAGACACCACCGAGCATCCGAACCGCAGCGAGCGCGACCGCACGACCGGCACGATCGACCAAGATGTCGAGTGGCTCGGGTGCGCCTGCGTCGACCGCCCGCATCTCTTCTGGCGTGACGACGGGAATCATGCCGCCAGCCCTAGGTGAGGGCGACCACGACAGCCTGCGCAAGCGTGTCGGTGTGGGTGAGCGAAACGAGAAAGCGGTGTGCTCCCTTGCGGGCTGCGTACTCGACAGCGTCACCGTGCAGAACGAGCTCGGGATGGCCGTCGCCATGACGGATGATCTCGATGTCGGTGAACCGCATCGCGCCAAGACCACTCGCCAGCGACTTGAGCACGGCCTCCTTGGCGGCGAATCGAGCCGCCAATGGACGGGCTGGATCGCCCGAGGCGTCGGCGTAGGCCAGCTCGGCGTCACAGAACAACCGTGTGCGCATCCCCGGCGTGCGCGCCAACGTGGCACGGAAACGGTCGATGTCGACCAGGTCGGTTCCGATGCCGATCACGGGCCGGACCCTACCGTCGACACGGTGCGCGGTCGGTTGCTCAACTGGTGCGCCAGCGGTCGGCGAGATCTTGAATCGGCATCGTCAGAAGATCGATCACCGGCTGGCGGGCCAACAGATCTTCCCGGAACGACGGCTCCGTCTCGGTCACAGCGTCGCGCAGGGCCGTGTAGCGATACCGGTAGCCCTGCAGCACACCACGAGCCGCCGCGGCGCTCAACGTATCGACGAGCCTGACCTGGAGAAGCGTCATCCCGGTGGTGACGTTGTCCTTGAGTTCCGGAACGATCACCACCGTGCGGTCGTCACTTCGACCGCGGGCGACAAACACGCGCCGCTCGACGGCGACCTGGTGCTTCGTTCCTTTGAGCATCGGGTTGCGATCGGTTCGCGATGGGATGTTGCGGCTGATGCCACCCCGGTCGACCACCACAGCCGTTGCCTCGCCATCGTTGTCGGCGTCCATACCCTCGATGCGGTACCGGGTGTGCCCAAGCACCTCGGCGATGGCAGGGTCGAGATCGGCCAGCGTCCGCAGCGAGGCATAGCTGAGCCGGTCTCGAGGCGCCCCGGCCTCGAGCACAGCTGCGCTGAGCGCAACTTCGAGGAGGGTCTCGTCGGAACGCGAAATGCCGACGGTCACGGTCTTGGCCTGATGCTTGATCGCGTCGATGGGCCTGGTGAGCTCCTCGATCCCCAGTGTGAGCGCAGCAGCAAGGTCGTCGAGGACGACGGCGGGTGTTCCGACCTTGCCGTACTCGACCTGGTAGGCGTCGAGTGGCGAACTGCCGAGCGCAAAGCGCAAGAGCGACGCAATCTTGCTCGCCGTCGATGCTTCCAGGTGGCCGTTGAGTTCGCCCGCGCGGAGGAGATCGAAGTAGGCAGACGCAGCTCGAGTGAGCGTCGGTTCGACCGATAGCAGCGCCTGCTCGCCGCTCAGGTCAGGGTGAGTCGCAGCCTGCTCGATTGCGCTTCGAGCTTCGCGCAGCGGAAGGGCTTGCGCATCGATGGCCAACGCCGCCTCGTAGCCGAAGAGGTGGCCGACCATCGTCGACAGGATGAATCCGAGTCGGGGATCGACGACCGGCACCGGCAGCACTGCAAGCGCGCTGGTGAAGCGACGCTGATCCTCGTCGGCAACCACGATCGGCGCCGCTTTGTGGGCCCGGAAGATCGCAACCTCCTTGGCCACATCGTCTGCAGTGGAACCTGTCAGCCCGGCTGCACACACGAAGATCAGCGGTTCCGACGAGAGGTCGATGTGCTTTTTGTCCTCGGTGCTGTCGGCTGCGATCGACTTGTAACAGAGTTCGCTGAGCTTGACCCGAACCTCCTGTGCCGCGATGCGGTTGGGGCCGTTGCCGACCATCGCCCAATAGCGCCGACCTGGACAAAACTGCCGAGCTGCCTCGCCGATGACGTCACGACGGCCCAGAACCGTCTCCATGGCCACAGGAAGTTCGCTGATGCTCTCGAGCAGCGACGCACGATCGGCAGCCATCTCGTCGCCGAGCAACTCGTCGGTGATGGCGATCGAGAGCAGCAATCCTGCTGCGATCTGGGAGTAGAACGCCTTTGTCGAGGCGACCGACATCTCGACATCGCGACCGTCCGAGGTGTAGAGCACGCCATCGGCTCGATCGGTGAGATCGCTGCCCCGGCGGTTGACGATGGCGATGACCTTTGCTCCACGGTTGCGGACGATGTCGACGGTGCGGTTCGTGTCGGTGGTCGTACCCGACTGACTGATCGCAATGACGAGCGTGTCGCTCATGTCGGGACGGAGCCGAAAGCCCGAGAGCTCGGTGGCAAGTACCGCTTCGACCTCGATCTCGCCGTTCGGTGTGATGGCATCGAGTCCGGCGGCAAGCGCCTGACCGGCGACCGCCGCAGTGCCCTGTCCGATCGCAAGGACCCGCCTGATCTTGCGGTCGCGGATGTCGGCCCGCAGATCGTCAGGGATCACCGAGGGGCCGAGCACAACACGCATGCCGTGATCGGACTCGACGATCTTCCCGCGCAGGGTCTTGCGGAAGGAATTCGGTGACTCGCCGATCTCCTTCATCAGATAGTGGGGATGGTCGCCTCGATCGATGTCACGCGTCGTGATCTGGGCTACCACCACATCGCTGTCGGCGACAGGGAGATCGGTGCCGTCGTAGGCCTTGCGCAGCATTCCCTGCGTGGTCCCGGCGTGGGCACCGTCGAGTTCGATGATCTGACCTCGACTCGCATTCGGGTTGGCGAGGTTGCCCGGCGTCTCCCCATCCATTCGGATGTACTCGGCCGTCTCCTCCACCACGCCGTAGGGCTCACTGGCGACGATGTACGCATCCTCGGCCAAGCCGATGTAGAGCGCCTGGCCCGAGCCACGGAGGGCGAGTTGCAGCTTGTCGGGCGCATCCGCAGTGCACGCTCCGACCGCAACCGAGCCCTCGAACGTCGCCACGGTGCGACGGAACGCTTCTGCCGAATCGAGACCGTCGTCGAGGCGCTGGCTCGTGAGTGACGGGATGACCTTTGCGTCGGTGGTGATTGCCGGGGTGATGGCGACACCCTCCTGCGCGATGAGGTCGGCGAAGTTGTCGACATCGCCGTTCAGCACGCCGACGACGTAGGGACCGGTCACATCGAGCAGTTCGCTGTTGAGCGGGTGTGCATTCGGTTCGGAGATGATGCCGATCGATGCCCACCGAGTGTGGCCGAGCACCAGCGTGCGGGCGCTGTCGTTGTCGAGTGCAGCGCGCAGGAGTTCGTCGTTTGCGAAGCCCTCACGAATGGCGGCCGTATTGTCGCCCAGCTCGCCGATCTCGGCAGCCGTCTTGTGCACGATGCTCAACACGCCGCCGACGAGGCGAACCGAACCGGTCCCGAAGTTCGGGTCGGTGGAGCGGCGTTCGATCTCGGCAGCGATGACCGGATCGTTCAGGTCGAGCGCATGGTCGTGAACGAGAACATGGAGTCCCGCGCTGTCGCGCCCACGGACCTCGAGGCGATCGATGGCGGACAGTGCCTGGTGGACCGAGAGAAACGCTTCGAGGGCTCCTGTGGTGCGAAGGCCACCCGACAGCGCAGCGACGACCTCGGCAGCGCGAAGGCGGTCGCGAGTCAGTGCCCAGACCCCGTCACGGATCGTGATCAGCGCGTGATTGCGTCGCTCCACCTCGGCGGTCACCAGCTCACCGTGGCGCTCGAGCCGTTCCTCTTCGGCGATGACCGCCGCAAGGATCTCGCCGCAGTGATGCAGAAGCCGAGGCCCAAGGCCGGCATCGGCAAGCATGAGCCGAAGCCCCGGCACTCCCCGCAGCAGCTCATCGGCCTCGGTGAGGCGACGGCCGACGTCGATCAGCGCCTCGTCGAGGTCGGCGGCCCCAGGCACCAGCCGTGCGGCCTGATCGGCCACGAGCGCGATCACAGCCTCTGCCGTCGGTGTCTCACGAGTCGATGGGCGCCGGACAACGGCGATGATCCCGCACACAGGTCGGTGCCTCCCAGAGCGAAGCGGTTGTGTCAGATCCAACAACCGTGTCGATCAGTCTAGGACCGACATCGGAGGGCACCCAGTCAGCAAAAGAGCGACTCGACTGCCGCCGCGAGACCGTCGGCCTCCATCTGCGCCTCGGCGTCGGTTTCCGCTTCGACCATCACGCGAATGAGGGGTTCCGTGCCAGACATTCGGATCAACACGCGACCTCGACCAGCCATCCGAGCAAGGGAGGCATCCACGAACGGGGCCATCGGACCATCGACATCGACGGGCTGGGTTGCGACTCTCACGTTCTTGAGGACCTGGGGCAGGCGGGTCATCGAATCGGTTGCAAGCTCGGCGAGCGAACGACCGGACCGAGCGACCACGTCGAGCAACTGCACTGCGGTGAGCAGACCATCACCGGTTGCGGCAAGCTCGCGAAAGATCACGTGCCCGGACTGCTCACCGCCGAGC
The DNA here is from genome assembly GCA_049437325.1 of Acidimicrobiales bacterium. Lineage (GTDB taxonomy): Bacteria > Actinomycetota > Acidimicrobiia > Acidimicrobiales > Aldehydirespiratoraceae > UBA11606. The sequence goes on from JBMTIM010000027.1 coordinate 39,723, forward strand.
GACAGCCGCCGGGCGTCCAGCGCTTCGAGCACGTAGCGGTCACCGACCCTGGTGTCGACGACCTCGATGCCGGCTGCTTCCATCGAACGACGAAAACCGAGGTTGGCCATGACCGTGACGACAACGGCATCGTGGGCGAGTGTTCCCCTTGCCTTTGCGTCGCGAGCACAGATTGCGATGATCTGATCGCCGTCGACCAGCCCACCGTTTTCGTCGATTGCGAGCATTCGGTCGGCGTCGCCGTCAAAGGCCACGCCGAGATCGGCACTATGCTCGACAACCGCTTCGCGGAGCGACTCGACATGCGTGGAGCCGCAGCCGGCATTGATGTTCGTACCGGTTGGAGCGGCATGGATGAGCGAGACATCGGCTCCCAGTCGACGGAGCGCATCCGGTGCGACCTCGAACGCAGCACCGTTGGCGGCGTCGACCACGACCCGAACACCATCGAGGCGGCGCCCCTCCACGCTGCTGACAACTGCGTCGACATGCGCCTCTGCCGCGGCCTGATGGGCATCGGTGATCGCAGGGGTCACGACGGCGTGTCGTTCGCCCAGGAGTCCGTCGAATCGGGCCTGAATCCGGTCTTGGACGGCGTCGCCAAGCTTGCTCCCGCCCGACGCAAAGAACTTGACCCCGTTGTCGTACCACGGGTTGTGCGAGGCCGAAATCATTGCACCGGCTACGTGACGATCTGCACACCAACGAGCCACTGCAGGCGTCGGGACCACGCCGAGATCAGTCGAGGTTCCACCGGCGTCAGCCACACCGGCATGCACGGCAGCTGCGAGTTCGGCGCCGGACCGACGCGGATCACGGCCAACCGCAAAGGCGTCGGCCCCCAGTTCCTCGGCTCCAGCCCGAGACAGTGCGCGCACAACGTCGACAGTGAGCTCGGTGCGGGCATCGCCGCGCATGCCGTCGGTACCGAAGCGGAGCGTCACAGCACCATCATCGGTCGCAACCCACCGACCCGTACAGAGTTTGACCGCAACGGCGGACGCATTGTGCCATCGCGGCCCGGGCGGGCGGAACTAGCGCTTGCTGTACTGCGGAGCCTTGCGGGCCTTCTTGAGGCCGTACTTCTTGCT
>JBMTIM010000028.1:0-39845 GCA_049437325.1 Acidimicrobiales bacterium
GCCCCTGCCGCCTACCTCGCCGCAAGCCTTGCCTTCTTCGTGACCGCCCGACTTCGGTTGCCCCTTCTGCGGGCGGAGGATCGACGGCCCTGGCTTGCGTTGATCGCAGGAACAGCGCTGCTCGTCGCCTCGGCGATCACCCGAAGCGTCCACGGCTCGCTCACCGGTGAGACCAATCCCATCCCGTCTCCCGCTGATCTGCTCGCCTTCCCCGGCTACTGCCTGCTCATCTTGACCCTGGTCCTCTTTGTCCGAGCAAACCGCGACCGCCATCGCCGGTGGCGACGTGAAGCAACGATCGACGGAGCGATCATCGGCGCTGCGTTCGCCATCGTGACAGCCGCCACGGTGCTGAGCCCCTACATCGCAGATTCGGCCGTGCCCGTAGACGAGCGTCTCGTCAACACCATCTACTCGGCTCTGACCATGATCCTGCTGGCCAACGTCGCCAGAGTGGCCATCGGCAGCGGAACGAGCAACCGGTCCTGGCAACTCGTCGCCACCGGCGCCCTCTGCCTCAGTATTTCCGACCTTTTCATCCTTCTCGACACCGCTGGCTCGTCGTGGGCGTCTCGGCCCGCCGGTTCCGCCGCACTCCTGTCCTTCGCTGGTGGTTCCGCTGCGCTGCTGCATCCGGATGCTTTCACGCTTTCCCGCAACGAACGGGTGCGGCCACCGGCACTGTCGACGGCCCGAATTTTGATGCTCGGTGTGGCGTTCCTGATCGTGCCCATCACCCTCTTGCTTCCCTTGCTGTGGGGGCAGGACCCCGACATCCCGGTGGTGATCGCAGGAGCGGTGCTGCTCGCCGGTCTCAGTTTGCTGCGGATCTGGATCCTCTTCGCCGCCAACCAGCAGGTGGGAGTCTTCGAGGCTGCGCTGCGCAATGCCAGCCCCAAATTGATCTCGGCCGCCACCATCGACGAGGCACTGCAGGTCGCGCACGCCACCGCCGAAATCATCATCGGCAGTACCGGGGACGTGTCCCGGGAGCCGCTCGAGTGCTTCGACGATGCCTTCACCGTCGGCACCGACGGCAGCTACCTCTACATCGGACTGCACGAAACTCCCGACGATTCACAAACGATCGCACTTCGCGGGCTCGACGCCCAGTTGATCTCTGCGATCCGCGGCATCGGCATGCGGGAGGCGGAACTGTCGAGTCGGGTCGCTCATCAGATCACGGCCCTGGTCGAGCAGAGTGCCGATCTCGTCTTCGTTCTTCGCCAGGGACTGATCACCTTCGCCTCCCCCAACGTCGGCCGTGTGCTTGGGACGCAGGCGACCGACCTTGTCGGAACGGACTGCCTCGAACTGATCTATGGCGGCGACCACGAGCGCGTCGGCGCGCTGATCAGCAATCCGTCACTGCGCTTGGCAGCTCCCGGAACGACCGAGGCCCGAATCGCGTCGGCAGAGGGCGTTCGGTGGTTCGACATGACCGCCCGCGACTTCAGCGACGACCCCGAGGTCGCAGGCATCGTCCTCACCGCCCGAGACGTCACCGAGGAGCGCGCCGCAAAGATCGGGCTTCGCCGCTCCGAGCAGTGGTTCCGAGGACTGGTCCAACACAGCAGTGACGTGATCGCCGTGCTCGATGTGGCCGGGGTCTTCACCTACGCCAGCCCAGCTGCGCACGACCTCTTCGGCATCGCTCCGGCGGAACTCCAGGGACGTACCTTCGTCGAACTGCTCGATCATGACGAGCGAAGCGGGGTGAGTCGAGTCCGCTCGGCCCTCACGTCCAACCCTCCCGGGATCCGTAACCTCGAGGTCGTCATTCGTCGCCCCGACGGCACCCATCGCACCGCCGAAGCGACCCTCACCGATCTTCGCAACGATCCATCGGTCAATGGCTTGGTTCTCAACATCCGCGACGTGACCGATCGAAAGCAACTCGAAGACGACCTTCGCTACCAAGCCCTTCATGACGACCTCACCGGTCTCGGAAGTCGGCTGCAGTTCCACCACCAGTTGACCGAGGCACTCGGCCCGACTCGCCGCAAGGGTTCGATGGTCGCCGCCCTCTTCATCGACATCGACGACTTCAAAACGATCAACGACTCGCTCGGCCACGCAGCGGGCGACCAAGTCCTCGTAGAGATCTCGAGTCGACTCCAGACCCGCCTGCGGCTTCACGACCGCGCCGCCCGTTTCGGTGGGGACGAGTTCGCCGTGGTTGTCAGCGATGTCTACAGCGAGAGCGACATCATCGGCATTGCGGACCGCATCCTCGAGGAACTCTCGGTTCCGGTCACCCTCCACGGCCAGGCAGTGCGCCTCGGTGTCAGTGTCGGTATCGCGATCGACGAAGAAGGCAGCACCTCGCCCGACGATCTGATCCGGGCTGCGGACGTGGCGATGTACGAGGCAAAGGAGCACGGCAAGGGCCGATGGGCGATGTTCGAGTCATCCATGGCGGATGAGACGCTCGAGCGTTTCGAGCTCGGCAACTCGCTCGGTCAGGCAATCGAGAACGACGAGCTGATGGTCTACTACCAGCCCATCGTCGACCTCGACTCGGGAAAGACCCGCGGTGTCGAAGCCCTCGTGCGTTGGAACCACCCTGAGCGCGGGATGGTCAGCCCTGGCCTGTTCATCCCGATCGCCGAACGCAACGGGCTCGTCGTTCCCCTCGGGCGGTGGGTGCTCGACCAATCGGTCCGCCAGGTCGCGGCATGGCGGGCCGACGGCCACGACATCTACGCCAGCGTCAACATCTCGGCGGTCCAACTCCAGCGTGACGGAATCGTTGCCGAGGTGCTCGAGATCGTCGATGCCGCCTCCATGGATCGCCACGCTGTCGTGTTGGAGCTGACCGAGTCGGCCCTGATCGACGACTTCGACCTCGTGAACGAGCGGATCGAAGCCCTTCGCGAAGCCGGCCTCCGCGTGGCGATCGATGACTTCGGCACGGGCTACGCATCGCTCACCTACGTCGACCAGTTCAGCGCCGACACCTTGAAGATCGACCAGAGCTTCGTTGCGAAACTCGAGACGAGCGACGAGTCCGCCATCGTCTCGACCGTGTTGTCGATCGCGGACTCGATGGGCGCCAAGTGCGTGGCCGAAGGCATCGAGGGGCCGGAGCAGCATCGCCGACTGCTGGCGCTGGGGTGCTCACTCGGCCAGGGGTACTACTTCGCACGCCCAGCCCCTGCGCAGGCGATCACCAGCACGCTCATGCGAGAACTCGAAGGCGAATTGCTCACCGATCACACCCACTGAGTGCTGCTCGGTGTCGGATCCGTCCGGTGAGCTGCGAGACTGCCGCTGTGCCGGCGATCACGACTGCGCTCGAACCCGTTGTCCTCGATGGCGAACGAATCGGGACGATCGGCTCGATCACGATCGACAATCCGGATCGACGCAACGCCATGACTGCAGCGATGTACTCGGCCATTCCCGCTGCCTGCGAAACGCTGTGTGCCGAACCCGACCTGCGGGCAGTTGTGCTGCAAGGAGCCGGGAGCCAGGCGTTCTGCGCAGGCAGCGACATCAGCGAGTTCCACGACCGCAGGATGGGTGACGGAGCGGCGACCTACGATCGTGCCGAGCATCAGGCGTGGAACGCGCTTGCGGCGATCGAGGTCCCGACTGTGGCGGTCATTCACGGTCACTGTCGCGGTGGGGGTGTTGCACTCGCCCTGCACTGCGACCTTCGACTCGCAGCCGACACGGCTCAATTCGGCGTTCCGCCTGCCAATCTCGGCCTCAACTATCCACCTGAAGCGACCCGTCGACTGGTGGCGTTGGTCGGCCCGGCGTGGGCGAAACGCCTGCTGTTCACCGCTGAGACCATCGATGCTGCGCAGGCGTGGCGCATCGGTCTCGTCGAAGAAGTCGTCCCTGCAGCCACCCTCGACCACCACGCTGCACGCCTCACGGCGCTGATGGCCGAGAAGGCGCCGCTCTCGCTGCGAGCAGCAAAACTCGTTGTGGACACGATCGTCACCCACGGCACTGCTGCTGATCGGGCGCTGCGCGACCTCTCGTCCCGTGCCGCCGACCTCACCGATGCGTGCTACGAAAGCGACGACTTTCGTGAGGGTGTGCGCGCCTTCAGCGAGAAGCGAACCCCTCGATTCCGCGGGACCTGAGGAGAGCTGAACCATGACCGCACTGCACACCACGACCTCCGGTCCCAACGTCAGCACCGACACGATCACCACCGTGTGGGTCCATGGGGTTGATTCCGACGCGCACGTCTGGGACTCGGCGGTGGAGGCCGTTGCGGTCGACCATCCCTGCGTCGCCGTCGACCTGCCCGGGCATGGCGCGTCGCCTGAGCCATCCGATCCTGCGGCGTACACGCGTGATGCCGTCCTCGACGATCTCGACACCGTCATCGCAGGCATCCGCGCCGTCGATCCCGATCAACGCATCGTCTTCATCGGGCACAGCCTCGGTGGCTATCTGGGACTTGCGCACGCCCTGACCCGCGACGACCACTCGGGGATCGATGCCCTGGTGCTGGTGTCGACAGGTCCCGGGTTTCGCGACCCTGACGCAATGCAGAGCTGGAACGAGCGAGTGGAGGCGAACGCCCCCTCGTACGGTGTCAGCGAGCTCGCTGCGACCATCGCCTTCCACGTGGACTCGATGGTCATGGACCGCATCACCGAGTTGACGCTTCCGGTCTCGCTCGTGATCGGTGACGGCGACAAGGGCTTTCTCGGTGCGAACGACTACCTCGAGCGAAAGCTTCCGCACGCGACTCGCACCACCGTCGAAGGAGCCCGCCACTTCGTGATGAAGTCGCACCCCGAATCGGTGGCTGGAGCGGTTGCGACCGTGGTCGAAGCTCTCCAGACCTGACGAGGGCCCCCTGTCTTACGAGATCGACACGCCCAGTGCGGAGCCGATCATGAATGTGGCGCCGCATGCACCTGCTGCGACGAGCACCTGTCGGATCGCCGTTCGCAGCCGGCTCCGTTCGGTGAAATACCCCACCAGCCAGCCGACGATGCCGGCGCCTGCAGCACCCAGGACCACTGACGTGACGGTGGCTGCGGTGCCGTCGGCCACAAACCACGGTGCCAGTGGAATGACTGCACCGACCGCGAAGGCCACGAACGAGGCGACCGCCACGAGCGCAGGCGACCCGAGACCGTTCGGATCGACGCCGAGCTCTTCGCGAGCGTGGATGTCGAGGGCGATCTCGGGATCGGCCATGACCCCTTCGGCGACCGTCGCCGCCGCTTCCGGGTCGAGACCTCGTTCGCGATAGATCGCTGCCAGCTCGCGAAGTTCGGCTTCGGGATTCTCCTGCAGCGAACGCCGCTCGATTTCCAGCTCACGTTCGATGAGTTCGTTCTGCGCTCGAACACTGACCCATTCCCCGGCCGCCATCGAGATCGCCCCGGCCAGCAAACCGCTGATTCCCGCCAACCTCACGAGTGACCCATCGGTGCTGGCACCGGCGATACCGAGGATGAGCGCAACGTTGGACACCAAGCCGTCGCTCACCCCGAACACGGCAGCCCGGGCCGCTCCACCTTGTACATCGCGGTGCATATGGACCCAGTGATCGTGGTGATGATCGTCGTCAGGGGTGTGGTCATCGGCCATACCGCCATCCTGCCACGGCCGGGTGAACGACGAGACCGCCAGGTGAGGATCTCGAGAGGTCGTGGGGACGACGATGCGTTGCGCCCGGGGGCGTGGGGCGGGTTCTCGCACGTCCCGGGCCCAGCGCGCGAGGATCGTCCGGTGAGCAGAGGTCGCTTCGCCCCGAGCCCGACCGGCCGCCTCCACGTCGGCAACCTGCGAACCGCCATCGCCGCCTGGCTGTTCGCCCGGTCTGCAGGAAGCGAGTTCCTGCTTCGCTTCGAGGACCTCGACCCGGTGACGGCCCGTCGCGAACACGAGGATGATCAGCGCCGCGACCTCGAGATGCTGGGACTCGACTGGGATGGCGTTCCCATCCGGCAATCGGAGCGGCTCGAGCGGTACGAGGACGCGCTGGCCGACCTGGTTCGGGCTGGGCGCACATATCGGTGTTGGTGTTCGCGCCGGGAGATCCGCGAAGCGGCCAGCGCGCCGCATGTGCCGTCTGGCCAGTACCCAGGCATCTGTCGTCACCTCACCGCGAGGCAGATCGCTGATCGGGAAGCATCAGGGAAGCCGCCGGCGCTTCGATTGCGGACCGATGCACCCGACATCGAAATCGTCGACCGGCTCCATGGCCCACATCGAGAGGTGGTCGACGATCTCGTTCTCCGGCGAGGTGACGGGACCCCGGCCTACAACCTCGTCGTGGTCGTCGACGACGCTGCCCAAGCCGTCGAGGAGGTCGTCCGGGCCGATGACCTTCTCTCGTCGACCCCCCGCCACGCCCACCTGTACGACCTCCTCGGACTTTCCCGGCCGAGGTGGGCGCACGTGCCCCTCGTGCTGGCACCCGATGGCGAACGCCTCGCCAAACGCCATGGCTCGGTGACACTCCCCGACCGCGAAGCGCTCGGGGACTCACCCAGTCGCGTCGTTGCGGTGTTGACTGCATCGCTTGGACTCGACGTGCCGGAACGAGAGGTGATGCCTCACGACGTCCTCGACCGGTTTTCTGCCGATCAGATCGCCGTGGCACCGTGGACCCTCTCCCCCGACGAACTACGGGACCGTTGGTGAAGAGCCGAACGTCGGGGGCCCCCTGATCGGGTGACGGTGGCCGCTTCGCCAGCCCATAACCTCCCCGTCAGGCCCCTCCCCCACCGAACGAAGATCTCTTCCATGACCGACATTCCTGCATGGTTCACCACAGCGATCGACACGAAACCCGAACGCCTCCACGTCGACGCCATGGGCGCATCGATCAATGCGTTCGTGTGGGGCGAGGCGGCAAAGCCTGGGATCGTGCTGATCCACGGAGGGGCAGCCCATGCACAGTGGTGGAGCCACATCGCGCCGGCCTTCCTCCCCGACTACCGAGTCGTGGCCCTCGACCTCAGTGGCCACGGTGACAGTGACCGGCGCCAGCGCTACGGCCTCGACCTCTGGACGGACGAAGTCATCGCCGTCATCGATGCAGCCGAGTTCGCGAGCAAACCGGTCGTGGTCGGTCATTCGATGGGTGGTTTCGTGACGATCGCCACTGCCGCTCGACACAACGACCGACTCGGCGGCGCAATCATCATCGACTCGCCGGTGGTGAAGATCGATCCCGAGGTCGAGCAAGCCCGGCGCACCAACGACTTCGCAAAGGCGAAGCTGTACGACGACCCCGAGGTTCCGGTTGCAAAGTTTCGGACGATTCCAGCCCAGGAGCAGTACCTCCCCTACGTCAAGGAGCACGTCGCACGGACGTCGCTTCGACAACTCGACAATGGGCAGTGGGGGTGGAAGTTCGACCCGACCGTCTTCATCCCGAAACGAGATGACGCATCGACCTACCTGCGCGACATCCGATGCCGAGTCGCACTGCTGCGCTGCGAGCACGGTCTCGTCACCCGAGACATCGGTGACTACATGTATGCCGAGATGGGCCGAGTGGCACCAGTCATCGAACTGCCGACGGCCGGACACCACCCGATGCTCGATGTACCGCTGATCTTGATCACCGCGTTGCGGTCACTCCTCGCCGACTGGGATCACTCACATCCGCTCGGCCGCGCCTGACACTCAGTCCATGAAGGGGGCGAACCGTTCGCCCATGGCGGCGATGCGAGCCTCCGGATCCTTGAAGAACAGGAATGCCGGAACGGACAACCGATCGATGCCCCACGATGCCGCTTCTTCGACTGCCGCCGCAGTGTCGTCACCGAACAGGTTGGGGTGAACACCGGAGATGTCGAGCGCATCGGGATCTCGGCCATTGTCAGCGGCGGTCTGCCGGGCGATGTCGATCAGCTCGGCCATGTCGCCACCCGCCGGAAAGAATCCGTCACCCACTCGGCCGGCCCGCTCGGCTGCAGCAGGTGAATGACCGCCGATCGTGATCGGGACCGAACCGTTGGCCGGCTTGGGGTTCGAACTCATGTTCTCGAACCTGATGAACTCGCCGTCGAAGCTGGCGCTGTCGCTGGCCCACAGCGCCCGCATGACTTCCATGTATTCCTCGGTTCGAGGACCGCGACGTTCCCACGGCACACCGAGGACCTCGAACTCTTCTTTCAGCCAACCGATACCGATGCCGAGCTGCAGGCGACCGCCGGACATGTTGTCGAGCGTGGCGACCTCCTTGGCGTACGTGATCGGATGGCGCTCGGGCAGCAGCGAGATCCCAGTGGCAAGCATCAGCTCGGAGGTGGTTGCTGCGACGTAGGCGAGCCAGACGAGTGGATCGGGGATGGGGTTGTCGCCGCTGCCGGGCATCTTGCCGTCGGGGGCGTAGGGGTAGGTCGATTCGTAACCCTCCGGGTAGACGATGTGCTCGACCGTCCACACGGAATCGAAGCCAGCGGCCTCCGCGGCCCTTCCGAGCATGGCGGCGCCCGGTCCGCCCGAGAACGGGCCGGTATTGGCAAACATGATTCCGAACTTCATTGCCCTGCTCCTCATCGGACCGCGTCGGCCCGTTCGTCATCGCCATCCTGTCGCGTCTCGTCATTGGCAGGCGAATACAGAGAGGGGTCCGAGCAGTGGTCGGGACCGGCGATCACAACGACGCGTGTTCAGTGGCGCCCGCGGTTCGACGCCGCGAAACTGCACCCATGACTGCGGTACCCATGCTCGAATCAACCATGCAGGACATCCCCCTCACCATCACGGCGCTGATGCGCCATGGGCGGCGAGTCCACGCCGATGCCCGCATTCTCACCGTCGAGACGCCCGATTCGATCAGCGAGGCGACGTTCGCCGACGTTGCCGACCGGGCCGACCGGCTCGCCGCCGGCCTTGCGTCGCTGGGTGTCCAACCAGGCGACCGAGTCGGAACCTTCATGTGGAACAACCAGCGCCACATGGAGGCGTACCTGGCCATCCCGTGCATGGGGGCGGTGCTCCACACCCTCAATATCCGACTCTTCCCGGAGCAACTCACCTACGTGGCCGACCACGCCGAAGACAGGGTGATCCTCGTCGACGGGTCGCTCGCTCCCCTCCTGGCCAACGTGATCGACGCGCTGCCCCGGGTCGAGACCATCATCACCTGCGGCGAAGGCGACTACTCGGCCTTTGCGGCGACCAAACACGTCGTCGACTACGAGGATCTCCTTGCCGATCACCAGCCCGGCTTCGCGTATCCCGAACTCGACGAACGGGCTGCAGCGGCCATGTGTTACACGAGCGGGACGACCGGCAACCCGAAGGGTGTCGTGTACTCGCACCGGTCGTCGTACCTCCACGCGCTGGCGGCCCAGACAGTCCAGTGCCTCGGGATTTCCCACACCGACCGCATCTTGTTGATCGTCCCCCAGTTCCACGCCAACGCATGGGGGATGCCGTACGCGGCGTGGGCTGCCGGAGCCGACATCGTCATGCCCCAGCAGTTCCTGCAGGCCGGACCGATCGCCGACATCATCGAGGCAACCCGGCCGACCATGTCGGGGGCGGTGCCGACGGTGCTCAACGACCTTCTCACCAACCGGCCCGAAGCCGATCTGTCATCGCTGCAGTTCGTGGTCTGCGGTGGTTCGGCCGTGCCCCGGGCGCTGATCGAGGGTTTCCGTGACACCTTCGGGGTCACGATCACCCAGGCGTGGGGGATGACCGAGACCAGTCCGCTGGCCGCCGTCGGCCACCTGCCGCGCAACACGGCCGCGGAGGACGAGCTCGACGTGCGAGCAAAGACCGGCCGCATCGTTGCCGGCGTCGAACTGCGAATCTGTGATGACGACGGCAACGAGCTGCCTTGGGACGGCGATGCCCAGGGTGAGATCGAAATCCGCGGTCCGTGGATCACCGGCAGCTACCACCTCGATCCCGACCCCGAGAAGTTCCACGATGGCTGGCTCCGCACCGGTGACGTTGCCTCGATCGAGCCCGACGGCTTCGTCATGATCAGCGATCGAGCCAAAGACGTCATCAAGTCGGGTGGTGAGTGGATCAGCTCGGTCGATCTCGAAAACACGTTGATGAGTCATCCATCGGTCCGAGAGGCGGCGGTGATCGGTGTCCCCGACGAGCGTTGGGACGAACGTCCGCTCGCCTGTGTCGTCCTCGCCGACAACGCAATGACGACCGTCGGTGAGCTTCACGCCTTCCTTGCCGACAAGGTCGCGAAGTGGTGGCTGCCAGAGCGCTGGGCATTCATCGACGAGGTCCCGAAGACCTCGGTCGGCAAGTTCGACAAGAAGGTTCTGCGAGCCCGCCACAGCGACGGTGAACTGACGGTCGAGACCCTGGGCTGACGACCAGGTCGGGCCACGCTCCATCCGACTGCCATGGGTTGTTGCATCCGGTACGCCGACTGGCTCCGTTCATCGAGGCAGCACGAACGTCGTGTCAGTTCTGTTGAAGGAGCACCATGAAGAAGATCATCGCCACCATCGCCCTCGCCGCCACCATGAGCACCGGCCTCGCTGTCGGCGCCGCCGCCGCCTCGGCCGCGCCGGCCGCCGGGCAGTGCGTCAAGGCCGGCCTCGCGACCCTCAAGTCGCTGGGCGCCATCCCGGCTGCCGCCAAGGGCCAGGTCGACTACAGCGATTTCGCAGACAGCGTCGACGGGCCGATCCGCCTCGACCTCCCGGCAGGCTCGAACCTTCCCCTCAACGAGGTCATCCGCCTCCACCAGACCGACCCTGAGCTTTTCGCATGGTGCGACTGAGTCGAGCCTGATCGACCTCGGACCGAACCGCCGCCGTTCCCTCCGCAAGCGGCTGTTCGGTCCGGCGGCCGGGCCGTCGTGGTCGTTCCCCCGCCGACGGCTCAAACCGGGATCTCGCCCGTGACCGCCAGGCGATACATCTCGCGGTGCTGTCCGCCGTAATCCCCGATCGCGTAGTGCGTGGTCACCCGGTTGTCCCAGATCAAGATCGTGCCGGGCTCCCACACCATGCGTGCCGTCAGTGCGGGCAGGGAGCTGTGGTCGAACAGGAAGCGAAGAATCGCTGCGCTCTCATCGTCACTGCAGCCCTCGATCCCAACCGAGTACGCCTGGTTGACGAACAGTGCATGCCTGCCGGTCTCGGGGTGGGTGCGCTTGATCGGATGCAGGTGCTCGATGCGATCGAGGGGTCGGCTGCGATCGAGCCCCACGTAATCACCCTTCGCTCGGATCTCGACCTTGTGCCCCAACCCCGTTGCTGCGTGCAACGCCCGTCGACCATCGAGCATCTCGCGAAACGACGGTGTCAGTGCCTCCCACGCAAGCTCCATATCGGCGAACAGCGTGTCACCACCATGGCTCGGAACATGTTTGCCCCACAGCACGGTGAGTCCGCCGGGTCGCTCCAGATAGCTGCCGTCGGAGTGCCAATCGCCACCGAAGTTGTACGCATCGGAATCGGCATCCCGCACGATCCTCATCACCTCGGGATACTCGGCGAACGACGACTCGACGTAGGGATCGATGGCCAACTCGCCCAGCTTGCGCCCGAACGCCACATAGTCGGCGATCGACAGGTCGGAGGGTTGATCACGCAACATCACCGCCTTGAACGCATGGAGCAGGCGCGAGAGCTGTTCGATGTCGATGTCTCTCACGTCGAGGCCACGCACGTACGCACCCATCGCCCCCGACACCGGACGCACCTCAGCCGAGAACTGCTCGAGATCGACCGTTCGTGATCTCGTCTGGATGGCCCAGATCGGCTGGCGCGACATCAGCAAACACCCGAGGGTCGGACACGGCAGCCGTACAGACTGCCGGTGCCGGAAGATCTGACACCCACAGCCAGCGGCGGGGCAGAGAGTCTGGTCGCGGCGGGGAGGCTCATGATGCGACACTAGGTGGGTGTTCGCCCCTCCCACCATCGAAACCGAGCGCGTGCACCTCCGTCCGTTTCGAGACACCGACGTCGACGACCGGGTGAGCGTGATCCTGCCGGAGCACACGGCCTCCCAGGCGGTGGCGCGCCGGCTTGGCTTCACCTTGCGGGAGGAACGAGTGTTGGTCTTCTTTCCTTTCGAGCCACACGGACCCTGGTACAAGCCTCGACCATGACTCCCCGAGAACGCTACGTCGACCTCTTGATGGGGTGTCTGACCCGTGAACTGTTCCTCGACCAGGAGGGGGTGGCCCCCAACATCCGGGCCGAGGGACGGGACTGGCCTGCGACAGCAGAGACGATGGTCGGTCGCCGCCGACTCGACAACGTGCGCCATGCCGTCGAGACCGTGCTGGTCGAGAGCGTGCCCGGCGATCTGATCGAGACCGGCGTGTGGCGAGGTGGTGTCACGATTCTCATGCGGGGCATCCTCGCCGCCTGGGAGGACCCTGAGCGACGGGTGTGGGTTGCCGACTCGTTCCAAGGTCTTCCGAGGCCGAACGTCGACGAGTATCCCGACGACGACGGTCACGACCTCTCCGGTGTCAGCGCGCTCATGGTTAGCGCCGACGAGGTACGCGCCAACTTCGATCGATACGGACTCCTCGACGATCGAGTCCACTTCCTCGAGGGATGGTTCGCCGACACGCTCGCAGCGGCGCCGATCGAGCAGATCGCCGTTCTGCGTCTCGACGGCGATCTCTACGAATCGACGATGGACGCCCTCGTTGCCCTCTACGACCGAGTGAGCCCTGGCGGCTTCGTCATCGTCGATGACTACGGCGCATGGGAGCCCTGCCGAAAAGCCGTCGAAGACTTTCGCGCCGATCGCAACATCACCAACGAGATCCACGAGGTGGACTGGACCGGGGTGTACTGGCGCACGTCGTGAGCGAGCGCTCCCGTCCCCCCATGCTCGCGTCGGTACCGGTGTGTCGTTCCCGACACGCCTCCGACCTGACACTCCGTCAGGCTTTCTGCGACCATACGTGCATGCGGGCAGGCCGGACGGCACCAGCGCTCGCGCTATCGGGAAAGGGCCCGTTCGAATCGTGACCGACATGACCATCGAGGAGGTGCGGGCCCGCTACCAGTCCGAACGGGCGAAACGGCTCCGACCCGACGGCAACGCACAATTCCAATCGTTCACCGGTGACTTCGCCGACTTCGACACCGATCCGTGGGTCGAGCCGGGGTTCACCCGCGATCCCGTGGTCGACAACACGACTGCGGTCATCGTCGGTGGGGGCTTCGCCGGCATGCTCACTGCGATCCAGTTGACTCGGCATGGCATCCGCGACTTCGTCATCGTCGAGAAAGCCGGCGATTTCGGTGGCACGTGGTATTGGAATCGGTACCCGGGGTGCATGTGCGACGTCGAGTCGTACACCTACCTCCCGCTGCTCGAGGAAACCGGGTACATGCCGACCGAGAAGTATGCGAGTGCCGCAGAGATCTTCGGCTACTGCCAACTGCTCGGCGAACACTTCGATCTGTACCCGCACGCTCTGTTCCAAACCGAGATCGAGACAGCTGCGTGGGACGACAACGAGGGTCGGTGGCAAATCGTCACATCTCGCGGTGACCGTCTGTCGAGCCGCTTCTTCGTGACGGCGGGTGGCATCCTGCACAAGGCGAAACTGCCCGGTATCCCCGGGATACAGGACTTCGAGGGGCACATGTTCCACACGGCCCGGTGGGACTACTCGATCACCGGCGGCAGCCCGACCGACCCGATGGACAAACTCGGTGAGCTGCGCGTCGGCATCATCGGCACCGGCGCAACCGCCGTCCAACTGGTTCCCCAGCTCGCTCGGGCCGCCAAGGAGGTGTACGTCTTTCAACGCACACCGTCGGCCGTCGGCGTTCGCAACAACGGGCCCACCGACGAGGGATGGTTCCGCAGTCTCGAGCCCGGGTGGCAGGAAGCGCGTCTGCAGAACTTCACCAAGGCGGTGACCGGCCAACATCCCGAACCCAATCTCGTCGACGACGGGTGGACCGAGTTCATGTGGCACGACACCCAACAACAGCCTGCCGACGAGGCGGAAATGCTCGAACTCGAGCGTCTCGATCTGCAGACGATGGAGGCCCTGCGAGCCCGGGTGGACCGCGAAGTGCACGATCCGGAGACGGCCGAGAAGCTCAAGCCGTGGTACGGCAAGCACTGCAAACGCCTGTGTTTCCACGACGACTACCTGCCGGCGTTCAACGAAGCGCACGTCCACCTCGTCGACACCGACGGTCGCGGCGTCGATCGGGTGACCGCGACCGGCGTCGTGTTCGACGGGGTCGAGTACCCGGTCGACCTGCTCATCTTCGCCTCGGGGTTCGAGGTCACGACAGCACTGGAACATCGCCTCGGCTTCGATCCGACCGGACGTGACGGCGTGACCCTCGGCGAACGGTGGGCCGACGGCGCCCACACCCTCCACGGCGTGCTTTCCGCAGCGTTCCCGAACCTGCTGATCATCGGCACGATTCAGGCCGGCTTCGGCGTCAACTTCGTGCACTTTCTCTCCGAGTCCGCTCGCCACGTCGCTTGGATCGTGGCCACCGCAGAGGAAGAGGGCATCCGCTCCATCGAGGCGACCGTCGAGGCCGAGGAGGAGTGGCTGTTCGTCCTGTACGGCGTCGCGATGGGACTGCGGGCCTACTCGAGCACCTGCACGCCGGGGTACTACAACAGCGAGGGAACGCCGGGTCCCGGAGGGGCCCGCAATCTGGTCTATCCCGGCAGCCTCATGCACTACGTCGGGTATCTCGAACGCTGGCGCAGCGCCGGTGACATGCCGGGAGCACGAGTCGAGCGATGAGTGGCGAACTGGTGCTGCGCGACGACCGAGACGGCGTCACCCATCTCACCCTCAATCGGCCGGAGAAGCTCAACGCCCTCGATCCAGCCGTGTTCGTGCAGCTGCGAGCGCATATCGACACCATCACCGCCGACGCCTCGGTTCGCTGTGTTGTCCTCGGTGGCGCCGGTCGATCGTTCTGCGCCGGCCACGACCTCGACGCCATCGCCGACCATACGCCGGCACCGTCACCGCATTTCGAACCCGAAACCATCGACGCGCTCGAACAACTCCCGATGCCGACAATCGCTCGCATCCACGGCCACTGCTACACGGGTGGGCTCGAACTCGCACTCGGCTGCGACCTCCTCATCGGGGCCGAGTCGGCCCGCCTGGGCGACACACACGGCCAGTGGGGTCTGGTACCGGTATGGGGAATGTCGGTACGACTCCCCGAACGCGTCGGGATCTCCACCGCCAAGGAACTCATGTTCACCAGTCGCCGCATCGACGGGCACGAAGCCGGCCGGATCGGGCTCCTCGATCGCGTCGTTGCCGATGATGAGCTCGAGACGACCGTCGCGTCGCTGGCAGCGGAAATCGCCGCCAACTCTCCTGGAACGAACCGCATCGTCAAGCAGCTCCTCACCGATCGCCACGAACGCCTCCGAACCGAGGCGTTGCGCCACGAGCGGACACTCCCCCACGGCCGGCCCGACGACATGCGCGAGCGTATGCGGGCGGGAGGACGCTGACCCCGTAGCCTTCGAGACATGCGAGATCGCTACACCCTCGTGTCGGCCGACTGTCATGCCGGCGCCGACCTGACCACCTACCGCGACTACCTCGAAGCCGCCTACCACGCCGACTTCGACGCATGGGCGAAGGAATTCGACAATCCGTGGGAGGACCTGACCGACGAATCGAAGATTCGCAACTGGGACAACGACGTCCGTCAACGTCAACTCGAGGCCGATGGCCTGGCTGGTGAAGTCGTCTTCCCGAACACCATCCCACCCTTCTTTCCGTCGGGCCTGCTCGTCTCAGGTCCGCCGCGCACCGCCGAGGAACTCGATCAGCGCTGGGCCGGTCTGCGGGCCCACAACCGGTGGCTCGCCGAGTGGTGTGCAGAGCTCCCGGGTCGCCGGGCCGGACTCGCTCAGGTCTTCCCGAATGACGTCGACGCATCGGTCGCCGAGATCCACTGGGCCGCCGAGCATGGGCTGAAGGGGATTCTCTTTCCTGCAATCCCACCCGACGCCGACGTACCCAAGCTCTGGACCGACTCCTACGACCCGATCTACCGCGCCTGTGAGGCAACCGGGCTGTCGGTGAACCAGCACGGCGGTGCCGGTATCCCTGACTACAGCACCGCCTCGATCAAGAACTTCCTCATGATCATGGAAGTACCGTTTTTTGCGAACCGGAGCCTCTGGCACATCATCCTTTCCGGCGTGTTCGAGCGATTCCCCCGCCTGCAGTTCGTGATGACGGAGCAGCGCACCGGCTGGGTACCCGAGACCCTCAAGAAGATGGACGGCGTCTGGCACGCCTTCAACCACGGCGGTGTCGGCGAACTCCGTATGGATGGCAACACCCTGGAGCGTTCGCCATCGAGCTACTTCGAGACGAACTGCACGATGGGGGCGAGTTTCCCGTCACGTGACGAGGCCGACGCAATCGCCGAACTCGGCGTCGACAACGTGATGTGGGGATCGGACTACCCCCACCGAGAGGGCACCTACCCCGATTCGGTCAAATCACTGCGTCATGTCTTCCACGACTGGGATCCCATCGACCTGCACAAGCTGTTCGGCGGCACTGCGGCGACGCTCTACGGGCTCGACATCGAACCGCTGGCGGCCCTCGAACTCGGTCCCACCGTCGAGGAGATCGCAACCCCGCTCGACACGCTCCCCGACAACCCGAGCATGGCGTTCGGACGCCGTTTCTGATGTCGACCGGGTCGGTTGACAACTATTACGTCTTGTTGGGTCTCATCCACCAAGCTCGCCGACCCAACCTGTATGTCGAGATCGGCGTCAACAAGGGCGACTCGCTCACCTTCGCGCAACCCGGTACTCGCCTGATCGGGGTCGACCCCGAACCGCAGCTCGAGACGATCCCCGACAACTGCACGATCGTTGCCCAGACCAGCGACGAGTTCTTCGCCAACCCCGAAGCGCTCGGCGGCGAGACGATCGATCTCGGCTTTGCCGACGGCCTTCACTGGTGGGAGCAGACCCTGCGCGATGTGGCACACCTCGAGCGTCATGCATCACCCGATGGGGTGATTCTGATCCACGACTGCAATCCCCGCGACGAGATCACTGCGGCGCGTGAGCGAACAACCGTCTTTTGGTCAGGTGATGTCTGGAAGACCGTGGTTGCGTTGCGTCGTTACCGACCCGACCTCACTGTCGTCACCGCCGACGTCGCACCAACCGGGCTCGCGATCGTGACTGGCCTCGACCCAACCAACAACACCCTGTTCGAACAGTACGACGACGTCGTTGCCAACATTGACAAGCTCGGGTGGGCCGACCTCGAAGCCGGTGACCGAGGCGAGATGCTGGGTCTTGTCGAGACAGACTGGGAGTCGCTTCGGTCGATCATGACCTGACGCCGATCAGGAGTCGAAACCCTCCCGCTCCTGCACGGCTCGCACGTACGCGATCACTGCGGTCACATCCGCGTCGCGTACACCACCGATCGCTGGCATTGCGCCGAACGTCCAATGATGCTGCGGCACGCCATCGAGGATCGCTCGACGGAACGACTCGTCGGAATGATGGTCGGGCTCGTACACGATCGACAGGTGAGATGGGCCTCGCTCGGTTCCGCGGAGGTCAATGCCGTGGCAGGAGGCACACTTCTCTGCGTACACCTCGTGACCGCGCCCGAGTGCAGCGGATCCTCCGGCGTTTGCTTCAGTACGACTTGCGCACGCTGCGCAACCGAAGACGAGGGCCAAGCCGAGCACGATGACCCAACGTCTCACGTGGCAGCACCAATGAGCCCTGCAGTCACCCCGACCACACCAACAAAAATGACAGCTTCGACGGCGACCGTCGATCGGAAACGCTGAGCCAGCTCCGCATTGTCGGGGGCGGCTTCCATCGCAGGGAGAACGACCCAGTGGTGATACGCACCCATGACCGCAGCCACCATGACAAGCAAGGACTTTGCCATCAGAACACGGCCCCAGTCACTCGACCAGAGCTGCGCAGGCGAGTCGAGGATCGAGGCTGTCAAGGCGGCGCCCGCCCCTCCGGCCCAGACGGCGCTGGCAGCCACGTGGACAGCGTCTGCGATCGCCGTCAACGGCCGACTGCCCTCCGTAACGGTGTGCCCGTCGAACACAGGGGCCGCAACCACTGCGACGACACCGACCGTGGCCGTCGTGGTGACGTTCCAGGTCCACACCTCTCCATGCGACGGTGCGGGAGAATGCGGTGTTGACGATGCCTGTCCCGGCGGTCGACCGATCGCAGCGGCAGCGCCGGCCCGTAGCCAGGAACGAAGCACATGCCCCGGATCAGCAGCACTGGCAGGAGACGCGGCCTTGGCCCGCACGCCCGCGATGATCAGCCCGGCGCCAAGCAGCCGAAGACCAGTTGCAACACCGAAGTCTGAACGAACGGTGTTGCGGATCTCATCGACTGAGCCGATCGAGCCCCAATCACCACCACGCGCAACGACACCCTGTGCAAAAAGCTCGCTGATCGCCCCAACAACGACCAAGAGCGCGGCCACGTGAACCCAGCGCAACACGTACGCGATCTCGCGCTGCTCACCCCGAAGAACCATCGCTGTGAAGATCAACCCGCCGATAGCTACCACCGCTCCGGTGAGCCCGACGAACCGAGCCGCGGCCGCGACACGACCCGGGCTTGCTGGCTGCTGCGAGGGCGCCAAGAACGCTTCGAGCTCCTCAGCAACTGCAGCTGAGACGTCGCCCGCTGCATCCGGCTGGATCGAAGGAGCCGCAGGTTGTTCAGCAACCTCGACTGCGGAACGGACCGTGAAACTGAACGTCCCCTCGATCGGGTGGGCATCCGGGGCGACGACTTCCCACCGCACCCCGATCGTGCCTGGACCGAGTGCGGGATCGAATCGCAGGAACCACGTCGTTCCACCATCGGTTGAGATGTCGTTCGGCTCTCACACGGTCCCGTCTCCATCGAGAACCACGAAGCCGTCACCGCTGGGCTCCGCCTCGCCGGTGAACACCAGTGTGATGAGGTCGACGGGCTCGAAGGTCTCGGCACCGTCACCAGGTTCGGACGACTCAAAGCCGGTGTGCCCAACAGCAGGGTCACCAACCAGCAACAGGACCAACAGGGAACAGGCAGCTGCGGCAACTCCTCGGACTGTCTCTCTCGAGGCCAGTCGCCACGGTAGCCCACCGTGGCTGAACGATGACCCGGTCGGCGTGCTGCGTTTACGTGTTGGCTGAAGCAAACTGGTCGGCATGAAGCTCGTGAGCGCGACGCCGTACATCGTGAAAACCCCGAAGCCGCATCTCGGTGGTCATAAGTGGTTCTTCGTCAAGCTCGAGACCGACAACGGTCTCGTCGGCTGGGGCGAGTGTGCCGTGCTGTGGTCGATGATGGGCATGGAGGACACCTTCGAAGCGATCGTCAAGGACGCTTTCGAGCGGTATCTGATCGACGAGACACCGATTGACCGGCAGATGCTCACGAAGCGGATGTACGGCGGTATGACGGCCGAGAATCCGGGACTGTTCACAGCAGGTGTGATCAGTGCGTTCGACGTCGCACTGTGGGATCTCGCCGGCAAGTTCTTCGAGGTGCCGATCTGTGACCTTCTCGGCGGGCGGTTTCGCGATCGGATCCGCACCTACACCTACATCTACGATCCCGATGCGCTCGAGGCGGGCGACACCGACGACTTCGCCGACCGGTGGCTGGGGGGCATCGACGGAATCGGCGAGGTGGCGAAGAAACTCGTCGACCGCGGCTTCACCGGTCTCAAACTCGACCCGGTCGAGTTCCACGGCACCAGCACGCTTCCTCTCCCGCCCTATGAACTTTCGATGGAGCAGTACGACACCGCTGCTCGCACGATCGAGGCCATCCGAACGGCCATCGGCAACCAGGCCGACATCCTCATCGGTACCCACGGCCAGACGACGCCGTCATCGGCACGGCGCCTCGCAACACTCCTCGAGCCCTACCATCCCCTCTGGCTCGAAGAGCCATGCCCGCCCGAGAACGTCTCCGAAATGGCTCGGATCGCGCAATCGACGACGATCCCGATCGCAACTGGCGAGCGGCTCGCCTTCAACGACTTCCAACCGCTCTTCGCCGCGGGCGCCTGTCACTTCGCCCAACCCGACCTCGGTGGCTGCGGCGGCATGACCGCAGCCCGCGAGATTGCCTCGATGGCCGAGGCGCACTACGTCCTGATGGCCCCGCACGTATGGGGTGGGCCGATCATCACCGCCGCCGCACTGCAACTCGACGCCGCCATTCCGAACTTCCTGATCCAGGAGAGCATCTACACGTCGAACCTTTTCTTCGACGAGATCGTGGAGGAACCGTTCGTCTGGGACGACGGGGACCTTCTCCTTCCCGACCGTCCCGGTCTCGGGATCAATCTCGTCGAGGAGAAACTGCTCGAGCACAAGGCACGCCACGGTCTTCGGCGCCGCTCGTGAGCTAACCTCCCGCTCGTTCTCGACGGCGAACGCCGCGCACGGAGGGAGAGCAACATGCCTCAGACTGTCAAGGGTGTCGTCGCCCTGAAAAAAGATGCACCGGTCACGATCGAAAACATCGTGATTCCCGATCCAGGGCCCGGCGAGGCGGTCGTGGCCATCAAGGCGTGCGGCGTGTGCCACACCGACCTCCACTATCGCGAGGGCGGCATCAGCGACGACTTCCCGTTCCTCCTCGGACACGAAGCCAGCGGTGTGGTCGAGTCGGTCGGTGACGGGGTCAGCGACGTCGCACCCGGAGACTTCGTGATTCTCAACTGGCGGGCCGTGTGCGGTAGCTGTCGCAGTTGCCTGAAGGGCAAACCCCAGATCTGCTTCTCGACGTTCAACGCCACTCAGAAGATGACCCTCGAGGACGGAACGGAGCTGTCGCCAGCGCTGGGGATCGGTGCCTTCGCCGAAAAGACGCTGGTTGCCTCGGGCCAGTGCACCAAGGTCGACCCCTCGACCCGTCCGGCCGCCGCAGGTCTGCTCGGTTGTGGCGTGATGGCGGGCATCGGAGCCGCCATCAACACCGGTGGGGTGAGCCGGGGCGACAGCGTTGCCGTCTTCGGCTGCGGTGGCGTGGGTGATGCCGCCATTGCCGGCAGCGTGCTCGCTGGTGCGTCCACCATCATCGCCGTCGACATCGACGATCGAAAGCTCGAGTGGGCGAAGGGCTTCGGCGCAACCCACACGATCAACTCAGCCAACGAGGATGCGGTGACAACGATCCGCGAGCTGACCGGCGGCAATGGTGTCGACGTGGCGATCGAAGCGATCGGCCTCCCCGAGGTCTACCGGCAGTGCTTCGAGGCACGCGACCTGGCCGGCACCGTGGTGCTCGTCGGCGTGCCCCGTCCCGACATGGAACTCACACTGCCGTTCCTCGACGTCTTCGGTCGCGGCGGTGCACTCAAGTCGAGCTGGTACGGCGACTGCCTGCCCAGTCGCGACTTCCCGATGCTGATCGATCTCTATCAACAGGGCCGACTGGACCTCGATGGATTTGTGAGCGAGATCATTGCGCTCGACGGTGTCGAGGCCGCCTTCCACAAGATGGAGGCCGGCGACGTGCTGCGGTCTGTCGTCGAGATCTGACCATCCGTGACGATCGAACTCGTAACGACGAACGGCGTATTCGCACTGGATGGCGGCGCATGGGAGGTCGAGAACAACATCTGGATCGTGGGTGACGACCGCGAGGTGATGATCTTCGATGCGGCCCACGACCATCAACCCATCGTCGATGCCGTCAACGGCCGCAACGTCACCGCCATCGTGCTCACCCATGGCCACAACGACCACATCAACGCAGCAGAGGCGCTCCGAGACACGGTCGATGCACCGATCCTGTTGCACCCCGACGACCGGATGCTCTGGAACGCCGTCTATCCCGACTCGGCGCCCGACGGCAACATCGTTCCCGGCTCGACGCTTCGTGCAGGTGGTCATGAGGTGGCAATCATCCATACGCCTGGACACTCACCAGGTTGTTGCTGCTTCCACGATGTCGCGGCAGGCCGGGTGATCTCTGGGGACACCCTCTTTTGCGGCGGCCCGGGGGCGACCGGACGCAGTTACAGCGACGAACCGACGATCCTTCGTTCGATTCGCGACCGCCTCCTCACCCTGCCCGGTGACACGATCGTTCACACCGGGCACGGCGACACGACAGTCCTCGACGACGAGCGCCAACGGGTCATGGATCGCATCGCCGAACTCGGACTCGCCTGAGGGCCCGACCGCACTACGGTCACCCCATGACCGACGGGCACTTCGCTGCGAACACGCCAAGTCACGAGATCAGCGCCTTCCTCTACGAGAACGGCTACGCCATCGTCGACGATGCAGTCGATGCTGCCGTGATGGATCGCCTCGCCTTCGAGGCAGCACCGTTCGTCGAGGGGTCGGCCCACGGCCGAGACACCTACGACGGCCAGCACACCCGCCGGACCGGTGCACTCATCGCCCGGTGCCCGGCGGCACGGACCCTGGTGATGCACCCGGTCGTCAGGGGCGTGGTCGGCAACTTCTTGGCCCACGCCACGACCTACCAACTGCACCTGACCCAGCTGATCACCATCGAGCCGGGTGAGACGAAACAAAAACCCCACCGCGATCAGATGGCGTTTGACTTCTTCGCGTTTCCCGCCGACTACCACGTGCAGTGCAACACGATGTGGGCCCTCACCGACTTCACCGCCGCAAACGGCGCAACCCACATTGCGCCGGGAACGGGCCACATGACCGATGCCGACGCCGAGGCGGTCGACGAGATCCAAGCGACCATGCGCCGCGGATCGGTGCTGTTCTACGACGGCAAGGTCCTCCACGGCGGTGGGGCAAACACGAGCGACCGGCCCCGCCAAGGGGTGAACATCACCTACGCCGTCGGCTGGGTCCGCCAGGAAGAGAACCAGTATCTGGCGTGCCCCTCGGACATCGCACGCACCCTCGACGACGACCTGTTGAAGATGATGGGGTACCAGCAAGGGGCGTTTGCGCTGGGGTATGTCGGTGATCAGGTCGATCCCTTGGCTGCGCTGCGAGGGTCGAACGAGAAGGTCAAGACCGTCGGGAACTTTCGGGACTCCAACGACGCGTTCCAGACGTTCGTCGATGATCTGAATCGGTGATGCACCCGAGCGAGCGTGTCTACACCCGATGGCCCGACGTCGAGGCGTATTGCACCCCGCTCAGTGCGAAGGCCGGCCGACCCATCGAAGTACGCGCCGCGAGCAGGGCTCGGACGTTCTCGGTTCGGGTCAGTCGTTGGGCACGCAGCCACGACGTCGTGTGGGCTGCAGCGGGTCTGCGAGCCGATGATCATCCGGTCCCCGAGCGGGCATGGGAGACGGGCTGCGGGTGGCCGGTCACCGTGGAGATCCCGACCGACGCCTCATGGCCCTCGGGCTTCTACGAGGTCACACTTCACGCCGACGGTGTCGGCGGGCCCACGGCGACCAGCCACGCCTTCTTCGTGCTGCGGTCTGGTCAGTCCCGTCACCGTGCCCTGTTGACACTGGCCACGAACACCTACAACGCCTACAACCAGTGGGGGGGCCGATGCCTGTACAGCGGCGGCGACACGATGTCGTTCGAACGACCGCTGGAACGGGGCTTCATCCGCCGCCCGATCGACGAGACCGGTTTCGACGGGAGAATCACCAACATCGAAACTCCCGGAGACCCAACCCATCAGCGGATGATCGACTACCAGGACCGATTCGACATCCCACTCTGGACCGGCTCGAGCAGCTTCTGGAACTGGGAACGCCGCTTCATCGAGTGGGCCGACGATGAGGGCTTTGCGTTCGACATGGCGATCAATGCCGACCTCGAGGATCCGGCGACGCTCGAGGGCTATGACGTGATGTTGTCGGTCGGCCACGACGAATACTGGTCGCGCCCGATGCGCGACACCATCGATGCCTTCGTCGACAGCGGCGGTCGCTGGGCCATCTTTTCCGGGAACACCTGCTTCTGGCAGGTCCGCCTCGAGGGACATCGGATGGTGGCGCACAAGGGTCGCGCCCACCTCGACGACCCGGTCCGCCACACCGACCGGCACCATCTCCTCACCACCTGCTGGTGCGACCCGGCGATAGATCATCCTGAAGCAAGCACAACTGGGCTCACCTTCAGTCGAGGT
Source organism: Acidimicrobiales bacterium (assembly GCA_049437325.1). GTDB lineage: Bacteria > Actinomycetota > Acidimicrobiia > Acidimicrobiales > Aldehydirespiratoraceae > UBA11606. Next base: position 24,040 of record JBMTIM010000028.1, read on the forward strand.
GGGTACCACCGGATCGGTGGTGCCGTCGAACACGGCACCGGAGCGTACGAGGTCCATCGAGGCGACCACTGGGTGTTCGAGGGAACCGGCCTCGAGACCGGTGACCTCCTCGGTGCAGGCCACTTCATCGTCGGATACGAGGTCGACGGCTGCGCCCTCGAACCCGGACGTCGGCCTCCACGGCCAACCGGCGAGGACGGCGCTCCGACATCACTCGAAGTCCTCGCCACGGCGCCGGCGCGACTGATGTCGATCACCGACAAGCGCTGCGAACCACCACCACTGCTCTGGAACGATCTGCGTCCACCAGGGGAGCTCGAGTCGATGGCCCGCATGCTCTTCGGCGACATGTCGACCGACAGCACGGCGAAGCTCGACGTCGGTCATGCTGTCATGGGGATCTTCACCCGGGGCGACGGCGAGGTCTTCAACGCCGGCACAGCCGACTGGTGCTACGGCCTCGATGCCGATCCTCAGACCCGGCGGGTCACTGCGAACGTGCTGCGACGATTCGGCGTGTGATCACAGCGCGAACGACCGGCCCACCACGCCGACGCGAGTGCCGATGAGGTCGTGTCGGCATGCGTCGGTGGCCGACACCGGATCGTCGAGTGCTGCAACCGCTCGCGACCCCGAGTCGAGATCGACGATCGCCACGATGCGTTCGCCGGCCACCGTGTACGTGGCAATCGTCCCGGAGCCCACCGGGTTCTCGTCGAGCGGTGCAATCGGTGTTGCGGCAGTTGCTTCATCGACGAGATCGCCGAGCAGCACCGGAGTAGCAGGCGCTGCCGTCGACCACAGGGCGATACCGGGCTTGGTCAGCAGGCCACTGACCGCCGTCACCAGACCCATCGCACCCGGATCGGCGCGAAGGCGCGCGACCATGGCGGCCGTTGCCTGGAAGACGAAGTTGTTGAACGGCCCCCCGGCAAAGGTCATTCCGCCCGTGATCGTCGCCGGGCCGGCAGGCTCGAGGCCGAGTTCGGCCTGCTGCACGCGAACTGCGGCCGGGTAACACGAGTAGAGCTCGACGTAGTCGACCGTCGAGAGGGGACGACCGATGTGGCGTTGTGCAGCTCGGCCGAGCACCGCCATCGCAGGCCACCGGTGCAGGTCGGCGCGACGAGTGAGCGAGAGCGACTGCGATGATTCCACTCCGACGTAGGGGAACACCCGCCGATCGGGATCGATGCCGAACGTGGCGGCCGTCTCCGTCGATGTGATCACGAGTGCCGCAGCCTGATCGACCGTCCACTGGCTGCTGTGCCACTTGTTGTAGGGGAACGCAAGCATGGGGTTGGTGTCACTCGGTTCGCGGATGACGGCCGCCGGCATCGGGGAAGGGAATGCCGCCCGAGGATTGTCCTGCGCCACTGCATTGAAGCTCGCCCAGATCGCTGCGATGTCGTCTCGGTGCTCGTCGAGCGTCCAGTCCATCGCCGCCCGTCGTGCATTGTCGATCAGGGCGTACTGCTGCACGGCGAGCACCGCTCCCACCTCGACCTCAGGTCGCGCCACGATCTCCCCGACGGGGGTGACGAGTTCGTCGGGTTCGAGGAACGGCTCGGGCCGATCGAGCGTGACCCCGGCGCGGCGGGCCACCGTGTCTCGCTGCTTCGTCTCGGCCCCGGCGACCACGACCGTTCGCGCTTCGCCCCGTCGGACCGCGTCGATGGCCTGCGAGATGAGGGTCTGTTGCGGAATACCAACCTGATAGGTGACCGGCCGGGCCCGGGGAGCGCCGATCGCCTGTGCGACCCGCTGGGCACCGTCGACCAGCATCGACAGTCCCTGGGTGACCACGACCAGATCGACCGTCGAGGCCAAGCCGGTCCCCGCTCCGGCATCGGCGATCGCGCCGACAACTGCCTCGACGAGGAGTTCCTCGCAGCCGACACCCTCCCCTGGGTGCTGCGGCTGCTGCTGTGCGGTCGCAGCGCCGACGAGGACGGGCGTGGTCACGCCGGACGGTCGATGGCGAACAGATCGGTGGCGTTGGAGTACCAGCTGCCCACGTGTCGGCCGACCGCTCTGAGTTCGTCCTGCAACACGCGGGTGCCGTCGAGCACTCGGTCGGCGACGTGAATGACGAGAATCTCGCCGATCACGAGGCCGTTGCCGCCCTCGGGATTGCCCACATGAACGATGTCGGTCACCCGGCACTCCATGGTGGCGGTCGCCTCACCAACCCGCATGGGACGGATGTCGATCGATTCGACCTTCGTCAAACCCGCATGCTCGAACTCGTCTTCATCGGCTGGCAACGACGCAGCGGTGGCATTCATGGCCTCGACGGTCTCGGCGGTGACGATGTTGATCGTGAACTCCGGCACCTCCCGAACGTTGTCGAGGCTGTCTTTGCGAACCCCTGCGCCACCTCCGGGCGAGAACGCCGCATGGATCGGGTCGCTGCCCACCAGATTGAAGAACGAGTAGGGAGCCAGGTTGTCGATCCCCTCGGCAGATTGGGTTCCGATCCACCCGATCGGACGCGGCACCACGAGGCCCGAGGCGAGCTTGTAGGGCTCGACGGGTTCGAGATCGGCAATGCGGAACGTGGTGTGGGACTCGGGCATCACGCGATCTTGCCACGCCCGGGCGACGTCAACGGTGGCCCGGTGCCATGTAGAACCATACGGGGAACGGGCCGTCAGCATCCTTGATGGCCTGTCGAGCAGCCATGACGACCTTGCCCGTCTCGGTTTCTTCGAAGAACCATGCCTCGGCCGCCCGCCCCGCAGGCGGAGGACCGTCGACGAGCTGCATGGCGGCTTCCTCGAAGTACGAGCGGATGTCGTGAATCAGCGAAATCGTATTTCCTCCGGGAATACCGGCTTCGTTCCAGGGGGTGCCGTCCGCGATCGACTGCAACACGGCAACGGCATGCTCGATCTCGTCGGGACCAATCGAGCGACCGACCTCGGTCACACCGTCGCGGGCTGCGACCGACCGTTCGTAGGCCTTTTGCAGGCCGCGAATCTCCTGCGCAGCGGGTGATGCATCGGCGTCGAAGGCGGGAGGGATCGAACAGCTGAGCGGTGTCTCGTCGGATTCGATGACATCGGGGTGGTGCACGAGGACCGGGCCGACGTCGGCGTCGAGAAGCGCGAACGCACGACGAAGGACATCGTGCTGGAACTCGACATCGCGGGGGTGGCCGAGCGGTCGGCCGAGAGGGAAGTCGGCCCACAGAGCTCGGGGCGGCTGCATTCGTTCTGCAACCGAAAGCGTCGATGCCAGCGTGACGGTTGCGATGCCGGCTTTTTCGAACACATGGGCGAGCGCACACACGGTGCGCGTGCAGAGCGGTCAAACCGGCGTGAGGAGCACGATGTCGACACCGTCTGCCTTCAGTTCGGCCGCCGCAGCCGGCCCGGTGTCGTGGATGATGGTGGCGACATCGTCGGGCTGATTCCCGGCGAATGCGACATGGCGGGGGGCAACCGAGCCAATGGTGCCTTCGGCTGCCAACTCCTCGAGGCGGTCGATCGGAAACACAACATTGAGGTCGAGTGCGAAGCCCGTACGGTCGAAGTTCGGGCTCCAATGCCCGAGCACGAGATCGCGCGCCGCCCGGGGCACGTAGCGGAAACCGGTATCGCCCGGAGCGAACCGTTCGTCGTCGGTGGTGTGGATGGCTGCGGAGGTCACGATCGCAACCATCGCCTGCGACAGTGGCTTCGGTGTGACCCAGGCGGGGTCGTCAAAGGTGGGGACGGGGAAGTTGTCCCCCAGGGCTCTCATCGCAACGTCACCAGACATGAGGCGACACTAACTGCCTACTCGACTGGCACAAAGTTACGGTGCCGTTGTCCCATCCTTCCCTGGCCCGTCGATCTGGCTCGAACCCCGGGCTTCGATCTCGGCACGACGAGCAGCGAACGCCCCACGGTCGAACCCACCCCGGTCCATCCACGACCGATTGACTTCGCGTTCGACGGTGTAGGCCTCACCGGCAGCCACCGAACCGGTCGCCCAGTACAGACGCTTCATGGCAGCAACCGTCCCTGCGTCGATCCCGACCATGTCAGCGGCGAGTGCCCGAGCACGATCAACCAGCTCGTCGTGGGGAACCACCTCGTTGACGAGGCCCCAGTCGAGTGCTTGCTCGGCTGGGACATAGTTGCCGGTGAAACTCATCTGTCGAGCGCGGCGCACACCGATGGAGCGGGGCAACTCGACCGAGAGACCCCAACCAGGAAGGATCCCGACCCGTGCGTGGGTGTCGGCGAACGACGCCCGGTCCGACGCAATCAAGAAATCGCACATCAGCGCCAACTCGAGCCCACCGGTCACCGCCGGTCCATTGATCGCACCGATCACGGGGGTACCGAGATCGGCCGGGATCGGCAGGCTCCCTCCCCCACCACCGACCGCTCCGGCGGCAACCTCGGCCAGATCCAGACCGGCACAGAACGCCGGATCGACGCCGGTGAGCACGATCGCGCCGATCGCAGGATTGGCGTCGAGTGCAGCCATGGTTTCTCGCAACCCACCGATCAGCAGGGCACTAAGGGCGTTGCGGACATGGGGCCGATTGAGCCACACCGTGGCAACTGCACCGTCGACATCGACGTGGAGGACATCATCCATGCTGGTCGGTTTATCATCCCGCCATGTCCAACAACATCGGCCGGTTCATCGCCAGCTGCGCCAACCCGAGTTCCCGCGCAACGTCCAGCGTCGATGTCTCCCGGGACGCAGCACTCACCCGCCGAGCGCGTGGTGCCCGCTGCAACAGGGCCGCGAATGCCGTGGCCCTCCGCAGGCTGGAGGTGAGGGCCGGCGCCCTCAGCAGGCGCTTCGCCGGCAGTTCGACACCATGAGCGCAGGCCAGTAGCCGGTGCGCGTCCTCGTCGTCGGCGGTACCGGCCCAACCGGCCCGGCCATCGTGGCCGGACTCGAACGCCGGGGTCATGAGGTCGTCATCTGCCACACCGGTCGCCACGAGCTGCCCGAGGTCGAGCATCTTCGCCACATCCATACCGATGTGCGCGACGAGGACGCGCTGCGTTCGACCATCGGCACCGAGGCGTGGGACGTCGCCGTGGTCACGTACGGACGTCTGCGCACGATCGCGTCGGTGCTGCGCGGACGGGTCGGCCACTTCGTGTCGGTTGGCGGTGGCCCGGCCTACCGGGGCTACTTCGACCCGTGGCGCCATTCACCACCCGGACTACCGGTTCCCATCGCCGAGGACGCCCCGACCTCCGACGAGCACGACGATGGCAAGTCGTACCGTATCGCTGCGACCGAGCAGCGTCTGTTCGAGCACCAGCCCGAGGCCACCCATTTCCGCTACCCCTGGGTGTACGGGCCGCGTCAGCTTGCACCACGCGAGTGGTCGATCGTTCGTCGAATCCTCGACGGTCGACCCCACATCGTGGTGCCCGACGGTGGCGCCCTGCTCAACGTGTTCGGCTATGTCGACAACCTTGCCCATGCGGTCCTGCTCGCAGTCGACCAACCCGAGGCGGCCAAGGGCGAAGTGTTCAACGCCGCCGACGACGAGTGCCTCACGATCCGGCAGACCGTCGAGATCTGCGCGGCCGAACTCGGCCACGCGTGGGAGCTCATCTCGATGCCGGCCGATCTCGCCCGGCCGGCCTGGCCCCTCCTGGCCGGCCCAACATCGCACCATCGCGTGTACGACACGTCCAAGCTGCGCACCGTGCTCGGCTACCGAGACGTCGTGCCGGCTCGGGAGGCTGTTGCCCGCACGGCCCGCTGGCTTGCCGAGCATCCGCTCGAACACGGGGGTGAGGCCGAGCGGATCATCGAGGATCCATTCGACTATCCGAACGAGGACCGACTGATCGCCTGGTGGAACGACGCGACGGCGGATCCACCCTCACTCGACTGGACGTTCGATCCCGGCTACGGCCTTGCATACGCCGGCCCCGGCACGAGTTACCAGCGGCCCGACACGCGCATCTAGTCGACCCGCGAGCTGAGAAAGGCGCCACCGAGGACGACGACGGTTCCGAGCACGGCCCAGATCGACACCGTCTCGTCTCGGAAGAGCACACCGAGCACGATCGAGACGACCGGGATGATGTAGGTCACGAGTGACATCCGCACCGCGCCGACTCGCCCGTTGAGCGTGGCGGCAATCGCGAATGCGATGCCGGTGCCACCGACACCGACAGCGGCACATGCTGCGAACGATGCCCAACCGAACGACGAGGCGACACCGTCGACGATGCCGAGTGGCAGACACAGAACACACGCCACGCCGAGTGCCCGAAACACGACGGGTACCGAGCCGTACTCCCGCTGGAGCGGGCCGGCGATGCTCGCCGCAATGCCGTACGACGTGACTGCAGCGATCACCAAGAGCACACCGGCAGCGTTGGTCCCGGCGGTCGACGCTTCCGGCACGCCGATGATCACGATGCCGGTGATACCGACGGCCACGCCGCCGAGACGCCGCGGACCGGTCGGGATCCCGAACCCGATCCAGGCAACGAGCACTGCTGCGATCGGCATCGCGCTGTTGAGCATGCCGGTCATCGACGAGTTGATCCATTGCTGTGCAATCGGGAACAACGTGAGTGGGAGTGCCATCCACGTGACACCGAGCATTCCGACCCGCCTCCACGCAACGCGGGGGATGGGTCGGCGAGCGGCAGGAAGCAGTGCAAGTGTCACGAAGCCGAGCCCGACCCGGAGCAGGGTCACCAACCCGGGCTCGAAGTCCTCGAGCGCGATCGCCATGAACAGAAACGATGCCCCCCAGATCGACGAGACGATCAGCAGGAACGACCAGTCGACCGGTGCCATCGGCTTGTCCTCGGCACGAGGCTCGCGGTACGGGTGGCTCATCGATGGCGACGCTACCGGTGCTCCATCCGTTGCGTCGCCTCAGTACGAGAGCCGCAGCGAGGCTCGCTGGTCCGCACAAACCTTCCTGGCTGCGCAACCCGGAAGGTGATCGTTCACCAGACCCATCGCCTGCATGAAGGCGTAGATGGTGGTCGGCCCGACAAAGCTCCAGCCCCGCTTTTTCAGGTCCTTCGCGATCGCAGTCGACGTGGAGGTCAACGCAGGCACGACGAACTCCCCCCGACGATCTGCCTCGTCGACCGTGGGGTCCCAACCCCAAAAGTACGACGCAAGCGATCCCTCCGACTCGATCATCTCGATCGCGCGGGCTGCGTTGTTGATCGTCGAGCGAATCTTTCCCTGATGGCGAACGATGCCGCTGTCACCCAGCAGGCGGGCAACATCGCCTTCGTCGTAACCGGCCACGATCCGGAAGTCGAATCCATCGAACGCTGCCCGGAAGTGCTCACGTTTGCGCAGGATGGTGATCCAGGCGAGCCCCGACTGAAACCCTTCGAGGCAGATCTTCTCGAACAACCGCACGTCGTCGACCACCGGACGGCCCCACTCGTGGTCGTGGTAGTCGAGGTAGTCGGAGGCCGTCCCCGGCCACCAACAGCGAGCGATGCCGTCGTCGCCGATCATCGGCTCGGGCGCTGTCACAACCGGACGCCGAGCACCAATGCAGCGAGAGCAGCAAGAAGACCGAGCCCACCGGTCGCACCACGAACAGCGGGCGACGCCGTTCGCGTGTGCACGAAGGCTGCGCCACCCGAGACAACCACGAGCAGGATCTTGACACCGAGCGTGATCTGATAGCCGATGGTCGTGTTGCTCGGAAGCTCGAGCAGACTCCAGATACCGGTCACGACCGCAAGGCCGAAGAACGGCCAGGAAACCTGCCCGAAGCGCTGTGCCACCCGCTTCGGTGCACCGTCACCGATGTCGCGCAGGACGGGAACGAGGGCGGCGAGGACGACCTGACCGCCGACCCAGACGCACACCGCCACGATGTGCAGTGACACACGGATCGTATCGACAAGGGGCAGCATCAGGCGATCCGTTCGGCCAGTGCCATGCCGTTGGCTCGCATGATCAGTTCGATTTCGGCGCTGTCGAAGCCCTCGAGATCGTCGACGAACGCAACCGGGTCGGCGAGGCCCTCGGCATGGGGCCAATCAGAGCCGAACAGGATGTGTTCGGCCCCGACCTTGGCCTTGAGGTCGTGGAGGTCGTCTTCGTAGTACGGCGACACCCAAACCTGGCGAGCGAACACCTCGATCGGATCCTCGGCAAAAGCGTGTCGCTGCTGCCGGTAGACCTTCTCGAACTTCTTCAACAACGGCTGCACCCATTCCGAGCCGGTCTCGATCGTGCAAACCCGAAGCTGCCGGTTTTCGCTCAGCACCCCTTCTGCGATAAGCGACGCGAGTGCATCACTGATCGGCGAGTGCGTGAGCAGCGTCTTGAACGCGTTCTGCCGAAATGCCTCGAACTCGGCATTGACACCCCAGTAGTCGGCCAGGAACGAATAGCCCGAGTCTCCGCTGTGCATGGCGAGCGTGACGCCGTGGTCGTTCATCTTTTTCCAGAACGGCGCGAAGGAGGCATCACCGAGCGATCGACGACGACCGTCCCGACCAAGCACCGACGACGGGCGCATGTTGACCACTCGTACGTCGCGCTCGAGCATCCAGTCCAGCTGATCGAGCGCGGCGTCGACGTCGGCGAGCGTGATGTAGCCGGCCGTGATGATGCGGTTCTGATAGGCAAATCCCCAATCATCGTCGAGCCACTTGTTGAAGCCGTCGAAGGCAGCCACGGTTGCGTCGACGTCGCCCTCCAGGGCTGATTCCATCCCGACACCAAGGGTCGGAAACATGAAGCAGCCGTCGAGCCCCTGTTGGTCCATGACCGCAATCCGGGCATCACGATCCCGATACTCGTCGGGGATCGGCACGAGTTCACCGAACGCTTCGCGCATGTCGGACTTGGCGACCTTGCCGCGGAAATACTCGTCGAGACAGCCGGGCCGGGCGACCGGATCGAACGTCGGATTGGGGATGAAGCGGTTCACCCGGCCACCCACCAGGAGCCGCTGACGGCCATCGATCTGCGCCCATTGCATGCACCGTTTGTGCAGGCGCGGGTCGACATGGCGGATGAAGGCATCCTCCGCTTCGTAGTAGTGGTTGTCGGCGTCGAACGCCTTGAACGGCAGCGTCATGAGTCCAGCGTAGAAGCGGTGTTCATTGCGCCCCGCATCGCGATCCGGTCGGCATCGAAGTGCCCGGTCTCGTTGAGCGACACGAGCACCGAGCGATGCTCTTCGACCCGGATGCGGGTGATCGAGGCAAACTCGACCTTCACGTGAAAGCTCGGTGCAGCATCACCGAGCACGGCCCGGATGATTTCGCGGATGGTACCCCCATGACATGAGACGACGACCCGCTCACCCGGTCGACTGGCCACGAAGTCGTGCCAGGCAGTGTGGACGCGTTCGGTGAAGACCTCGGGAGGGTCGTAGCCGATGTCGGCATACCGCTGTTCGGTGAGCCCGTCGAGGAGGTCTTGGGCGTGCGTCGCCCAGATGTCGGTCGGCACATAGACCGATGCGTTGCGGTCGATCTCGTCGAAGTCGGCGACGATGTCGATGTCGACGCCGAGTGTGTCGGCGAGTGGTCGCACCGTGTCGATCGCTCGGGTCTTCGGACTCGCCACGATCGCGTCGATGGCTTCGTGAGCAAGCCACGACGACACCCGCTCGGCCTGCCAACCACCGTGCTCGTCGAGCACCGGATCTGCGACCGTGCCGTCCGTGCGGCGATCGATCACCGGGCGGCCGTGGCGGACGATGATCACCTCCACGTCAGACGTCCGGATAGATCACTCGCACGGCGGCGATCGCGAGTCCGGCACCGACCAGCTGCATCATCACGAACATCGGTGCGTTCACGGGATCGATGCCGGCGAACGTGTCGGACAGCGTCCTGGCCGCAGTCACTGCTGGATTGGCGAAGGATGTCGACGACGTGAACCAGTAGGCGCCACCGATGTAGGCCGCAACGACGCCAGCGACGAGTTGTTCGCGACCCGATCGCACGAGCGCGAAGACGGCAAAGACGAGGCCGAACGTCGCAACGATCTCGCCGAGGTACTGGCCTCCGCCCGCACGGCTGGTTGCGCTGAGGTTCACGGCGTCGAGTTCGAACATCAGGTTGGCGATCACTGCACCGACGACGCCCCCTGCGACCTGGGCTGCGATGTAGGGAGCCACGTCCGACCACGGCCGAGTGCCCAACGCCGCATCCGACAGGGTCACTGCCGGGTTGAAGTGGGCGCCACTCACCGGTCCGAACGTCACGATGATGACGTAGAGCACGCCGACCGTCGCCCCCGTATTGGCCACGAGTTGCAAACCCACGTCGTTCGTCAGCCGCTCGGCCATGATCCCCGATCCGATCACTCCGGCCAGCAGAAAGCTCGTGCCGATGAACTCGGCGAGCAGGCGTCGGGGTGCGTCGATCACAGGGCGGTTCTAGCACTGCTCGTCAGGTTCTGGCACTGCTCGTCAGGTTCTGGCACTGCTCGCCATGCGGGGCTTGGGCCCGGCCGTCGATTTCCGCCGACCGGGCCCCAGTTTCCCTGGAGGGGGTTCGGAGCCATCGCAGACTCCGATTCGGGCTACACGGCCCTGCCCCGTGTAGCACCCAACCCGCACTGACCTTAGTCCACACCGAACGCAGTTGTCAGAACGGGACGTAAAGAAATCGAAATGGAATCGAAAACTTCTGAACCTTGCTGCGCTCGATCCCGTCATGAGGCGTCGGTTCAGAGTGTGGTAACTCCCCAGTCGTAGATGCGCTTCCGACTGCGATCGGTTCCCGAGAAGGCTTCTTCCACATTTCGGTACTGCAACAGTGCGGTAAGGAACGAGACGGTTGGCGCAATCGCATCGAGCTCGCCACGTTCGAGCCGTTCCAGCGTCTCGCTCGGTCGCTCCCACCAGACATCGACGAGTTCTGGGTCACATACTGTCGCCTCGCCGCCAGGATGCCGAGCCAGGAAGAAGCGGGTGTCGTACCGACGGGGCGCATCCTCAGGAGTGGTCCAGTGGCCGACCGCCACGAACTGGGTACCGTCGATCACGGCATCGACGTCGGGCCACAGGCCCACCTCTTCGCGGCTCTCGCGGACGGCTGCATGGAGATAGCCGGCCGCCTCGACCGGTGAGAGGCCCGGCGCTGTCGCTCCGGGGACGCGCTGCGGACCCACCTCGAAGTCCTCAGCATCAACTGCGCCACCGGGGTACACAATCATGTCTCCGACGAACGCACCGGGGCGCCGCTTCCCGATCAACACATGAAGGTCGGGACGATCATCGATGATGACCATGGACGCTGCCGGACGCGCCGGAATGGGTTCGCTCACGTGTCGAAGTACTCGCCCGCATTCACGATGATCCGCTGACCCGTCACCATGCGACTCCGATCGGACAGGAAAAAGACCACCGCCTCAGCGACGTCGGCGTCAGTGGGCATCTCGCGCAGCGCCATACCCGACTCGATTTCGGCCTTGATGTCCGCCGGATCAACCCCGCGCTCACCCGCCTGCCACTGGCAGTAGAGCTCGACGTTCGGCCCCCACATCCAGGTCGGGACAACCGTGTTGACACGAATCCTGTCGGAACCGAGATCGTCGGCAAGATCTCGGGCGACGGCAATCAGCGCCGCTTTCGACGGGCCGTAGGGTCCCTGAGCAACCGGATTCGGTTTGTGGGCCGACTGCGATCCGATGAGCACGATCGAGCCACCTCCGTTGGCCCTGAGTGCGGGAACGCACCCGCGTACAAGGTTGGTGGTGCCGAACACGTTCACGTCGAACACGGCTCGGAAGGTCTCGGCATCGGTCTCGAGCAGCGTGCCCATCACGGCGTCGTAGGCCGCGACATTCGTCACGCCGTCGAGGCTCCCGAACTTCGTCACACCGGCACCGACAGCTGCTGTCACGGCATCGAGATCCATGACGTCGGCGCCACATGCAAGGGTGCGGTCGCCCGACGGGTCGAGCTCGGCCATCACGGTCTGCAGACGTTCGAGGTTGCGCGCGGTGGCGATGACATTCGCCCCATCACGCAACGCCGCAGCTGCGCAGGAACGACCAAGCCCGGGACCGACTCCGGAGATGAGCACCGTCTTGCCGTCGAGCACCATCGGATCAGCCTCCCAAATCAGCCCGGTTCGGACCAGTCGACGGTCACCGGGTCGTCGGCGCAGTCGGTACGAGGCGTCTTCCCATCACCATCGACAAAGGCCGCGACGATCCCCTGGATGCAGCCATTGCCGATCCAGATGCCGTGGCTGCGCCCGACCTGCGTGACCACTGTGCTGTTCGTCAGCGAGTCGGCCACGTCCTGTGCGTATGCCGGTGGTGTGATCGGGTCGAAGGACCCGGAGAGCAGCAAGACGGGAGTGCTCGACGAGATCGACCCGAGGGTTGCACGGGGCGTGACCGGCCACGAGGTGCACGACTGTGCCAGGGGAACCGAGACGATCGCTCCGGCGAAGCCGCCGAGGACTGGGTCGAGGCCGGTGGCCCGGCCGACCCGCTCCGAACACTGCACGGCGAAATACACGCCTTCGTCGTTGGCGCGATACGACGATGCCAGGGTCCGACTGCCGGTCGCAGCGAGCCAGTGGGCGGCCTCGGCGTCGCCGGCGGCGATCCCGGCGATCGCCGCCGGGAGTCGGGCGATGTTGGGCTCGCTGTAGAGCAGCAGGAACGTGAGCTCGGCGAGCCGTCGTCCGTCGAGTCGGACCGTGACGTCGACACCGAAACCACTGTCCCCTCGGGCGACCGGAACCATCACGGGGCGAGCGTCGAGCTGGGCAACTGTTCGATCGAGCAGCGTGGCGAAGTCGTCGGTGGTCGACGAACACACGACGCTTGCCGCGCACGCATCGGAAACCGCATCGATCGATGCCTGTGCCGAGTCGGCGACAGCACGATCGAGATCGAGCCAGAGGGGATACACCCCGTCGAGTACGACACCGGAAAGCCCGGGTCGTCTCTCGCGCAGCAACTCCATCGCAATCGTCGAGCCGTACGAAACGCCGTAGGCATACCACTCGTCGACATGACCCAGACCGAGCATCACGGTCATGACGTCATCGGCGTGGTGGGCGGAGTCGGCGTGATGAAGCAGGGGTTCGTCGCCGAGTCGGCCTGCACACGCTGCAAGCGCAGCCTCGGAAGCCATGTCGACCTCGGCACGGGCGAGGGTGAGGAGCTGGGGCAAGACCTCCTCATACTCGGGACAGTCGAGATCGATGCGGGCGAAACCGGTGCCGCGCTGATCGATGAAGACCTGCGTGAACGGCTGGCGGGGAACCCATGCGGCGAGATCGGTGCTCGCACCCCCCGGACCACCCTGCAGGACCGCCACGGCCGCACCGTCCGCATCGGCACCGGCCAGCGTTGCAATCGAGATGTCGATCGTGCCGGCGGCGACATCGTGACGATCGAGAAGCAGTTCGACGAGTCCGCAGGCCAGACCGTCTCGAGCGATCTGCTCGGGACAGTCGACCTGTTCGAAGACCGGGTCGACGAACCCTGGAAGATCGATCTGCCCGCCAACTCCGGCATTGGTCGTCGTCGTGAGCAGCGGGGCGCCCTGGTCGCTGCCCGAACAGGCAGAGGTGAACGCTGCCAGGACGAACGCAATCGCCCACACACGACCTCGTGTCACCAGAGTTGATCGGTGTAGGTATCGGTTCCGACACGGGTTGGCAGGAACGGGGCGGCAAAGCGCACGTCACCCTTGCCTGCGGCGACGAGGCCCGCGGCGTAGGCATGGAAGCGATCCCACACCAGTTCGGGAGACGTCTCGAGGAAGAACATCTGTAACCGTCGCTCGGGTGGACCCGGTGGCATTCCCAGGTCCATGGGCGCGTTCTCGGTGCCTTTGCCCATCTCGATGTACCGCCACGACACCATGCTGGCCACCGGCGAGTCCTTCATCAGGGCGGGCAGAGCCTCGGTCTCGAGGTGGTCACCCAGTTCGTCGTCGGACACACCGTCGGCCGGATCGACTGCCACCACTGCGAGACCTGCGTAGTTGGCGTCGAACGCGAGCTCGATCGGAACGGGATCGTCGTCGCGATAGTGATGCTCGGGCTTGTCGACGAGCACGGTGTGTGCGTGCTGTCGTTCCATGAAACCCCGGTCGTTCATGTACAGATCGACGACTTGTTCACCGGCCCAGGCGAAGTGCTCGTCGTGTTTGCCGTCGAGCACCCAATACGTCGCAAGATACGAGCCCCTGTCGATCGGCGACGCCACTGCCTCGCCATCCGTCGGGAACCGGAGATCCTTCATGGCGCGGGTGGCGACCCACCGCTTTCCGGCGAACAGCCACGGACCGATCATGCAACCTGCGTAGAAGTGATCTCGCTCGTACCAACGGTTGTATGCGACCTCGTGGCCCTTGCTGGGGTCGACGAGGGTGAACAGTGCCGAACCGGCGACGATCGGGTGGTCGTTCACGGCAGGCGGATCAGGAGTCGAAGACGGTGCGACCGATCCACTCGGCGATCAGCGCCGGCTTCTCTTCGCCCTCGATCTCGACGGTGAACGATCGCGTCGAGTTGATGGCGGTTCCCTTCAGCTCGACATTGCTGGTGACCGCCTTGGCCCGGACCCGCTTGCCGGAGAGCACCGGGTTCACGAAGCGAACCTTGTCGAAGCCATAGTTGATTCCCATCTGGACACCCTCGAGCTTCGGGCCATCGTTGGGCACGGTGCTCGACAGATGCACGAGCATCGACAGGGTGAGGAAGCCGTGCGCAATGGTTCCACCGAAGATCGGCGTGGCGCGCTCCGGGTCGAGGTGGATGAACTGATGGTCGTGGGTGCAGTCGGCGAACTGGTTGATCTGCTCTTGCGTGATCTCGAACCACTCACCGGTCGCCTCGTCTTTCCCCACACGGGCGCTCAAGGCGTCATAGGCGGCTGCTGCATTGCTCATGTCGGTACTCCCCCGTTCGATGATGCTGCGACACTAGGGGACGATGGGGCCGAGACGCGAAGCGCATCGCGCACTGCTTCGACCGCAGGATCGCCCGCTGCGCCACGGCGGGTTGCGACAACCAGCCGACGCTCGGCGATCACCTTGCCCGGTCCGAGCCCCGTTGCCTGCACCATCGGAAGTGCGGTGGCGCCGACGCCGAGCGAGACCATTGTGCGCAGCACCTCGGGCTGATTCGACTCGGCCACGATGTCGAGTGGTGCACCCAGCTCGACCAGCGCAGCCTCGACAACGGCTCGCGTGTGCGAGCCGGCCGCGGACAGGGCCCCCGGGCCCCACCCGGTCGCGAGCACGATGACGATGACGTAGGGGAGCACCAGGAGCGCGATGAACAATCCGCGGGTTCTGGGCGCACCGAGTCGAACCGCGAGGGTGACCTTGCCGTGTTCGATATCGGTAGGGATGTCGCGGAGGTTGTTGGCGACGAGGATCGCGCACGTCAGCGAGCCGACGCCGATCGCTGCGACCCAGGCGGCAATCGGGACGGACAGGGCCTGGACATAGGTCGTGCCGATCACGGGCACCAGGCCGAAGAAGATGAAGACGAAGATCTCACCGAGCCCGAGGTACCCGTAGGGTCTCGGGCCGCCGGTGTACAGCCACGCTGCGAGCAGTGCGGCCGCTCCTAGTCCGAGCAGCCACCAGCGCCCGGTGAGTGTGACGAGGAGCAATCCGGCCGCCGCGGATACGCCGAGGCTGATGAGCGCTGCGCGCTTGACCCGTCCGGGTGCCGCAAGTCCCTGGCCCACGAGGCGAACAGGCCCGACGCGAGCGCTGTCCGTGCCGCGGATGCCGTCGCTGTAATCGTTGGCGTAGTTGGCCCCGATCTGGGCAGCGACCATGACGATGAGTGCAAGCGCCGCCCGCCATGGTTCGAGTGCGTCAACGGAGG
>JBMTIM010000029.1:0-38553 GCA_049437325.1 Acidimicrobiales bacterium
GGATGCGATCGGATCGACGTGGCGTCAGCTTCTGATCGTCTCGATCCCCAACCTCGTGATGGGAGCGGCCGCGCTGATCCTTGTGTACACGACCAACGAGGCCCTGTTCGACAGCGACGTCGCCACGCTGCTCGATCGTGTCGGCGACGGCCCCCGGCCGGTCGACGACGGTGGGGACGTCGACGATCTCGACCCACCGTTCCCGGCCTCGGTGGTGTGGATCTCGATCGTGGTCGTGACAGTCTGGTTCATCATCGGGACGCTCGTGTCGACCACGCTCCAGCGATTGTTGGCAGTATCGATGCAGGGCAACTCGGCCGATCGGCACGACGCACTCGTCGAGGCGTGGCGGCGCGTTGCCAGGGTGCTCGGCTGGTCGTTGGTGACGGTGACGACCGGCGGAGGCGTGATCGCGCTGGCCCGATTCTCGGTGACCGGATTCCTTGCGTGCCTGCCGGCGATCCTCGTTGCGACCCCGTACGCCATGGCTGCCTACCCTGCGATCGCGATCGCTCCCCGAGGACGAAGTCCGATCGCACAGGCGCGCGAGTTGTTGACCGGGCAAGTGCTGGCAGTGACCCGGCGATGCCTCGTTTACCTGGTGCTGTGGTTCGTGACGCTGTTCACCGGGCTCCTCGTCGTCCAGTTCGTCGCCGACGACATTCGCCTCACAGCTATCGGTCTTACCCTCACGATCCTGATGCAGAACGTCGTCCTGTCCGCAGGATTGGTTGCACTCTGGGTCGACTCCGGGGGTCCACTCGATCCTGTGCTCACACCCGGCCCGGCCGAACGCCCAACCTAGGACGGCGCATCGTCGAGCCGTCGACGGATTGCGACGGCAACGTCCGGCCCGACGACGGCGACGAGTTCGTCCGCCAGTTGCTCGGCGGTGGCGTGTTCACCGCTGTAGGCCTCGGGCTCCTCGGTACAACACCACGCCATCGTTGCCTCATCGCCCCAATCACGGCGAGCCCATCGGCGAAGGGTGCGCTTGCCGTCGTCGTCACGATCGACGCGCAGCGGAAGCTGTGAGCACACGAAGGGCTTCGCATCGAGCGGTCGATCGCCGTCGGCAAGCGCTTGCAGATGCAACGCACAACCGGCACCACCCGAGAACCCAGGCCGATTGAGGAAGATGCAAGCGCCATCGGCAAGCGCAGTGAAGCGACGATCCTCTCGAAAGATCCCACTCGCCCGGGCCTGGTCCACGAACTGGAACCGGTCGGGATCGATCACAGCCGCAAGTGCCGAGATCAGCATCGCTTCCTCCTCGTCGACGAGTTCGACGCCAACCGAGCAGCAGCCCTGCTGCAACTCTTCGGCGGGTTCGTCGAGAATGCCCTTGCAGCCGTCACCCCAGATGCATCGCCACCGCGACCCGAGAAAGCCGAGATCGACCCGCCAGCGGGTCCCGTCGACCGGATCGACGAACTCTTCGAAGTGTTCCGACGGCACGACCACGGTTCGAGCCTAAGCCGGTACGGTTCCGAGCCGTGCAGCTCATCGACACCGGGACCCACCCCATCGCAACAGACGACTACCGCGCGCTGTGTCGCGCCGCCTTGCGACAGCACGGTGCGCTGGTGCTCGAACAGTTCTTCTCCCCCGAGATGATCGAACGATCGCTTGCAGACGCCGTCGAGCGGGAGCCCTCGGCGTTTTTCGCCGACTCGACCCACAACGTGTGGCTCACGCCGCCCGATCCGTCACGATCCGAGGGCCACTCCTACAACCGCCAAGTCGTCAGTTCGAAGGGCCTGATCGCCGACGACCAGGTCCCGACCGACTCGCCCCTGCGCGATGTCTACGGTGACGATGCCTTTCGGGCATTTCTGTGCGCCGTCCTCGACATCGACGAGATCCACCCGTACGCCGATGACCTCTCGTCGATCAACGTTCACTATGCGCCCGAGGGCCGAGAACTCGGCTGGCACTTCGACAATTCATCGTTCGCAGTGACGATGCTCTTGCAGGCTCCGGTTGCCGGCGGCCGGTTCGAATATGTTCCGAATGTCCGAACCGACGAGGCAGTCCACGACCGCATCGACTCGATCCTCGACGGGTCGGTATCTGTCGAGACCCTCGCGTTCGCCCCCGGCGACCTCGTCCTCTTCCGAGGCCACGATGCCTTGCACCGCGTGACACCGACCGAGGGGACGACAACACGCGTGCTCGTCGTCTTCGCCTACAACGATCGACCGGGTGTCGGCCTCTCGACATCGGCACTTCAGACCTTCTACGGCCGCGTCGACTGACGCAGCCTCGATGTCGAGCACCACTACGCTCGACAAGTCATGCACGACGTTCCTGCAGCCTGGTACGACGACCCCGACGATCCGTCCCGATACCGCTACTGGGACGGATCGTCCTGGACCGAGCACCGGGCCCCGAAATTCGAAGGCTCCGCATCGAGTGCTCACCGCAGCGTCGTGCGGGCGACCTGGCAGCTCGGTTCACACACTGTGGGGCCGCTGCTCGGTATCGGGTTGCTTTACCTGCTTGCGCTCCTGCCCGCACTCATCGTGGTGGCAATCGGTGTCGTGCAGTCGCTCGAGCCCGGGGTCGGTGCAATCGTCGACGAGTTGACAGCGGGCACCTGGAACCCCGAATCCGACCCGAGCGACGAGGCGTTTCTCGAATCCATTCGCTGGCGCCCGACGTCCATGTTCTGGATCACCACAGCGGCAGCGGCACTGTACGTCTTCCCCGTCTCGGTCCTGGCCCACAGCATCGCAATCATCCTGATGGCGAACCGGCACCGGGGCGGCTCGATGCAGTTTGCGGGAGCCTGGGTGATCGGCGTCAAGCGATTCAAACGCAACCTTGCGATCAGTCTGTTGTGGGCCGCGTGCTGGCTGACGGTCGTCGCAGCACTCGTTGCGCTTTGGGCACTTGCGGTGGTGTTGACGCCCCTCTTGCTCGCCGTCGCAGTTCCGCTCACCATCGGGGTTGTCGTCTATCTCTACCCGTTTCTGTGGCTTGCACTGACCTCGCTGTACGCCGGACCGATCGACCAGCCGCCATGGCGAACCGTGACGACACTCGTCAAGCCGCAGTGGACAGCCGTTGCCGGCCCGGTGCTCGTGATCAACCTGGTGATCGTGGGGATCAATCTTGCCAGCTCGTTCCTGACCCTGCTCCCGATTCTCGGCGTGCTGATCAGCCTTGCCGGCAGTGTTGCGCAGTGGATCGCACAGCACGGATCCGGGGTCGTGATCTGGGACCAGGTCGGCGGAGAATTCGATCCCGAGATCACCGACCCGACCTAGCCATCGACGCTCGCTGGCTCCCAGCCTGGTTTACAACAACGGGTCGGCAAAGGGGTCGTCAGGCAACCCTGCACTCCCGCCCGGAGCGGATGCCGTGACCCAACGCTCGTAGCCGGTTTCTTCGAGTTCGTCGGCCAGAGTCGGCCCGCCCGATTCCTGGATCTTGCCGTCGGCGAACACATGGACCGTGTCGGGCTCGAGTTGCTCGAACAGTCGGCTGTAGTGCGTGATTGCAAGCACGCCGAGCCCATCCTCCGATGTCGCTTCCTCGACCCGCTGACTGACCTGGCGAAGGGCATCGACATCGAGCCCCGAATCGAGTTCGTCGAGAATCGCAAAAGCGGGACGCAGGACCCCGAGTTGCAGTGTCTCGTTGCGCTTCTTCTCGCCGCCGGAGAGATCGACATTGAGCGGGCGTTCGAGGAACTGGGCCCCGAACCCGATGCGCTCGGCCTCGACCCGCATCCGTTCCCCGATGTCGCTCCAGTCGTCGGACGTGCACACCGACGCAGCAAGCATGTCGCGCAGGGCGACGCCGGGAACTTCGGTCGGATATTGCATCGCAAGGAACAAGCCGGCTTCGGCCCGTTGCCATGTCGGCTTGTCGAGCAGTTCGACATCGTCGATTCGAACCGACCCTGCGATCACCTCGTAACCGGGCCGACCGACGATGACGTGAGACAGCGTCGACTTTCCTGAGCCGTTGGGCCCCATGATCGCATGGACCTCTCCGGAACCGACGACGAGATCAACCCCTTTCAGGATCTCCTGGCCGTCGACGGCAGCACGCAGCCCCTCGATGATCAACTCACTCATTCGTCCGCCTCCTCGTCGATGGTGAGGATCACCTCGCCGTCGACCACGACAACGTCGTAGCTCGGCACCGGCCGCACAGCAGGCAATGACAGTGGTTCGCCGGTCCGAAGATCGAAGAGAGCGCCATGGCGCTCGCATTCGATGGCGCACTCGTCGGGATCGACGAAGCCCTCGGAGAGGGACACGTCGGCGTGGCTGCACGTATCACCGATGGCATACACGTCGTCGTCGATACGAACGAGAGCGACCTGGCGGCCGTCGACCGTGACCTTGCGGGCCGTTCCCGGCTCGATCGCGTCGAGAGCGAAAAGGTTGTGCGTCGTCATGCAACGATCTCCATCGCCGCCGGCTCGAGATCACGCTGCCGGGCGAGCTTGTCGGCGATGGCGAGCTTGAGCGCAGGAGCGGCGGACGGTACTGGAATCTTTGCCAGTACCTCTCCGAGGAAACCGGCAACGATGAGACGGTCGGCTTCGCTCGTCGGCACGCCGCGGGACTCGAGATAGAACCGCTGCTCCTCGTCGACCGGACCGACAGTTGAGGCGTGGCTGCACTTGACGTCGTTGTTCTCGATCTCGAGGTTGGGCACCGACTCGGCCCACGCCGTGTCGCTGAGCTTCAGGTTGCGGTTGGTCTGAAAGGCGTTGGTGCCGCGAGCATCGGGGCGCACCCGAATGAGCCCGGTGTAGATGCTGCGAGCCGAACCGGCGACGACACCCTTGTAGAGCAGATTCGAGGTCGTGTCGGGGGCGACATGGTCCTGGTAGGTGCGGAAGTCGAGGGTCTGCTCGGCTTCGCCGAAGTAGATCGCCATCAGGTCACCGTGGGCGCCGCGCCCGACAAGGCGGGTGTCTGCACGCGTGCGGGCGTAGTGGCCACCGAACGCCGCTGTTGCCGCAGAGATGGTGGCGTCCCGGTCAGCTCGCGCCAGCACCGACCCGAACTGCCAGGTGTTCGCCCCCTGCTCCTGCACCTTCAGGTACCCGAGTCGCCCTGCTGCTGCGACATCGAGTTCGACGACTGGACACATCAGAATGCGATCGTCAGCTTCGGAGGTGTGAAGATCCATCACGTCGACGTGCGCGTTCTCACCGACCCGTACGACGAGGCGCGGAAATGCTGCGCCCCCATCGCCGGCTGCGTGATGGGTGACGACGATCGGGCGATCGATAACGACTCCTCGTGGTACGTCGATGAGCAGTGGCGAGTCCATGAAGGCGTCGTTGAGGAGTGTGAAGTAGTCACCGGCGTCGTCTGCCACCGAACCGAGGCAGGCAGCGCCGTTGTCGTCATCGGCCAGCGGGCCGATGCGAACACCGAGATCGGTCAGTTCCTGCTCGACGTCGGTGTACATGACCCGACCGTTGACGCAACGGACGATCGCTGCAGGTTCGACATCGAGTCGAGCCATCGGAGCATCGCCGAACTGGGTCGCCGGCGCGAACCCGTCCAGGTCGAGGTCACCGATGCGGCTGTAGCGCCACTCCTCGGCAGAGACGTCGGGACGGGGCGTGGCCTCGAAGGTTTCGGCAGCAGCGACACGACGATCGATCAGCCACTGTGGGCCATCGAGCGCGCCCGCTGCAGCAGGGGAAAAGACAGGGGACACGAGCATTTATCCTACCGCCGTAGTGCTAATCAGCGGTGCGGCGCAACAACGCTCAGTTGCCCTCCCGGTAGCGGCGCTTCAGCTTGTCGGAGAAGCGCTCCTTCGGTGCCTTGGCCTTGCGACCGAAGCGCCGACTCTCTCCGCCGTTCGATCGCTTCCGTCCACCGACACCCTTCTTCGCCTGCCGGTGCCGTGCCTGCTCGAGGTCGGCCAAAACACCAGGGGCAGCATCGTTGATGATGTCCTCTGCTGCATCGAGCAGTGCGCCAATCGAGTCGTCGTGACCGAGGCTCGACGGCTCTTTCGGCGTCTCGGGGGTGACGAGGCTCCCGTGCGCCCAATTCACATCTGCCATCCGCCGGACGAACTTCGGGCAGTCGTCGGGGCACCGCCACGGTGCCTCGGGGGCGAGATCGAGATCACATTTCCGAACCGTGTCGCCGTTCGCGTACGTGCGGGACTCGAAGTACTTGCAGTCTTGGCGCATCGGCATGACGACCATTGTGGCCCATACACACCCGCTTCGGCTCCGCACCCTGCGACGTGACGGCGCAACCACTGCGCCAGCTGCACCCGTCAGCCGACGGAGCCCTCCATCTGGAGCTCGATCAGGCGGGACCATTCGACTGCGTACTCCATCGGGAGCGTGCGGGTGACGGGCTCGATGAACCCGTTGACGATCATGCCCATCGCCTGCTCCTCGGTGAGGCCGCGAGACTGCAGGTAGAAGAGCTGCTCGTCCGCCACCCTCGAGACGGTGGCCTCGTGGCCGATGACAGCATCACCGGAACCAACCTCCATGTAGGGGTAGGTGTCCGAGATCGACTCGTCGTCGAGGATGAGGGCATCGCATTGGACATGCGACTTGCAGCCGTAGGCGTCATCTTCGACCCGAACCAGGCCGCGGTAGCTGGTGCGACCGCCGTCTTTGGAGATCGACTTGGAGACGATCTTCGAGGTGGTCTCGGGCGCAGCGTGAATCATCTTGGCGCCGGTGTCCTGGTGCTGGTTGGGACCCGCATAGGCCACCGACAGCACCTCTCCCGATGCCTTCGGGCCGGCGAGTACGACAGCCGGGTACTTCATGGTGAGCTTCGAACCGATGTTGCCATCGATCCACTCCATGTGACCTTCTGCTTCGACGTAGGCCCGCTTGGTGACCAGGTTGAAGACATTGTCGGACCAGTTCTGGATCGTGGTGTAGGTGACTCGGGCCGACGGCTTGACGACGATCTCGACGACAGCGGAATGCAGCGAGTCGGAGGTGTAGGTCGGCGCCGAGCACCCCTCGATGTAGTGCACCTTCGATCCTTCGTCGGCGATGATCAGGGTTCGCTCGAACTGACCCATGTTTTCCGCATTGATGCGGAAATAGGCCTGCAGTGGCATCTCGACCTCGACGCCGGGCGGGACGTAGATGAACGAGCCGCCCGACCAAGCAGCGGAGTTGAGCGCCGAGTACTTGTTGTCGTTGGGCGGAATGATCTTGCCGAAGTAGTCCTTGACGAGTTGCGGGTACTCCTTGACCGCGGTGTCCATGTCGCAGAAGAGCACCCCTTGGGCCTCGAGGTCTTCGCGGTTGCGGTGGTACACGACCTCGGACTCGTACTGAGCGGTGACGCCCGCCAGGTACTTTCGTTCGGCCTCGGGGATGCCCAGCTTCTCGTACGTGTTCTTGATCGACTCCGGGACCTCGTCCCAGTCGTCACTGAGATCGCCTTTGGGCTTGATGTAGTAGTAGATGTCGTCGAAGTCGAGGTCGGACGTGTCGCCACCCCAGCTCGGCCGTGGACGGCGCTCGAATCGCTGGTGGGACTTCAGACGGAAATCCAGCATCCAGTCGGGCTCGCCCTTGAGCCACGACATCTCTCGGAGGATCTCTTCGTTCAGCCCCTTCTTGGGCTTGAAGACGTAGTCCTCTTCGTCAGCCCAGCCGAGCTGATACTTGCCGAGGTCGATGCCGATGTCGGTGGACGCCATGGGGTGGGCTCCTGCAGATTCAGCGCACTGCGACGCAGTGGGGAGAGCGGAATTTCTCCTACGCAGATAGTAACAACTCCGCTGGCCCTTCGGACCGTCGGCCTAGGCCGAGTGCCGCCCGGTCGAACTCGACGTCGGTCACTGCGAAACGGGCATGGTCGACGCTGAGGACAGGCGCAGTCGTCGGATCCCTACGGAAACAGCGCATCGAGGAGTTCACCCGAGAGTCCGGCGAGGCGAAGGGCCGTCGCACGGTTGACGTCGAGGGACTCACCGAATGGGTCATCGATCTCGTCAGGGCCGGTCCCGACCAAATCGTCGTCGGACCTCGCCTTGCTGGCCGCTGCGATGCGCATACGCGGATCACCGATGTCGGTGTCGACCGAGCGCAAGAGATCGATCGCGGTGACAAGGGTGAACACCTTGCCCCGATCGTTCGTCATCGGCGCGATGTCGCGACCGTGACGACGTTCCATCGTGACGACCAGATCGGCAGCACGCACGATCTTGGGAGTCGTGATGCGAGAACGGTGGTCCCCGACGTCATGGCCTAGTTCGGCGAGGACGGCTGATGCCGCATCGGACGCCCTGTCGCCGTTGGTGAGGAACCCTGACGACGACACCTCCACAGGAAGGTGTCGCTCGGCGGCTTCGACCAGCAGCGCAGTTTGCATCATCACCGAGCGACAGATGTTGGCGGTGCACACCACCAAGATGCCGAGGTCTCGAGTGTCGGTCGTGTTCACGTCAGTCGAGACGGCGGAGTTCCGTGCGGAACTGCTCACCTCGATGCACGTAGGCCTCGACATTCATTCGAGCGTGGAACTCGTCGAGCACGCCCTCACGAATCGTTGCGGGCACGCCGAGTGCCATCGAACAGCGAGGCACCTCCACGCCGCCGGGCACCATGGCAGCACCTCCCACGAGTGCATGCTCGTGCACGATGGCGTTGTGCAGAACGATCGAACCCGAACCGACCAGCGCCCAGTCGTGGACAATGCATCCCTCGAGGTGGGCCAGATGGCCGACCGTGACGAAGTTGCCGATCTGCGTGGGCGTGAACTGGGTGGTGTGGATCACTGCCCCGTCTTGGATCGAGGTCCCCTCTCCGATGGTGATCGGACCGTCGTCTCCCCGGATCACTGCCTGCGGCCATACCGACGACGTTGCGCCGATGGTGACATTGCCGATGATGGTGGCATCCGGGTGGACATACGCAGTCGGGTGGATGTCGGGCGCAAGGTCGCCCAGTGCATAGATCGCCATGCCGTGAACCTAGTGCCGAGTCGGCCTAGAGACCCTCGAAGCGTCCGTAGCCGCCCTGGAAGAACAGCAACGGTCCCTGATCCCCGGTGACCGCCAGTGACCTGACGAGACCGATGACGATGTCGTGATCCCCTCCATCGAGGATCGCGTGGATGTCACAGTCGATGTGCCCGACACAACCGGGCAGGACCGGTGAACCGGTGGCATCGGTGGTCCAGTCGATACCCGCGAACCGATCGTCGGACGGCATGGCAAAGATTCCGCACACGTCTTTTTGATCGTCACCGAGGATGTTGGCGCAAAAGGAACCTGTCTCTCGGATGGCGTGCCACGTCCCAGAATCCTTCCCCGGGCAGAACATCACGAGCGGCGGCTCGAGGGAGACACTCGCAAAGGAGCCGATCGCCATGCCCGCGGGCCCATCCTCACCGGCCCCGGTCACGACGGTGACACCGGTCGGAAAATGGCCGAGCACTCGTCGAAAGTCGCCAGGGTCGATCGTCATGTCTGGGCTCCAGTCGGGGCGGGAACGGTGAGCTTCAGTCCTTCGAGGGCGGCGACGACATCGATGCCGTCGGCCGCCGCACGTCGACGCGTCTGCTCGCAGATGACATCGACCGCCTCGTCATCATGACTCGGATCATGGTGGAAGAGCACGAGGGTTTTCGCACCGGACTGCCGAGCCACCTCGAGCGCGTAGTCCGGGGTGCTGTGGCCCCAATGCGCTTTTGCAGCGAACTCGGTGGCCGTGAGTTGGGCGTCGTGGATCAACACGTCGACGTCGCGGCACAGTTCCCGAGCACCGGGGGCGATGAAGGTCTTGTCGTCGAGCGGTTCTTGATGGTCGGGCAGGTACGCAATCGACAGACCGTTGCGCTCGATACGAAAACCTGCCGTCGGCCCGGTGTGCGGGACCGATCGGGCCATGACCGAGGTCTCCCCGATCGTGAAGTCGGCATCGAGCGCATCGACGAAGGTCACGGAAGCAGGCAGATCGCTGGCCGTGATCGGGAAGAACGGCGGCGCCATGAACCGGGCCATGCAGTCGGCGAGCGATTCCGCCGAGCCATCACCGGGCCCGTACACGGTGAGCGACGAGTCGGGATGGTGGAGTGGGGCGAAGAACGGCAGGCCCTGGACGTGATCCCAGTGAAGATGCGTGAGCAGCGCGTGGGCAGTCATCTCCGCGCCGTCACGACAGGTACCGAAACTGCGAAGGCCGGTGCCGAGGTCGAAGATGATCGGATCTTGGCCCTCCGCCTCGACCGAGATGCAGCTCGTGTTCCCGCCGTAGCGAGCGAGGGTCGGGCAGCTGCAGGGTGTCGAACCTCGGACCCCGTGGAAGGTGACGACGACATCTGCCTGCGCGTGAGCCCTCATGGTCCGGTCACGGTAGAACACTGCAGCGCAGCCCGAACAGACCGAGTGACCGATGTCTCACATCGGTGAGTGGGCGCGGGTTGTGTCAGGATGCCCGGCATGCGTTCGTCAGTTCCGCTTCCCGACGGGTTGGTTGCGGTCGTCAAGCAGGACTGCCCGACCTGCGTGCTCGTCGCGCCGGTACTCGTCGATCTTGCCGATCGATCGTCGATGGTCACCATCACCCAGGACGATCCGACGTTTCCTGCCGCTGCCGACTGGGTCGTCCACGATGCCGACCTGTCGTTGTCGTGGCACAACGACATCGTCACCGTGCCGACCCTGCTCCGGATCGAGAACGGCATACCCGTGGACCGCACGGAAGGGTGGGATCGTGAGGCCTGGGAGACCTTCACCGGTGTAGGGGGTCTCGGCCCTGGGCTTCCGGACTGGCAGCCCGGGTGTGGGTCGCTGTCGGTCGACCCGAACCTGACAGACGAACTCGCCGTTCGCTTCTCCGGGTCGGCGATGACGAGTCGTCGGGTCGAGATCGCTGCCCTCGAGGACGAGTGGGAGGCGATGTACGACCGAGACTGGTCCGACGGTCTCCCGGTCGTGCCGCCCACCGAAGCCCGAGTCCTTCGCATGCTCGAGGGAACCTCCCGAGATGCCGGGGACGTCGTCGCGATCGCTCCACCCGATCTCGTCGAGTGCACCGTTGAGAAGATCGCCATCAATGCCGTCATGGCCGGCTGCCGGCCGGAGTATCTCCCGGTCGTGATCGCCGCCGTCGAAGCGGTCTGCTCCGACGGGTTCAACATGCACGGAGTACTGGCCACCACGATGGATGTCGGGCCGATCCTGATCGTGAACGGACCGATCCGCAACGAAATCAAGATGAACTCGGGCGGCAACGTGCTCGGCCAGGGCAACCGAGCAAACGCCACCATCGGCCGTGCCGTCCAGCTGGTGATCCGCAACATCGGTGGCGGGAAGCCGGGAGGCGTCGACCGCTCGGCCCATGGCAGCCCCCACAAGTTGGGCCTCGCCTTCGCCGAGGACGAGGAAGGGTCACCGTGGGAGTCGTTCGCGCAGAGCCGCGGCTTCAGCGCTGAACAGTCGACCGTCACTGCCTGGTGTGGCGGTGGCCCAACGATCATGGTCGATCAACTGTCACGCACCCCCGATTCGCTCGTCCGACACTTCGCCAAGTCACTCCTCACGTCCGTCGCACCCCGGATGGCTCTGATGGAAACGGTTCTGGTCATCGGCCCAGAACATATGAGCCGATTCCGTGATGCCGGGTGGGATCGAGCCCGGTTCGTGGAGGAGCTCGAAACCCATCTGGTGATCCAAACCGACGACATCGTGCGGGGTGTCGACGGCATCGACGAGGGGGCAGCACCGGAGATGGCCGGCAACGTGATCTCGAAGTTCTGGCCGGGCGGCATTCACGTCGTGCACGCCGGTGGCCAGACCGGGCTGTTCTCGATGGCATTCGGTGGCTGGATCCCGCCTCCGAAAGGTAGCGTTTGCACGACGAAGGAGATCACCCGATGACCACCGTCCTCGATCCAACCAGCGAGTCTCGTGCCGAGCAGCGCGAACTCGTCACCCGACCCGAATCGCTCGACGGTCTCACGATCGGGCTCCTCGACATCTCCAAACCACGCGGCGATGTCTTCCTCGATCGCATCGAGGAACGTCTCACCTCCATGGGTGCGTCGGTCAACCGCTATATGAAACCGACATTCGCAAAGCCCGCTCCCGTCGACCTTCGACATGAGATCGCGACATCGTGCGATGCGGTCATCGAAGCACTTGCCGATTGAGGCAGCTGCACGACGTGCAGTGTGCACGACATCAGTGACCTCGAACGACGCGGTGTTCCAGGTGTCTTCGTAGCCTCCGAAGGCTTCGTCGACGCCGCTGAGACCCAGGCCCGAGCGCTGGGCCACCCGAGCGCTCGGGTGTTCACCCCCCATCCCATTCAGGACCGCACCGACGACGAGATGCGAGGCATCGCCGACGCTACCGTCGACGCTCTGATCGCAAAGCTGACCGGTCCTCAGTAGCGGCCCGAGGACCTGCCCTCACGGCAGACGGAGCTCTCACCCTCACGGCAGGCGAAGTTCTCGGCCGTCTTCGACGGCAAGCCCATCGCGCACCAGCCCTGCAACCACGCGCCGAGCCCGCTCTGCGGGGACATCGAGCGTCTGCGGGAGCGCGGCCATGGCAACCGGCGCCGCCCGCAACGCATCGACGAGTTGGCCACGAAGCTGTCGATCACTGCCCTCGAACGGTGCTTGGGGCGCCGACACCCCCGCAGATCCGACCGCCGGGTCGGCACCACTGCCCCGCCAGCGGCAGCTCGCTGCGATCGGGCACAGTTCACAGGCGGGTGCCCGCTTCGTGCACACCTGCGCGCCGAGTTCCATGAGCGATTGGTTCCACAACCACACCGGCTGCGCTGCGACGAGCTCGTCGGCTCGTTCCTGCGCCTCGCCGGGGCTCAGGGTGACGTTGTCGAGGCGAGCCAGAACCCGACCGATGTTCGTGTCGACAACGGCCGCCGGCAACTCGAAGGCGAAGGCTCGAACGGCGCGGGCCGTGTACGGCCCGACCCCTGGAAGCGCCAAGAGTGCCTCGAGATCGGAGGGCACCTCACCGCCATGGTCCGCCGCCATGGAGACGGCGGCTCGGTGCAGGTTGAGTGCCCGACGGTTGTACCCGAGCCCGGCCCATTCCTCGACGACATGACCGGCGGACGCCGCCGCACAGGCCGACGGAGTCGGAAACCGAGCGAGGAAGCGAGGCAGGCGTTCGACGATCCGCGCCACCTGGGTCTGCTGCAACATGACCTCGCTGACGAGGATCGTCCACGGGTCGCGGGTGCGCCTCCACGGAAGGTCGCGAAGACTTGTTCGACCCCAGGCCATGAGCTCGACCTGGATTGTCCGATCCCGTTGCTGTGCCGGCACAGGGGAAGACTGTAGGACACCGCGCCGTTGCTCCCCTGGGCGATCGACACCACCCGGACCCACAATCGCTGCTGCGCACGGATGGTGCTCCAAGCGCCGGCATCCACGCAAACCTCCGCGCCTGACCCCGGACTTCGGCGGTGCTGCAGCGGCAACCTAACCTGCACCACATGAACGCCCCGATCCTCGCCGACGCTCGAGCTGCCACCGATGTCATGCAGCAGGTGATCGACAGCGCCCTGTCGAAGCTCTCCTCCGTCGACGACCTGGACGCCCATCAGGTCATCGCCTACGACATTGCCCACGCCGCCGCCGCTGTCGCATCAGCGGCGAACCTGCTCGCCTACGGCGCACACGGACCCAGCGAGGAAGCGGTCACCGTCGCCTTCGTCGCCGACGTGGCCCACGATCTCGCCACTCGCCTGCTGGGTCGCGAAGCGGAGTGGGGCTGTGCGACAGGTGTGCTCGACGAGATTCACGAGTTCATGGCCGCTGGCCGGGCCCCGGCATTCGTCGCCTCGCTCGTCGACGGAGCACCCAGTCATCTCGACGAAGACATGACCCTGGTTGCAGAGACCTTCCGGCGCTTCGCCGACGAACAGATCGCGCCGCGGGCCGAACACGTTCATCGCGCCAACACCGATGTTCCCGAGGACATCATCACCGGGCTCGCCGAGCTCGGCGTCTTCGGACTGTCGGCGCCCGTGGAGTACGGCGGTTTTGCCGAAGGTGGGGTGAACGACTATCTCGGCATGGTCGTTGCGACCGAGGAGCTGTCCCGAGGCTCGCTCGGTATCGGCGGCTCACTCATCACTCGACCGGAGATCCTGACCCGGGCCCTCATCGCAGGCGGCACGGAGGACCAGAAGCAGACCTGGCTCCCCCGACTGGCCAGCGGTGAGGTCATGGCTGCCGTCGCTGTCACCGAGCCCGACTACGGCAGTGACGCAGCCGGGGTTCGTGTCGCGGCCACTCCCGGCCCCGACGGAGGTTGGCTCATCAACGGCGTCAAGACCTGGTGCACCTTCGCAGGGCGAGCCGACGTCCTCATGGTGCTGGCCCGTACCGAAGCCGGCTCGACCGATCATCGCGGCCTCAGTGTGCTGATCGTCGAGAAGCCACGCGGCGACGGCCATGGTTTCGAACATGTGCAGGAACAGGGCGGGAAGATGACAGGCCGGGCCATCGACACGCTCGGCTACCGCGGCATGCACAGCTATGAGATCGCGTTCGAGGACTGGTGGGTGCCGACCGAGAACCTCATCGGAGAAGATGCCGGCCGAGGCCGGGGCTTCTACTACCAGATGCAGGGTTTCGAGAACGGCCGTCTGCAGACGGCAGCCAGAGCGGTCGGCGTCATGCAGGCCGCCTACGAGGCTGCCCGTGCCTACGCCGATGAGCGAGTCGTCTTCGATCAACCGATCGCCCAGTACCAGCTCACCCGGGCAAAGTTGGGACGGATGGCCGTGATCATCCAGGCAGCACGGCAACTGTCGCTCCATGTCGCCGAACTCATGGGCAAGGGCGAGGGCGCGCTCGAGGCGTCGATGGCCAAGGCATACGTCTGTCGCGCTGCGGAATGGGTGACCCGCGAGGCGATGCAGATCCACGGCGGTATGGGGTACGCCGAGGAGTACGACGTGAGCCGCTACTACGTCGACGCCCGGGTGCTGTCGATCTTCGAGGGCGCCGACGAGACCCTTGCGCTCAAGGTGATCATTCGTCGGTTGCTGGCAGAACGGAGCTAGCACCGGGTTCGAGACCGAAGCCGATGGTGAGACCGTCGGCCTCGGTCAGGCGACTGCTCACCACTGCGAGTGTCCGGTCGTAGCTGATCTCGAGGGTTGCTGCGGTTGCGTCGGGCACATCGGTTCGACCGGGTTCGGAAAGACGAATGACGTAGCCGTCACCTCGGTCCACCCACGTCGGGATGTAGTGAACGCCGATCGCTTCGATCTCCCCTGCGTCGTTCTCGCGCAGTTCGATCGTTGCGATCATCCCGTCCTGACTCGCAGCTACACAGCAGTTGGCCGACTGATTCGACAGGAAGTTGCCGACGCCGAACACCACCCACTCGTCCCCGACCTTGTCGATCGGCTGCACGACGTGCGCATGATGCCCGACCACGAGGTCGACCTCCTCGGTCGGAAGGATCGCGTCGAGCCAATCGATCTGCGACTGGATCGGCTCGTGGCGATACTCCGCCCCCCAGTGCAGCGAGACCACCACGAACTCTGCACCTGCCTCCTTTGCGATGCGGGCTTCCTGGACGATCGCCTCCGGGTCGATCAGGTCGACGAGATACTGACGATCGGCGGGCATCTGGAAGCCGTTGAGGGAGTAGGTGGCCGAGATGTGGGCGATCACGATGTCGTTCACCCGGTAGAGCACCGGCGCGAGATCTTCCTCCTCACTGGCAGCCTGGCCGGCGTACGGCAGACCGATCTCACGCATCACCGTGATCGTGTTGATCGCCCCCTGTGCCCCCCGATCGAAACTGTGATTCGACGCCAGGGAGCAACCGTCGTAGCCGACGTCGCGGGCCGCCTCGGCAAACGCGCGTGGCGCGTTGAACATCGGGTAGCCGGAGAGATTCGAGTCGTCGATCGAGATCGGCGACTCGAGGTGACAGATGGCGAGGTCGGCACCCTCGATGAGGGGTCTGACTTCGGCGAAGAGCGGAGTGAAGTCCCATCCCGGATCGGCATGTTCGGCACCGGCACGCTGCACCGCTCCGTGGGGAAGCAAGTCGCCGGTGAAGAGCAGGCGGGCCGTACGCGGAGGAGGCACGGTCGTCGTCGTGGTCGTGGTGGTCGTCGTGGTCGAGGTGGTCGTCGTGGTGCTGCTGGTGCTGCTCGGGGTCACCACGAGCGCAGCATCGACCTCGGAAGCATCGCTGCCCGAACGCACCTCGACCCACGCGCCGGCAACGAAGGCGACGACACACGCAAGGAGGAGCGCGCCCCGGCGTCGACTCATCTGAAGAGCTCCGGGGCGACGGGGCAGTCGGTGCGGAACCTTGCCTCGGCGGCAGGGATCGGTCCCCCGGGTCCGATCACCGACGTCATCAGTTCGATCGGCACAACCTCGAACAGGTCTTCCCACGGCTCGTCACTGATGACCATGTCGCGTAGTGGCTCCCACATGCGCTGTGGGAGGCATCGTCCGACCCCGGCAACCAGCCAGACCGGGATGCCGGCTGCGTTGGCCACCGCTGCTGCCTGGAGCGACCCGATGGCACACAGTGCGGAGTCCGGGCCCAGTGCATCGGTCTCGAGCAGCACGAGGTCGGCTTGCAGCACCGCCTGACCGAGGCCTGCGAGTGGGACGTCGACTGCGAGACGATCAGCGGCGTCGAGTCGGTACACCAACCCACCCCCGGCGCCGACGGTGTCGGCGACGAACACCTCGATGTCACCACGAGCGAGGAGCGCCGCACCCACCAGCTCACCAGCACCGACGACGACGACGCCAGTGTCGCCTCCAAGGGCATGGGTCACCTCACGGCCGGTCTTGTCACGCGCGATCGCCTCCGCTGCGTCCCACGCCTCCGATCCCGGATCCGGACCGGTGAGCATGCGTGCGGCAAGCCACACGAGCGGCCCCGACGACGGTCGATGCTCGATCAACTGACGGCAGGCGAGAACGAGTTCGGACCGATCGTGGGCGACGGCCTCGAGCGCCATGGCAGCTTCGTGGACGAGCGACGCAGTTCCGACATCGCCCGCCCGAGCCATGTACCGCAGTCGCTCGATCGGGTGCATGAACGGCGATCGTACCCACCACCAACCCGATGCGAGGGACCGGCTGCAAGCTGCGCTAGCTTTCCCCCTCGTGGCAACCGATCTCGATCTCGAACTGACGCCGCTCGAGGGCGAATCCCGCACCCTCGGTGACTTCATGACCACGTTCCCACTGGTGCCCGTCGTGCTCGATCCCTACACGAACGAGAGCGCCTGGATCCTCGACACGGCACACCGGGTGCTCTCTCATTTCAAGGGTGCCGGTTGTCGACCCTGCTGGATCGTCACCTGTGCCCTCGACGATGCCAAGGACTATCTGGGCCCCTACGCCAACGAGTTCCTGAGCTTCGCCGACCCCTCGCGCAGCGCAGTCCGCGCGCTCGGCGTCGAGCAGGCTCCTGCCCTCCTGCTGGTCCGCCAGGACGGCGAGGTCACCGCCAAGGCCGAGGGCTGGAACAGCGACGATTGGCGAGAGGTCACCGAGGCCATCGCCGAACTTTCCCACTGGAGTCGTCCTGCCATGCCGGCCCCCGGCGATCCTGGCACCTACTCGGGCACCCCACTCTCGGTCTGAGCAGCCCGCCAGTCGCGCCACGCGACGCGCAGCAACACCGGCACGATGACGGCCACCCCGGCGCCGTGCAGAAAAACCAGCCCCCATTCGGCGGTCGAGTCGGCGACCAGAGCCCGCTGGACGACCGTCACGGCGAGCACGACGGGCAGGAGCACCGACGCGATCACCAGTGAGCGCTTCGTCCACTGGCTGCAATCGAGTGCATGGGCGATCCTGCCGATCGCTTGCTCGGGGTCGCCGCTCATGGGCCGGACCCTACCGGCGGGTACCGTGAGCCCATGACCGAGTTCGCCTACTCCGATCTCCTGCCAACCGGACCCGACACGACCACGTACCGCCTCGTCACCACCGACGGCGTCTCGACGTTCGACGCCGAGGGGCAGACGTTCCTGAGGATCGAGCCGTCGGCGATCCGGGAGCTCACCCGAGAAGCGATGCACGACATTGCGCACTATCTGCGAACCGAGCACCTCGAGCAGCTGGCGTCGATTCTCGACGATCCGGAAGCGTCACCGAACGACGCGTTCGTGGCCACGGAACTGCTTCGCAACGCCAACATTGCAGCAGCCGGCGTGCTTCCCATGTGCCAAGACACCGGCACTGCGATCGTCATGGGCAAGAAAGGTGAGCGGGTCGTGACCTTCGCCGACGATGCGGAGGCGATCAGTCACGGTGTCTTCGACACCTATACCGAGACCAACCTCCGGTACTCCCAACTTGCGCCACTCTCGATGTTCGACGAGCAGAACACCGGGAACAACCTCCCGGCGCAGATCGAGCTCTACTCGAAACCCGGCGACAGCTACGAGTTCCTGTTCATGGCCAAGGGCGGTGGCTCGGCCAACAAGTCGTTCCTCTTCCAAAAGACGAAAGCGTTGCTCAACGAGGCCTCGATGATCGACTTCCTCGACGAGTCACTCCGCTCGATCGGAACGTCGGCCTGTCCGCCGTATCATCTCGCCCTCGTCGTTGGCGGTACGTCGGCCGAGTTCGCGTTGAAGACCGCAAAGTACGCATCGGCCCACTACCTCGATTCGCTCCCGACCGCCGGCGATGCTGCAACCGGTCACGGTTTCCGCGACCTCGAGTGGGAACAGCGCATCCTCGAACAGACCCGTGGGTTCGGGATCGGTGCCCAGTTCGGGGGCAAGTACTTCTGTCATGACGTTCGCGTGATTCGGCTGCCCCGGCACGGCGCGTCCAATCCGGTGGCACTCGCCGTGAGCTGCTCGGCCGATCGTCAGGCCCGGGCAAAGATCACTGCCGAGGGCGTCTTCCTCGAGCAACTCGAGACCGATCCGGCCCGCTTCCTTCCCGAAGCAGCCGAGGACGAACTGAGCGACGAGGTTGTCGCCATCGACCTAAATCAGCCAATGGACACGATCCGCAACCAGTTGAGCCACTACCCGGTCAAGACCCGGCTGAGCCTCACCGGCACGCTCGTCGTCGGCCGAGACATTGCCCATGCCAAGATCAAGGAACGACTCGACGCCGGCGAACCGATGCCGCAGTACCTTCGCGATCACGCCATCTATTACGCCGGTCCGGCCAAGACGCCGGAGGGCTACGCATCAGGGTCGTTCGGGCCGACAACCGCAGGCCGAATGGACTCCTACGTCGAGCAGTTCCAGGCGGCGGGGGGATCGTTCGTGATGCTCGCAAAGGGCAATCGCTCCCGGCAGGTCACCGAGGCGTGTGCCACACACGGCGGCTTCTATCTCGGCTCGATCGGCGGACCGGCCGCCCGACTCGCCAAAGACTCCATCCGCAACGTCGAGGTCCTCGAGTTTCCCGAACTCGGCATGGAGGCGGTGTGGAAGATCGAGGTCGAGGATTTCCCGGCGTTCATCGTCGTCGACGACAAGGGCAACGACTTCTACGCCGAAGTGACCACCCCGGTGAAGCTTCGCTGAACGCAGCAGGCACCGACTGCACAGCACCGAACGGCACCGATGACCCCAGCACGGCACGAGCGGTACACGTCCCACGTGGATGGGCATCGAGAGGCTGTGCCAAGGTCTGCCCCGTGAAGATCCGAATCGGCTACGGACTCGGAGCGGTACCGTCGCTGTACCCCTCGGCAAAGAAGGACCTCGGCGGCCTCGGTGGCGTGGTCGACGACCTCGACCGGCTCGGATTCGACAGCCTGTGGTTTCCCGAGCGCATCAACGCAGCGCAACTCGATCCCATCGTGGCCATGGCGTACGTGGCCGGTCGAAGCGAGCGCCTCAAGTTCGGTCCGGCCGTCTCGGTGATCCCCGGTCGCAATCCAGTCCTGATGGCCAAGATGCTTGCCAGTCTCGACGTCGTCAGTGGAGGCCGTTGCCTCCCGGCGTTCGGTCTCGGCATCGCCAACACAGCCGAGCATCAAGCCTTCATGGTCGAGCGCACCGATCGAGGCCCATGGCTGAACGAGGCGCTGCCCCTCATGCGTCGGCTCTGGACCGAGGATGTCGTCGACCATGTCGGCGAGCGTTTCTCGTTCACCGGAGCACGCGTGCTTCCCAAGCCGATCCAATCGCCCTTCGAGGTGTGGCTCGGCGGCCAGGCACCGTCGGAACTGCGGCGAACCGGTCGCCTTGCCGACGGCTGGCTCGCCAGCTTCGCAACGCCGATGAGCGTGGCAAGCGGTATCGAGGTGATCAACAGCGCAGCCGCCGACGCCGGGCGCGCGATGGATCGCGGGCACATTGGTGTACTGATCCCCTACGTTCCGTCCGGCTCCGCACTGCCGACCGCCGCCGTGGAGCGGGTGGCGGCCCGTCAGCCCGATGCCAAACCCGAGGACATCATTGCAACGAGCCACCGGGCCTTGGCCGACATGGTCGACGCGTTCATCGATGTCGGTGCGAGCAAGTTCGTGCTGCTCCCGTTCACCGAACCTGCCGACTGGCACGCCGAACTCGAACAGCTGGCCCCGATTCTCGACAAGCAGACCTGAGTCCGAACCGCTGACCAACGCCTGTCGTCAACGCTGTGGTGACGATCAGACGGCCAGGAACGCAGGCGCATTCTCGAACACGCCGTCGGCGGCGCCGTCGCCACCCAACCATTCCAGCGCTGCCCCGTAGACCGATCGGGTGTCGATCGCGAGCGGGATGTCTCCGTTGTCGAGGGAGTCGAGCTCGTAGCCTCCGTGCACCACGCCGCCGTTCCCCGCTGGTCCGAACACGAACTGCAGGCCACCGTTGCCATGATCGGTTCCCCCCGATCCGTTCTCGCGAACCCGGCGACCGAACTCACTGGTGGTGACGACCATGACTCGCTCGCGATCGCCCGACTCGTCGAGTCGGGCAAAGAACTGTTCCAGCGCTGTCCCGATGTCGCGAAGCAGTGCATCGTGGTTGTCGAGCTGACCGGCGTGGGTGTCGAAGCCGCTCACACCGACGGTCAGCACTCGTGTGCCGA
The DNA here is from genome assembly GCA_049437325.1 of Acidimicrobiales bacterium. GTDB lineage: Bacteria > Actinomycetota > Acidimicrobiia > Acidimicrobiales > Aldehydirespiratoraceae > UBA11606. The sequence continues at coordinate 21,009 of JBMTIM010000029.1, forward strand.
TGTCCATACCGATGATCCGGGCTGCGGTGTCCAGAAGTTCGACGGCCGACCGACCGGCGCCAGGCGTGTTGCTCTCATAGCCGAGATCGTCGATGTCCGACGATGTAGCGGCCAGGAGGGCGACGGCATCGAGCGTGCCCGGAATCGCCTGCTGGGCTGCGGCGAGTGTCGGTTCGGTGACGAGGGGTGCGGAGGTGGCCAGAAACGCTGCGATGAGGGCGTCGGTGTCGGTCCCCGGTTGGGTCATGAGGTTGAAGTCGGCCGGGTTCCGGATTGCGGTTGCCATCGTCTCCAACCCGACCAACGCGGGGCTTCCGCCACCCAGCGCAATGGCGCGCAACGGGTCTGGGACGCCGTTGCGTTCGTCATCGACGGTCAGGTCGAGCCACCGTCCGAGCCAGCCGGTCTGTGAAGGCGATCCCGGCACGCCGGACCACCAGGTGTCCATCGCCTGGAAGTGCGAACGTGATTGCTGCGGCATTGCGACCCCGGCGATTGCGCTCATCGTCTGGTCGTTCCAGAAGCCGACGAGACCCCCGAGGGCGGGGTGAAGCCGGTAGTCGGTCCCGCCGAGCACGACGAGTTCACCATCGTCGATGGCCAGCTGCGGACGCGCATCGTGATACCCCCCGACCGGGGGAACGAGTGTGTTGAGGGCGTCGTTGCCCCCGCTCATCTCGAGCACGACCAGTACCCGATCGGTCACCGACATACCGGCACCCGTGGCGACCGCGGCTTCGCCACCCGCCACCGTGGTCGTAGTCACGACGGACGTGGTCGGAACCGCTGCTGCGGGACGGGTCGCTTCGATGCTGTCACCCAGCAGCGTTGCCCACGCACCGCCACCGACCGCAGCGGCGCCGGCAGCGCCGCCCAGAAAGGCTCTCCGAGAGATCGGCATCATCGACTCCTAGGCGATCAGCAGGTCGGGTGACGCAAGGGCGAGGGCGAGTGCCCCCTCCCCCGGTCGAACGGTCACGGAACGATCGAGATCGGCCAATGCAGCCAGCGTGGGTTGAGAGAACCCACCGGGGCGAAGAAGCAGGTCGGCCAGACGGGCCCAGTCACCCTCTCGAGCTGCGATCAGGGCCGGAGCATCTGCGGGAGTTCGCCTGGCCAGATCGGTTGCAACGGTAAAACGGGCGGCGGTCGCGGACGAGCCCAGCCAGGTCGATGCCCCCGGATACCCACCGACGTTGGGTGGGTTCGCCGGAAGCTGACCGAGGAGGCGAAGGGCCCCGACGAGCGCAGCGGTCTCGACTCGAGCCCCGGTGCTTGCGATCGCTTGCAACAACCAGGGAAGTGGCGCAGCCACAATGGGGCTCGCATGACCGGCAACGCCGGTCGTGAGGGTTGCCCGTGCGAGGGCCGAGATGTCGAGGTCGGCCGCCTCGAACACCGAGCCGAGATCGAAGATCGTTGTCGTGTCGATGTCGCCGAGAAGGTAGCGACCGAGTTTCGAGGCGATGAAGACGGGACAGGCAGGACTCGACGTGACCGCGGCGATCGTCGTGTCGACATCGTGCACGCCATCGACCCCGAGCAAGGTCTGCGGCGTGTCGTCATGGCGACGGGGCACGAAGTGGGCCTTGTAACCGGAACGGGGCCGAACCACCCAACCGGTCAGCGCAACGGTGGCGGCCCTCACATCGGCCTCGGTGAAGTTGTTGATCCCGACGGTGTAGAGCTCGAGGAGTTCGCGCCCGAAGTTCTCGTTGGGCGACTCGCCGGTGCTCGTTGCCCCGTCGAGAAACACGAGCATCGCCGGATCGGTCGTGACCTGCCGGATCAGCTCCCGAACGTCACCTCGGCCGAGCGACCGACAGAGTTCGAGGTGGTCGAGCATCGCCGGCAGGTACCGAACGACCTGAAACGACACCGCGAAGTGGTCATGCCAGAACCAGGCGAGCTGATGGTCGAGCGGACGATCGGTGGTCTGCAGTCGGGTCATCCATCGATCGAAGGCCTCGAGAGTCTGGGCCCGGGATGCCCTTCCATCCGACCGGTCGTAGGTGAAGTCCCAGTCGGCCCACGCCGACGCCTCCTCTGCGATGCCGACGGCGGAAGGGTCGACGAGACGATCGATCGTCCCTGCGACGCCGAGCGCTTCGAGTTCGTCGAGCGCTCCGGGGGCCAGACCCCAGGTCGCTCGGCGAGCCAGGAACGCAACCGCTTCTCGGGTGGAGTCGAACTGCATCACACGCACAGTGTCGGCTGCGAGTGTGATGATTGTGTGACGACCCGACTAGAGACGTTCGAGTGCCGACCCGAGGTCGTCGAGCAGGTCCTGTGCCGACTCGATGCCCACGCTGAGCCGCACGAGATCGGCCGGTACTTCGAGTTCGGACCCGGCGGCGGACGCGTGGGTCATCACACCGGGATGCTCGATCAGCGATTCGACGGCACCGAGTGACTCGGCGAGCGAGAAGACCTGTGTCGTGGTGGTGAGACGCATCGCCGCCTCTGCACCGCCGGCAACCCGGAACGAGACCATGCCCCCGAAGTCGTTCATCTGTCGGCTTGCCACCTCGTGGCCGCGATGCTCGGGCAGTCCCGGATACAACACATGGGTGACCTTGTCGCTGTCGAGGAGGAGTTCGACGATCGCCCGAGCGTTTTCGCAGTGCCGATCCATGCGCACTGCCAGGGTTTTGAGGCCTCGCAGCGTGAGGTAGTTGTCGAACGGCGACCCCACCGCCCCGATTGCGTTCTGCAGATAGGCGAGGCGTTCGGCGAGTTCGGTGTCGTTCGTTGCGATGAAGCCGCCGACGACGTCGGAGTGACCGCCGCAGTACTTCGTCGTCGAATGGACCACCACATCAGCACCGTGGCCGAGCGGCTGTTGCAGATAGGGCGTTGCAAAGGTGTTGTCGACGACGAGCTTGGCGCCACCGCCATGTGCGGCCTCGGCGACGGCAGCGATGTCGACAACGTTCAACAACGGGTTGGTCGGCGTCTCGACCCACACGATCTTCGTCTGGGGACGCAGCGCGGCGCGAAGTTCCTCGGGGTCGGTGAGGTCGGCTGCCGACCACTCGATACCCGCCGGTGCCAGAATCGCAGAGATGAGGCGAAACGTGCCGCCGTAGGCGTCGTTGCCGAGCACGACATGATCACCGGGGGCCAAGGTGCGCAACAGCGTGTCCTCGGCAGCCATCCCAGACGCGAAGGCCAGTCCGTGAGAGGCCCCTTCGAGCGATGCGAGACATTCTTGGAGCGCTTGGCGTGTCGGGTTGTTCGTACGCGAATACTCGTACCCGCGATGCACGCCGGGTTGCTCCTGCACGAACGTCGTGGCGAGCGAGATCGGGGTGACGACTGCACCACTCGACGGGTCGTGTCGCTGTCCGGCGCGGATGGCGCGGGTTTCGAATCCGAATGCGTTCGCGTCGGCGAAAATGTCGTCAGCCATGATGATCAGCCCTCCTGGGCCGAGGAAAGGAAGTTCAAGACGTCACTCGACGAGATGACCGCGCGGGGTCGACCACCATCGAGGACCAGCATTGCCGAGCAGTATTCGAGCATCTCCACGGCGACGGCAACCGGTTCGCCGGCGCCGATGGACGGGAGGGCCGAAGCCATGAATTCCTCCACGGTCTTGTCGAGCACCGCCTCGGTGTCGAAGGCGAGTTCCATCAACCGTAGCTCGCTGACCGAACCCGCGATCTCGGCAGCAGCGAGCGGCATCTCACCCTTCCCGACCGGGAGTTGGCTGACACCATGTTCGTGCATCATCGACACTGCGTCGCGCACGAGCTGGTGGGGCTGGACATAGAGCAGATCGGGAACCCCGCTCGATCTGCTCTCGATCACGTCGGCCACCACCGGTCCATCGGCTCGAAGGAAGCCGAAGCCGGCCATCCACTGATCGTTGAACACCTTCGACAGATAGCCACGCCCCGAGTCGGGGGTGAGCACGACGATGAGATCATCAGGCCCACAACCGTCGGCGACCTGCAGCGCCGCAGCAACGGCGGTACCGCACGAACCTCCGATGAGGAGGCCCTCTTCTCGACTGACTCGCCGGGCCATTCGGAACGAGTCGGCGTCGCTGATCGCAATCACGTGGTCGATCAGATCGCCGTGGTAGGTGTCGGGCCAGAAGTCCTCGCCGACGCCCTCGACGAGGTACGGGCGGCCGGAGCCCCCGGAGTACACCGATCCCTCCGGGTCTGCTGCGATCACCTGGATCGCAGGATTCTGTTCCTTCAGGTAGCGACTGACTCCTGAGAGCGTGCCACCGGTGCCGGCGCCGGCGACGAAATGGGTGACGGTGCCGTCGGTCTGCCGCCAGATCTCTGGTCCCGTGGTCTCATAGTGCGACAGCGGATTGGTCTGGTTGTGGTACTGGTTCGGCCGGTACGCACCCGGGATCTCGTTCATCAGACGTTCGGCGGTCGAGTAATAGGACTGAGGGTCGTCAGGGGCCACCGCAACCGGGCACACCACGACGTCGGCCCCGTAGGCCCGCAGGAGGTCGACCTTTTCGGGCGCAACCTTGTCGGTCATCACGAAGACGCAGCGATACCCGCGCTGGGCCGCCACGATGGCAAGCCCCACACCGGTGTTTCCCGATGTTGGCTCGACGATCGTGCCGCCGGGTTTGATCAGACCCTCCCGTTCTGCGTGGTCGATCATCGTCACCGCTGGCCTGTCCTTGGACGAGCCACCGGGGTTCATCATCTCGGCCTTCACGACGACACGACACGGTTTGTCGGCGGCCACCTGTTTGAGATTGACCAACGGGGTATTCCCGATCATGTCGAGAACCGAGTCGAAGATCTCCATGCCCACAGTCTCACAGACCGATCGGCCAACCGGAACGTGTCACCGGGCATTCCCGCCGAGTAGTTTCAGACAGTCCGTCCGAAAAGTGTTGGAGAATCCCGATGCCCGAAGCCGCTGCGTCGCCCAACGCCGGACTCCTCAGCAACATCCGCGTGATCGAATCGAGTCTCCTCGGCCCCGGACATGTTGCCACCTTCTTCGCCGACCTGGGAGCCGACGTCATCAAGGTCGAGTCACCCCAGGGGGACTACATCCGGCAGATGACCTGGCCGATCATCGACGGCGTGTCGCTGCTGCACCTGCACACCCACCGCGGCAAGCGCAGCATCACCCTGAATCTCAAGACCGAGGAGGGCGTCGAGCTCTACAAAGAGTTGGTCCGCGGCGCCGACGTTGTGGTCGAGGCCCAGAAACCGGGTGCACTCGCAAGCTTCGGGCTGGGCTACGACGTCCTCAAGCAGATCAACCCGACACTGGTGTTCGCCACCCTCTCGGGCTACGGCTCCACCGGCCCCTACCGCGACATGCCCAGCCATGGAATCGCCTACGACACCTGGGCCGGCATCGTGCAGCCGGTCATCGACGACGAGGGCTTCTGCCGGATCCCACCGACGATGCCCAACGTCGGGATCAACGTCGGTCCCATGGTCGCTGCGATGGGCATCCTCGCCGGGATCATCAAGGCACGCGAGACCGGGGAGGGCTGCGAGATGGAGTTCGCGCAGTCCGATGCTGCGGCCTACATGGACTGGTACCGCATCGAGTCGGAACGGGCCTACCTCCGTCCCGAAGACGAGGTGACCGGTAATCCGGCCGACAATTTCGAACGACGCCCTGCCGGGCTGGCGGGCATGTGGGAAGGCGTTCGCTACCAGATGTACGAAGCCGAGGACGGCCACGTGCTGTTCATGGCCAGCGAGCAGGCGTTCTGGCGGAACTTCTGCAAGGGCGTCGATCGGATGGATCTGTTCGACCGCTGGCCGGGCGCGAAGTACGCCGACCACGCCAAGGGCAACACCGAACTACAACGGGAACTGCAGGCGATCTTCAGGACGAAAACCTGCCAGGAGTGGCTGGCCTTCTCCGAGGAGCACACCACGACCATCGCCCCGGTCAACACGCCGGCAAACATCGGTGACGATCCTCAGTTCAAGCACCGGATGGGCTTTTACCCGATCGAGTCGTTGGGCTGCGAACAGTTGCCTCTGCCGGCCTTCGTCAACGGCGAACCACTCCCCTGCCCGACGAAGGCACCGACGGTCGGTGAGCACACCGACGAGGTCATGGCCGAGATCGGCAAGTCCGACGCCGAGATCGCCGCACTGCGGGACGGCGGTGCGTTCGGCTGAACCCGGCATCGTCGCGCCCACGCCGGGAGGCAGGCGTCAGGCCCGAACGAAGCCGCGGTAGTCGTCGGCGACAATCTGATCACACACGGCCCGATACTCGGGGAAGCCCGGGAGCGGCATGAAGACCCGTGGCTTGCCCGGCACGTTCGCGCCCAGGTACCAGCTGCTGCAGCCGTGAAAGAGGGTGTGGTTGGCCACCTCGTCGACGTAGCCGACCCATTCGGTCTGCGCCTCGTCGGTCGGCTCGATCGTGTGCAGACCGCTGTCGTCGAGGGCGGCCACAGCCGCCGCGATCCATTCCACGTGCTGTTCGATCGACACGATCATGTTGGTCAACACGCTGGGACTCCCCGGTCCGGTGACGGTGAAGAGATTGGGGAAGCCGGCGATCTGCAAACCGAGGTAGGTCACCGGGCCCGCCGACCAGGCGTCACGCAGCGTTCGTCCCCCGCGCCCCTCGATGGCGATCCGATCGAGCGCACCAGTCATGGCGTCGAAGCCGGTTGCGAACACGATGTCGTCGACCTCGTAGACCACCTCACCGACAACAGGCCCCATCTCGTCGATTCGAGCGATCGGATCGGACGAGACATCGATCAGCCGGACGTTGGGCCGGTTGTAGGTGGCGTAGTACCCGGTGTCGACGCAGAGACGTTTGCACCCCACGATCGTGTCCGGACTGAGAAGAGCTGCCGTTTCGGGGTCGTTGACCTGCTCGGAGATTTTGCGGCGGATGAAGTCAGCGGCAGTGGCATTGGCTCGTTCGTCGAGCAACAGATCCTCGTAGGCACGCAAGAAACTCAGACCACCGACCGCCCACCGTTCCTCGTACTGCGCTGCGAGTTCGACCTCGTCGGCATCGAGCGCGCTGACGTCTCGCCTGGGCTGGTGACCCCCGAACGCGCTGGACGAATCGCGAGCGAGTCGTCGCCAACCGCCATAGTCGGCTTTGATCTCGGCCACCGCAGCCGGGTCCAACGGTTCGTTGTGCGCGGGAACCGCCCAGGTCGCAGTGCGCTGGAAGACGGTGACATGATCGGCTTCCGCTGCGATGAGCGGGATCGACTGCACCGCCGAGCTGCCGGTGCCGATCACGGCAACGCGCCGATCTGCGAAGTCGACCCCCTCGTGGGGCCAACGTCCGGTGTGAAATGTTCGACCGGCAAAGGTGTCACGGCCCTCGATGTCGGGGACGTTGGCGGCCGACAGGCAGCCAGTCGCCATCACGACGAAGCGGCAACTGCGTTCGACACCGTCGCTTGCGGTGACCGACCATCGGTTGGTCGATTCGTCGAAGCGGGTCGCCGACACCGTGGTCGAGAGGGTGATGTCGGCGTGCAGGTCGAATCGGTCGGCGACATGCTCGATGTAGGCCAGGATCTCGGCCTGGGTCGCGTACTTCTCGGTCCACTCCCACTCCTGTTCGAGCCGGTGGTCGAACCCCAAGGAGTACTCCATGCTCGGCACGTCGCAGCGGGCTCCCGGGTACCGATTCCAGTACCAGGTGCCACCAACCCCGTCGCCGCGCTCGATCACTTCGGCACGCAATCCGAGTTCGTGCGCCTTGTGCAGCATGTAGAGCCCGGCGAAACCGGCTCCGACGATGACCATGTCGAGTTGGCGACGCGACGCAGCAGAAGACATGGTCAGACCCTGCCACTTGGCGCGAGCTCCGACCAACTGCCATCGTTTCGACCATGGCAGACCAGCATCGCCGTTCCGACCAGCTCGCCTCGTTCGGTGTCTGGCAGTTCACCGACGGGGTCAGCAGCGCCGAGGCCGCCGAGATGGCGCAGCGGATCGAGTCGCTCGGCTATTCGGCGCTCTGGGTTCCCGAGGCGGTGGGGCGGCATGCCTTCGTCAACTCCGCGAACCTCCTGTTGGCCACCGACGATCTCGTCGTCGCCACGGGCATCGCCGGCATTCACAACCGCCCGGCGTGGAGCACCAAGATGGCGGCAACCGAGCTCGACGAACTGTCCGGGGGTCGCTTCGTCCTCGGCCTCGGAGTCAGTCACGCACCGATGGTGACGCTGCGAGGGCTCGACTACAGCAAACCGCTCTCGACCATGCGCGACTATCTCGATGCCATCGATCAGGCGATCACCATGACACCCGGTGAGATGCCTCCGATCGTGCTCGCAGCGCTCGGCCCGAAGATGCTCGAGCTTGCGAGCACCCGGACTGCCGGCGCCCATCCCTACTGGACGACACCCGAGCACACCGCCGAAGCCCGAGCGATCATGGGACCGGATGCCTGGCTCTGTGTCGAGCAGAAGTGCATCCTCACCACCGACCGCGACATCGCCCATGCGCGTGCCAACGAACAACTCGAGATGTACAGCAGCCTTCCGAACTACCGCAACAATTGGATTCGCCTCGGCTTCACCGAGGACGAGATCGACGGGCGTGCCGCTCGATTCGTCGATGCCGTTGTCGCCTGGGGCGACGACGCCGCCATCGCCAACCGCTTGCAAGCACACATCGATGCCGGCGCAAGTCATGTGTGCATCCAGGCAGTGGACGTCAGCGGCGATCGCAGTCGTCCCGATTGGAACCTGCTGGAAACGTTCGCGCCGAAGGGCGCATGATGTCGGCCGTTCCCACCGGTATCGACGCCGGGCCGGTCACCGCCTGGATGACGAACAGCATCCCGACGCTCGTCCCACCGCTGACCTTCGAACTGATCACCGGTGGGGCCAGCAACCTCACCTTCCTGGTAAGCGACGACGAGGGTGGCCGCTGGGTGCTTCGCCGACCGCCGACCGGTCACGTGCTGGCGAGCGCCCACGACATGGCGCGTGAACACCGCATCATTGCCGCCCTCGCTGACACACCGGTTCCGGTCCCTCCTGCGATTGGCCTCTGTCAGGACGAAGCGGTCAACGGCGCCGACTTCTACGTCATGGGCTTTGTCGAGGGCGAGATCGTCTTCGACCGAAGCGACGGCGAGGCCTACGACCCGAGCAAACGACAGGGTCTCGCCGCGTCACTGGTCGACACGCTCGTCGATCTGCACGCGCTCGAACCCGCAGCGGTAGGCCTCGGGGATCTCGGCCGCACCGAGGACTACTGCGCTCGGCAGCTACGCCGCTGGAAACGCCAGGTCGACGAAGGCTCCGATCGCGATCTTCCGCTGTTCCAGGAACTCCACACCCGGTTGGTCGACGGCGTGCCACCCCAGCAGGGCGCCGGCATCGTGCACGGCGACTACCGCCTCGACAACTGCATGGCCGGGTACGACGGAACGATCGCCGCCGTACTCGACTGGGAGCTGTGCACCCTCGGTGACGTGCTCGCCGACCTTGCCGGCATGGTCATGTGGTGGGGTGACGATCCCGAGGCACGGGGTCGGTTGGGCGACGTGCCGACCAAGGCAGACGGCTTCGGTACCGCCGACGACGTCATTGCCCGCTACGCCGCACGCAGCGACCGCAACCTTTCGGACCTGCCCTGGTACGTCGCATTCCAGCATTGGCGGCTCGCAGCGATCAGTGAAGGTGTCCGGGTGCGGTACGCGGCCGGCGCGATGGGCGACCAGGAACGCGACAACGACGAGCAGTCGGACGGGATCGACTACCTGTTGTCGGGGGCCGAGGCCTGGCTGGCCAAGACGTGATGACGACGAGCCGGCGACGCCTCAGCCGAGCGCCGCGATCGCAGCGTCGTAGTCCGGTTCCTCGGTGAGTTCCATCACCAACTCGGTGTGCACGACGACACCTTCCCGGTCGAAGACCACGACCGCCCGAGCCGCCAGTGCAGCCATCACGCCGTCGGTCATCAGTACGCCGTAGGTCCGCAGCAGTTCCGGACTCCGAAAGGTCGAGCCGGTGACGACATTCTCGATCCCCTCTGCGCCGCAGAATCGGGCGGCCGCCGGAGGAAGGTCAGCCGAGACGCACACCACGACGGTGCTGTCCAGCGCAGCAGCACGTTCGTTGAACGCTCGCACCGACTTCTGACACGTTCGGGTGTCGATCGACGGGAAGATGTTGAGTATGACCCGCTGGCCGGCCAGGTCACCCTTGTGAAGCGGACTCCAGTCGGCCTTGGTGAGCGTGAAGTCGGGGGCGCTGGTTCCGACTGGGGGAAGGTCGCCGTCGACCTGGATGGGGTTGCCGCGAAGCGTGATCTCGGGCACGTGGGGCAGCATAGGACCATGACACCTGCTGTTGAACTGCTGCGCAGCCTCGGGATCGCTCACCGCATCATCGAGTACGACCACGATCCGAGCCACCGGTCGTTCGGTGAGGAGGCGGTCGAGGCGCTCGGGGTCGATCCTGCTCACGTCTTCAAGACCTTGATGGTCACCCTCGACGACGCCACCCACGCAATCGGTGTCATCCCGGTCAACACCCGACTCGATCTGAAAGCCATCGCTGCAGCAGCGGGACGGAAGCGGGCGACCATGACCGATCCGACGCAGGCCGAACGACGGTCGGGCTATGTGGTGGGTGGCATCAGCCCATTCGGTCAGCGTCAGACCAGTCCGACCTTCGTCGACGAATCGGCGCTCCGGTACGACGAACTCTATTGCAGCGCCGGGCGCCGAGGGGTCGAGATCGCTGTCGGCCCCAAGGCATTCGAGCACGCACTCGATGCGACCTTCGCGCCGATCTCGGCGGCGGGGATGGCTAGAGTCGCACCATGAGTCACCGGATCGAGATCACCTACTGCGTCCCTTGAGACTATTCGGCCCGCGCCGTGAGCGCGGTCTCGGATCTGCTCACCAACTACCAGCACGTCATCACTGACCTTCGCCTCATCACGGGAGGCAGTGGAGTGTTCGACGTGACCGTCGACGGCGAGACGCTCTACTCGAAGAAGGAAACGGGTCGCCATGCCGAGGACGGTGAGGTTCTCGCACTGTTCAGCGAGTTGGTCGGCGACATCAAACGTTACGGCGAGTGACCGACCCGCTCGATCTCGACGAGTTCCGCCGCAACGGGCATGCACTCATCGACTGGATTGCCGAGTATCTCGGCAGCCTCGAGGAACGACCGGTCATCGAGCCGGTCTCGCCGGGTGACGTGCGGTCGAAGCTGCCGGCGGAACCTCCGCTGACGGCTGAGCCGTTCGCAGCCATGCTGGCTGACCTCGACGACGTCGTGGTCCCCGGGCTCACCCATTGGCAGCATCCGCACTGGTTCTCCTTCTTCCCTGCCATGTCGTCCCCACCTGCGATCCTCGGTGAGCTGGCGGCCGCCGGTCTCGGGGTGCAAGGGATGCTCTGGTCGACCTCACCGGCTGCGACCGAGATCGAGTCCCACGTGCTCGACTGGCTCGTCGATCTCATGGGTGTCCCCGAGCGCTGGAAGACGACCGGCCCCGGTGGCGGAGTGCTGCAGATGTCGGCCAGCGATTCGACGCACACGGCGCTGGTGGTCGCTCGCGAAGTCTGTCGCCAACGCACCGGCGCACCGGCCGAGTCGATGGTCGCCTACACGTCCAGCCAGGCCCACTCGTCGATCGAGAAGGGTGGCAACGTTGCGGGGTATGGCCATGTCAGGCTCCTCGAGGTCGATGACCAGTTCGCAGTGACACCGGCGACGCTGCGAGATGCAATCGCCACCGACCTCGCCGACGGACTCACGCCGGCGTTCGTGTGCGCTGCCGTCGGCTCGACCGGTACCACCGCAGTCGACCCGGTCCGGGCGATCGGTGAGATCGCCCGCGAGTACGACCTGTGGTTCCACGTCGACGCCGCCTATGCCGGCTCGGCGATGATCTGTGAGGAGTTTCGCGACCATCAGGATGGTCTCGAGTTGGCTGACAGCTACACGTTCAACGCCCACAAATGGCTGGCGACGAACTTCGACTGCTCGATCTTTTGGGTTGCGGACCGGCGCCCGTTGATCGACACCCTCAGCATCGTGCCGCCCTACCTTCGCAACGCGGCATCCGACGCCGGCGAGGTCATCGACTACCGGGACTGGCACGTCCCGCTCGGCCGACGCTTCCGGGCGCTCAAACTCTGGTGGGTGCTGCGTTCGTTCGGTGTCGAAGGACTCCAGGCCATGATCCGACGCCACGTTGCGGCTGCACAACGCCTCGACTCGTGGCTGCGCGCCGACGATCGGTTCGAGGTCATCGCACCAACCCTCTTCGGGCTCGTCTCGTTCCGCCACATCGACGGCGACGCGGCGACCGACGCGCTGGTGACCGGGCTCAACGAGGCGGGCTTCGCAATCGCCGGATCGGTTGCCAATGAACGACACTTCATCCGAGTGTCGATCGGCTCCACCTGGACCGAAGACCGTCATGTCGACGCGCTGCGCTCGGCGATCGACGAGCTTGCCTGAACGCACCGCCGGTCTCCCCGCACGCCTCCGCGCCACCTAGCCTCTCGTCCATGCCTCACATGCGCCTCGGCGACGTCGCCAACGCTGCCCACGCCACAACACCGAAACCGTTGGCCGGGATCCGTGTTCTCGCCATCGAACAGATGGCTGCATTGCCGTTCGGTACCCAACTGTTGGCTCGACTCGGTGCCGATGTGGTGAAGATCGAGGCGCCGGGCACCGGGGACAGCGGGCGCGGATCACTCCCTGCAGTCACCGACCCTACGGGGCGTCAGGTTGGGGCGACCTTCCTGCGCAACAACCTCAACAAGCGCTCGGTGGCGGTCAACCTGAAAGATCCGGCCGGTGTCGAACTCGTGCTCGAACTGGCTGCGGGCTTCGACATCGTCTGCGAGAACTTCAAGGCCGGCACGGCCGACCGGCTCGGCATCGGGTACGAGGCGGTCCGTGCCGTGCATCCCGAGGTCGTCTACCTCTCGGTCTCTGGGTTCGGGAACGACCCCGCCTCGCCCCACATGCATCGAGCTGCCTACGCCGCCATCGTCGAGGGCATGTCGGGCATCTACGAGTACAAGCGTCTCCCCGATCGCCCCCCGATCGTGAACCCGGTTGGTGCGCTGGGCGACATCAGTTCGGCGTTGTTCGGGGTGATCGGCGTGCTGTCGGCGCTCCGACACCGAGATGCAACAGGAAACGGGCAGCGGGTCGACATTGCGATGATGGACGCAACCCTGGCGATGACCGACCTGGTGACGAACTTCTACTCGATGGGGATCTCGGGCGAGGCCGACAGCGCCGTCGGCATCATCGAGACCTTTGCAGCCGGCACCGGTCATTTCATCGTGCAGGTCGTTCGTGAACACCAGTGGGAGAAGCTCGCCGAGCTCACCGACAACCCTCAGTGGCTCTCCGACGAGCGCCTCGCCTCTCGGGAAGGTTGGCGTGAGCACATGCACTCGGTCATCCGTCCCGGGATCGAGCGGTGGGCGTCCCCGATGACCAATGCACAAGCCGTCGAGGCGCTGGCCGCCGAAGGAATCGCTGCCGGCGAGAGTTACACGAGTGCCGACATCGTTGCCGACCCCCACGTGTCGGCCCGGCACATGCTCGTCGAGATGGACGACCCGCAGGGCGGCAATCCGGTGCTCGTCCCTGGCAATCCCGTCAAACTGAGCCGCATGGCCGAAGGTCCTGAGACTCGGGTGCCGTGGCTCGGGGAACACACGGACGAGGTGCTCACCACCGAGCTCGGGCTCGATGCCGACACGATCGGCGAGCTCCGTCGCAGCGGCGTGATCGAGTAGCCGGTCGATCCACCCAGAGGACGGAGGCGGGCGGGTCGACCGTGTGCCGATGCTTCACTACTGCATCGGTAACGTCGCGTCCCATGCGCTACGCCGACGCGAGCCGTCGTACCCAGGTTCGCCGCATCGGTGAGGCGACTCGGCGCGCGCTCGCACACTACGGGATGGAGGATGCGGCACTCCGACTGCTGTGCCATGAGTTCAACACGACGTTTCGGGTCACCACGTCGGACGGCCGTCGAGCGGCCCTACGTGTGAACGTCAACTCCACGCACGATGTCGATGGGGTGGCCGCCGAAGCCGAGTGGGTCGCTGCCATCGCCGCCGAGACAGCCGTGCGCGTCGCCGAACCGATCCTCACGCTCGACGGCCGCCTGGCCACCTCCACCACCTGTGAGGGCATCGACGGTCCGCTCGCGATGGTGATGTATCAGTGGCTCGGAGGGCGAGATCTCGGCAGCACGCCGACCCGCCGGCAGTTGGAGGCACTTGGCGCCGCCATGGCTCGGCTCCACGACCACACTCACAGCTGGCCGAGCACGCGCATCGGCAACCGACCGAGGATCGGAGCGCCGCTGATGGGCGAGGCCGATCTGACCATCGACAACCCTCGGCTCACCGCCCCGCAGCGGTCCGTGATCGCCGCCGCTCGGGCCCAGATCGACGAGACGACGACGTCGATCTTCGCCGGGAGACAGCAGCTCATCCACGCCGACCTTCACGGCTGGAACGCTCGGTGGCATGACAAGACCCTCACCGTCTTCGACTTCGACGATTGTGGTGTCGGTGCTGCGCTGCAGGATCTTGCGATTGCGGCGTACTACCTGCGTGGCAACGCCGACCACGAGGCAGCACTGCGTCGCGGCTACGAGGCCGTTCGTCCGCTCCCCGATCATGATCCGGCGCAGTATGAGGCGCTGATCGCCGAGCGCAACATCGTGCTGCTCCTCAGCGTGATCGACAGCAACAACGCTGCCATGCGCAACTTCCTCCCCGACTTCGCAACGCAGACGGTGCGACGCCTCCGGCGCTATCTGCGCGTGGGTCGCTTCGAGCTTTGAACCAACTGCTTACGACGCTGCAATCGAACGGCCGAGTCGTTCGAGGTGCTCCTCACCGTTCCCGAGCGTCAGTTCGATCTGTCGGGCCAACAAGAAGTGGCGGTGGAGCGGATAGTCGCGGTCGACGCCTACGCCTCCGTGTACGTGGGTGGCGGCATGCACAACACGGAACCCACCCTCGGCCGCCCAGTAGGCCGCCATGTGGATCTGCTCATCGGCCGGGAGACCTTGGTCGAGCCGCCATGCGGCCTGCCACGCGGTGAGGGTGATTGCCTCGGTGTCGATGTAGCTGTCGCCGGCGCGGTTCGACACCGTCTGGAACGAGGCGATCGATCGATCGAACTGCTGCCGTTCTTTGGTGTAGGTCGCCGCAAGGTGGATCGCCGAACGTGCCGCCCCAGCCATCTGCATGCACATGGCGACAATGGCGCGGCGGGCGATCCAATGGACGATCTCGGCACCATCGGCGGCTCTCTCGCTCAGCAGTGCGTCGGCACCGACCTCGACCCCCGACAGGGTGATGTGGGCTTGGGGGCGACCGGTGGTCACCTCCACCCGTCGGCACGTGATCCCCTCGGTCGGGCATGGCACCAGAAAGACCCCCACCGACCCGTCATCGAGACGGGCGGGAACGAGGAGGAGGCCGGCCTGCAGACCGCCGTCCACCATCGGCTTGTCGCCGTCGAGGACGTAGCCGGCGCCGTTGGACCGAGCAGTCGTCAGCGGCGTCGCTGGTGTGGTGCCTGCCTCGTACAGCGCCGTCGCAGTGAGCAGCGAGCCATCGGCGATGGCAGGAAGCCAGGCGGTCCGCTGTGCCGCCGTTCCGAATGCTCCGATCGGCATTGCGCCCATCACCGATGTCGACAGCAGCGGCACCGGCGACCCATGGGAGGCCGCCACCTGAATCGCCATGGCAGTGGCGAGGTAGCCGAGCCCGAGGCCGCCATGCTCCTCGGGAATGGCGGCACCGACCACACCGGCTGCCGCCAACGCAGCCCATGCCTCACGGTCGACATGATCGTCGACCGCCGCAAGCTGCTTCAGCCGTTCGTGCGCACTGTGGTCGGCGAGGATCTGTTCGGCGAGGTCATGGATCGCCTGTTCCTCGTCGTCGAGGGTGAAGTCCATGGCGCCCCCTACCTATCGGCCTTCGGGTAGCCGAGTCCGAATTGCGCGATCAGGTCTCGCTGCATCTCGTTGGTCCCACCGCCGAAGGTGAGGATGAGCGCCGAGCGATACTGCATCTCGAGCCGGGTCAGGTGACCGATCGACCCGGCTGCGATCGTCGCCTGCGGCCCGTAGATCTCCATCATCTGCCGGTAGGCCCGCAGGAAGAACTCCGTGCCATAGACCTTCACCGATGAGGAGTCGGCGATGAAGGTCGTCATGTCGTTCATGTCGAGCTCGTCGGGAGCCCTGCCGTCGATCGCGGTCGCCACGTGCCAAGCGACCTTCCAATTCATGAGTCGCAGAAATTCGACGCCGGCATGGACCTCGGCGAGGTTTCGCTGCACCCACGGCGTGTCGATGAGTCGCGAGCCATCGGCGAGTTCGGTGCACTTGGCGAACGCCACTGTCTCTTCCAGTGCCTTGGTCACCATGCCGCTGGAGCAGATCGTGACCCGTTCCCGGTTCAGCTGGGAGGTGATGAGCCCCCAACCCCCGTTCTCCTCGCCGACAAGGGTCGAGGCCGGAACCCGCACGTCGTCGAAGAACGTGTGGTTGATGTTGTGACTCGAGAGCAGATCGAGCGGTTCGATCGACAACCCCGGCGTGTCCATCGGGATACAGAAGAGCGAGATGCCCTTGTGTTTTTTCACGTTGGGGTTCGTTCGGGCAGCGAGCCAGATGTAATCGGCGTCACGGGCGAGCGACGTCCATGTCTTCTGGCCGTTGATGACGTATTCGTCACCGTCACGAACCGCCCGAGTTTGCAGCGAGGCCAGATCGGTGCCGGCGTCGGGCTCGCTGTACCCCACACAGAACGTGATCTCGCCGTTGGAGATCTTGGGCAGGAAGAAGTCCCGTTGCTCCTCGGTCCCGAACTGCATGATCGTCGGTCCGACCGTGTTCACCGTGAGCATCGGAATCGGAGCGCCGATCGCAACCGATTCGTCGAACATCACGAACTGTTCGACGGCGCTGTAGCCCCTTCCACCGTATTCTTCGGGCCATCCGACCGTCAGATAGCCGTCTCGTCCCATGCGGCCGACGATCTCGCGATGGACCGGACCGCATCCCTGCTCCGCGGCCAGCTGCTCCTTGATCTTCGGGGTCAGAAGGTCGGCGTAGTACTCGCGAAGCTCGTGGCGCAGGGCTTCCTGCTGCTCGTCGTATCCGATGTACATGATGAACGGTCTAGCGCTTCGGCGCCGCCAAGGTCAGATCGTCTCAGCCCGTACCAGGGCACCCTGGCAACGGGTCGACACGTACCTGTCGGGCTCAGGCACCGGGAATGGCACAGGCGTGCCCGATGGCCACCTCCCGACTGACGGCGCGGTTGCGATGTCCGCCCGCACACCAGGTCGGGAACACGTACGAGTAGAGACCGGCCCCACCGGCGGCGACGACGATGACGTCGTCGGCCGAGCCGAATGCCGGTCGACCGTCTCGGGTGTGCGCCCTCGCAGCGATCGCAGTGGCGATCGAGCTGCGGTCGTGGCCGGCCGACGCCAGCTCGCCGGCATGGTCGGGGGTGATCACCACCACAGCCTGGCCCCCACCGAGCCAGGCATTGTTGG
>JBMTIM010000030.1:0-37614 GCA_049437325.1 Acidimicrobiales bacterium
ATGCGACATTACAGCGCTCGCTGCGACAGTTCAGCGCTCGCTGCGACAGTTCAGCACTCGCTGCGACAGTTCAGCCATCGGCGATCAGTGCCCGCAGACCGAACTCGGTGATGATCTGGCGCAGATCGGCTGGACGCACCGCCAGTGCGTCGAAGGTGGCAAGATCGGTGGCGGCCCCGGTTCGATCACCAAGAAACACCTGTGTGAAGGCCCGGTAGACCAACGCCTCGGGGTGGGTCGGGTCCAGCACGAGCGCCCGGTCGAGGAACGAGAGCGCCAGTTCGGCCGGAGCCGGCTCTTCCATCGATGCGCTTCGAGCCAGGATCCAGGCGTAGCCGGCGAGCAGATCGGTATCGTCGGGCACTTCGTCGAGTGCGGCCTGCACCACCCCGACCGCACCGAAGACGTCGCCATCTGCTGCGATGGCCTCAGCCGCGAGGAGGACATCGGCGGCGTTCAGACCCGAGTCGACGAACGACCCGGCTTCGATGTCGAGCCACTGCGTCTCGACTCGCGCCCGCGCGTCGGCCTGCGCAATGGCACCAAGCCGCACACGCAGACCTTGCTGCACGACAAGCGCCTCGAGGAAGGGTGGAGCTGCAAGCAGGTCAAACGCATCGAGATGACCCTGCGCAGCAACGACGTCACCGGTGTCGAGAGCGATCACCGTTGCGAAGACACGAGCATCCGGATAGGCGGGATCGATCGCAACGGCATCCTCGATGAGGGGTGCCGCTGCTCGAGCGTCACCCTGCAGCCGGGTGAACCACGCCTTGTAGGTCAGGGCCTCGACATTCGACGGCTGCATCTCGAGCACGTCGTCGTAGAGCGCGATCGCGGCGTCGAGGTCACCCTGACCGAATGCGGCTTGGGCCTCGAGCACAAGCTCCCGAACGGTCACTCTGATCTCACCGGTGATCGTGTCGTTGGAACCTCGACTGCCCGAGAACTGGGCGACGAACACACCGGCCACCGCGGCAAGCACGGCAACACCGAGCAGCCAGCGCCAGCCACCACGCTCAGCCCCGGTGTGCTCGATCGGTTGTCTCGGTTGCGCGCCGTCGATCTGCCGAATGACGGACGCCGCCCGAGCGGTGTAGTCGGCCTTGAGCGTGCGGTAATCGTCGTCGTCCAAGTCCCCCGCTGCGAACTCGGCCTCGAGATCGTCGAGCGACCCGAGCAGGAAGTCGCGCGCCGCGCCGCGCGCGGGAGCGGTCACGGCCGGCTGCGGGCAGCCGCGACGACCGCCTCGTCGTCGGCGCTGGCCGTCAGGTCCGGTTCGTCTCGCCAGCGCCGGAAGACGACGGTGAGGCCGCCGACGGCAACTGCTCCGGCGACCACCGGCAAGATCCAGACGAGGCTTGTCACCCCTGATGCTGCCGGGGTGTAGTCGATGTCTTCGCCGAAGTTGGCGACGAGTTGGGCACGGATGAAGGCGTCGGTGCGGCCCTCATCGACCCAGACTCTGATCTCGCGTCGGATGGTTCGGGCAACAGGGACATCGGACTCGGCGACCGACTGCCCCTGACACACCGGACAGGCGAAATCCGTCGCCAAGGCGTACGCCTTGTCGGCGTTGGTCGCCGGTGCACCGTCGTCGACCGCAGCGAAGACCAGCATCGACAGCGACACGGCCACGAGCGCAAGCCAAGAGAGCAACCGCCGACTCATGCACCACCTGCCGACACGATCAGGGCATCGAGTTGGTCGGCGGTCACGCCACCGACGAGCTTCTCGACGATCACCCCACCCGGTCCGACCAGATAGGTCTCGGGCACAGCCACGACTCCGTACGCCACCGCAATGCTGCCGGTGTCACGGGAGATCACCGGCCAGTCGCCCCCGTAGGCGTCGAAGAAGGCACGAATGTTGGCAGCGGTGTCGTCGAAGGCGACCGACACCACCACGACGTCGTTGAGGGGGGCGTGCCGCGTCTCGAACTCGACCAACTCGGGGTGCTCGCGAATGCAGGGGACACACGTGGTCGAGAAGAAGTTGACCACGACCCACTGATTGCTGTGATCGTCGATGTCGAACCAGACACCGTCGAGGCCCGCTCCTTCGATGAGCGGTGCGATCTCCCCGCGAAGCTCGAACATGATCGCCCGCTCGGTGGCCGGCTCACGGGTTGCGAGCAACACGATCAGGAGTGAGAGAACGACCGCCACCGGAACCACGACCCACACCGCCGTTCGCGTCGAGCCACTCGCCGACGCCGTCATACGGTGACCTCGCGCGAGACCGGTGGCGCCGATGTTGCCGCAGTGGGGCGCCGACGTTTGCCGGGAACCACAGCGAGGAGGGTCCCGGCTGCCATGACGAGTCCGCCGACCCAGAGCCAGACGATCAGGGGTTGCACCGTGGCTCTCAGCACGACCGTGTCGTCGGAACCCTCCGGGAAGGTGAGGACCGACAGCGCAATGTCATCGGTCCAGGTCGAACGGACGCTGGGGATACCGATGGTTCGTCCTGCAAACGGATATTGAGCGATCGCCGGCTCGTAGATCTTGACGTCGTCGACGAGGACACGGGCGCTTTTTTCGGTCCGGTTCGTGTGCTCGGTCACGTGCGATCCCTCGTAGGTGAGGGTGTGCCCCGAGATCTGTGCCGAGTCACCAACCGCCATCGTGAACTCACCCTGACGAACGTAGGCGTTGCTCGCTGCGAAGGCGACGGCGATCAGAACCACACCGAGATGCACGACCATTCCGCCATTGGTCCGTCCCACCAAGCCACGCCAGCCCTGCCGTCGAGTCGCGAGCACGACTTGGCGAAGTGCGGCTCCACCGGCGAAGCCGCCGAGCCCAAAGGCAAGCATCGGCGACCAGCCCCGCGCGCCGAGGAACGCAGCAACGACCATCGCTCCGGCGCCGCTCCAGGCCGGCCAGTGGAGGCGATCCGACAGGACCTCACCGCTCGCCTTCCGCCACGGCAGCACGGGTGCGATCGCCATGAGGAACAGGAGCACGAACCCGATCGGCATGGTCATCCGCTCGAAGTAGGGATTGCCGACCGAAATCGTGCGCCCATCGATCGCTTCAACGATCAGCGGGAAGATGGTGCCGAGCAAGACGACGAACGCAAACGCTGCGAACAGCACGTTGTTGGCGAGGAACGCACCCTCACGAGACACCGGAGAATCGATTTTTCCCGGCGCCCGGAGTTCGTCACCTCGCCACCCGATCAACCCCAACGACACGATCACGATGACGGCGAAGAAGGTCAGGAGCCACGGCCCGATGCCCGACTCGACGAAGGCGTGAACCGATTGGAGCACGCCGGACCGCGTGATGAACGTTCCGAGGATCGTCAGCGCAAACGTCGAGATGACGAGGGACAGATTCCAGACCCGGAGCATCCCGCGCCGCTCCTGCACCATCACCGAGTGAATGAAGGCGGTTCCGGTCAGCCAGGGCAGAAACGAGGCGTTCTCGACGGGATCCCACGCCCAATACCCGCCCCACCCCAACGTCTCGTAACTCCACCAGGCGCCGAGGACGATGCCGAGCGTCAGGTAGCCCCATGCCATGACCGTCCACCGGCGAGTGGCGAGCAACCAGCCCTCCCCCACCCGGCCCGTGCACAGCGCACCGATCGCGAACGCGAACGGCACCGTGAAGCCGACGTAGCCGAGATACAGGATCGGCGGGTGGAACGCCATGAGGATGTGGTTCTGGAGGAGAGGATTCGGTCCCGGACCGTCGTAGCCCGGCGGAGGAGCGAAGCGGTCGAAGGGGGCCGACGGGCCGACCATCAGGGCAAAGAAGAACCCGGCGACCACGAACAGGGTGAGCAGCGCCCATGCAAGCATCGGGTCGTCACCCTTCGCAGCGAACTTCAGCACCACCGCAAGGACATATCCGCACAGCACGAGGGTCCAGAGCAGGATCGAGCCCTCCAGTGCTGACCAGAGGGTGGCGATGTTGAACAGGGCTGGCGTCTGACTCGAACCGTGCTCGGCCACGAACGCCACGGTGAAGTCTCGAGTGATGAGCGCTCGCTCCATCACCACGACACCGGCTGTGGCAGCAGCCATCATCACCCACGCCAACAAACGGGTCTCACGGAACCAGTCCGGGCGCCGACCGGCGAGCCCCAAGACCACAACCACGACGGCACACACCGCAGCGGCGAGCCCCAAGGCCACGGAGGCAGCTCCGAGTGCGGAGTTGCTCACGCCGAGCACGCCTCGGCTGCGAACTCGCTTGCTGCTTCGCTCTCTGCGAGCCGTTGGTCGTAGTCGTCGTCGTTGATGTAGTCGTTGTCGTGCTTGACCCGCATCCGGTCCGACGCGAAGTACCAACCATCATCGGCGATCGGGGTGCGACCTCCGACACCAGGATCCCCCTGGATCCACTGCCCGTCGAGGACCACCGGCACGTCGGCTTGGAACAAGTCGGCCGGGTCGCCGAAATGGACGATGTCGACCGCTGCACCACCAAAGCTCACCGAGAACGCCACGACTGGGTCGTCGCCCCGGAACCCTTCGGTGATCGAACAACCGATGGGCGACCCCTGCAGCGTGAAGCGTTCGTCACCGAGCTCTGCGCGCCGCCCGACGGCTTCATCGGCGTTGTAGAAGAACAGCGATCCGCTCGCCAGGTTCCAGACGAGCCCGACGACCACGATCACCACGCCGATCGCGACGACGGCTGGCACAACCTTGCCACCTCGCGACCGGGCTGGGCGAGGCTCTTGGGGAGTGAGATCACCCGTCACGACGTCTCCTCGGCCGCAAGCCATCGGCGACGTTCGGGAGGCACACGACCCGCAGCTCGGCGGCCCCGTTGCATCACCCGCAGTGCATAGAGGCCGAGCGCGCCCAACGACACACCCCAGCCGACGAGCAGATAGCCGAGGTGGGTCATCGCCCACCGCCATCGCTGGAGGCACGGGCTTCGGCCCGACGCTGCGCAATCGCAACGTCGAGGTCACCGAAACGGAGCTCGCGCTCGAGCCAGCCGACTCGGAATCGGTGGATCATCGCCCACACGTAGAACAGCGACCAGACGACAACCCCGAGCAGCATGGTGAACAGGGTGAGATCCTCGAGATTGCCATCGGTGAGCGATGACTTCTGATGGAGCGTGCGGTCGAACCACCATTCGACGGAGCGGTTGACGATCGGGAGGTTGACGGCTGCGATGAGCGCGACGATCGCCGAACGCGTGGCAACGGCGGAGTCGTCGCCGCCCATCGAACGCACGGCCAGATAACCGACCATCAAGAGCAGGAGGATCAGTGTGGTGACCAGACGGACGTCGCCCCAGTCCCAGTAGGTGTTCCAGGTCGGTCGGCCCCACACCGAGCCGGTGAAGAGCGTGAGGCTGCAGAACACCACCCCGATCTCGGCCGAGCCATGGGCCACGAGATCCCACCACAGTGACCGTTTCCAGAGCCACATCACCGAACCGACCGCAGTGACCGTGAATGCGGCGTAGGTGAGGAAGGCCGACGGTACGTGGACGAAGATCAGCCGTACGGCATCAGCTTGTTCGTCGTCTGCCGGCGCGCCGAAAAAGCCGAGCAGAACAAGAGCCACGAGCCCAACGATCACGGCCACGCCGAGGAGTCTCGTCGTCGTCGAACCGGTATGGGCCGGAGCTTCGCTGCGAACGGGGGTGGTCATGTCTCCTCCAAGAGCACGCCGTAGGACAATGCTCCCAGCACCAGGTTGATCACGCCGAACCCGGCGAGCATGGCGAGCCATGCCCATCCATCGACGGCCACCGATCCGAGAGCGTCGTCGAACGCCCGAGTCGCACCGATGAGCACCGGGGCCAAGACCGGGAGCAACAAGATCGGGAGCACCGTCTCGCGTGCCCGGACACCGGCCACCAACGCTCCAAGGAGAGTACCTGCCGCCGCAATCCCAACGGTCGCGACCAGACAGGTCGCGGCGACGAGCAACGGTGCGTCGATCTCTGCTCCGTAGAGCACGACGATGCCGCCGATCAACACCAGTTCGACAGCGAGCAACTGCACGGCGACGGCGACGGCCTTTCCTGCGAAGACGGCCATCGGTTCGATCCCTGCGAGGAGAAGCGCACGACGTGCTCCGTCCGTCGTCTCGATCGATGTCGAGCGCTGCACGGCCAGGGTCGTGACGAACATGATCGTGATCCAGAACAATCCGGACGTAGCTCGTTCCAGAACCGGTCGGTTGGCATCGAGAGCGAATCCGAACAGCACGAGCACGAGCCCGGCAAAGGGGACGACTTGGCTGAAGGTGACCCGCGACCTCCACTCGACGCGCAGATCCTTGCCGGCGACCAACACGATGTCGCGCCACATCAGGTGGTCCGGTCCTCGGTGATCATGCCGCCGGCGACCGTCACATGACGGGAGGCAAGGTCCAGCGTGCGGTCGAGTTCGTGCGAGGCGAGCAGCACGGTGGCTCCAGCCATGGCCGCCTGGCGGACCACGCCGTCGATCACATCGCGGCCCGACTGGTCGAGTCCGGCATGCGGCTCGTCGAGCAGCCACAACCGGGGCCGACGAACGACCACAGCGGCGAGCGCCGTGCGACGGCGCTGACCGGCGGAAAGGTGACGCACCGGCACGTCTCGGAGTCGATCGGCAACACCGAGCCGATCGAGCGCTCCATCGACCGCGCCGACATCGACGCGAGACGCCCGCGCCCAGAAGCGAAGGTTCTCCTCGACGCTCAGGTCGTCGTAGAGCGCCGTGTCGTGACCGAGCAGACCGACCGACCGACGAACGGCGGCGCGGTCGCCGACGAGGTCGTGGTCGAGAACGAGCGCACGGCCCGACTCGATCCGCTGAAGGCCGGCGCACACCCGAAGCAGTGTCGACTTGCCGGCCCCGTTCGGGCCCTGCAGCAGGACGACCTCACCTGCACCGACGTCGAGATCGACTCCGGCGAGGGCAGGAAACCGGCCGAGCAGGGCAACGACGCCGTCGAGGGCGATGATGGACACCGCAAAAGGCTACCGGGCCACCCCTGGGGCACGGCCTGTCAGCCTCGCTCGTGCCTGCAATATCCTCTGTGCATCGTGTCTGTTCTGCGCCCGGTGTTCCGTCGTGTGCTCGCCGTTCTCGCGGCGACGGCGACGACCAGTCTGACCACGGTCGCCTGCAGCGCCGATGACGGCAGCAACAGTTTCGACCGGGATCCGGCCGCCGCAGCCGACGCCGCACTCGATCAGGCCGCCGCAGCGTTCGATGCCTCGGTGACCGGTGATGGCACCACCAGTACGGTGGCTCGGCAGCAGCAACCGAACGACACCACGCCTCCGACGCTTCCCGGCATCGTCGTCAACGAATATCTGCTTGCCGTGAACGAGTGTTTCGATCGGGTCGAGCGCCTCAACCAGGGGGTCGCAGGCACCGTCACGACTCGGCTGCCGTGCGATCTCCCCCATCAGGCTCAGGTGTTCAGCCGTATCGCCTACCCGGCCGACCACCCGAGCTTCTATCCGGGTGACGACATCATGGAGGACTACGCCCTCGCAGCCTGCTACGTCTATTTCGAGCCGTGGGTCGACGCGCCGTACGAGACCTCGGCGCTCGACATCGGGGCCATCACCCCCAATCGCAGCAACTTCGAGGACCAGGGCTACCGCTATATCCAGTGCTATGTCGAGCGGTCCGACGGCGAGCCGTTGGTCGGTGATGCCCGGGGCAGTGGCCTGTGACCCGGTAAGCGTCCACCACCTCGCTCATGGCCCGACCTACAGTGACCTCGGTCGGCGGGCACGACTGGGAGGAATCCTCCAGTGACCTTCGCGCCCCTCATCTTGACCATTGCAGTCGCTGTTGCGATCGGTACCGCCCGTGGTGGTCGGCTCACGAGCATCGCCGACACCCGACTCCACAGCCTTCCGTTGCTGGTTGCTGCGCTCATCGTCGGTTTCGGTGTGGACCGAGTCGAACTGCCGGCCTCCCACATGCTGGCGATCGGTGGACTCGTTGCCGGCTTGGTGTTCACCCTTCGCAACCTCCACCTGGCCGGCATGCCGATCGTCGGACTCGGTCTGCTCGCCAACCTTGCTCCGCTCATCGTGAACGGGGTGACGCCCGTTCGATCTGCGGCACTCGTCGAAGCCGGCATGGTGGCCGAGGCCGATCTCGACCGAGTGATCCTCACCGGTCCTCGCGAACTCACCACCACCGACGCGTCGCTCACCTGGTTGGGTGACACGATCCCGATTGCCATGTTCGATCAGGTCCTGTCGTTGGGCGATCTGCTCGTGCTGGTCGGTCTCGTCAGCATTGTGGGTGATGCCATGGTCCAGCGTCGTCGCCGTTTCCTGCCTGCAAATTGTCTCGCCAGCCTCGAAGCATTCGGATGGTACGAAACCGACGAGCGCGAGGGTTCGGTCATCGAACTGCGGACCGACCTTCGCCCGCTCTACCCCGAGGACGAAGGCGAGATCGTCCGCGTCTTCGCGAGCACGAGCGCCAGCCCCGCCCACGACTGAGGAACCGCTCCACCACCCGCAGCGGTGTCTCCGTCCCAGTACTCCGCGAACCCCGACAGGACGGCACCGGCAATCGTACGATCGCGCAACCGATCTGCGATTGCGCGCGCGGAGGGATCGCGCACCACGCCGAGCCAGATCAGATAAGCGATCTGGGGCCAGACGGGTCCGCGCCAATAGCTGGCAGGGTCGTACATCGGCTCGCCGGGGTGCACCCCTCTCGGTCCGAACCGTCCACCGTATGCATCGACATCGGCCAACGCAGCAACGGCCGCATCCCGTTGCCGCCGATCGTCGACCACCAGCAGTGCCGTCAACGCGTCGGCGGTACGAAACCTCCCTGACGTCGAAGCAGCAGGACCGCCATCGACCCAGGTCGAACGGTCACCATCCCATCGAGCAGCGACGGCGTCGGCCAGTTCGGCTGCGGACGCAAGAAGTTCGGGCCGGCCGGTGGCTGACGCGAGCTCTCGGATGTTCCATGCCGTCAGTGCCGAGAAGCTGACCGGCGCTGCACCGAAGGCCGGGTTTGCGAGCGGTTCGCCGGCGGCGCCTCGCTCGATCGTCGCCAGCAGAGCACGCTTGTGCCGGCGCCACCGATCGAGATCGAAGCCGACGCCGGGACAGTAGTGATCCCAGCGGGGCGAATCGTCGCATCCCGTTTCCCAGGGGTGCACGACCTCGATCAGCCCCGAGGCGTCGCGCTGTCGATGTTCCACCAGGTGACGCAGGCCTCGCTCCGCCCGCTCGACGGCATCGTCGTCGACCTCGACACCCGCTCGGAGCAAGTGGGCGATTGCGTGGCCGTACATCGGTGGTTGGGTGATCGACGACGCTCCCGCACGACCCCAGAACTCCTTCGCCGTGTCAGGATCGAGTTGGTAGCCCATATGGGGCACGAACCCGGTCCCGTCCTGGGTCTCCAGCAGACGCCGGAGCTCCGTGGTGGATCGGTCGCGGCGCTCGAGCGCCTGCCAGATCACAACGTGAAAGCACGAGTCCCACAGCCAGAGCCAGGGATACACCTCGGTGTTCGGTGCGGTGTATCCGTGCTCCACCCAGGCCGCATCCATGATCGACAGGGTCCGGGCTGCAACCTGCTCGGTTGTGGGGACGTCGTCTGGATCCGGCATCGTGTTCTCCATGCCCGTGTGCGCCTTCGTCTCATTTCGGTTGGGTCTCACCGATGGTGTGTCGGTTGTTGCGCAGCACTGGCAGGACGCAGTGGCCACGCTGGGGTTCGACTCGTTCACCGTCGCTGGTGAGGGGCCGGTCGACCGGACCGTAGCCGGACTCGAGATCGGCGCCGACGTTCCCCCCGCCGCCGGCTCCGTGCAGGAGGCGCTCGCCGACGCCGACCTGATCGTGGTCGAGAATCTCTGCTCGATTCCTCTGAACCTCCCCGCAGCCCGTGCCGTGGCCGACGTCTGTCGAGGCCGGCCAACGGTGATGCACCACCACGACCCACCGTGGCAGCGCGCCCACTTCGCCCACATCACCGAACTCCCGGTCGACGATCCGGCATGGCGCCATGTGGTCATCAATGAACTGACCCGTCGCGAGTTTGCCGATCGGGGGCTTCGCGCCACCCGGATCTACAACGGATTCCCGCCACAAACCCCGGCTCGCAACGCACCGCATGTTCGTGCTGCACTCGACATCGCCACCGACGAGACCGTCCTCGCTCACCCGGTACGGGCGATTCCTCGCAAGGACGTCCCCACTGCCGTCGCCCTGACCGAGGCGATCGGAGGCACCTACTGGTTGTGGGGACCGGCCGAAGACGGCTACGACGACGAACTGGCAGACATCCTCGCTGCCGCACGGTGTCGAGTCATCCATGGCGCCCCCGACGTCGAACCGAGTGAGCTCTACCGGGCCGCAACCGCCGTGTTGTTCCCGTCGACCTGGGAGGGTTTCGGCAACCCCCCGGTGGAAGCGGCACTGCACGGCCTTCCCGCCGCCGTCGGCCCGTACCCCGTGGCCGACGAGCTTCGCGCCCTCGGGTTTCACTGGTTCCCGACCGACGATCACCGTCCGTTGCAGACCTATCTCGCCGATCCCGACCCTTCCCTCATCGATCACAATCGCCGGGTCGCGCTCGAACACCTCTCGCTCGATGCCATGACCGACGCAATCGAGGCACTGTTCGTGGAGGCCGGATGGCTACCGTGAGTGCTCGATGACCGCCGACGAGACGCCGCACGTTCCCGCCGCCGACCCGGTGCTCGCCCGACGGGCAACGGCGACTCGATTTGCCCAACTCGGCCAGCGCCTCGGCTACTCCCTGTTCGGACTTGCCCTCGTCGTGTTCTTCGTCGGGCTCACCACCACGTTCGCGACCGCGGTGTCGCAGATCATCATCGGTTGCATCGTCGGTGGCTCGATCGTGCTCGCCCCCGCCATCGTGGTCGGGTACGCAGTCAAAGCAGCGGCGCGCGATGACGTCGAACAGGGTCGGGAGATCGGTTGATGCCCCGCCTCCCTGCCGCTGAACGCAGGGTTGCATTGGTCGATGCAGCGATGCTCGTCTTTGCTGCCGAGGGCTACCAAGCCGCAACGATGGATGCAGTGGCGGCCGAGGCCGGGGTCACCAAGCCGGTCCTCTACCAGCACTTCCCATCCAAGCGTGAGCTGTTCCTTCATCTCCTGAGCGACGTTGCCGATCGCATGCGATCGGTCGTCGTCGACGCAGTCTCGGCCGCTGCCACCCCATACGAGCAGGTACAGTTCGGATTTCGCGCCTACTTCGCCTTCGTCTCGTCACACCCGGACGAGTTCCGGCTGCTGTTCGGCGAGGGTGTTCGCATCGACGAAACCTTCGCCCGAGAGGTCCATCAGCTCGAACGCGAGATCGCAACGGTGATCGCCGACCTCATCACCATCGAAGGAGCATCGCCTGCCGCTCGGATGACGCTTGCCCATGGGATCGTTGGACTCGCCGAGGCGACGGGGCGGTACTGGACGCTCGATGCCGATCGGCTCGATCTCGACACGATGACCGAGCTCGTCACCGAACTGGCGTGGCGTGGCCTGCGCGGTCGTCCCGAGGGCTTCAGCGACTGACGCGTCCGCCCTGTTCGGGCGGAGGGGTGATGTCGATCGGCTGGGCCGGGATCTGACCAGCAACAAGGGCGGGCAGAAACTCGCGCAAGCGGGCGGGCACGGTGGGCGACGTGTCGGCGAGCAGGTCATCGACACTCCACCATCGTGCACCCATGAATGCTGCAGCCTCGAGCGCCTCGAGACCCTTCGGGTCGTAGGTTCCGCCGTCGCACCACGCCACGTGAATCCGATCATCGGACTCGAAGTGGTAGCCGGCGAAGTCGTACTCGGTCTGCTGGACCCACACGCACGGGCCCATCTCGACATTGGGGATACCGGTCTCTTCGTGGAGTTCGCGAAGTGCAGCAGCGCCGGAGTCTTCGTTCCACCCCATGCCGCCACCGGGGATCTCCCACCAGTCGGGCTTGTACGGATCGATCGGATCCTCGGCGTGAATCAGGAAGACGCGACCCTCCCGATCGAGGAGCACGACTCGAGCCGCCGGGCGGCGAAGGGTGAAGGTCACGCCCGAGGAACCTAGCGGGCGACGCGCAGCACGACCTCTTGCGCGACCGTTGCGATGTGTCGGCCGTCGCTGCTCCACAGATCTCCCTGAGCGACACCGCGGCCGCCCCGAACGCCGCTCGAACGAAAGTCGTGCAACGTCCACTCCGAGGCCGGCGTGAGGTCGTGGAACCAGACGGCATGATCGAGTGACGCACCGAAGTACGTTCGTTCGCTCTCTGGCGCACTGAAGTCGGGGCGACCGAGGGGGTGGGCGTACATGACAGCCTCGGTAGGGAGATCATCGGATGCAAACGTGTGGGCGACCGCCTCCATCAGCGGGGACGGTGTGTAGTCGTCGCCGATGCGGACCCAAGCGCGCGCCCGGCCCTCGGGGTCCGACTTGCGGACCATCGGTGGAACGAACGAGTCCTCTGGTGCGTCAGGATCGAAGGCAAAGTCGTCCGGCATCGCAATGGTGAGCGACTCGGGTTCGTCCTCGGGCCGCTGAAACGACACGGACAGGTTGAGCATCACCCCACTGGCCTGACGGGCAAGCACCCGCCGGGTCACGAACGAACGGCCATTTCGGATTCGGTCGACCTCGTACATGATCGGCTCGTCGGAGATCCCCTGCCGAATGAAGTACACGTGCATCGAGTGCGGCAGATAGGCGGCCTCGACCGTCTGTGCAGCGGCGTACAGTCCCTGGGCTGCAACCTGGCCTCCGTAGACCCGGCCCCATGGGTAGTGCATGTTCGGTGCGAGCCAGACGTCGGGGTCGGTCTCGCGCATCTCGAAGAGTTCACGAAACGATGCAACAGCTTCCATGGCCTCGGACCCTAGGCCGTGGCACCATCCACGAGTGATCACATCCATCGACCGCGCCCACCAGCTCCGCGCACTCCTCGTCGGCGACGAACCGAGTGCGTGGGAGGCTGCCGGATTCACTGTGACCGCTGGCGCCGTCCTGGTCGGGACGACCGTGGTGGTCCTCGATCCAGCGCTGACGTCCGGCATCGGTCGCGCCGATGTCAGCGGCCTCGAGGACGACATCGACGGCGTGCCGATCGGCCCGATCGAAACACCGAACACGCCGCCGCAGGAGCATCGCAATCGGGTTTGCGGATTCGATCACCTCGTCGTCATGTCCCCGGCGATCCAACGAACGAGCGACGCCCTCGTCCGAGCCGGCCTCGACCTTCGCCGATCTCGAACCTTCCCAGTTGGCGGTCACACGCGACGCCAAGACTTCTTCTGGCTTGGTGATGTGATCCTCGAGCTCGTGGGTGTCGACGGCGTCATGGACGACGGACCTGCGACAGTGTGGGGGCTCGCATTCGAGTGTGATGACCTCGACGCAGCGGTGAGCGAACTCGGGGAGGCCATCGGGCCGGCCAAGGACGCCGTGCAGCCCGGACGACGAATTGCCACCATTCGTTCCCGCGAGCTCGGCATCTCCGTACCGATCGCGCTCATGTCGCGCCATGTCCGGCGTGGCGATGACTGACGCACCTGCCGCGTTATGTTGCTGTCGATGGGGCGTTTCCACCTCGTTCTGGCCGTCGTGTCGGTCACCGCACTGCTGGCCGGATGCGGCGACGACAATCAGGCTCCTGTGCTCGAGCCTGCGTCGACGAGTTCCACGTCCCCCACCTCGGCACCGTCCACCGATGCCATCGACGATGGTGCCGGACCCACCGACCCCACATCCGAAACCGATGAACCGATCGACGACGACGCCGCCGGTGGCACGACCTCGACCGCTGCACCCGACGCCACGGTCACCACGACCAGCGAGCGACGCGACCCCGGCGACCCGGACTATCCGACGACGCAGCCGAGTCCGCCGGCGACCTACCCCGTCACCGGCGACTGACCGGCTGGCAGTCCT
Organism: Acidimicrobiales bacterium; assembly: GCA_049437325.1. Lineage (GTDB taxonomy): Bacteria > Actinomycetota > Acidimicrobiia > Acidimicrobiales > Aldehydirespiratoraceae > UBA11606. Next base: position 13,888 of record JBMTIM010000030.1, read on the forward strand.
GGTCAGTCGGTGGGAGCGGGGCGATGGTGGACTCCCGACACGGCGCGAACGCGAACCTCACCGTCGGGTTGGATCTCGTCTACCACGGCGTCGACGATGAGGCTCATCGGCTCCCGATCGGTTGCCGGCCACAGTAGGCCCAGCGTTGCATGCTGACCGAGTAGCTCGACCGAGCGTCGACCGAGGCCGATCGTGATCATGATGCCGTCGATCTGCGGCGAGACGTGCGTGACGCGCGGTGGGCCATCCGGGACAGAAACGGCGGCGTAGGCGGTCGGGCCGTATCGCCGGGCGACCTCCGACAGCTCCTCGAGTGCAACCTCCATACTCATGGCAGCAACGTACCTGACCCGCCATCGAGCTGTTGGCAACCGACGACCATCGATCAGAGCCGAGCGATCACGTCACCCCGAGTACCCGAGACGACCCAGCCACCGACGCCGACGAAGTGGGCGAGGTCGTCGAGTGCTCGACGCATCCCGACGACGACGGCGGTCTCGTCGACCTGATCTTCACTGAACGCACTCAGGACTCGGAGCACGCCTTCGGTCCGGTCGGTCTTGAGGTCGCAACGGCCGACGATGCGATCGCCGAGGAGGAACGGCAGGACGTAGTACCCGTACCGGCGCCTGTCGGCCGGGACATAGATCTCGATCTTGTACTCGAAGCCGAAGAGTCGTTCACCCCGCTCCCGAAACCATACGACCGGATCGAACGGAGAGACGAAGGTGCACACGTCGATCGAACGGGGTTGCACGGCACGGGGATGCAACAGTGCCGGTCGAGACCATCCCTCGACGGCAACCTCGATCAGTTCCTCGTTCTCGACCAGTTCGTCGAGACGTGCCTTGGCCGATCGCTTCGGCAGGCGGTAGTAGTCGACGAGATCGGCCGCCGCACCGATCCCAAGGCTGGCCGCCGCCCGCCGCAGCAACTCGCGATGCGCTTCCTCCTCGCTGGGAGTCGCCAGTGCGAGGATCTCCGCCGGAACGATCCGGTCGAGGAGATCGAACTCCTTCACGAAGCCCGGCCTTCGGCGGATACCGACCTCGCCGATCCGGAACAGCCAGTCGAGTGCAACCGCACCTTCCGATCGACTCCCCCACCACTCACCGTGACGAGGCCGAGGGTCCTCGAGTTCTCCGGGAGCCAAGCGGCCGCGCTCACGCACTTGGGCCAGCACCTCGTCGATGTACGTCGCATTGTCGGCGGCATAGGCAACCAACTGTCCCCACGTCTGACCGCGACGCGATCGCTCCTTGTGCCAGCGCAGCAACGGCTCGGATTCGACCGGAAGCAAGCTCGCCTCGTGGCTCCACGCCTCGAACCACTCGCCGTGCCCGTAGGCGATGCGGTCGAGAAGGCCGGGGTCGTAGGGGCCGAGCCGAGAGAACGGCGGCATGTACTGGGTGCGCATCACAACCGGAACCGAGTCGAGCTGCAGGAGGCCAAGCCGACCCATGACCCGCCGGAGGTGGCGGCGATCGACTGCTCCGGTGGGCTCGGGGTCGCCGAACCCTTGGGCACGGAGGGCGATTCGACGGGCTGCCGCAGCAGAGAGTGCGGGCAATCGGCGCATGCGCGGAGTACAGCACGGGTCGGCGCAGGCTGCCATCCGTACACTCACCCGATGCCGAAACGCTTCGCCGGGTGGCGGGTCCTCGCCCTGGCAACCATTGTCATGGGCCTCACCGGCCCCGGACAGACCATCGGCATCAGCGTCTTCATCGACCATTTCGCCGATTCGCTCGGTTTGACGAAGAACCAGATCTCGGCGGGGTATGCAATCGGGACCTTGTGCGGCTCGCTCACCCTGCCGACCGTCGGGCAGCTCATCGACCGCTACGGAGTGCGGCGGGCGATGGTGACGATCGCAAGCTTGTTTGCGCTCGGACTGGTGTTCATGAGTGGGGTGCAGAGCCTGGTCATGCTCACGATCGGGTTCTTCTTCATTCGGATGCTCGGTCAGGGTTCGCTGTCGCTCGTCTCGACCGTGGCCATCTCGCTGTGGTTCGACCGGCGGCGAGGGTTTGCACTCGGTATCGCAATGACGATCTCGTCGTCGATCATGGCCCTCGTCCCCGTGGCCCTGTCGTTCGCGATCGATCGGGTCGGCTGGCGGGATGCATGGGTCGTGGCGGCTGCAACCATCGCTGTGGTGGTGATCCCCATCAGCTGGTTCGGCATCATCGATCGACCGTCGACGATCGGTCAGCTCCCCGACGGTGCCCCGGTGCCGGAGACCGACGATCACCCTGTCACCGAAGAATGGGGGGTCGAACGCAACGAGGCGCTGCGGAGTCGTGCCTTCTGGATTCTGGCGCTGGCCACGTCGTTGACCAGCATGTTGAGCACTGCGTTGAACTTCCACCAGATCGCGTTGCTCGGCGAGAGTGGGTTCAGTGAGACCGCAGCCGCCGTCATGTTCCTGCCGCAGGTGATCGGCGCATTGGTCGGTAGCCCGGGGATGGGAATCGTGATCGACAGGGTCGGTACCCGCTACGCGCCAGCTGCGACGCTGGTGGGCCTCTCGGCAACACTGTTGCTGGCGGGCACGGTCACGTCGACGGTTGGCGTGATCGCCTACGCCACATGGTTCGGCTTCCAGGCCGGCACGGTGCGCACCCTTGGCGCAGCGCTCATCCCCACATGGTTCGGCACCCGCCATCTCGGTTCGATCCAGGGCTCCATGACCTTCCTGGGTGTGCTGGCGTCGGCGGCAGGCCCGATCGCGTTCTCGCTGACCGAGAGCGCGAGCGGTAGCTTTCGACAATCCGCCACACTGTGGATGATGGCACCGCTGATCGCCGCCGCCTTTGCCCTCAGCAAGCGCCCCGTCCCCGATCACGCCCCATGACCCGAGCTGCGCTCCCACGACCACGCTTCCGCGGGGTCAGTCACCAATTCGCCTTCGTCTCTGCGTCGACGTTGGCACCACTCATGATCGTGGCGGCGCCCGGTGGTGTCTCTCGGATCGTCACTGCGGTGTACGTGGTTGCGATCGTCGGCCTCTTCGGAATCAGCGCCCTCTATCACCGGCTCACCTGGGGTACCCGGGGGCGCACCATCATGCGGCGGCTCGACCACTCGATGATCTTTGTCACCATCGCTGCGACGTATACCCCCATCGCCGTGTTCGCACTCGATCAGAGCACCGCCCGTTGGATTCTTCCGACGGTCTGGATCGGCGCCGTCGTCGGCATCGTCACTCGGCTGGTCTGGGCTGCCGCCCCTGCTCCTCTCGTCGCTGCGCCGTATCTGGCGCTCGGCTGGGTTGCCGTGGCAGCCATGCCCGCTCTCCTCGACGGACTCGGTACGGCCGGCTTCGTGCTGATCGTGAGTGGAGGCTGCCTCTACTCGTCGGGCGCAGTGTTCTATGCGTTGCGCCGTCCCAACCCGTGGCCCCACTGGTTCGGCTACCACGAGATCTTTCACCTGTTCGTGATCGGTGGCGTGGCACTCCACTATGCCGCGATTGCGTTCTACGCCATGCCCAGAGCCGCCTGACGACGGAGCATCGCCCGGCCCGATGGGTGATGCTCCGTCGCCGTTTCGGCGAAGATCAGGTGCCGGTCCAGTTCGGTTCCCGCTTCTCGGCGAACGCCTTCGGACCTTCCTTGGCATCATTGCTGCCGAACACCGCTCCCATCAATGTCGACTGCAGTTCCCACAACTCTGCCTCGTCGTAGCCCTGCGCAGCCGCCTTCACCAGCTTCTTGCTCGCAGCAACAGCGAGGGGAGCGTTCTTGGCGATGCGCTCGGCGAGCGCAATGGCCGCCTCGAGCGCCCCACCGTCATCGGTGACCTGGGAGAGCAGGCCGAAGTCGAGCGCCTCCTGGGCAGAGATGTTGTCGCCGGTGACAGCCATTTCCATCGCCTTGGCGTAGCCCACTCTGGCCGGGAGGCGCATCACGCCACCACCGGCGGCGAACAGGCCCACCTTCACTTCACGGATACCGAACTTGGCGCTGCTCCCGGCGACCATGAGATCACACGAGAGCGCCAGCTCCAGACCACCGGCGATGGCGAAGCCTTCGACGGCAGCGATGAGCGGTTTCTCTGCGCCGGCCTGGATGAACGCCTGCATCGGCCCGATGTCCTCGCCCGCAGCAAAGGCCTTGAGGTCCATGCCGGAACTGAAGCCTTTGCCTGCGCCGGTGAGGACGCCGGCGGTGAGACCGGAGTCGATGTTGATTTCCTGGCAGGCATTCCACAATCCGTGGGAGAGATCACCGTTGATGGCGTTCATCGCCTCCGGGCGGTTGAGCGTGATGATCATCACGCGATCCCGCTTCTCGGTGAGGACGGCGCTCATTTCGGAGGCATCCGGATGCCGCCGTCGAGACGGATGGTCTCGCCGTTCATGTACGGATTGGTGATGCATTCCATGACGCCAAAGGCGAGTTCTTCGCCGGAGCCGAGGCGCTTCGGGAAGAGCACGGACTGGCCGAGATGCGCCTTGAAGGCCTCGCTCTGCTCACCCTCGCCGTAGATCGGCGTGTCGATGAGACCGGGCGCAATCGTATTGACCCGGATACCGACCGCAGCGAGGTCGCGAGCGATCGGAAGGGTCATGCCAACGACGCCGCCCTTGGAGGCCGAGTACGCGCATTGGCCGATCTGCCCGTCGAAGGCGGCGGCCGATGCCATGTTGACGATGGCGCCTCGACTGCCGTCATCGTCGACCGGATCGGTCTGCGCCATCGCTCCAGCTGCCTGGCTGAGCATGTTGAACGAACCGATCAAATTGACCTTGATCACGAACTCGAAGTTCTTGAGTTCGAACGGCACGTTGTTGCGGTCGATGGTTCGGCCGGCGAAACCGAGGCCGGCCGAGTTCACGAGCGAGCGCAACGGGCCCATCTCCGACGCCGCAGCGACCGTCGTCTGGGCGTCTTCGACAGAGCTGACGTCACACTTCACGAACAGCCCACCGAGCTCGGACGCGACGGCTTGACCTTTCTCCTCGTTCAGATCGGCGATGACGACACGGGCACCCGCATCTGCGAGTTGACGGGCACATGCCTCGCCGATGCCGGACGCACCGCCGGTGACGATGGAGGAACTCCCCTCCAGATTCATTCGTGGCATCAGGAATCGATCCTTTCGATGATGGTTCCGTTGGCAAGCCCACCGCCTTCGCACATGGCTTGCATGCCATAGCGACCGCCGGTGCGCTCGAGTTCGTTGACGAGCGTGGTCATGAGCTTGGCACCCGAGCAGCCGAGCGGGTGCCCAAGAGCGATGGCTCCACCGTTGACGTTGACCTTCTCGAGATCGGCACCGGTTTCCTTCTGCCATGCCAACACGACCGAGGCGAACGCCTCGTTGATCTCGAAGAGATCGATGTCATCGACCGAGAGGCCGGTCTTGGCCAGCACCTTCTCGGTGACCGGGATCGGACCCTTCAACATGGTGACGGGATCGGTACCGGCCAGCGCGAAGCCGGTGAATCTCGCCCGTGGTTTCAGCCCGAGTTCGTCGGCCTTCTCGCGGCTCATGATCAGCACAGCGGCAGCACCGTCGGAGATCTGCGACGAGTTGCCGGCCGTGATCTTGCCATTTTCGTCGAACGCCGGTTTCAGGTTGGCCAGCGTCTCGGACGTGGTGTCGGGACGGATTCCCTCATCGTGGACGAACATCTCGATCTCTCCGTCGATCTCGACGGGCACCGGGACGATCTCGTTCTCGAAGCGGCCTTCGGCGGTGGCCCGAGCTGCGCGCTGCTGGCTCTGCGCCGAAAAGGCGTCGAGATCTTCTCGGGTGATGCCGTATTCGTCGGCGATCATGTCGGCGCCGATGCCCTGGGGTGGCAGACCGGTCTCGGCATAACGCTCGAACACCTTCGGACCGAAGGGCATCCCGAGTTCACCCTTCGCACCGGATGCGCCCATCGGCGTGGTGGTCATGATCTCGACCCCAAGGGCGACGACGACGTCATACGCGCCGGCCATGACGCCCTGGGCAGCAAAGTGGATCGCCTGCTGGCTCGAACCGCACTGACGGTCGACGGTGGTCGCCGGCACGGACTCGGGCCACCCGGCGGCCAGCACTGCGCTGCGCCCGAGGTTGAAGGCCTGCTGCCCGACCTGGCTGACACAGCCGGTCACAACGTCGTCGACGATGGCGGGATCGATGCCGGTGCGCTCTTCGAGCGCTTTCAGAACGTGGGCACCAAGGTCGGCAGGGTGCCAATCCTTGAGCTTGCCGTTGCGTTTGCCTGCAGGCGTGCGCACGACATCGACGATGACGGCCTCATGCATGAGGTCCACCTCTTTCTTGTTGGTTGGGTGAGGACAGGATGGCATCGACGTTCGTGTCGAGCCGCTCGAGGAGGGACGCCAGGTGCTGGCGTTCCTCCCGGCTGATGTCGTGTCGGATCTCTTTTCGAAACCCGGCGTCGATCTCGTAGAACTTTTCGACCAGTGCGGTGCCCTCCGGCGTGATGCCCACCAGCCACACGCGACGATCGGTGGGATGAGGGTGTCGAGCCACAAGGCCACGCGCCTCGAGTCGATCGATCATGGAACCGATCGAGGCTCGGCCGATACCGACCATCTCGGCGAGTTCGGTCTGGCTCCGCTCGCCGAAGTCGTTGACGAATGCGAGCAACGACGCCTGGTTGAGATTCAAGTCGATCTGTGTGAGCCGATGATCGAAGGCCGCTGCGACCTTTCGGGCGCCCGCGATCAACGCGATTTCGACGCGCCGCCACGACGGTGCAATGCGGACATGATCAACGGAAGCCATACGCGGGACGTTATGTTGCCATACAGTTCGCATACTGACAATCTGGCACTGGACAAGTCCACGCCGGGGATCGACATGACGAATGGTCGGTGAGTCGCGGCGCATCGGGGCCGAGAAGGGCCTAGCGTGGAGGTATCCCATTCCCGGGATCTCGGCCTCCGGTCGAGCGATAGCAAGGAACACCCCCGCCATGGCAACAGGCACCGTCAAGTTCTTCAACAACGAAAAGGGCTACGGCTTCATCTCCCGCGACGACGGCGACGACGTCTTCGTCCACTTCAGCAACATCGAAGGGTCCGGCTTCCGGACGCTCGAAGACGGCCAGCAGGTCGAATTCGAGGTCGGCCCCGGACGCAAGGGCGACGAGGCCCTCCAGGTCCGCGTGATCTGACCCTTCCGCAACACTCGTACGGTCCGGCCCCGCTTCGGGGGGCCCGGAGCCGTTTTCGCCTGTGACCGACGGTCACACGATCAGGTTGATCATTCGGCCCGGCACGAAGATGACCTTGCGGAGTTCAGCGCCGCCCACATGGCCGGCGACGTTGACGTCGGCGGTCGCAGCAGCGAGCACCGCCGCTTCGTCGGCGTCGGAGGGGACCGACACACGACCCCGCACCTTGCCGTTGACCTGAACCGGCAGCTCGATCTGCTCGTCGACCAGCACTGCTGGATCGGCCCGGGGAAAATCGGCCCAGACGACCGAACCGTCACCGCCCATCTTGTGCCAGAGTTCCTCGGCCATGTGAGGGACCAACGGTGCCAGCATGCGGACCATGGCGTCGGCGACGACGCGCGGCGTCGGTCCGTCGAACTTGGTCAACTCGTTGTTGAGTTCGGTCATCTTGGCGATGGCCGTGTTGAACCTCAGGTTCTCCATGTCGGCTCGGACACCGTCGATCGTTTTGTGCAGAACCCGGTCGAGTTCGTCGGAGGGCGTTGCGTCGGAGATCAAGAGGTCACCGGTGTCCTCGTCCACCACGTTGCGCCAGACACGCTGCAACAGCCGTTGGGAGCCGACGACCGAACGGGTCTCCCACGGACGATCCTGGTCGATCGGTCCCATCGACATCTCGTACAGGCGGAGCGTGTCGGCACCGAATGCGGCGTACATGTCATCGGGCGTGACCGAGTTCTTCAACGACTTGCCCATTTTTCCGAAGCTTCGGGTGACCGGGTCGCCGTCGTGGGTGAACCCCGACTGCGGGTCGCCCTCGACCTCTTCGGCCTCGACGTAGATCCCTCGCGTGTCCTGGAACGCAGCAGCCTGGATGTAGCCCTGATTGATCAGTCGCTTGAACGGTTCGACCGTGCTCACGTGGCCGAGGTCGAACAGCACCTTGTGCCAGAACCGGCTGTACAGCAGATGCAGGACGGCGTGCTCGACCCCGCCGACGTACAGGTCGACACCCCCATCGGTCGGACGGTCGCCACCCATCCAGTAGCGCTCAGCGGCCGTATCGGCGATGACGTCGTCACTGACCGGGTCGATGTAGCGCAGGTAGTACCAACACGACCCGGCCCATTGCGGCATGACATTGAGATCGCGACGGTAGGTCTTCACACCGTCGCCGAGATCGAGATCGACGGAGACCCAGTCGACGGCTCGTCCCAATGGTGGTTCTGGCCGGGAGTCTTCGTCGAGCTGACGCGGCGCCCAGTCGATCAGATCGGGAAGGTTGACCGGCAGTTCAGCGTCAGGAATCGAGATCGGATTGTCGTCGTCGTCGAAGACGATCGGGATGGGCTCCCCCCAGTAGCGCTGACGGGCGAACAGCCAATCGCGCAACTTGGTGGTGACCATACCGACCCCTGCACCCTCGGCTTCGAGCCACTCGATGATCTTCGCCTTGGCCTCATCGACCGAAAGTCCGTCGAGGAAGGACGAGTTCACCGCGGGGCCGTCGCCCGTGTAGGCGCCATCGCCAGGGATGCTGTCATCGAAATCAGGGGGCGGCTGGACCGTGCGAATGATCGGCAGCCCGAACTCGGTTGCGAAGTCCCAGTCGCGTTCGTCCTGGGCGGGTACGGCCATGATGGCGCCGGTGCCGTAGCCCATCAGCACGTAGTCGGCGATGAACACGGGGATCGACTCGCCGTTGGTCGGGTTGGTGGCGAACGTGCCGAGGAAGACGCCGGTCTTGTCTCGGTTCTCTTGGCGGTCGACGTCGGTCATCTGCTCGACTCGAGCGCGATACGCAGCCACCGCCTCCGCCGGGGTCGCAGCCCCGCCGGTCCACACCGGATCGACGGCGCCGTCATAGGCATCGGCGGTCAGCTCGTCGACGAGTGGGTGTTCGGGGGCCAAGACCATGTAGGTCGCCCCGAACAAGGTGTCGGGACGAGTGGTGAACACGTCGATGACATGCTCACCGACCGGAAAGCTGACCTCTGCCCCCTCGGACCGCCCGATCCAGTTGCGCTGCATCGTCTTGATCGAGTCGGACCAGTCGAGCAGATCCAAATCGTCGAGCAAGCGGTCGGCGTAGGCCGTGATCCGCATCATCCATTGCTTCAAGGGGCGCTTGAACACCGGAAAGTTACCGCGATCGCTGCGGCCATCGGCGGTGACCTCTTCGTTGGCCAGCACCGTTCCCAGTCCCGGGCACCAGTTGACCGGTGCCTCGGACACGTAGGCCAGGCGATGATCGTGCAGCACAGCGCGCTGCTCGCTCATCGACAGATCGGCCCAGGCCCGACCGTCGGGGGTCGACCGCTCGCCTGACGCGAACTGAGCCTCCAGTTCATCGATCGGACGAGCCATCCCCCTCCCACCGTTGGCCTCCGGGTCGAACCAGGCGTTGAAGATCTGCGTGAAGATCCACTGGGTCCATCGGTAGTACGCCTCGTCGGTGGTGGCGATCGATCGACGCTTGTCATGACCCAACCCGAGCCGGTCGAGTTGCCGGGTCATGTTCGCGATGTTGTTCTCGGTGTTGATCCGCGGGTGCTCACCGGTCTGACGAGCATGCTCTTCGGCGGGAAGGCCGAACGCATCGAAGCCCATCGTGTGCAGCACGTTGAAGCCCGTCATTCGCTTGAACCGGGCGTAGACGTCGGTGGCGATGTAGCCGAGTGGATGGCCGACATGCAGACCGGACCCGGACGGGTACGGGAACATGTCCATGATGAAGAGCTTCTCGCGAGCGGCAATACCGCGAGGATCGTCGCAGAGTGGGCCGGAGGGATTGGGTGCGTGGTACGTCCCGTCAGCCAGCCACTGGGCCTGCCACCGGGTCTCGAGTTCGTCGGCAGTCGCGGCGTCGTAACGAAACTTCGGCATGTCATCGGCCATAGGCCAAAAGAGTACCGGCCCACCCTTGCCACTTTGCGGGAGGACACCGAGGGGCCGTCCCGTCCGTCGGGGTCCGATTCGTCTGCGACGAGGCGGGCGGATTGCTCCACTTCATCCACTTCCGATCAGCGGCTGTTCCGTGATACGGTACGATTCCACGATGCGGAACAGGCGCTGTCGAGCGACAGAGCGGGTTTCGCATCTTCCATGTTCCACGGGTCCCTGCGGTTGGGGCTCTTGAGTTCCAGGAGCGGCACATGTCCGACGAGGAAGAGATCGACCTCAGCGCACTCGACGACGAGGATCTCACTGCCCAGATGCACGACGACCTCTACGACGGTCTGGGCGAAGAGATCGTGGAGGGCACCAACATCCTCCTGTCGCGCGGTTGGGACGCAAACCGGGTCCTGAACGACGCTCTCGTCGAGGGCATGCGGATCGTCGGGATCGATTTTCGGGACGGCATCCTGTTCGTTCCCGAGGTCCTCCTGGCAGCAAACGCCATGAAAGCCGGTATGGCGATTCTTCGCCCCCTCCTCGCCGAGACCGGTGCTGAACCGATCGGAAAGGTCGTGATCGGCACGGTCAAGGGGGACATCCACGACATCGGCAAGAACCTCGTGGGGATGATGCTCGAAGGTGCCGGCTTCGAGGTGATCGACCTCGGTATCAACACCGACGTCGACGAGTATCTCGCCGCACTCGACGAGCACAAGCCCGACATCCTCGGCATGTCGGCCCTGCTGACCACGACGATGCCCTACATGAAGGTCGTCATCGACACGATGGTCGAAAAAGGTCTGCGCGACGACTTCATCATCCTCGTGGGTGGAGCGCCGCTCAACGAGGAGTTCGGTGAGGCCATCGGGGCAGACGCCTACTGCCGTGATGCCGCAGTTGCTGCCGAGACCGCATCCGCCAAGGTCGCCGAGAAGCGCGCCACGGTCTCGTAGGGATCGGTGGAGGAGTGATGGGTGACGCGCCTCGGGTCCTGATCCTCGCCTGTGGGGCACTCGCCCGCGAACTTCGCGACATCGCTCGGCTGCACGAACTCGACAACGTCACGCTCGAGTGCCTGCCGGCAATCCTGCACAATCGTCCCACCGACATTCCAGATGCGGTCCGGAAACGACTCGACCGGGCTCGGGACGCCTACGACCGAATCCTTCTCGGTTACGCCGATTGCGGTACCGCCGGAGAACTCCGCGAGATCGCCGAGCAGGAAGGCATCGAGATGCTCCCCGGAGCGCACTGCTACCAGTTCTTCGCCGGCGAGCGGGCCTTCGACGAGATGCATCGCGATGACCCGACCGCCTTCTACCTGACCGACTACCTGGTCAAGCACTTCGATCGTTTGATCATGGCCAACCTCGGGATCGAAGCCCACCCCGAACTTCGCGACATGTACTTCGGCAACTACACGAAGATGATCTACCTTGCGCAGACCGATGACCCCGTACTCGACGCCATGGCGCAAGCCTGTGCTGTCAAGCTCGGGCTGGCATTCGAGCGGGTGCAAACCACCTACGGCGACCTCGAACCGGCCGTAGTGCACATCGCCACCGCACCGGAGCGCGTCTGATGCCTCGACGCAACCGGGGTGGGCCGGGGCTCGTGACGATCTACTGGCGAGACATCCCCGCCCAGGTCACCGCCACCACCGAGGACGGCAGCAAGGAACAGGTGCTGCTCCATCAGCGGTTCCAGGTCGCAATCGACCGTGCAGCCGCCGTCGCCGGACTGACCGAGACCGACGACTACGTGAACGAGTGGCGCCGTGTCGCCGCCTCGGTTGACGGTGATCCCGTTGCCGCAGCGCACGCAACCGCAGAACAGCTCGACAGTGAACACCCCCGAGACGTGTTGGAGGCCCTGGTGGCCAACGGCGGTCTCGCAACCACAGGAGCACCCGAGTGACCGACACGATCATCTCCAGCGCGACGAAGGAGGTTGCGATCGGGTTCGGTCGTCCCTTCGTCATGATCGGCGAACGCATCAACCCCACCGGCCGCAAATTGCTTGCCGAGGAGATGAAGAACGGCGACTTCAGCCGGGTCGTCTCCGATGCGATCGCCCAGGTCGAAGCGGGCGCGCAGATGCTCGACGTGAACGCCGGTATCCCGCTGGCCGACGAGCCGGCCCTCCTCGTCCGAGCCATCAAGGAAGTCCAGGCCGTCACCGATGTTCCGATCGCGATCGACTCGTCGATCGTCGAGGCCCTGGAAGCGGCGATCGAGATCTATGAGGGCAAGCCCCTGATCAACTCCGTGACCGGCGAAGAGGAGGTCCTCGAGCGAGTCCTTCCGTTCGTGGCCAAACACGGCGCCGCCGTCGTTGCGATCTCCAACGATGAGACCGGTATCTCCGAAGATCCCAACGTCCGCTTCGAGGTCGCCAAGAAGATCGTCAGTCGCGCCGGCGACCACGGCATCCCAGCTTCCGATGTCGTCGTCGACCCGCTCGTCATGCCGATCGGTGCGATGGGAACTGCGGGCCGCCAGGTCTTCGAACTCGTGGGCAGACTGCGCAGCGAACTCAAGGTCAACACGACCTGTGGTGCATCGAACGTGTCGTTCGGCCTCCCCAATCGTCACCACATCACCGGTACGTTCCTGGCCATGGCGATCGGCGCAGGTATGACGTCTGCGATCATGAATCCGCTCCACGGTGAGGTGAAGACGGCGATCATGGCCGCCGACGTCCTCAACGGTCAGGACGAGAACTGTGCGGCCTGGATCCAAGCCAACCGCGAGCCCGGCGAGGCCGGTGCCGGAGCCGGTCGCCGGCGGGGTGGCCGCCGCCGCACGACCGCGAGTTGAGCAGGGGATGATCCTGCGATGACCGACCTGGCCGGCACGACCAACATGCTCGGCGACGAGCGGGTCACCGTGGTCTTCACCCCGTCGGGGGTGCAGGCCGTGGCCGCAGCCGGCACCTCGCTGCTCGATGTCGCCCGATCGGTCGGGGTCGACATCGACTCCACCTGTGGCGGACGAGGCCTCTGCGGCCGGTGCCAGGTCACGCCGGCGACCGGAGAGTTCGCCAAGTGGGGGATCACGTCCGACGACTCCGCCGTGTCACCGTGGACCACGAGCGAGTCCGGCTACAAGGGTCGCCGCACGATCGAGCCTGGTTCCCGCCTCGGTTGTCAGGCCCGGGTGCTCGCCGATGTCGTCGTGGACATTCCTCCTGCGAGTCAGGTTCACCGTCCGGTCATTCGCAAGAGGATCGATCTTCCCGGTCTCACCCTCGATCCGCTCGTCACCGCTCGCTATGTCGAACTCCCCGAGCTGCAACTCGGCGACGAACGAGCCGACGACGAGATTCTCCGCCAAGCCCTCGCCGCCGACTGGGGCATCGAACACGCCACCGTCGAGGGTCGGGTTCTGCCCACATTGCACCCGGCGATCGTGGAAGGCGGTCGTGCGATCACCGCAGTGGTGCACTGCGACGGCACGGTGCTCGCCGTTCGGCCCGGCTTCGACGAGGTCGTCTACGGCGTCGCCGTCGATGTCGGCTCGACCACCCTCGCGGGGTACCTGGTCGACCTTGCGTCCGGTGACGTGCTCGCCGACGCCGGGGCCATGAACCCCCAGATCCGCTTTGGTGAAGACCTCATGAGTCGGGTCAGCTACGTGATGATGAACCCGGGCGGCGATGCCGAACTGACGGCCGCAATCCGCACGGCACTCGACCGACTCGTCACCGACCTTGCCGATGCGCTCGACACCGAACTCGACGAGGCGTCGGTCCGGGACCGCATCCATGACATCGTGCTGGTGGGCAACCCGGTGATGCATCACCTTCTGCTCGGGATCGACCCGACGCCACTCGGCGCTGCGCCGTTCACGCTCACGATCGGCGCGCCGGTCGACCTGCGGGCGACCGACCTCGACCTCGACCTGCCGTTCGCACGCGCCCACATCGGGCCATGTATCGCCGGACACGTCGGTGCCGACGCTGCGGCGGCACTGCTCAACGAGCGCACCCACGCCACGGCCGAACCGCAACTGTTGGTCGACGTGGGGACAAACGCAGAGATCGTGCTCGGCACTGCGGAGCGCGTCTACGCCGCGTCCTCTCCGACCGGACCGGCGTTCGAGGGTGCGCAGATCTCATCGGGTATGCGAGCAACCGCTGGCGCGATCGAACGCATCCGGATCGACCGAGAGACCCTCGAACCCCGCTTCAAGGTGATCGGCGCCGACGCATGGAGTGACGAAGCTGGGTTCGCCGAACAGACCGCCAACCTCGACATCGCCGGTCTGTGCGGTTCGGCCATCATCGAGGTGATCGGTGAGCTCTACCTGGCCGGTGTCTGCGACCACAACGGCGTGATCCAGGACCTCACGGCCAGGACCGGCTGTGTCGTCTCCGATGAGCGGACGTTCACCTACGTGATTCGTCCCGAAGTCACCGACGACAACGGCACGACCCACCCGCAGTTGGCCATCACCCAGAACGACGTTCGCCAGATCCAACTCGCCGGTTCCGCGCTGCGGGCCGGGATCGATCTGTTGATGGAGCACGCCGGTATCACCGAGTGCCACGACGTTCGACTCGCCGGGGCATTCGGTGCCCACATCGACCCGGTGTATGCGCTCGTGCTCGGCCTGGTTCCCGACTGTCCGGTCGAACGGGTGACGGCGGTCGGCAACGCCGCCGGGGCCGGCACGGTTCGGATGTTGGTGAACGCGAAACAGCGTGACGAGATCGCCGCCGTGGTCCGCGACGTCGAGAAGATCGAGACGGCAACCGAACCTCGCTTTCAAGAGTTGTTCGTCGCTGCCATGGCGTTCCCCCACGCCACCGCACCGAGCCCGCACCTCGCCGAGATCGTGGCGCTCCCCGAACGCATCGATTCCGCAGGGGGCGGCGGCCGCAACCGGCGCCGGCGCCGAGTGAGCAGCGAAAGGTAGATCCATGAGCGAAGAACTGAACCCCGAACCCGGGGCGAGCCGACGCAGTGGGCGCCGTGGTGGCGGTCGAGTCGGTCGACAAGCCGCTCGATCCTTGGCCGTCACGACCAGGCCCTATCTGGAACGCACGATGCCCCCGGTCGAGATGCTCTCCGACGAGGGACTCTCGGCGATCGAGGACAATGCCGAAGAGATCCTCGCCACCATCGGTGTGGCATTCCAGGACTTTCCCGAGGCACTCGAGCTCTGGCGTGAGGCCGGAGCCACCGTCGACGGCGAGATGGTCTACTTCCCGAAAGGTCTCTGTCGCGAGATCGTCCAGAACAGCGCCCCAACGTCATTCGTGCAGCACGCCCGCAATCCCGAACGGTCCGTGAAGATCGGCGAGAACTGCACGGTCTTTGCGCCGAACTACGGCTCGCCGTTCGTGATGGACCTGGACAGCGGCCGCCGGTACGGCACGATCGAGGACTTCCAGAACATCGTCAAGCTCGTCTACGGGCTCCCCCACCTCCACCACAGCGGCGGCACCGTGTGCGAGCCCGTCGACGTGCCGGTGAACAAGCGGCACCTCGACATGGTGTACGCACACATCAAGTACAGCGACAAGCCCTACATGGGATCGGTCACGGCGGCGGAGCGCGCCGCTGATTCCATCGAACTGAGTCGCATCGCGTTCGGGGGCGATCTGCAGGACCGCACCGTGATGACATCGCTCATCAACGCATCGTCACCCCTGCGTTGGGACGCCACCATGCTCGGTGCAGCCACCGAGTACGCCCGCGCCAACCAGGCGTGCATCATGTCGCCGTTCATTCTCGCCGGCGCCATGTCGCCGGTCACCATCGCCGGCCTGGCCGCCCAGTCACTGGCCGAGGCCCTGTCGGGCATGGCGTACACCCAACTTGTTCGTCCGGGAGCACCGGTGATCTTCGGGACGTTCGCATCGTCGATGTCGATGGCCACCGGGGCACCGACCTTCGGAACGCCCGAGGCCGGCCAGGCCATCTCGGTGATGGCCTCGCTCGCCCGCCGGGTCGGCGTGCCCTTCCGATCCGGTGGACAGTTCACAGCATCGAAGTACCCGGACGCCCAAGCCGCCTACGAATCGGCCTCGACACTGCTGCCGACCATCCTGTCGGGCGTGAACTTCGTGCTTCACGCTGCCGGGTGGCAGGAGGGCGGCCTTGCACTCGGCTTCGAGAAGCTCATTCTCGATGCTGATCAGCTGGGGTTCATGGAGGTCTACGCCCGGGGGATCGACGTCAGCGAGAACGGTCAGGCGATGGACGCCTTCCGGACCAACCCCCACGGCGAACATTTCCTGGGCAACGCCCACACCCTGGCCAACTTCGAAACGGCGTTCGCCCGATCGTCGGAAGCCGACAACAACAGCTTCGAACAGTGGATCGACGAAGGCTCACGCACATCGGCCCAACGAGCCAACACGACCTGGAAACGAATGCTCGCCGAGTACGAGGGCCCCGAACTCGACGACGCGATCGATGCTGAGCTCCTGGACTACATCGGCCGCCGCAAGGCGTCGATGCCCGACGCGACCTACTAGGAGCGAGCCGTGTCCGACACCATCGGTTTCATCGGTCTCGGCAACATGGGGCTCCCCATGTGTCTCAACCTGGTGGATGCCGGATTCGACGTCATTGCCTTCGACCTGCGGCCCGAACCGGTCGCTGAGGTTGCCGCTGCGGGCGGTCGCACGGCAGCCGATGCGGCATCGGTTGCCGCCGAAGCCGACATCTTGCTCACCTCGCTCCCCCGACCCGACCATGTCGCTGCCGTGATGCGAGGCGCCGGCGCGCTCGCTGCACTCCGGGCCGGATCGGTCTGGGCCGACCTCACGACGAATCGGCGCGAGTTCGTGCAGGAACTGGCCGACGATGCACCCCCGGGCGTGACCGTCATGGACGCACCGGTCACCGGTGCAGTGGACGGAGCCCGCAACAAGCGGCTGACCCTGTTCGCCGGCGGCGCAGAAGCCGACCTCGAACGAGTCGTTCCGGTGCTCGAGAACCTCGGCCGCGTGATCCGCTGTGGACCGCTCGGCACCGGGAACGTGGTGAAGCTGGTGACCAACCAACTGTGGTTCATCCATGCTGCATCGATCGGCGAAGGATTTGCCCTCGGCCTGGCCAACGGTGTGGAGCTGTCGGTGCTCTACGACGCGATCTGCGACTCGGTCGGCGACTCGTTCGTGGCGAGGCACGACGGACCGTCGATCTTCGCCGGCCACTACGACCCGAGCTTCACGCTCGATCTTTGCCTCAAGGACCTCGGCCTCGTCCGCGAACTCGAGGGTTCGCTCGACGCACCCTTGGTCATGACCGCCGCTGCACACGACGTCTTCGAAGATGCAGCCGAACGCTACGGGCGCGATGTCGGCGAGCTCCATGTTGCCAAGCGCATCGAGGACGACAATCAGCTCTCGTTTCGGATGGACGGTGACTGGATCGCACCCTGGGAGATCACCGACCACTGATGGGTCGTCGGTGACGGGGGCGTGGGCCGCTCATCGCGCTCAGTCGACAATACGGCTGCGTTGGCCTCGCATGAGAGTGACAGCGGTGGCCGATGCTCGGGCCGGGAAGGCGACGAACTGCCGTCGACTCTCGGGGGCATCGGTCACGACGATCCGGTAGGCCAGATAGCCCGCAATGACGCCGAAACAGGTGGCCATGGTCCAGAAGTAGGCGACCGGCGACGTGACACCGATCACGACACTGGCCGAGAGCGGACCGCACAGGGCACCCACGCCGTTCACTCGCACCAGTGCAGCCGACCCTGCCGTGAGCTTGGCGGTCGGCAACCAGTCGGCTGTGTACGCGATGGTCAACGAATAGATCGGGAATCCCACCGCCCCAAGAAGTGCCATCAGACCAATCGCTGTCCAACTCCCCTCTCGCACCCCGGCCAGGCCTGCACACGCCGCAAGGGCAATCCCGGCGACGACGAGAATCACACCACGACGCGACACGCGATCGGACAGCAGTCCGATCGGCCACTGCAACAGCATCGAACCGACGAGCGGAGCAGCGAGGAAGAACGCAAGCCGGGAGTCGGGTACGTCGACGGCCACCGCATACACGGCGCCGAGACCCATGAGGATGCCGATCGCTGCGCCGTTCCAGAACGAGCAGAAGATGCCGGTCGGGATGATGGACGCAAGTTCCCGGAGGCTCATTCGTTCCGTGGCAGCCAGGGGCGGGTTGCTGGATGCCGACAGGACGATCGGGATCAGCGATGCAGACACGAGCACCGATGAGAGCAGGAAGAGCTTCACGCCATCCGGATCGGCGGCGTCGAGCAAGAACTGCCCGATCGTCATGCCGCCCATCGTCACAACCATGTAGATCGACAGCAGTCGCCCGCGAGTCTGGTTGGTGGCGAGATCGTTCAGCCACGACTCCTCGGTGACGTACAGCCCGGCCATACACAGACCGGTCATGAAACGCATGAGGCCCCAGGTGACGGGATCGATGAAGAGCGCGTGGATCAGCACGGCAGCCGAGGCCATCGACGCGAGACCCGCGAACACACGGATGTGTCCGACCTTGGCGATCAGCGTCTCGGCTGTGCGACTCCCGGCCAGGAAGCCGCCGAAGTAGGCGGCCATGACGAACCCGGCGACGGTGACCGAGAAGCCCTCGGTCTCGGATCGCACACCGATGAGGGAACCCTGCAGCCCATTTCCGGCCATGAGGAGCAAGATCCCGACGAACAGGGCCCGCGCCGCCGAGGCCGGACTGTCCTCGATCCACGGACCACCCTCGACGATCTCGTCGTCATCGGTGATCGCCGGCGGCGTCGGATCGGTCACGGCGTGGACCTCCACGAGACAGCCGCACCGGTGAGGCGGCACCGGAGGGAACGTTAGCGGGTGCTCCGATGTTCCCGATCGACTCAGTCCGTCACGCTCGACCGGTCGAGGGCAGCGACGATTGCATTCCGGGTCTCGTCGGGCGCCTCGACGGTCAGCATGTGGCCACAGTCGATCATCACGACCTCCGCGCCTGCCGTTGCAGCAATCAGGTCGTTCGCCCGCTTGCTCGGCGTCATCTTGTCGCGAGTGCCCAAGACGTAGGTGACCGGACAGGTCACATCGGCCGCAGCGATGAGCGACGTGTCGTAGACGTTGCACGCCGCCATGTCGACACCGAGCGAGTCGGGCCGTGATGTGTCGAGCAGCGCTTGCGATCCCCCGATCTGCCACATGCCGGGTGTGGCGTGGCGGCCGACATGCGCTCGGTCCCCGAACGACCACGACGACATGAGTCGGCTGGCGTGTGGGACATCGTTGGCGGCCGAGTCGAGCAGCTCGGGATGCACCGGCATCGCTGCTGCCGTGCCGACCAGCACGAGCGAGGCAACGACCTCGGGGCGCTGCGCAGCTGCCTCGATGGCGATGAACGTGCCCATCGAATGACCGACGATGTGCGCCGGACCCAAGCCGAGCTCGTCGATGACTCGTCCGACCCACCCACCCATCTCGGGAATGGTCTCGAGACAGGGGCCGTCGGAGCCCCCGTGACCGGGTAGGTCGACCGCCGCCACCCGGTAGCCATGATGGGCGAGGTACCGGGTCTGCAGTTGCCACACGGTGCGGTTCATCCCCGACCCGTGAACGAGTACCACACCTGGAAGCGCCGGATCGTGGTCGCGGCCGCCGTTGGCGTAGCGAACCGTCTTGCCGTCGAGGTCGAATTCCATCGCGTCCTCGCTCGCTACCGCTGGCTGATCTTCAGCGCCGAGCTGAGATCGTCGATGATGTCACGCACGTCCTCGATGCCGACCGACACACGGATCAGATCCTCTCCGATGCCGGCGGCGACCAGGTCGTCGGCCGACAACTGCTGATGGGTCGTGCTCGCCGGATGCAACACGAGGGTCTTCGCGTCACCCACGTTGGCGAGGTGTGATGCAAGCCTCACGTTCTCGATGAACGTCTTGCCGGCATCGCGGCCACCCTTGATACCGAAGCTCAGGATTGCGCCAGTGCCGTTCGGATAGAGCGCAGCTGCGAGTTCTCGATCGGGGTGGTCCGATGCCGTCGGATACTTGACCCAGGCCACGGCGTCGTTCGCCTCGAGCATCTCGGTGACAGCGCGGGCGTTGCTGACATGGCGGGCCATCCGCAGCGGGAGCGTCTCCACGCCCTGCAGCAATTGGAATGCGTTGGCCGGGCTCATCGATGCACCGAAGTCGCGCAAACCCTCGGCTCGTGCTCGGGTGATGAAGGCGCCCGGGCCGAACTCGTCGGCGAAGGAAATGCCGTGATACCCGGCGTAGGGCTCGGTCATGGTGTCGAACCGGCCTGACGCCTCCCAGTCGAAGCGCCCACCGTCGATCAACGCTCCTCCGAGCGCGACACCGTGGCCGCCGAGGAACTTGGTCACCGAATGCATGACGATGTCGGCGCCGTGCTCGATCGGCCGAATGCAATACGGCGTCGAGAACGTCGAGTCGACCATCAGCGGAAGTCCATTGCGATGGGCGACCTCCGCAACTGCCGCAATGTCGAGTACCTCGACGCCGGGATTCCCCAACGTCTCGGCGAACACGAGCCGTGTGTCGTCGGTGATGGCGGCCTCGAACTCGGTCGGGTTGCGAGGATCGACGAACGTGCAGGTGATCCCGAGCCGAGGGAGTGTGACGTTGAGCATCTGGTGGGTGCCGCCGTAGATGTTTCGACTTGCGACGATGTGTCCGCCCTGACCCATGAGCGTGACCACGCCGAGAAAAAATGCAGCCTGGCCGCTGGCGGTGCACACGGCACCGACGCCACCTTCGAGCGCGGCCAAGCGCTCTTCGAGCACGGCAACCGTCGGGTTGGTCAGACGAGAGTAGAGATGGCCTGGCATCTCGAGGTTGAACAGACCTGCGGCATGGTCACTGTCGTCGAACACGTACGACGTCGTGAAGTACAACGGCACAGCCCGGGCCCCGGTGGTGGGGTCCGGTTGCTGACCGGCATGGAGGCTCAGCGTGTCGAATCGCAGATACTCGGGTTCGATCATGACGGCGACCCTACCTGTCCCCCGCCGTGGCAGTAGCGTCGCACTCCGTGATGCGCCGTTCGAACCGGTGGGTGGCCGTGGTCCTGGTTGCTGCACTCCTCGGCGGTGCCTGCGCAGAGGACGAACCGCAGGTGTCGAGCCCGCCATCGACACGTGCACCCGACGCGGCAGCAGGTGACGGTGCCACCGTCGACGACTCGTTGCCACCATCTGGTGTCGGACCTGGCGACCGGTACGCCGACGTGGGCGGCGGGGTTGCGGTGACGATGGCCCGATCCGATGATCCCACCGGTCGTTTCCACGCCGAGGTCACACGTCAACTCCTCCAACAGCTCGGCTACGTCGTCACCGATCCAGCCGATGTCGAGCTGTCGCCAGGCGACTTCTACGACGCACTCGGCCGAGGAGAGGTCGATCTCTGGGTCAATGCCCGTTTCCCTGCCCACAACCCGTACCTCGATGCGGTGATCCGCTTCGAGCCGTTCGTCGTTCCCGAGTCCGATGCGCCCGATGGTGAGGACGGCGCCGACGTCGTGCAACAGCCGGAGCCGACCGAGGACATGATCGACATCCGTGTGCGCGACGAGCTCTCGATCGTCGGGTCGATCATCCCCGACGGCGGTGTTGCCGGCTTCGTCACCAATGCATCGATCACATTCGAGAACCCGGGTCTGACCCTCGATGCGATCGTCGCCGACGCAGTGCTCTTCGACCGATACGACGCCGCCGACACCTTTCGCTCCCCTGCGCTGGCCGATGACGACGGGAGCGGTAGCGAAGGAGAACCGGTCGATGCGACCGATGGTGTGATCCAGATTCTCGGCTGCCCCGAGGATGCACTCTGCGCCGACCAGATCGACGAGATGATCCGGTTTGCAGGCTGGCAGGGATCCTTCGAGCAGGTTCACGGCGACCGTGACACGCTCGCCGAGGAAGCGCTGCGTCGCGTTGCCGACAATCAGCCCGTCATCGCGTTCCTCCGCGGTCCGTCAGCAGCGATGCAGCAGCTCATTCCCGGCGAGAACGTGATGTGGCTCGGCATGGAGCCCGAATCGGTGCTCGACGGTTCGATCACGGCGGCGTGGAATCAGCGCGTCGAGAACGATGATGGAGAGCAAGTCCCCAACCCGGTCGATCCCGGAACCTGTTCGGTCGATCCGTGTCATCTCGGCTGGCTCACCAACGACATCGCAATCACGGCGAGCAACGAGTTTCTCGAGCGGCATCCGGCTGCAGCGGCGCTCCTGGCGGTGATCGAGATCCCTGCAGCCGATGTCCATGCTGCGCTGGCCCGTATCCGGCTCGCAGACCTGCGCAACGGTTCGCCCGACGAGACATCACAGATGGCTGCGACGTGGATCGACTCGAACCGCGAACTGGTCGACCAGTGGCTCGATGCTGCGGTCGCCGCTGCGTGATGCGCCGCTAGGCGCCGAGCGCCTTGCCCAGATCCATCAGGAGATCGTCGGTGTCTTCGAGGCCGATCGACAGTCGGATCATCGTCTCCCCGATCCCCATTCCCTCACGAAGCTCCGGTGCGATCCGACGATGGGTCGTGGTGGCAGGGTGAGTGACGAGACTCTTCGTGTCGCCCACGTTGTTGGAGATGTCGAAGATCTTCAACGCATCGACCACTGCGAACGTCGAGGCCTGATCGCCTTCGAGAGTCAGGCTCACGACCGTGCCGCCGGCCTCCATCTGCGAGCGCGCCAGTTCGGCACTCGGATGCGAATCGAGGAAGGGGTAGCGGACCTCACGGACCCGGGCATGGGACTCGAGTTCGGAGGCGATCCGCTGCGCCGAGCGACTCTGCGCGTCGATGCGCAGACGGAGCGTCTCGAGCCCCTTGACAAGCACCCACGCATTGAAGGGGCTGAGGCTCGGGCCGGTGTGGCGGAGGAACTCCTGCAGGTGATCATCGTGGAACTGCTCCGAACACAGCACGGCACCGCCCAGGGTCCGTCCCTGACCGTCGATGTGTTTGGTGGCGGAGTAGACGACGATGTCGGCCCCGAGTTCGAGCGGATGCTGCAGGATCGGGGTGGCGAAAACGTTGTCGACCACGACGAGGGCTCCAGCCGCATGGGCCATCTCACTGACGGCGCGAAGGTCGATGATCTCCAACCCTGGGTTCGAGGGGGTCTCGAGAAAAACCGCGTTGGCCCCGTCGGCGAGCGCCGCCTCCCACTGGGAGAGATCACGGCCGTCGACGAGGTGGGTCTCGACGCCGAACCGCGGAAGGATCTCGGTCGTGATCACTGCGCACGAACCGAACAGTGCCCGGGAGGCGACGAGCGTGTCGCCGGCGCCCAGAAAACAGGCCAATGCGGCGAAGACCGCCGACATTCCGCTGGCGGTCGCACGACAGACCTCGGCGCCCTCGATCAGACGAAGCCGTTCTTCGAACATGGCAACGGTGGGGTTGCCGTACCGGCCGTAGATATAGCGGTCGATGTCGCCCGTGAAGGCCGCTTCGGCCTCGGCGGCCGAGCCATAGACGAAGCCCGACGTGGCGTAGATCGCCTCGGCGGTCTCGTCGAAGCCCGAGCGGCTGAGCCCACCTCGGATCAGTTTGGTGGCCTCGGAGGCGTGTTCGAGGTCCATCGTCAGCCTTGCCGCCACGGCAGACCGGCGTGTTTCCAGCCGGTCGTGCGGTGGCCGTTGGCATCGAGATCACCCTCGAAGCCTTCGGAGACGTTGTAGGTGGTGGTGAAGCCGGCGGCCGCTGCTGCGG
>JBMTIM010000031.1:0-37234 GCA_049437325.1 Acidimicrobiales bacterium
AGTGGAGCTGAGGGGAATCGAACCCCTGACCCCCTGCTTGCAAAGCAGGTGCTCTAGCCAACTGAGCTACAGCCCCGGAGCCGCCGAGTTTATCGGGGCGGCTCCCAACTACGGACCGGGAACCGGGCTAGGAGTTGCGCTCACCAGTGACCCTGCCCAGTCGCGCCGACCGAGCTGAGATGTTCGGGCCGCAGGTTGGGCCTTGCCACTATGCGCGTGGCACGATGATCGCCGTTCGCCAACGGAGGAAGACCGATGCCCACCGGACTCAAGGGTTCACCTGACGATTTCGATCTGCGGATGTCGGAAGGGGCTCGTCCCTTCTACGACCAGGTCACCGAGTTTCTCGACCGAGTGGTTGACCCGATGCAAAAGGAGTTCTTCAAGGCGAAGGATCCGAACAACCGGTGGGGCTACACCGAGCAGCAACTCGAACTCCTCGAAGGAGCCAAAGACGCCGCCAAGGCCGAAGGCCTGTGGAACTTCTTCCTCCCCGACACCGGGCAGGGCTTGTCGAACCTCGACTACGCCTACCTTGCGACCGAACTCGGCAAGTATCCGCTCGGCTCAGAATCGCTGAACTGCTCGGCGCCCGACACCGGCAACATGGAAGTGCTCGAACGGGTCGGAACCCCCGAACAGAAGGAGCAGTGGCTCGAGCCGCTGCTGCGGGGTGAGATTCGGTCGGCGTATGCGATGACCGAACCCGGACTGCCGTCCTCTGACGCAAAAAACATCCGCTGCCAAGCGGTCAAGGATGGTGACGAATACGTCATCAATGGCGAGAAGTACTACATCTCCGGTGCTGGCGATCCCCGCTGCAAGATCATGATCTGCATGGTGCAGACCAGCCCCGACGGTCCACCGCACCGCAAACAATCACAGATCCTCGTGCCGATCGACACGCCCGGCGTCGAGATCCTCGGCCCGATGTACGTCTTCGGCAACGATGACGCACCCCACGGTCACATGCACATCCGCTTCAAGGACGTCCGTGTGCCGGCCAGCAACATGCTGCTCGGTGAGGGGCGAGGGTTCGAGATCAGCCAGTTGCGCCTCGGCCCCGGCCGCATCCACCACTGCATGCGATCGATCGGTGCGGCTGAGAAGGCGCTCGACCTCATGGTTCGACGTGGTGCCAGTCGCGAAGGCTTCGGCAAGCCACTCGTGCGGCTTGGCGGCAACATGGAGATCGTTGGGCGTGCCCGGGCCGAGATCGAGGCGATGCGAATGATGGTGCTGCGCGCCGCGAAGGCGATGGACACCCTCGGCAATCAGGAAGCGCGCGTCTGGATCTCCGCGGTCAAGGCGATGGTGCCCGAACGGGTCTGCAAAATCATCGACCAGGCGATCCAGATGCACGGCGCCACCGGTGTCAGCCAGTGGACGCCCCTGGCCGGGATGTACACGAGCCAGCGCACGCTTCGGTTGGCCGACGGTCCCGACGAGGTGCATTGGATGGTTGTTGGCCGTGCCGAGGTTGCGGCCTACGACGGCATCGACGTACCGCAGAGTCCCGACTCCTACGCCGACCCTGCCCTCACCGCAGCGTGGGCCGACGACGACAGCGGTTGGCAATCCAGCGGAGCGTGATCTGGTGAGAGTTTCCTCGGTCCGCGCTGCGGCGGTCCGGGACCCAACACCCCTCGGCCGTGCCTCGAAACCACAGGCGGATGTCGAGAGCGCGCACATGAACCCTATGGTCAGCACCGGCTCAGGCCGGGGTGCTGCCACGCGGTTCGAACCGTCATGGGGTGAGGTCGCCTGTGTTGTCACCCTCGACGACGGCACATGGGGGCTGGGACTGACCGCTCACGCCGGCCCGGTCGTGCCGGTAATCAACGACTACCTGGGACCGTTGATCGAACAGGAGGTCGTCGAGTCGGTAGCCGACATTGGTGAACTCTGGGACCTCATGAGCACGGTCGGTGCGGCACACCTCGGGACCGGCGGTGTCGTGAGCTATGCGATCAGCGCGATCGATTTGGCCCTCTACGACGCGCTCGGACGGCAGCGCGGCCTGCCGGTCTATGAACTCCTCGGCGGCCCGGCCCACGACTCGATCGACTGCTATGCGACGTCTTCCGACATCGCAAAGCTCGCCGATCTCGGGTTCGCCCGATTCAAGATTCCGTGCCCCTGGTCGGTATCTGGCCCGGCCGGCATCGCTGCTGCGGTCGACGCGGTCGAGGATGCGCGCTCCCACCTCGGTGATGCCGATCTGATGGTCGATGGGTGGGCGGTCATGGATACGGCACACGCCGCAGCGCTTTGCCGTGCCCTCGAGTCCTTCGACCTGCGCTTTGTCGAAGATGTTGTGCACCCCGATGACATCGACGGCTACGCGACCCTCCGCTCTGCGACCGGGATCCGGCTAGCCGCAGGCGAGCGTTGGTTCGGGTTGCATCCCTTTGCCCATCACGCTGCGCTCGGCACGGTCGACGTCTTGCAGCCGGACGCGCTGTGGGTCGGCGGGGCGACGGCAACAGTCCGCATCGCCGAGCTGGCCCGGCAGCATGGCCTCGACCTCGCCATCCACTGTGCAGTCAATGATGCGTTTGGCCAGCATCTTGCGTTTGCCTTGCCGGAGAACGTCGTCGGCGAGATGTACGTCGGTGGGGCACGGAAGCTGGCCGACTCGTATCGGTCGACGCCCGGGATGGCGCTGCCCGTCGAGGGTCGTGTCGTTCCAACCGACGCCCCCGGCTTCGGCATCGAGATCACGCTCGATGGGATCGAGAACGCGAGCCGCTGACGCCAACGCAACGTCAGGTATCAGCAGCAGCGATCGCTTCGGCAAGCGCAGTGACCGAGCGAAGGCAGTGGCCCTCGAGAAACTCGTCGATGTGGGGGAGGGCGGCAGCCATGCCCTGCGCCGTTGGTTCGTAGCCGGGGCCGGCTTTGAGCGGATTGACCCAGATGAGCTTGTGCGCAAGTCGGTGGAGACGTTCCATCGACGTCGACATGGTTTCTGGATCACCTCGGTCCCATCCGTCGGAGAGCACCACGACGATTGCCCCTCGGGCCATACCTCTGATGCCCCACTGGCGCACGAAGCCATCGATCGAATCGCCGAGTCGGGTCCCGCCCGACCAGTCTTCGACCACCCCGGCTGCGGCGGCGACAGCCACCTCGGGGTCGCGAGACGCCAGCTGGCGGGTGATGCGGGTGAGGCGGGTGCCGAGCGCGAACACCTCCACAGATCCGCGACCGGCAACTGCTGTGTGAGCAAATCGGATCAGGACCCTGGCATAGCGTTCCATCGAACCGCTGATGTCGAGCAGCAGCACGAGCCGACGGGTCTTGTCACCGGGTTCGGTAGTGGCGAGCTCGATTGGTTCGCCGGCACGACGCATGGCGGCACGGACCGTGCGACGCAGATCGGGGGTGTCGCCTCGGCGTGATCGGCGGTGCCGGTTGGATCGGCGGCGGGCCGGACGAACCTGCAGCGCCGCCATCACATGCTCGGCTTCGGCCAACTCGGCGTCGTCGAAGTCTCCGAAGTCCTTGTCGTGAAGCCGCTCGGAACGGGAGAACTGCAGTGCCGGCTCGTCATCATCGTTTCCGTCACTGTCGGCGTCGGTGTCGCCGTCGAAGGAGTCGGAAAGCATCTGCACGACGTCGTCGAATCGCATCTGAAAACCAGACGTGTTGTGGTGAAAGAAGGCAAGGAACATCGCGTCGTACATGGCGACATGTTCCTGTTTGGTCACGAGCGTCGATCGACCCGACCAGTACACGTCGAGACCGTTCCCGAGTCCGAGAACTTCGAGCGCTTCTCGGAACAGCGCGCTTTGACTGACGGTGACCTCGAGACCGCCCCGTCGCAGTGTGTGAACAAACCCGGCAACCAGCCGATCGGTGTCGATGGCGGGTGCAGCAGACGCCACGGGTCAGGCGCTCAGCGCCGCAGCGAGAATGTTGGTGAGACCTTCGCGTCGTACCCGCTCTTGATCCTCGCGGTATTTCAGCAGCGTGCCGAGGGTGGCATCGACCGACTCCTCGGTCAGCGTCGTCTCCCCGAGCAGATGCACGGCATTGGCCCAGTCGAGGGTCTCTGCGACACCCGGAGGCTTGTACATGCCGAGCTCGCGGACGGCGCCAGTGGCTCGGGCGATCTGGTGTGCGAGTTGCTCGGGCACGGCGGGCGCCTTGGCCCGCAGGATGGCGACCTCGCGTTCGAAGTCGGGATGTTCGACCCAGTGGTGCAGCGCTCGACGCTTGAGGGCATCGTGAACGTCTCGGGTCCGGTTCGACGTGATGATCACGATCGGCGGAATCTCGGCCTGGAACGTCCCAAGTTCGGGCACGGTCACAGTGAAATCCGAGAGCGCCTCGAGCAGGAACGCCTCGAACTCGTCGTCGGCTCGGTCGACCTCGTCGATCAGCAGCACAGGTGGAACGTCGCTTCGATGATCGATGGCACGCAAGATCGGTCGTCGGACGAGGAAGCGTTCGGTGAACAGTTCCTCCTCGAGCGCATCAGCAGTTGCAGCGCTTGCGGTTCCTGCTGCTTCGGCGGTGCGAAGGTGCAGGAGCTGATGGGTGTAGTTCCACTCGTAGAGGGCTTGGCCAGCGTCGATTCCCTCGTAGCACTGGAGGCGGATCAGTTCGCCACCGGTGATGGCGGCAAGCACCTTGGCGACCTCGGTCTTCCCTACGCCCGCTTCGCCCTCGAGCAGCAGTGGCCGCTGCAGCGACGCAGCAAGAAAGATCGTGGTGGCGAGGCCTCGGTCTGCGAAATACCCCTGTTCGGCGAGCGCGACACTGACCGCATCGACCGACGACAACGAAGGGTGCGGACTCGACATGTCGTTCACCCTACGGCCCGCCGCCCGATCGCGGATACCGTGATCAGCATGAAGATCGAGAACGACTTCCGGGTGGCTGCGCCGATCGAGCAGGCGTGGGCACTACTCACCGACATTCCCGCCATCGCCCCGTGTCTTCCGGGGGCAGAGCTCACCGGCCAGGAGGGCGACGACTTCCACGGCCAGATGAAGGTGAAGGTCGGACCGGTCACCGCCGAATACGCCGGCACTGCCACCGTCGTCGAGATGAATGAGACCGACCGAATCGTCGTCCTCAAGGCATCGGGCCGTGACAAACGGGGCGCCGGTAATGCATCCGCCGACATCACTGCGACCATGACCGAGGACGGCGATGGCACAGTGGTTGCGATCTCGACCGATCTCAAGGTGTCGGGCAAGGTTGCGCAGTTCGGTCGTGGTGTCATGGCCGATGTGTCGAAGAAGCTGCTCGGACAGTTCGCCGAGTGCATCGAAGGCAAACTCGATCGCCCCGAGGGTGGGGATGGATCCGCAGCTGAGGAGTCTGCTGCGATCGATGACGATGCAGCCGCTGACACCTCCGATTCTGGTGATGGCAAGGACGAGGATGTCCTCGATCTGCTCGAGGTTGCAGGTGGCGCGGTTGCGAAGCGACTGATCCCGGTGGCGATCGCCGTGGTTGCGGTCGTCGTTGTCGTGATCCTCGTTCTCAGCTGAGCAGATATCGGTCGGCGAGTTGTGCGCAGCGTGCCGATGATGTGCGGCCCGCACAGGCTGTAGCACTGCCGAAACCAGGCGGTTCGCAGGGCCGCGCAGGCGAAAAACGGACCCGGGCAGGTGACGTGACTGGAGTCACATGCTAGACACGCGCCATCGTAAGCGAATAGAGGAGCGCGCACGTGGAAGTCTCCGTCACCGTCAACGGTGAGCGTCGGTCAGCCGACGTCGAGCCAAGAACCCTGCTGGTTCATTTTCTGAGAGAAACACTCGGACTCACCGGCACCAACGTCGGCTGTGACACGTCGTCGTGCGGTGCCTGCACCATTCACGTCAATGGTGAATCTGCCAAGAGTTGCACCATGTTCGCAGTGCAAGCCGACGGTGCCGAGATCACCACGATCGAGGGTCTCGCCAGCGAGGACGGCGAGCTGCATCCCATGCAGGAGGCCTTCATGGAATGCCATGGCCTTCAGTGCGGCTACTGCACCCCAGGCATGGTCATGGCAGCCACATCGCTTGTCGCCGAGAACCCCGGAGGGCTCGACGAAGCGGGCGTGCGCGAGGGCCTCGAGGGCAACCTCTGCCGCTGCACCGGGTACCACAACATCGTGAAAGCGGTGCTCTCGGTAGGAGGTGCGGCATGACCGCAGTTGAAGATCCGATCATGTCGACCGCCATCGGTACACCGATGAAGCGCCGCGAGGATCCGAAACTCCTCGCCGGTGAAGGCAAGTACGTCGACGACATCCACGTCGTCGGCCAACTCTGGATGGGAATGGTGCGCAGTCCGCTGGCGCATGCCCGCATCACCTCGATCGACACGTCTGCAGCGGAGGCGGCAGAGGGTGTCCATTCGGTGCTCACCGGCCCGCAACTCCAGGAGATGGGGTTGTGGATCGCCCCACTGCCCTGTGCGTGGCCAGTCACCGAAGACATGGTGAACCCACCGCACTACCCAGCGGCGATCGACGAGGTTCACCACGTCGGCGAGATCGTCGCGGTGGTGCTCGCCGACTCGCGTTACGGCGCAGCCGATGCAGCCGAACAGGTCATCGTCGACTACGAGCCGCTCGATGCCGTCGCATCGATTGCGGCTGCCCGTGACGGTTCCGCCACGGCGCACTCCGAGCACGAGACGAACAAAGCGTTCCACTGGCCCCTCGTACCCGACCCCGACGCCCTCGATGCCGCATTCGCCAACGCCACCCACACGGTGAAGGCAGATTTCGTGCAGCAGCGACTCATTCCTGCAGCGATGGAGCCACGCGGTGTGTTGGCCGTCCCGTCGCCGATGGGCGGTGATGTCACCGTGTACAGCGCTACACAGGTGCCGCACATTCTCAAGGTGATGATCGCTGCGACGACCGGCATTCCGGAGAGCAAGATCCGGGTGGTCGCTCCGGCGGTTGGAGGTGGCTTCGGTGCGAAGCTCAACATCAACCCCGACGAGATCCTTGCGGTCACCCTCGCCAACAGGCTGGGGCGAGCAGTGCGTTGGACCGAGTCGCGAAGCGAAGCCGCCTTCTCGACGCATCAGGGCCGTGGCCAGCTGCAGACGATCGAACTCGCCGCCGATGCCGACGGCAAGCTGCAAGGCGTCCGAGTCCATGTCGATGCCGACATGGGGGCCTACATGATGCTGATCACGCCGGGTGTTCCGCTTCTCGGCAGTTTCCTCTACACGGGGGTGTACGACGTTCCCGCCTTCGGGTTCACCTGTGACGGCTATTTCACCAACTTGACCCCGACGGATGCCTATCGCGGTGCAGGTCGGCCCGAGGCCAGCTACGCAATCGAGCGGGCCATGGACATCCTCGCTGCCCAGATCGGTATCGGCCCGGATGAGATCCGGCGTCGCAACTACCTTGGCGGTGGCGAGTACTTCGAAAACCTCGAAGTGCCGTCAACGCTGGTGTTCGACTCTGGCCACTACGGTCCGAACCTCGACCGAGCCCTCGAACTTGCCGACTATGACGGCCTGCGGGCCGAACAGGCTCGTCGTCGTGCGGCCGGCGAGTCGAAGCAGCTCGGGATCGGGATGGTCACCTATGTCGAGATCTGTGGCTTGGCCCCGAGCCGTGCGCTCGGTGGTCTGAGCTACGGCGCTGGTGGATGGGAGCACGCCACGGTGAGGCTCTTGCCGACAGGCAAGGCCGAGGTCGTGTCGGGTTCCACCCCCCACGGGCAGGGCCACGAGACCACCTGGTCCCAGATCGTCGCCGACAAGCTCGGTATCCCACCCGAAGATGTCACCGTGTTGCACTCCGACACCGCGATCAGTCCGCTCGGGCTCGACACCTACGGCTCGCGGTCACTTGCCGTTGGCGGTGTTGCCATTGCGGCAGCGTGCGACAAGGTCGTCGAGAAGGCCAAGCAGATCGCAGCGCACCAGATGGAGGCATCGGCCGACGACCTCGAATTCGCGGGCGGCATGTTCTCGGTGTCGGGATCGCCGGACCAGGCCATGCCGATCCAGGCGATCGCCTTCGGAGCGTTCACTGCGCACGATCTCCCCGACGGCATGGAGCCGAATCTGCAGGAGCAGGTCACGTTCGATCCGACCAACTTCGTCTTCCCGTTCGGCACCCACGTGTGTGCGGTCGAGATCGACGAAGACACCGGAGCGGTCGAGCTGCTCAGCTACGTGGCTGTCGACGATTGCGGCAACCAGATCAACCCGATGATCGTCGAGGGCCAACTTCACGGCGGCATCGTGCAAGGCGTTGCGCAAGCGCTCTTCGAAGAAGCTTGCTACGACGAGGACGGCAATCTCACCAACCCATCGATGATGGACTATCTGGTCCCGTCGGCGGCCGATGTGCCGAGCATGGTCACCGACTACACCGTCACCCCGAGCACCAGCAACCCACTCGGGGTGAAGGGTGCTGGTGAGGCCGGCACGATCGGTTCGGCTGCTGCGGTGATGAACGCAGTTGTCGATGCGCTCAGCCCGTTCGGCGTGGTCGATATGGACATGCCTGCCACGCCCCAACGCGTGTGGCGAACCATCAACGAGGCGAAGGGAGGCCAGGCATGATCCCGGCCGCATTCGAGTACCAGGTGGCCGATTCGGCCGACGCTGCGATTGCTGCGTTGGCCGAGCACGGCGACGACGCGAAGTTGTTGGCCGGTGGCCACAGCCTCATCCCACTGATGCGGTTCCGGCTCGCGACACCCGGTGTCGTGGTCGACATCGGTCGGATCAGCGACCTCAGTTACATCAACGACGGCGGCGACCATGTCGCCATCGGCGCAATGACCACGCATCGGGCGATCGAGACCAGCGAATTGTTGGCCACCGAGGCACCGTTGCTTCGTCATGTGGCCGGTCAGGTCGGCGACCCCCAGGTTCGTCACCGGGGCACCCTGGGTGGTTCGCTCGCCCATGGAGACCCAGCATCAGACCTGCCCGCTGCGCTGCTTGCCCACGGAGGCGTCGTCGTCGCCAGGGGACCGGGCGGTGAACGCGAGATCGCAGCGAACGATTTCTTCACCGGCTTTCTCGAGACCGCCCTCGGCGGCGACGAGATCATCACCGAGATTCGGATTCCCAAAGCGGCTGGCGTGGGCTGGAGTTACCAGAAGTTCAACCGTCGTGCGCAGGACTGGGCGATCGTTGGTGCAGCCGTGATGCTCGGTGATGCGCCGAAGGTTGCGTTGGTCAACATGGGCTCCGCTCCGATGCGTCACAGCGGTGTCGAGGCGGGCCTCGCCGGTGGCGGTGGCGCCGACGCGGCTTCGGTTGCCGGTGACGACACCGACCCGCCCGAGGATCTCAACGCCGACGCCGAGTACCGCAAGCACCTCGCTCGCGTGCTCGTCGGCCGGGGCATCACCGAGGCATTGGGCTGACCCGACCTGCCCACAACACGTTGACAAGCTGACCGGGAGTGCACATCCACCCCGGTCAGCTGTCGTCTCTGTGACTCCTTCGGCCAAGACGTTCGTGTCGAGCCGATGGCGGTGACAAGGACTGTCGAGACCCGAGCAGCGCTACGGCGCGAGCGGGCGCCCGAACGGCAACGTGTCCTGCCAGGTCGAAAGGAATGACTCGGCGGCGTAGCACGCAGCGAGGAATGGACCCTCGTCGTGGTTTCGGTGCTCATTGCAGAGTTCGGTCACGGTCGCGGTGATCTCGTTGGTGACCTCGGAGTCGGCACGGGCTGGGTCACCCCATGCCGCGATGGTCCCGCCGGCGAGCGAGATGAAATCAGCTGGCACGGCGACATCGGCGGCGCGCAGCACGGCTAAGGCTCGAGCGGTCAGCGGGAGGCGACCCGAGGCAACGAGGGCAACCGAGCCGGCCAACTGACCAGCGACCGTGTGATCGACGATGCCGGTCTTCGAACCGGTGAATGTGATATCTGCGCCACTTCCGAAGATGGCCATCGGATGGCCGACATCGCCGAACCGTTGGACCGAGTCGGCGCCCTCGGCAGCGAAGGCCTCGGTGAGGGCATCGGTCTCGATACCGGTGTTGTCGGTCACGGTTCCAACGGAGGTGGAGACAGCGATGAGCTTCCCTCCACAGGTGGCGATTGCGGCTGCAAGGTCAGGACCAGCTTCACCGAATCCCTCGATGGCGACGGTACGACCGTCGAGGCCGACGATGGCATCGGCGGTGACGGCTGCTGACAGCGAGTCGAATGTGGTCGCGGCTACGTCGAGGCGGGCCGAGTCTCGGGGGTCATCAGCACGCAGGACGGCGAGGTCGTCGATGCTGACACCCTTGGCGGCATCGGGCAGGTAGGTGCTGTCGGCGACGAGGGCGGCAACCTCGGCGACGAACGCTTCGACGGCCGGACCACGAGCATCGGGAGCCGCCGAGATCCCCGCGGAAGCGCCACCCCGGCGCATCTCGAGTGCGGCGTAGGTATAGGTCTGCGATCTGGCCAAGTCTTTGGCCCCACCCTGCAGCACTTTTGGTGCCCATCTCACCGGGCCGGACGACGCGTCGGCGCCGTCGAGGTCGAGTGCGATGAAGGCCTCGGTCGATTCGAATTTGAGGATCCGCATGGCGCGGGTCCTACTCCTCGATTTCGATGGCGAACTCGGGGCAGTTGTCGGCTGCGAGTCGCGCTTTTTCCTCGAGGTCGGCGGGCACGTCACCTTCGACGAGCAAGACGGCGTAGCCCTCGTCGTCGGTGTCGAACAGCTCAGGGGCGAGCATGTAGCACCGGTTGTGGCCCTGGCACGCGGAACGGTCGTACTTGATCTTCACGGATGGCACCTTAGGTCACGCGGGGAAGCGCATGGGAAGCTGACGGGGTCCGCGGACCTGGCCGGTCGACCAGGTGACGGCATCGGGATCGGCGAGTTCGAACTCCGGGAACGCCTGCATCCATTCCTCCATGGCAACGCGCAGTTCCATTCGGGCGAGGTTCGAACCGATGCAGCGATGGATGCCCAGCCCGAAGGCCGCGTGCCGGTTCCGGGCGCGGTCAATGACGAACTCGTCGGCTCGGTCGAAGAACGCAGGGTCTCGGTTGGCTGCGGGGAACGGGAGCAGTGTCCACTCTCCGGCTTTCATCGGGCACCCCTCGAACTCGATGTCTTTGGCCAGGAGTCGTGCCATCGTCACCGGCGCGTAGAAGCGGAGGAACTCCTCCAGGGCGAAGGGCCGCACGTCGGGCTCGTTGATCCATCGAGCCCGGTGGTCGGGATGCTGGGCCATGTGCCATATGGACGCACCGATCGCCGACCAGGTGGTGTCGATGCCGGCGATGATGAGCAGGGCGATTGTGCCGCGCACGTGCTCGTCGAGCAGGGCCATTCCTTCGATGTCGGCTTGGCAGAGATAGGAGATCAGATCCTCACCGAGGTTGGTTCGTCGCGCCGCAACATGACTGTCGAGATAGAAGTCGATCGTGTCCTCGTATGGCGGTTCCTCACCACCACCCCCCTGCTCCATGATGTTGTGGATGAAGCGACGGAAAAGGTCGCCGTCCTCGCGAGGCAGGCCGAGCATGTCGGCCATGATCATCACCGGGATGTGCTGGCTGTAGCTCTGCGCACAATCAATGACGTCTTCACCGTTGGCGATCCGGTCCTGAATATCGGCGATGAGTCGGCGACAGGTTTCACGAGCTACCGGTTCCCAGCCGTCGATAGCTTTGGGTGAGAAGAACTTCAGCAGAATGCTGCGGGCGATCTGGTGGAACGGTGGATCGCTTGTGATCGGCGGCGCGTATCCCATCGGTGCGGGGATGTCAGGCCGCCACTCGGTGACGACGACCCCCTGGCTCGAGAAATGTTCGTAGTCCTTGCTGATCGTCGCAACATCGTCATGACGGGTGGGCAGCCAGGTACCGCCGTAGCGCTCGGAGTGAGCGATAGGACAGCCGCCGGTTCGGATCTGTTCCCAGATCGTTGGTGCTGCAGCGGCGTAGTCGGGATGTTGATGATCGAAGTCGGTTTGCCAGTCCCGCACCGGCGGGCGCACGTGATCGCCGCCGCTGTCGTGCATCGGGCCAGGTCCGTTGGCGTCGGACGGAGTGGATTGCGTGTCGGTCACGATCTTCCAATCATTCGGTTGGAGCTACCGGATTCGGTGCAGATGACCCTAGGGAGAACGGGTCGAACGCTCCGGGCGATCGCGCAGTCGGACGCGATGCCCAAACTCGGCGAGCTATGAGCCGGCACTGTTCGATGTGCGCTGCGACAGGACCAGTTCCTGGAACTGTCTCGGTGGCATGGGACGGTAGAAGAAGTAGCCCTGGGCTGCGTCGATGCCTGTCTGTTGGAGTGCGAGTCGCTGGTCGTCGTTCTCGATTCCTTCTGCGATGCAGCTCAGTGCAAACGTGTCTGCGACACCGGCGATGATTCTCACGAACTTGGCGTCTGTCGAGACGTCGCGCTCGTTGCGAGCGTCAGCGGCCGTGAGGCTCGAGACGAACGATCGATCGATTTTGAGCGCGTCAACCGGGAGGTCACGCAGGTAGGAAATTGCGTTGTAGCCCGTTCCGAAGTCATCCAACAGGATCGATACGCCAAAGTCCCGAAGGTGTTGCAGGGTCGTCTTCGCTTCTGTGATGTCTCTGATGATCGAACGCTCGGTGACTTCCACCTTGAGTCGGCCGGGGGGCAGACCGGTTTCTTTCAACACGCGACGAATGAAGTCTGGTGTGCCCTCCAGGTGTCCGAGCTGCCGGGCTGCCAGATTCACACTCACGTAGGGTCCATCCCAGCTGAGGCATTCCCGGGCCGCCTGTTGGAGCACGACGTTGCTGATTTCTTGGGCCAGGCCGACCTGTTCGGCCAATTCGATGAAGGCACCCGGGCCCGTCAGTCCATCGCGTGGATGCTGCCAGCGAACGAGCGCCTCGGCACCGAGGATCTCGCCGGTTGCCATCGACACGATCGGTTGGAAGAACGCCCGGAGTTCGTCGTTGTGCAACGCCCGACGAAGTTCCGTCTCCAGCGTGAGGCGAGCTGCGGAGGAACTTGCTGCACGTTCCTCGTACCAGGCGAGACTTCGGCCTCCGTGTTCTTTGGCTTTCTGTGCCGCATCCGTCGCCTTGCTCAGAGCGGTCTTCAGTTCATGACCCAGGCGGTCGTCGATGTCGTGACCGCTGGTCACGTTCACGAGGCCGATGCTCACCGACGGTTCGAGTGCTACACCCCAGGGTTTTTGCAGTTCCGGCGGCAGATCGATCGACCGACCGCTCTCCTCGATCAAGTGGCGGGCAAAGTGCTCAGACTGGTGTCGTGCGAGTGGTCCTTGGACGGCGATTGCAAACGTGTCCGGCCCGATCCTCCCGCTGCGAACTTCGCGTTCATCCAAGAAGGATGCAGCACCGTGTGACAGACGCTCGGCGATCGCGCAGAGCACAGAGTCGCCGACCGCAACGTCGAAATCCTCGTTGATGTGTCGAAAACGATCGATGTCAACAACAGCGATCAAGAGCCCGTGGGCGCGTTGGTACAGCTTTCCCACCTCGTCGAGGAAACCGAACCGATTCAGCAGGTGAGTGAGCGGATCCGTGATGGCCAGCGAATGCGCGTCCTTCAGTGCAGTGGCAGATTCGGTCTCGTCGAAGATGAAATTGATGATCTCGCCGGAGTCGAGCGGCGCAGTGCAGAAGGTGAGCGTGAGACGTGGCGGCCCTGCTTCGGTTCGATAGACGCGCTCGACGCCCGGATTGTGTTCGAACGCGTTGTACTCCTCGGCGTGTTCGAACATCCATGCGGACTCGTCTCGCAGATCATTCGGAACCTCGAGAACCGAGGGGTAGAGGACATGTTCTGGACCGGTGCCAATCAGTTCTTCCGCCTGCATTCCGACGAGTTCACTGAACGCGTCGTTGCAGTCGACCAAGCTGAGATCGCTTTGTCTCCGTACCACGACCGGGATCGAGGATCGGTCGACGACCGCATCGAGTCGACTCGTCTGTGAAAGCGAGACCAATCCCAAGTGGATCAGGTTCGACACGGTTTGCAGGCGAATCGTCAACGACGGGTCCCAGGCTTCCGAACTCTCTCGTGCTGCGAGCAAGAACCCGCTGGGCTTGGAGTTGGTGACAGGAACCACGCCGATCATGCTCGGGTTCAGCGGTGTCGGCTTGTCAGGGATGATCCAACTTGTTCCTTCCAACCTGACCCGATCCAAGAACGGACGCGTTCCGAAGGCAGCTGCGGGCACAATCGGGCGGCCGCCGTACGCTTCCTCGACAACGGTGAAGAGACGACGGTAGTGCTCGTTCTGCTCGTCGATCTCCCACCAGACAAGGGCATTGACGTTCTCGACTTCTGCGAACGCCTCGAGGGCGTCCTCGATGACGCCCTCTGCGGAGGCGTAATCGATGGATTCGAGTTTTTGCATGCAGTGAACAACGGTCTCCAAAAAGTGATGATCACCAGCTGCCCGCTCTGCAGCCCTGTCGGCCGAGAGCTTGTCCATGAGGACGTAGTTCATTTCCGCCATGGTGTAGACGCAGACAACCTCACGAAGACCCCTGTTCTGGTCGCCTTCGCTGACACACACCACGATGTGCTCGGTGCCGTCGCTCTCGAGTGCCAAACCGAACGAGACCCACAGGTCATCGAGCACTCGTGAGTCGAGGAGGTCTTGATCGGTGACAAGGTCTGCGAGTGCACGGGAGGTGACCGTGTTGGAACGACAGCGATCGGAGATCTGTTCGAGATCGACCGATCGGCTGATGTCGAGCGCACGATCTCCTTCCTGAAGACCGTTGGAGCCGATGACGTAGTCGAAGCCGGTCGCAGTGGAGCCCTCGAACAACGCCACACCCCACAGGCCGCACTGGTGTCGGAGTCGCTCGATGCTTTCGCCGGCGGAGTTCAACGGCTTCCCACCAAGCTGCTGCAGGTCGAGTGTGAGGTTCCAAAGCGCCGTGCCCACGTCCGTGCCGTCGGTACCGGCGGACCAACCGACCAGTGCCGTGGAGAGTTGCCTCTGCAGGGAGTCTCGTTCTTCCGTGATGGACGCAATGTCGTCGAGCAACGTCGAGACTCGTCCAATCGCGTGCTCCTCTGCCAGGCGCAAACGTTCCTGTTCGCGCTCGAGTCGTCGCCTGAGCGCCTCTATCTCTGGCGCGAACCTGC
Organism: Acidimicrobiales bacterium; assembly: GCA_049437325.1. Lineage (GTDB taxonomy): Bacteria > Actinomycetota > Acidimicrobiia > Acidimicrobiales > Aldehydirespiratoraceae > UBA11606. The sequence goes on from JBMTIM010000031.1 coordinate 15,075, forward strand.
CAGAACCGACGCCGTCGGCGTCGTTGTGAGCGGCTGAGGCGTTGTCGCTCATGATCAGCCCGAACGCAACGGATCAGTGGGGCGAATGAAAAACGCTGTGGTCGTGCCTTCGGTTCCCATGATCTCGACGTCACACGACGTACCGAAATGGGCGAAGGCGCCTTTCAGGAGTCCTTGGCAGAAGGGTATGAGTCCGCGTGGAGAGGTGTAGCTCACCATGTAGCCATCGTCCCTCGGCTCGATGTCGAACGTGGGGGGATCGGAATGAGGAGCCCACGTTCTGACCTCGGCGTGGATGACCAGATCCAAGTCACCGATCAGGCTCGCTGCGTCTGTGTAGGAAGTGCGTCCGTCGGGCCAGCGGCGAAAGAGGTGGGGAAAGGCCTTTTCTCCCCCGATCGCCATCGCCTCATCCATGCTGATGGAGAGCGTGTTCGCGACCGCCTCGACAATGGCCAGGAAATCAGAGCTCGGATAGCGGTCGAACCTGCTGTAGACCGCAGAGACTCCTGCTTCTTCTGTGACGCGATCCCACAGGCCATCGCCCCCGATGTCGATCACGGTCTCCTCGAGGACCTGCAAGATCATCCCCATCACCATCGGCGGGACGATATCGGCTTCTCGTCGGTTGGCTACAACCAACGAGGAAGACGCCGTGGATTGCAGCTGCGCAGCATGAGCGACCCGATGATCGCAGAGAACTGGACGCTTCGTTCAGATGATCCGGAAGAAGATGGTGACCATCGCACCCCAACTGACGAAGAATGCCGCCGTGCGAAGGTACGGCACTCCAGCGATGTGCACGATCGCATGGGCAATACGCGCCCAGAAAAACACGGCTGCGGGGCCCGCCACAGCCACGTCGGTGAGGTTGGCGATGAGCACGAGCGCTGCGAAAGGAGGAAGATTCTCGAGAAGATTCAGGTGGGCGCGATGGGAGCGCCGCGCCCACGTTGCGGGTTCGACGTCGCTCTCTTCGTAACGAAGGACGGTCAGCAGCCCCCGCCGGCCGATGTTTTCGAAAACGTAGGGAATCCAAAGCACCAGGCAGAGCGCAGACGTCCAAGCCAGATACGTGAGCGATGAAGTCAACTCCATGGCGTCAAGGCTCCCATCTCGTCGCGACGGGTTCGCGGATGGGTACTGCCCACTGGTCGGTCCGGTTGCACCGCTTCGGGCTCAGCCCTTTCGCTTGCGGAAGAGGTAGGCACCGAGCACCGCAGCAAATCCGACAATCACGAATCCGATGACGGCAACGGCCCCCGAGCCGGTAGCGACGTCGTTGCCAATGTCGGTTGTCGACTGGGCGATCACGATCGGGACGAACAGCACGACAGGATCGTAGGCGAACGGCAGCGGGTTCGACCCACTTGCGCGGTCGATCAGGAGCCCTCGGCAATCAGCTTCGCAAGGGTCAATTCGGGCTGATCCATCTCGAGGCGTTGCAGCCAATACGGCGACTCGAACAGGGCCAACAGCTCCCCGTCAGACCGGGCCGCAACCGTGACCCCCGACATGCCTCGGAGCTTTTCCGCCGACGGAGCATCGGTGATTCGAGCTGTGGTCCACGAGCAAGGCACGAGTTCGACCGGCGCGCCGAATTCGTTCTCCAGTCGATGCTGGACGACCTCGAATTGCAGCGGACCGACCGCAGCCAAGATCGGAGCCTGATCTCCGATGTCGGGCTCGCGAAGGACCTGCACCACCCCTTCCTCGTCGAGTTGTGTGATCCCGCTGCGGAATTGCTTGGCTTTCGACGTGTCCAGTGTGCGGGCGATGCGGAAGTGGGCCGGTGCAAATGCCGGGACCAGCGGCCACTGAACGGCCTCGTCGACGTAGACGGCATCACCGACCCGGAAGTCGGTTGCGTTGACCAGCCCGACGACGTCGCCGGGAAACGCCTGCTCGACGGTCTCCCTGGCCTGACCGCTGACCGATTGGGCGTACTTGGTGGCAAACGGCTTGCCGCTCGGCTCGTGGGTGACGACCATGCCCCGATCGAACCGCCCGGAACACACCCGGAGAAATGCGACGCGGTCGCGATGGGCTTTGTCCATGTTCGCCTGAACCTTGAACACGATCCCCGAGAAGGGGGCGTCGAGTGGTCGCGGATCACCCTTGCGATCGACGCGGGGCGACGGTGACGGAACGAGATCGACCATGGCATCGAGGATGAGTCGCACCCCGAAGTTGGTCAGCGCCGATCCGAAGAACACGGGAGAGAGTTCGCCCGACTCGAACCGCTTGGCATCGAAGTCGCGCTCCATGACATCGAGGAGTTCGATGCCCTCCTGCGCCTCGAGCCAGCGATCGCCCTCTTCGGCCGCGGCTTGCTCGGCGTCGAGCAGCTCCTCGGGCGCCTCGGTCGACCCGCCGGCGGTGCGGGTGTAGCGAATGAAGTCTCCGGTGCGGCGGTCGATCAGACCCCGGAAACGGTCCCCGTCTCCGACCGGCCAGGAGATCGGCACCGGCTCGAGGATCAACTGTTCTTCGATCTCGTCGAGCAACTCGAGTGCATCACGCCCCGGACGGTCCCACTTGTTGATGAACGTGACGATCGGGATCTCGCGGTCGCGGCAGACCTCGAAGAGTTTGCGAGTCTGCGCCTCGATGCCCTTCGATCCGTCGAGCACCATGATTGCGGCATCGGTCGCTGCGAGCACCCGGTAGGTGTCCTCGGAGAAGTCACGGTGACCCGGTGTGTCGAGCAGGTTGAGCACATTGCCGCGGTACGGAAATTGCAGGACGGTCGACGTGATCGAAATGCCACGCTGTTGCTCGAGTTCCATCCAGTCCGACGTTGCGCTGCGTCGATCCCCCTTCGCCTTCACCGAACCGGCTCCGGATGTCAGTGCGCCGCCGTACAGGAGGAATTTCTCGGTCAGGGTGGTCTTGCCCGCGTCGGGATGCGAGATGATTGCGAACGTTCGACGGCGGGAGGCTTCGGCCTTCGGTTCAGCCACTCCCTCACGCTAGGGCCGGTGTGCCGGAACACGTCGGCGGCGAGGCGGTCGTCGTATGCCGTTTGGGGTCAGCCGTCACGACTGACGACGAAGTCGGCGAGCGCGGCGAGTGCGTCCCGGCTCCCGTTGACGTCAGGTATGAGATCGAGTGCTGCGGTTGCCTGTTCGAGGAGTTCTGCGATCTCCCGCTCACACGCCTCGACCGCCCCGGTCTCGATCATCACTGTTTGGATCGATGCCACCTCGTCGTCGGTGATGTCGGGGCCAACCCGGTCAAGCACCTCGAGTTGCTCGGGAGAGGCGGTGGCTCGGGCTCGGGCCAGCAGGACGGTGGGTTTCGCCTCCCGGAGGTCGTCCCCGACCGGTTTTCCCGTCTTCGCCTCGTCGCCGAATGCGCCGAGCATGTCGTCGCGGAGCTGGAACGCAACGCCGAGCGGCATGCCGTGCGCATCGAGCCACGGGTGGAGATGTGCTGCGTCGGCGACTGCGGCACCAAGCTGTAACGGGCGGACGATGGTGTAGCCGGCTGTCTTGTTCCGCATGATCGTCCGAGCACCCTCGACCGACACATGGCCTCGGGCGGTGCCGAGCACGTCGAGGAATTGGCCGAAGTTGAGCTCGGTTCGGAGGAGATCCCAGATTCGCCGTGCGTCATCGGCGTACGCCGACATCTGGCGATCAGCCATGACCATGGCGATGTCACCAATGAGGATCGCGGCGGCTTCACCGAAACGTCGGGCCTCGCCCTGCCAGGCCCCGGCCTGGTGACGTTCGATGTAGCGAGCCCAGACGGTCGGGCTGCCGCGTCGGGTCGGAGAGCCGTCCATCACGTCGTCGTGGACCAGTGCGAATGCCTGCAGCATCTCGACTGCGCAGCAGGCGGCAAGGGCGTCGTCCCCGGACGGGTCACCACCTCCGGCGACGAAGCCCCAGTGGCAGTAGGCGGGACGAATGCGCTTCCCGCCGCCCGAAATGAACGTCGCAAGATCCGACAGCGGCATCTCGATCGAGGGGTCGAGATCGGACCAGGTCGTGATCTCGGCCGCAACGAGCGTGTCCAAGGCATCGGACGTGCGCTGCGCAACCTCCGTGAGCTGCCAGGGAGCTGCGGTCATGTCAGTCGTCGCCGTCGAACAAGGTTTCCCCGTCGTCTGTATCCTCGGATCCCGGCCCGGCGTCGTCGAGTGACGCAACGACTCGTTCGACCTGCACTCGTGCTGCGCCGATGCGATCGCGACAGATCTGAATCAGGTCACTGGCGCGTTCGACTTTGGCGGCGAGGACGTCCACGTCGAGTGCGTCGTCTTCGAGGTCGTCGAGAATGGCTTCGAGTTCGGACATTGCGTCGGCGTAACCGATGTCGTCGGCGGCCCCGTCGTCAGTCATCGTGGTGTGCTCCTGCCGGCTCGGTCGCTGTGATCGTACTGGTGATGAATCCATCGGCGAGTGTGGTGGTCACCGCATCCCCGTTTGCGACGTCGCTCGTCGAACGGAGCACCGAGCCGTCGGCCCCCCGGGTGATCGACCATCCGCGGGCGAGGGCCAACGCCGGGTCGAGGACCCGTCGTCGCGATGCCGCAGCGTCGAGGCGAAGGTCGGCGGCTCGCAGGCCATGGCGACTTGCGAGTGCCAGCCGAGCAGCGGCGCGGTCGAGTTGAGTGTGGGCGCTCGACTCGGCCCGCATCGTGGCGCGACGGATTCGGGCTGATGCCTGAACCAGCCGGTCATCGGCTCGTCCGATCGCCATCGAGGCAGCCCGGGCGATGTGTTGGCGGTGGCCGGTCACTCGGTGGGTGGCGCGATCGACGGCCCGGCGGGCCGAGTGGGCGACGTCGGCTTCGATCAGGGCGAGTCGGCCGAGCCACTCGTCGACGAGGGCAACGATCGCTTGGGCTGCGGCGGTTGGCGTGGTGTGGGCGGTATGGGCCACCTCGTCGGCAACCGAACGATCGATGTCGTGGCCGATACCGGTGAACACCGGCACCGGCGCGCCAGCGATCGCAGTGGCCACCACTTCGTGATCGAAGACCGCGAGATCGGTCTTCGAGCCACCACCTCGAGCGATGAGGAGGATGTCGACGTCGGCAGCGCCTGCGGCGCGCACTGCGGCGGCGATCTGCATCTCCGCTCCTGCTCCCTGCACGGCAGTGTCGACCTCGACGAGGGTGAAGCTGTGCGGTGATTGCTCGAAGACGGTGGTGATGTCGGCATGGGCAGCAGATCCAAGCGACGTCACCACCCCGATCCGCAATGGCACCGGAGCGAGGGTGTGGCGAGCGTTGGCTCGCAGGAGGCCAGCGTCGGCCAGCTTGCGCATGAGCGCTTCGCGTTCAGCGGCGATGACCCCAAGCGTGTAGGTCGGATCGATGCCCGACATCCGGAGTTGGAGACGGCCCGCCGGTGCGTAGAAGTCGACCATGCCCTGGATTCGTACCGCCACGCCATCAGTCATCCGGATCGGGTCGCCGTGGCGTCTGAGGAGTTTGTTGACCCGATCGCGGGCCTCGCGGAACAGCACGACCGGAATGGCGGCGACAGGCGGCGCACCCGGGGTCTCGGACGACTCGATCAACTCGAAATAGACGTGCCCGCTTCGGCTGCGGGAGATGTCCTGAATCTCACCTTCGACCCAGACACCGAACGGCACCGCGTGTTCGAGTGCAGCGCGGATGACGACTCCCAACTCCGAGACAGTGAGGGTCTGGTCGCTCATCGCAAGCGACGGTAGCCGCGTTTACCGTGCGCCGTTTCCGCGGGTGTCTGCACCGAAGCGGGCCTGGTCGGCCCGGAAGTCGAGCGGGAGGTTCTCGGGTTCGTCGGGCTGGAGCAGTTCGACCGGGACCTCCCACATGATCTCGAATTCGATGCCGTCAGGGTCGTGGCAGTAGAGGCTGCGGCTGACGCCGTGGTTGTTCTCGCCGATGAGCGCGCCCATGGCCGACAGGCGGGCCTTTGCCAGTTCGAGGTCGGCGAGCGTCGGGACCTCCCACGCAAGGTGGTACAACCCGATTTGGCGGGATGCAGGCGCTTGCGGCACGGCAGCTCGGAACAAGCCGAGGTCGTGATCGGTGGTACTGGCCGGCGAGGTGAGAAAGACGGCATCGCCCATGTCGTTCTTCACGACGAGTCCGAGGGCGTGCTCGTAGAACCGAGCACTCGCATGCGGATCGGAGACCCACAGGACGGCGTGGCGAAGCCCGACGGTCGGGGCGAAGGAAGGATCGGGCATCACGGTTGCTCCGGTTTGTGGGCGAGGACAGAGAACTGGAGTGGTACGTGGCCGCGTCGCGCTTCGGGAAGTACGAACCGATCACCGTCCTGCTCCATCCACGAAAAGAACCGCCAGTCGAGATGCTGGTATTCCCGGAGATGATCGAGCACCAGGCCGGCGTCGAGCAGGGCGGTCACGACATCCCCGATCGAATGCGGCCATTCGAAGTTGACGATGTTGGTGAGTTTGGCGCTGCCCGCATAGCTCTCGTCCGACTCCCACCGCAGGGGGACACCCGGGTTGAAGTAGGGGTAGGAGACGACCAGTTGGTCGTCGTCGCGTTCGTCGTCGAGCGCCCCGAGCATGGGATGGGTGTCACGGAGGTAGAGCTGGCCCCCCGGATGCAGAAAATCGGCGAGGATCGTGGCCCACGCCGTCATGTCGGGCAGCCAGTTGATCGCACCAACGCTCGTGTAGACGAGGTCGAATCGATCGTGGATGTGGCGTGGGGCGTCGTAGAACTCGGTCTCCACGAAGGTTGCGTCCCAGCCCCCGTCGGCGGCGAGTGCTCGGGCCACCGCCAACGCTTCGGACGAGAAATCGAACCCCGTCACCTGCGCACCGAGTTTGGCCCACGACAGGGTGTCGGTACCGATGTGGCACTGGGCGTGCAACAGCGTCTTGCCGGTGACGTCGCCGAACACGTCGCGGTCGAAGTCGACAACCCCGGACAGGTAGGACGGGTCGTCGATCAGGTCGACGAGGTTGTAGCCCCTGGGTCCGGTGTGGCCCGCAACCCGCTCGTTCCAGTTCGCAAGGTTGGCCGCTCGGTAGTCGTCGAGGTTCACCGCCGACCGACCTCGAGTTCGCGAAGCTCGTCGAGCGTCTCGCAACCAAGCTGGTGCATGACCGTGACAAGTTCGCGTCCCAGCAGGGTGGCCACGTGCGCCGGACCGGCCGCACCCATCGCCCCGAGGCCGAACATGAACGACCGGCCCGAGAACGCCATGTCGGCGCCGAGGGCGATCGCCCGAGCAACGTCGAGACCGGTCCGGATTCCGGAGTCGAAGAGCACTGCTCCTCGACCACCGATACGGTCGACGATGGCGGGAAGTGCGGTGATCGGGGCCGGTGCCGAGTCGAGTTGGCGGCCGCCATGGTTCGACACCACGATGCCGGCGCCCCCATTGTCGATCGTCAATTCGGCATCGTCGGGGTGAAGTACACCTTTCAAGACGACGGGTCCGTCCCACTGCTCGCAGACTTCCCGGAAATACGCCCAGTCGAGCGTGCCGCCGAGACTTGCTCCGACGAAACCGGCAGAGGCACGCATCGATGACTCGTCGTGGTACTTCCCGAGCGTCCGGAACCGGGGGAGGCCATGACGCAGGGTGCCGAGCGCCCAGGCCGGACGGCGCAGGGTCTGCCCGATCAGCTTCGGAGTGATGCGCGGCGGGATCGCGATCCGGGCCCGCGTCTGTCGAGCTCGCCGAGATGGGGCCGGGACGTCGGCGGTGACAACGATCGTCGTGAACCCGGATGCAGCCACCCGCTGCAGGAGGTCGTCGCGCTGGTCCTTGTCGCGCGGCGGGTACAGCTGGAACCAGCCTCGGCCGTCGGCGATCGGGCCGATCTCCTCCGCCAAACCGGTGCTGACCGTCGATGCGACGTAGGGGATGTTCGCGTTGGCTCCACACGCCGCGAGCGCCTGGTCGGCGCCGGGCCAGATGAGACCGGTGAGACCGACCGGGGCAATGCCGATCGGAGCGTCATAGCAGTGTCCGAAGAGCTCGGTCTCGACGACCGGAGTCATCAGCCCCTTCATGAAGCGCGGTGTCAGCGTGACCCGCTGGAGGGCGTCGATGTTGTCGTCGCGAGTCGCTTCGGCCATTTCGCCGCTGTCGAGGTACTCCCAGGCGAAGTGCGGGATTCGCTTGCGTGCATGTTCTTGCAGGTGAGCGACGCTCGGAAACCGGATGGCAGGATCCATGCGGCAAGTATCGCCCACGGTGTTGCTGTGGGCTCAGATCAACAGACCGAGCTGACGTCCCTGGGCAACCAGTGCACCGCTCGAGTCCCAGAGACGACACGACTCGATCAGCTTGCCATTGTGGAGATCGTCGGTCCATACCTGGCAGGCGAGCCACCCTGGGGTTGGACGTCGACGCACGTGCACGGTCAACTCGAGGGTTGGGACCCAGCCGATCGGACCGAGTCTGGTGAACACCGTCGGTGGGAACGAATCAGCGAAGAACGGCAATGCCATCGCCGATGGTTCGCTGCCGTCGCGGAACCGTGCCCAGCCTCGCATCTCGGTCGGGGAGCCGTCGTGGACGGCGTCGAAGCATGCGGGGTCGACCCGGATCTCGTTGCGATCGTTGAGGGCGACCGTGATGCCCTGGGCAATCGTGCTTCGGTCGACACAGTCGTCGGGAGGCGGCATGTCGGGCATCTCGATCGACCACGCCGCATCATGTTGCGTGGTGGCGTCGACATCGCCGAAGCCGGCGATCACGTGGATTCGAGGCTTGCCTTCCTGCGAGAGCGTCGCCGAGGCGGTCGAGAGGGTGCGACCGGACTTGAGGATCTCGGCGCTGATCTCGGCGGGTTGGTCACCTCGGCCGGGGCGAAAGAAGTGTGTGGTGACCGTGAGCGGATCCGGGTGGCCCGTCAGCTCTTGGATGGCTCGGAGTGCGGGGGTGAGGAGGTAGCCGCCGTTTGCGTTGTCGTTGATGTTCCATGCCGACGAGATCTGGGCGGTCCAACGGCCGGAGCCTGCGGGTTCGATCTCGGTCTCGGTCTCGAAGAAGCCCGGCATGTCGGGGCACGCTATCGGCGCACGATGGCCTTCACCGCCGAGCCCGGCTTCGTCCTCGGTGGCGTCTTCGAAGGTCTGAACGAAGAATCAGGCGTCGGCTGCTTCGATGTCTTCGCGGCGGATCCCGAGAAAGAAAAGCACGGCGTCGAGACCGAGGTCGTCGCAGAGTCGATCGGTGAATGCGGTGAAACCACCCGAAACGACAGCGACGTGATAGCCGAGCCGGTGCAGCGTGCGAAGGAACGTGGCCGCACCGGGCGTATAGCGCAGGTGCTGCCATGCACGGTCGACTGCGCCGACGTCGAGTCCGGCGAGCAGGCGCACCCGTTCTCGCAGTGAGTGTTCGAACTCGACCTCGCCTGCCATGGCGGCCTCGGTCATCGTCCGGACCTCGTCGGCGCAGCCTGCTTCGGCTGCGAGCAACTCGATGACTTCGTCTTGGACACGGGTCGAATCGACGTCGAGCACGATCAATCGTTTCGCTCGCCGACCCAGACCCTCACGCTGTACTGCGATGTCGATCCCGGGCTGCGATGCTGCAACCAAGAGCAGCGCCCGTCGCAGCTTGGTTTCCTCGTTGGCACGAACCAGGAGTTCGTAGCTCATGAACGGGTATTTCGAGAGTCGCACGATGCGGTCGATGTTTGCGCCGACATCTGCGATCGCACGGGTGACCGTCTCGAACTCGGCCGGGGTGACGTTCGGGCCGAGGACGGTGACCACCAGTCCCTGATGTCGAGGGTGTCGGCACGGTCGACACGACATCGAAGTCGACCTCGATGCCTTCCTCCCATCCCCACAGCAGCACCTCGCGCAGCATGTCTCGACCCTTGGGAACCGTCACGACCACGCCGAGTGCGATCTGTCCACGGATCACGATCTGCTCGATGTCTTGCACCGACGCATCGCAGCGAGCCAGAACCGCCATGAGCTCGGCGTTGATTCCCGGACGATCGGGACCGTTGACGCGTAGGAGAACCTTTTGCACGGCCGCCTCGGTCACGGCGCAGTTCGGTCCCGTGTCAGGTGGAGGGTTCGTTGCTCGGAACGTCAGCCAGGAGTGTCGGTGTCAGCCGATCGCGTTGAGATTGGCGACGGTGGCGACGGCTGCGTCGGCGGCCTCACGACCCTTCTTCACCAGGTGATCGAAGAAAAAGGCGTGGTGTACGTCGTGCTCGTGGAACTGTTGCGGCGTGAGAACGGCCGACATGATCGGCACCCCCGTCTCGAGCATCACGTTCATCATTCCCTGCAGGACTGCGTGGGCGACGAACTCGTGGCGGTAGATCCCGCCGTCGACCACGAGCGCAGCGGTGACGATGACGTCGTAGCGCCCAGTCTCGGCGAGCTTTTTGCAGTGGAGCGGAAATTCGAGAGCGCCCGGCAACTTGTGCACATCGATGACGTTCTCGCCGTGGCCGAGTTCGGCCATTCGCTCGAAGAAGCCCAGCTTGGTCCGGTCGACCAGGTCGTCGTGCCAGGTCGCCATCACGAAAGCCACACGAATGTCACTCATGCCGGCACGTTATCGGTCCGACCGGCGGCCAACGAGCGCGAACCGCGCAGCTCGCGTCGAGCCGGAAGACTCGACGCCTCGACGAGGGGTTACTGCCAGGCGAACACGGGCTGTTCGTATTCGTCGACCCGCTCGGCGGTGCCGTCGTAGGCCACGGCGCGGAACTGGTACATCAACGCACCGGTCGGAGCATGGATGAGATCACCGCCGATCGGTACCTGGATCACCGGCCGAGGGCTCTCCGGAATCGACACGAACCGCGGTGAGTCCGCTCGGAGGAGCTCGGTGATAGCGATGCGGTGGACCGACTGGACTTCACCGGGTTCGGCAACAGGTTCGGCGTTGGTGCCGGCCCAGAAGACGAAGGGAGTGATGACGTAGCCCGAACGAGTGGGGTAGTCGTCGAGTTGACCGAGCAACTCGAGATCGGTCAGCCCCACTTCCTCGCCGACCTCGCGCCGCGCTGCCTCCTCCGGCGTCTCGCCTGTGTCGAGCCGGCCACCGGGGAGTGCCCATTGGCCGGGGTGATCTTTCATGCGGGCTCCCCGCCGGGTCAACAGCACGGCGGCGCCGCCCGCGGTACCGCTCACCGAGCCATCGAAGCCCGGATCGTCTTCGATGCCGGGAACACCCTGCATCAGCTGGCGACGCGCCGCCGGACCGAGTTGCTCATAGATGTGGTCGGTCCCATGGATCTGCTGGTCACTGTCGAGCACGATCACACTCACCGCCGCATGCCGTCGGCCTTCGAGTGGGTGACGGCGGATGTCATGAGCCGCCAGGTTGACGCGCAAGCGATCGCGCAGCGTGTCGTCGTACGGAATCATCGATCACTCGATATCTGCGAGTCGTGCGTGGAGCTTCGATGCTGCTTCTGCGGCCTTGGCGCGAATCTCGTCCCCGTCGACCAGCGTCGGCTCACCGTCCCAGACGACTTCACCGTCACGGAGCACCTCGAGTGGTGAGACGCCGGTGGTGAAGGCGAGGTGCCACGGATCATCGGACTCGGCCGCCCAGCAGACCTCGTCGTCGAGTGCAGCAGGCATGAGATCCCACCCGGTCCGGAGCCACTTCCAGGCGAGCTCGGGATCAACGGTGACGTCATCGGCTCGGGCGGCCACGTACGCCAGTCGGAACTCTTCGAGCATGTCGGCACCGATCCCGTCGGTCCCGAGGGCAACCTCGAGACCGAGCCGGCGGGGCCGGGCGTAGCCGACCGAGTTGTTCATGTTGGATCGCGGGTTGTGGACGAGGGTGCCTCGCAGGCCGTGTTCGTCGGGGAGATGGACACCGTGCACGATCAGCCAGTCGTCCTCACTGTGCTCGACGAGGCGGTCCCAGGTGTCGTCGGCGCCCTCGGCGACATGGACGTGGACGCCGACGCCGTGCTTGTCCGCCAGCTCGGCTGCGGCGGCGATCGTCTCGTCGGAGCACGTGAATGCGGCGTGGAGGCCGACGTAGCCCTCTCGCTCCCCGTCGCCGAGGAACCGGTCGTTCTCTGCCAATCCGGCTGCTGCTCCGTCAGCGCCGTGGCGATCGGTGATGCCGTAGGAGCACGACACGCGGACACCGACCTCCTCGCATGCGTCGGCGATGACGGTGAGGGAACCCTCGATGGCGTTCGGTGACTCGTGGTGATCGATGATGGCGGTGGTGCCGCGTTCGAGCGCCTCCAGGGCCCCGAGCTTTGCCGACCACTCGATCGTCTCGAGGTCGAGCGCCCGGTCGAGGCGCCACCACACGAGCTCGAGGACCTCCCGGAAGCCACCCGGTGTGCGTGGTGGAGCTGGCATCCCCCGCGCCAGCGAACTGTAGAGGTGGTGGTGGGCGCAGACCATGCCCGGCGTCGTGATCGTCACGGCGCGATCATCTCACCTCGGGGCGGCTGCGTGCTCGGTCGTCACGCCCGCTGGGGAGGTTGCCGGGTGGTCACTGCCAGGCACTGACCCGTTCGCGGTTCTTCTCAGTGCGCATGGGTAGCTCGCAGCGCCACTCGCCGTCATGGGACTGGAGAGCAGCTGCGACAGCGCCTGCGGTGGGAACAAGGCCGATCTCACCGACACCCTTGATCCCGTACGGCGAGTTGGGATCGGGTGACTCGACGAGGATGACCTCTGTCGGGGGCATGTCTTTCGGGCGAATGATGTCGAGTGACCGAAGCGTCTCGTTGAGCGGTTTGCCGTTCTCGTCGCACGGGAAACCCTCGCTGAGGGCATAGCCGAGACCCATGTGGACAGCCCCTTCGATTTGGCCCTCGCACAGCAGTGGGTTGACGGCTCGGCCGACGTCGTGGGCTGCAACCACCTTCACGATGTCGCCGGATTCGGGGTCGAGTTCGACGAGTTGGGCTGCGTAGCCGAACGTGGAATGGATGATCGGATGCTCGAGCCCGTCGTTGATCGAGTTGGTCCAGTCGACGACATAGACACCCTCGTACTCGACCCCGACCTCGCAGCCACCGGTGACGGCGTTGCGGCACGCATCTGCGACCGAGCCTGCGCCCATGACCGTGCCGCGAGATCCGGTGGTCTGGCCGGCACCGAGTTCACGGGTGGTGTCGACGATGACCTTGATGCGGTCGGCATCGATACCGAGCTCTTCGACGGCGACCTGGCGAGCGACGGTGTGGATTCCCTGTCCCATCTCCGTCCAGCAGTGGCGGACTTCGACGGTGCCGTCGGGCTCGAAGCGGACGGTCGAACGACTGACCTCGTGTGCGCCGTTGCCGAGCCCGGAGTTCTTCAGCCCCAGACCCACGCCCACAGGGTTGCCCACCGCTTCGGCTGCGTCCCAGGCGGGTTTGACCGCATCGAGGCAGGCGCGGGCACCGAGGCAACCCTCATCCATGATCTGCCCGGGACCCCACACGGCTCCGGGCTCGACGACGTTGCGGCTGCGGATCTCCCATCCCGAAATGCCGACCATGGCTGCGAGGCGATCCATCATGCCTTCCATGGCGAACTGCGCCTGGTTGGCGCCGAACCCGCGAAACGCTCCACAGACCGAGTTGTTGGTCCGTACTGCGATCGCCTCGATGTCGATGGTCTCGGTCACGTACGGACCGCTGGCGTGACCCGCAGCCCGCTCCAGCACCTTCATGCCGACCGAGGCGTAGGGCCCGGAGTCACCGATCATTTTCGCTCGAACGGCCAGGAGCCTGCCGTCGGCATCGCAGCCGACCTCGTACTGCATGCGGATCGGGTGCCGTTTCGTGTGCACGAGAAACGATTCTTCGCGGGAGAAGGTGGTTTTCACCGGCCGCCCGAGCAGCCAGGCCGCGAGTGCAGTCTGCCCCTGGTTCGACATGTCCTCCTTGCCGCCGAAGGCGCCACCGTTCGAGACGAGTTCGACCGTGACCAGTTCGGTGGGGACGTCGAGCATGCGGGCAATGTCGTTGCGGTCGTCCCACACGCCCTGTCCACCCGAGTAGACGTACAACGATTCGGTGGCGCCGTCGGGCCCGATGGTGGGTACGGCCAGGGTCGACTCGGGTTCGAGGAAGGCGTGATCGATGCGCTGGGTCTGGAAGGTGGCGCGTGCGATATGAGTGGCTCGCTCGAAGGCAGCGTCGATGTCGCCGCGGGCGTATGCCGAGCGGCTGAGCATGTTGCCCTCGAGTGTCCACACGGCGTCCTCGTCGGCGCCGAGCGCGTCGGCCGGGTTGGTGAACGGCTGCAGGACGCCGTACTCGACAGCCACCGCCGATCTCGCAGCGCGAGCTTGGGCGCGGGTCTCGGCCACCACGAGCGCAATCACGTCGCCCAGATACGACGTTCGGCCGCCGACCGGGATGAATGCCGGCCAATCCTTGTGGATCAGCCCACTGCGAAGCTCACCGGGAACGTCGGCTGCAGTCAGCACTGCGACCACGCCGGGCATGGCCAGCGCAGCTGAGGAATCGATGGCGTGGACGTCGGCCCGTGCGTGCCCGCTCAGAACAACCGCCCCGTGCAGACACCCGTCCGGCTCCATGTCGTCGATGAAGTCGCGATCGCCGAGCGTGAGGGACTGTCCCTCGTACTTCGTGCCGCGGTCGCCGACGCCACCAGCACTGATCGCCACCGGTGTCTCACCCTGCGCCAGCGATTCGACCGCATCGAGGATCTTCACATAGCCGGTGCAGCGACACAGGTGGGCTCCCAGGTGGCGGGCAGCGTCGTCACGGGTGGTTTCCTTGTCGCGCCCGAGCAGGGCGACCGTGCGCATGACGATGCCCGGGGTGCAGAACCCGCACTGGAGCGCGCCATGCGCGGCGAATGCGTCAGCCATGCGAGCCCGCTCGGCTTCGGGAACGCCCTCGAGTGTGGTGATCTCGGCGCCGCTGGCCTTGTCGAGTGAGGTCTGGCACGAGATTCGGGCCTTGCCGTCGATCAGTACGGTGCAGCATCCGCACTGCCCCGACGGGGAGCAGCCGTCCTTGGGGGAGGTGATGCGGAGTTCGTCGCGCAGTGCGGCGAGCAAATGCTCGTGATGCTCGCCGACCTCGACGGCCTGCCCGTTGACGGTGAAGCCAGTCATCATTGGTCCTCTGGTGGGGTTGCGCCCCGCTGGGCGGTGATCGGTCCGTACACCTCAGGGCGTCGGTACCGCTCGAAGTCGAAGAGTGTTTCTTTGTATTTGGCCGTCTCGGCGAGGTCGACCTCGACCGTGATGACCTCGTCGGCTTCGGTGTGACATTCGGCCAGGGTCATCCCACTCGGCCCGATGATGCAGCTCTCGGCGAGGGAGTCGACCCCCTCTTCGCAGCCACCCTTGGCGACGCCGATCACGTAACAGCCGTTCTGGTACGCACCCGCCTGCATCACGAGTCGGTTGTGGAAGCCCTGCAGCGGATTCTGGCTCGGATCGGGGGCGTAGTGCTTCGGCGTGTTGTAGCCGATGAGGATGAGCTCGGCTCCCTGCAGCGCAAGGACTCGGTAGGTTTCCGGCCACCGTCGATCGTTGCAGGTCGCCATGCCGACGACACCGCCGAAGGCGTTCCAGGTCACGAAGCCGGGGCCAGGTTCGAAGTATCGCCGCTCGAGGTGTTGGAACTCGCGCCAGGGCTCGTGCTCGCGATGCCCGGGCAGATGGACCTTGCGGTAGTGGCCCACGATCGAGCCGTCGCGCTCGACGAGGATCTGGGTGTTGTATCGGTGTCCGTCCGGGGTGAGTTCGGCATAGCCGAGAGCGAACCCGATCCCGAGTTCTGCCGCTCGATCGAACAGCGGCTGGGTTTCGGGCCCTGGCATCTCGGTCTCGTAGAACGAGTCGAGATTCAGAGCCGGGTCGCCTTCGACGTACCAGCGCGGAAAGAACGTGGTGAGCGCGAGTTCGGGAAAGGCAATGAGTTCGGCCCCGTTGCGGTGGGCTTGCTCGAGCAGATCGATCAAGCGGTCGACGACCGATGTGCGTGGTTCGGAAGCGCTGATCGGTCCGAGTTGGCCGGCAGCAACGGTGAGGTGGCGCGGTGGTCGATCCTGGTGGGCGGTGGGGGCCGCGGCGTCGTGGTCGATCGGGGCAGAGGTCATGTCGCCGCCAAATCGAGCATCACGTGGAGCAGCACGTTTGCACCGGCCTCCAGATCTTCGGGCGAGGTGTATTCGGCAGGGTTGTGGCTGACACCGCCGACGCTCGGAACGAACACCATGCCGGTCGGGCAGACCCGGGCCAGCATCTGGGCGTCGTGGCCGGCCCCCGACGGCATGCGGCGTACGGTATGACCCTGCGCGGTGGCGACGTCCTCGACAGCGCAGATGACGGTCTCGTCGAAGATCACCGGGTCGAATCGAGCGAGGCTGCGCTGCTCGATCGTGCAGTTCTCGGCCGCCGCCGTCGCCGCAAGGAAGTCGCTGGTGCGGCCCTCGGCCTCGAGGAGAACGTCGTTGTCGGTGTGCCGCAGATCGATGGTGAAGGTGGCTGATGCAGGGACCACGTTGACGAGGTTGGGGTGCATCTCGATCCTGCCGACGGTGGCGACCTGGGGTGCCCCGAGTTCGTGGGCGAGTTCGTGCACGAACGAACCGACCTTG
Source organism: Acidimicrobiales bacterium (assembly GCA_049437325.1). Classification (GTDB taxonomy): domain Bacteria; phylum Actinomycetota; class Acidimicrobiia; order Acidimicrobiales; family Aldehydirespiratoraceae; genus UBA11606. The sequence goes on from JBMTIM010000031.1 coordinate 31,594, forward strand.
AACGCGACGACGCCAGGATCTCTTCGAAGATCCATCGGTGTCGTGCCGGCGTGGTTGGATTGTCCGGTCACGGTGACCTCGGTCCAACTGATGCCCTGGACCCCGGTGACGGCACCGATCGTGAGGCCCTCCGTTTCGAGAACCGGACCTTGCTCGACGTGCAGTTCGACGAATGCATGCGGAGTGGCACCGGGCAGTGGTGCGGAACCGAGGTAGCCGATTCGGTCGAGTTCACCGCCGACCGTGGCCCCGTCGATGCCCGTGATGGCGTGTGCTTCCTCCACTCCCATTCCGCCGACGTAGACGAGACTGCCGAGCATGTCGGGCGGGAAGCGGGCTCCCTCCTCGTCGGTGAAGAAGGCAACGGCGAGGGGACGGTCGGGGGTCACGTTCGCGATGCGAAGGGTCTCGATCACCTCGAGGCCTGCGAGCACCCCCAGGTTGCCGTCATAACGGCCACCGGTACGGACGGTGTCGATGTGCGAACCGGTCATGACCGGTGCCCCCTCGATGCTGCCGGCCATCACGCCGACGACGTTGCCGATGCCGTCGATCGTGACGTCGAGTTCGAGATCGTGCATCCACGAGACGACCAGGTCGCGGCCGGCCCGGTCCTCGTCGGTGAGCGCCAAGCGAGCGCACCCCTCGGTACCCGCAATCGCGCCGATCTCGGCCAGCGCAGCGAGGCGCTCGATCAATCGATCGATGTCGATGTGAAGATCGGTCATCGGGGAAAACTTAACAAATTGTCAAAGATGCGGCTACGGTGGATCTGTGGCCGTGGATGCCGTTCGTGCCGAGTTCTTGGTCGAGCCGTTCGTCGAGGGTCTTCCGGGACCGCACGTGTCGGCTGCGCTCGAAGCGTGTCGGGCCAACGGACTCGAACCGGACGTCGGTCCGTTCGCCACCACCATCGTCGGATCGGTCGATGCGGTCACCACAGCGGTGCACGACATGAGCCGAGCTGCACTCGCCAGTGGAGCGACTGCGGTCCAGATCCGCTTCGGTGAGTCGCCCACGGCGACCCGGTTCGGAGATCTCCACGATGCCCTCGCCCAGATGGTGGCAGCAGTGGAAGAACAGTTCGGCGGATCACTCTCGGAACTTTCTCGCAAGGACAAGCAGGCAGCGGTTCGGCTGCTCGACGAGCGCGGTGCGTTCCTCCTGCGCAAGGCCGTCGAGTCGGTGGGGGAATTGATGGGTGTGAGCCGCATCACGATCTACAACTATCTGAATGCCCTCGCTCGCCCCGAGCCGGGCGATGCTGATCCCCGATGACCGACCTTCTGATTCGGAACGCAGCGCTGGTCGCCACCGTCGATGCTGAACGTCGTGAACTCCCCGGTGGATGGGTGGCGATCACCGACGGGCTGATCTCCGGAGTCGGTTCGTCCCTCGATGCCGAGCCCATGGCCGACCGGCGGATCGATGCCGACGGCTGTCTGGTGACACCGGGACTGGTCAACACCCACCATCACCTCTTTCAGAATCTGACGCGGGCGTATTCGCCGATGACCTCGGCCCCGTTGTTCGGCTGGCTCCAGTCGTTGTACCCCCTGTGGACCGCAGCAATCGACGAAGAAGCCGAGTATCTGGCCGCCTGGATCGGGTTGGCCGAACTGGCGCTGAGCGGCTGTACGACGTCGTCGGATCACCACTATCTCCATCCTGTTCGGGCCGGTGATCTCCTCGGTGCCGAGATCCGCGCCGCCGTCGATCTCGGGATGCGATTCCACCCGACGTACGCCTCGATGTCGCTCGGGGAGTCGAAGGGTGGGCTTCCGCCCGACGATGCCGTGCGGGACGAGGACGACATTCTCGCCGAGTCGCAGCGCGCAGTGGAACGCCACCATGACCCGTCACACGGCTCGATGCTGCAGGTGGCGCTCGCACCGTGCTCGCCGTTCACGGTGTCGACCGACCTCATGATCCGGTCTGCCGAACTTGCCGAGCGACTCGACGTGCGACTGCACACACACCTGGCCGAGAACGCCGAGGACGACGACTTCGCCATCGCCACCTTCGGCATGCGTCCCGTCGACTATCTCGAGCACTGCGGGTGGATGTCGAGCCGGTCCTGGGGTGCCCACGTCGTGACACCCGATCCCGGGGAGATCGAGCGCCTCGGTGCCGCCGGTGTCGGGGTTGCTCACTGCCCCAGTTCCAACATGATTCTCGCGTCGGGTATTGCCCCGATCACCGCCCTTCGCCGAGCCGGGTGTCCGGTTGGTCTGGGCTGTGACGGTTCGTCGTCTGCCGATTCGGCGTCGCTCTGGCAGGAGGCTCGGCTCGCACTGTTGCAGGGGAAGTTGACGTCAGGGCCTGGGGCAATGGATGCCCGCACCGTGCTCGAGATCTCGACCCGGGGCGGCGCTGCTTGCCTCGGTCGCGAAGGTGAACTCGGTGAATTGTCGGTCGGTGCCGTCGGCGACGTGGCGATCTGGAAGCTCGACGGGCCGATCTTCGCAGGCGTGCTCGACGATCTGGTCGAGGGATGGCTGCGGACCGGTCCCCATGCTGCGTGGCACACCATCGTGAGTGGCACGTCGGTTGTCGAGGCCGGCATCCTCCTCGCCCCTGATCTCGACGAGAAGTTGGCTGCTCACACCGCTGCTGCTCGACGGTTCCAGCCCACCGCCTGACCGGTCGGACCGACTCGGCCGCCAGCGCCCGATGTCACGACCTGCGCGCTCCCCGGGCCCCGGACTACGTTCGCGACCATGCGTACTCCACCGACGACCCTCGTCGAACTGATCGACCATGGCGCGGCCAACTGGCCGGACCTGCCGATGCTGTTGGCCCGGCAGGGCGACACAGCCACGTACGGCGAGTATCGGCATCGGGTCGAGGAGATGGCGGCCGGCTTCGCTGATCTGGGGATCGGCGAAGGCGATGTGGTCAGTTGGATCTTGCCGACCTGGGTCGACACGGTGGTCCTCGCAGGTGCGCTGGCCCGGGTGGGTGCCGTGCAGAACCCGATCATCACGATCTATCGCGATCGTGAGGTCGGCTTTTGTTGCCGGCAGGCCGATACGACGTTGCTCATCACCCCCGGTGTCTTCGGTGGCTTCGACTTCGGTGCGATGGCAGAACGGATCGCTGCGGCGCAGCCCGGTCTCCGCACGCTGGTCTTCACGCCCGGCAACGTTCCGACCGGTGACGCATCGTCGCTGCCTGCGCCTGTGCCACCGGCCCCCGACACCGTGCGTTGGCTCACCTACACCTCCGGCACCACGGCTGATCCGAAGGGCGCTCGTCACACCGATCAGACCGTCGCTGCCTTTCCCTACGCGCTCGGCCAGCGCCTCGATGTGCAGGCCGGCGATCGGTATTCGCTGACCTTCCCCTTCCCCCACATCGGTGGGCTCGGGTTGTTGTTCATGGCGCTGCAGACGGGGTGCCTGCACCTGCTCGACGAGACGGTCGATCCGGTCGCCACCATCGATTTCCTGTCGGAACATGACTGCACCCATGCCGGGACGGGCACTCCCTTCTTCCTCATGTACCTCGCTGCGCAAGCGCGTCGGACCGAGGCCGGTCAGGGTCCGCTCTTTCCGACGCTCAAGGTCTGTCCGGGCGGTGGTGCACCGATCCCGCCCGCACTGCACCATCGGGTCGTGAACGAACTTGGTGGAGTCGGGGTGTGCTCTGGTTGGGGTCTCACCGAGGCTCCAGTGCTCACCAATCTCGACGTGACCGACCCCGACGAGAAAATCGCAGTGTCAGAGGGCCGAGCGATGCCGGGTGTCGATCTGATCGCAGTGGCCGACGACGAGTCGCTCTGCGCTCCCGGCGTCGAAGGCGAGCTGCGGGCAAAGGGCCCACAGGTCATGCTGGGGTACGTCGATTCGTCACTCGATGCCGAGGCCTTCGATGCGAACGGGTATTTCCGAACCGGCGATCTCGGCGTGATCGACGAGGACGGCTACGTCACGATCACCGGTCGCCTCAAAGACATCATCATTCGTCACGGCGAGAACATCTCGGCGAAGGAGGTCGAAGACCTCCTCTACGCGTGCGCCGAGATCGCCGATGTCGCCGTGTTCGGTGTGCCCGCCGAACAGACCGGAGCGCGGGTGGTGGCTGCCGTCGTGCCGACCGCCGGTGCGTCACCGACGGTCGAATCGATCGGGGCGTTCCTGAGGGCTGCTGGACTCCGGAACCAGGCACTACCCGAACGGGTCGACGTGATCGATGCGCTGCCGAGAAATCCGGCCGGCAAAGTGCTCAAGCGAGAACTCCAAAAGAACGGTTGACACCGACGTGCCGGTCACGCTGGAGCGCAGGGACGGTGTCGTCGTGGTCCAACTCGACCGCGACGAGAAACGCAACGCGATCAATGCCGAGATGACCGAGGCGATCGACTCGGCACTCAACGAGATCGAGGACGATCCGACCGCACGGGCTGCGGTGCTTGCCGGTGGCCAGCAGGTCTTTTGCGCAGGCACCGATATCGCCGAGGGGTCTGGCGAGCCCACGGCCCGAGGTGGCGAGTACGGAATCATCCGACGCCGATCGTCCAAACCGATCGTGGCCGCGGTGGAAGGCGCAGCGCTCGGAGGAGGTTTCGAGATCGCCCTTGCGTGTCACATGATCGTCGCATCGACGACGGCCACCTTTGGATTGCCCGAAGTGCGGCGCGGCCTTGTCGCCACCAGCGCCGGTCTGTTCCGGGTCCCGCGAGCGCTCCCACTCAACGTCGCTCGTGAGATGTTGCTGACCGGTGACCCGATCTCGGTCGAACGACTGGAACGACTCGGTGTCGTCAACCAGATCGTTGCACCGGGCCTCGCCGTCGATGCTGCGGTCGGCCTTGCCGCTCGGACTGCGATGAACGCCCCCACCTCCGTCCGAGCAACGCTCACTGCGCTCGACACCGTGTTCGCCGCTGGTGACGAAGCCGGTTGGGCAGCCACAACCGTGGCAAAGGACACGATCATGGCCAGCGAAGATCGCAGCGAAGGTCTCGCAGCGTTCTTCGAGCGTCGAGCCCCGAACTGGCCGGGCCGCTAACCGACGAGCGCGCCGATGGTCGAGGTCAACCGTTGGCCCGCAGGCCGGCCAGCACCCGACTTGGGGTGAGGGGGAACCGATCGAACCAGACGCCGGTGGCGTCGTACACGGCTGCGGTGAGCGCTGGTGCGTAGGTGATGAACGGCATCTCAGCCACGCCGCGCGCGCCGAACGGCCCGAGAGGATCTGCGAGTTCCAGGATCTGACTGTCGACGACGGTCGGGATGTCGCCGATGCCGGGAATGAGGTACCCGGAGAAGCGAGGGTTGGTGATCATGCCGTCGCGAAGTTGGAGATCTTCGGACAGTGCATAGCCGTGGGCCTGGACAACGGCACCCTCGATCTGGCCGCGCACGAGCCTCGGGTTGATCGCCTTGCCGACGTCGTGCGTACTGGTGACTCGGTCGACGCGGATGTGGCCGGTCTCGATGTCGACGGTGACCTCGATGCACTGCGCCATGTAGCCGTAGCAGAAGTTCGGGGTTCCTCGGCCGGTTTCGGGATCGAGTTGCTCGGTGGGTGGAGGGGTGTAGCGGAATCGACCGACAGCTGGGCGAGCCCCGTCGCGCCATGCCTTCTCGGCCTCCTCGGCTGCACCGAGGATCGAGTTGCCGGACATGAAGGTGAG
>JBMTIM010000032.1:0-36735 GCA_049437325.1 Acidimicrobiales bacterium
TCGGCCCTCCATCGGCGCCACCGTCCTCGGCCCTCGACTGGGTCGACTAGAAGCCGAACGCGCCACCGGTGAGGGCTCGAGGGTCGGCGGCTCCCGCCACCGTGCCGTGCCGGGTGATCTCGATCGCATGGGCGTGGCCGAATGCACTGCCGGCCTCCACCTCGGCGATCCGGTGCCCGCGGGCAGCGAGGCCCTCGGCGACCGCCGCCGGTACGTGCTCCTCGAGTTCGACCCGGCGCCCGACATCGGGCCGCCACGTGTCGAATCCACTGTCGGACGCGATCCGCCACCGGCCCCGGCCGACCGCCCGTCCCGGATCCTGATCGAACAACAGGAGACTGGCGAGCATCTGCAGCACGATCTGCGGTTGGGCGTCTCCTCCCATGGTGCCGAGGACGCTCCGAAGGCGACCGTCGGGATGGGTCACCAGCGCCGGAGCCAGCGTATGGGGTGGCCGCATACCCGCCCGGTACTCGGCCGGATGGCCCGGTTCGAGCGAGAAGCCCAACCCTCGGTCGTGCAGAAAGATGCCGGTCGAGCCGGCGATGATGTGGGCGCCGAACCCCGAGGCGTTGGAGTTGATCAGCGAGACCCCCATGCCGTCTCGATCGATCACGCACAGGTAGGTGGTGTCGCCGTCGAAGGTGGGGGTCGCCAGGTCTGCAGCATGGTCGGGATCGATAGCGGCCCGGCGTGCTGCGACCCGATCTGCTCCGAGCAGGATCGCCGGGTCGGCCCCGTCGAACAGTTGCGTGGGTCGATCGAAGGAGGCATGGATCGCAGCCTCGACGAGCAGATGCGTGCCCGCCGGGTCGTCGACAATGTCGAAGCCATCGGCGATCGCAGCGGACAGCAGGGTGAGGTAGCCCTGACTCGTGGGCGGGACCGACCAGATCGAGTGACCGAAGGCGTCGACCGAGATCGGGTCGACCCAGCGGGCCTGATCGATGTCGAGATCGGACGGCGAAAACTCGTCGGGTCCGACCTCGAGCAAACCGGCCGCGAACTCTCCGCCGTAAAAACCGGCGCGACCTTCCGAGGAGATTGCGCGAAGCGTTCTCGCCGAGCCCGGTCGACGGATCACGTCACCGGTGTCGGCCGAGGAGGGGAAGTCGTTGTTCGCAACGTCGGCCACCACCGGCAGGCTCCGGGCAAGAAGCGGGTGCATCGGAAACCCTTCCTCTGCATGCCTGATGCCGTCGGCCAGCACTCGATCGAGCGGCAGTCGCCCGTGGCGGGCATGCAACGCCAGCCAGCCGTCGACTGCACCGGGCACGGTCACCGCCCGGATGTTCCCTTTGAGCGGGATCATCGTCAGACCTTCGGCACGAGCCGCGTCGGGGTCGGCGCCCGACCCGGCCATGCCGCTCGCGTCGAGGGCCTCCGGTGGTCCGTCGGTGTGGTGCACCAGCGCCCAGAGGTCGCCGCCCATCCCACACATGTTGGGGCACGTGACCGCAAGCACGGCGTTGGCGGCGATCGCAGCGTCGACCGCCGAACCACCATCACGCAGCACATCGACACCGGCCTGGGTTGCGAGATGGTCGATGGTCGAGACCATGGCGTTGGGTGCGTGACGGGTGACGACGGGGGCGAACATGCCTGCAGTGTGGCACGCAGCGGGAATCAATCCCGAAGGCGCGGTGTTGACCACCGCATGCCGGTCGAGCGCATCACCTCCACTGCTTCCCGTGTCGTCGTCGCGGTCGGCGACACCGTGGTGGCCGACACCACCGGCGCCCGCATCCTCTTCGAGACCAATCTGCCGCCTCGCTATTACATCCCGTTTGCGGACATCCGGTCGGAGTTGCTGACGCCGACCGACACGTCGACGCACTGTCCGTACAAGGGTGACGCCCGCTACTGGACCGTCACGGTCGAGGGGACCGAGCACCCCGACATCGTGTGGGGGTACGACGAGCCGATTCCCGAGTCGGCCGAGATTGCCGGGTTCGTGTCGTTCTATCCGTCAAGGGTGACCCTCACGGTCGACGGCGCACCGGTTTGACTCGTGGGCTGACGTGCCTACCGGATGCACGGTCCGACGTTCAGGTCCGAACGGTTGCGATTCGCCGACGGGCGATCTCGAGGTCGTCCGGGTTGGTCACACCGACCCAGGGTTCGTCGGTCGGCACGATGCCGACCGTATAGGTGCCGGCGGTGCGGAGGCTGTCGACAACGGTGGGCAGGAGGAACTCCGACGTCTCCTCGTGGCCGTGTTCGGCAATGAACCGATCGAACTCGGTTGCGAGATGACCGAACAGCGACGGCGCAAAGACCCAACAGTTCATCGATGCGACAGCATCGTCGGTGAGAACGCCGGCTGGATCGCTCGAGGTGATCACCCCATCATCTCCGCGACTGATGCCATGGGTCTCCACGAGCGAGACGAGTTCGGTGCCGTCGACACCACAGATCCCGCGTGAGACCTCGCCGATCTCGGGCAATGTCTGACCGAGTCGGAATCCGGCAAGCAGGGCTCGGTCGTCGGGAAGGTCCGTGGCTGCTGTAGCCAACGCTGCGAATGTGGAGCGGCCGTAGTAGTCGTCTGCGTTGACCACGCAGAATCGGTCGGGAACCTCGGGCGCGGCGGTGAGCACCGCGTGCGCCGTTCCCCACGGCTTGTTCCGGCTCGGACCATGGGTGTCTTGCAGCACATAGGCGACGTCGAGTTCCGGATGCTGCGCAGACACGTGGCGTCGTAGATCGTCCTCGATGTCGCTGCGCACGATCAGAACGACCTTCTCCATGCCTGCAGCGAGCGCATCCGCTATGGCGAAATCGAGGAACGCTTCACCGCCGTCGCCAACCACGGCAAGTTGTTTCGTGCCGCCGAACCTCGATCCGAGGCCGGCCGCCATCACGACGAGGGTGAGACTCATGACGGCGATCGTAGGAGGCACATGCCGACGACCACCGTCACCACTCGATGAGATCGCTGACGTGATGGGTTTCGTTGAACGAACGGACCGACCGCACGCCGGTGCTGCTCGCCTGCACCCGGGTCAGACCGCAGTAGTCGGCCCGCACGGCAAAGACGTCTTCGAGTCCCATGATCGTTTTCAGGTACACCGCAATCACCATGCCATGACAAAACACCGCCACGCGTCGTCCCTTGTTGGTCGCGATGACGTGTTCGAATCCACGGTGCACACGCGCCTCGAAGGCCTCGAGGCCCTCGCTGAACACATGGTCTTCGAGCGCGTCGGTGTCGAAATAATGCGCAGTGTCGGGATCGTCGGGGGATAGTTCCTCCAGCGGCACGTAGATGTTCGAGGCGTGATCACTTTCTTTGAGATCATCGATCTGTTCGATCCCGAGGCCGAGCATGTCGGCGGTGGGCAGGGCGGTCTGGTGGGCACGCAGCATCGTCGATGACACCACATGATGGATCTCATGGTCGCGCAAGAAGTCGGCGGCTCGTGCTGCCTGCTGTCGACCAAGATCAGACAGTTCGGGATCAGCTGCGGCCCCCGACCGGCCGTCGACCACCTGCCGCACAGGGCGACCGTGACGGAAGATGTAGAGATCCACGGCGGGGAGGGTACCGGCGGGTCAGACAGGACTCACGCCGAGACCGGGCCCCGTCGGAACCAGGACATGGCCGTCGACGATCGGGAGGGCCGGGGCGACGTCGTCGACGAGCAACGGTGACGTCGCCAGCCCGTGTGCGACCTCGGTGCCGACCGCCGCTGCGACGTGCACCGCGTGGGCAACCCCGATCGCACTGTCGATCATCGAGGTGACGACAACCGTCGCCTGCGCCGCATGCACAAGGTCAACAGCCCGCATCGCCAGATCAGGACCACCGAGCGCTTGCGGTTTCACCACCACGACCTGGATCGAGCCGGTACCGAGGGCCTCGATGATGTCGTCGATGGTGCGAGCCGACTCGTCGACCGCAACGGGGACGACACTTCGTGAACCGACGGTTGCGATCGCGTCGATTCCGGCCGTGGGTTCTTCGCAGAACGCCACGTCGCTGTCGGCCAGTCGGTCGAGCACGGCGATTGCCGTTTCGACGTCCCAGGCGCCGTTGGCGTCGAGACGAATCTCGACCTCGTCGCCGACCGCACGCCGGATCGCACCGACCCGCGCCACGTCGTCGTCGGGTGAGGCAGCGCCAACTTTGATCTTCAGCGCAGTGAAACCGGCAGAGACCGCCTGCGACGCGTCGTGCACGGCCCGGTCGGTCGCTGCCGCCCCGATCGTTGCGTTGACACGCACCCGGTCGATGGCAGTGGGGGCGAGGAGGGACGCAAGCGGGACCCGCGCACGACGGGCCGAGAGATCGTGGAACGCGCCGGCCAGTGCTGCTCGCGCCTCGGGAACAGCTTCCAGCATGTCGAGTGCGTGACCGACGCCGTCAGGATCGACGTCCGCCGCCGTCACAGTGAGGTGGTGGACCACGTCGTCGATCGACGAACTCGACCAGCCCGCCATCGGACACGCGTCGCCCCAACCGACCGACCCGGCCTCGTCGAGCGACACCAGCACACCTCGCCGCGACTCGATCGACCGATACGACGTCACCATCGGCGACACGAGACGCAGCTCGTAGGGAGTCAGTTCGAGGGTCACGCCCGGCTCTGGGTGGCAAGAATCGCTGCGGCTACGGCGTCGGGCTGCTCGAGGTGAGCGGCGTGCCCCGCACCCTCGACGACATGGACCGTTGCCGATGGGAGCGCAGCGGCGAGTTCTCGGGCGATCGCCACGAATTTCTCGTCGTCCGCTCCTGCGATGAGAGCCACCGGCATCGTGCACCTGGCGAGATCGTGGTGAAGAGGGCGCATCCGGCCCGTCGAGTTGGCCCGGAGGCTCCTCGCCAGCGCGACGGGGTCGTTCCCGAGTCGCTGTGCTCGAGCCGCGGCGAGCGCATCCCTGCCGAGCCGGGCCTGCGTCGCGAACAACGGGTTCGCCATCCAGCTGTCGACGAACCCCTCGAGATCACACTCGATCTGAGCGGCCAACACATCGTCGGAACTCGCCCGCGCCGCGCGTTCGTCGGGATCGAGAAGTCCTGCCGAAGCCCCGATCAGGCTCAGGGAGCGCACCTGTTCGGGATGTCGACACGCCGCAGTGAGCGCGATTCGACCACCCATCGAATACCCGACCATGTGGAATGGCACTGCATGTCGAGCCAGCACGGCATCGGCCATCGCGTCGATCGAGTACGCCGAGTCATCGGCCGGATGGGGACCTGAGCCATGACCGGGAAGATCCGGGACGTCGACCGGGCCAGCAAGGCGAGACGTGATCGGCTCCATGGTTCCGGCATCGCCGGTGAACCCGTGAAGCACAACCGTTGGCGTCATGGTGTGATCGACTCGCCCACTGCGCTTCGCACGGCGGTGCGAGCCGCCATGTCGCGCTCGGGATCGATCCGCACGATCAGGAGATCGACACCCGGATCGGTCTTCGCCACGGCCAGCTGCACTGCCCGGCCCAGATCGTCATCGGGTTCGAGGACGGTGGCGTCGACCCCAGCCATCCCGTCGAGGCAACCGAGATCGACCCCGTGTGGGGTTCGAAAGATCGTGTCGTATGCGTCGGCCCCGATCCGGCCGTGGATCGGCAGCATCGAGAAGATCTGCCCGCCGTCGTTGTCGATGCACACCACCGTGAGGTGTTCACCGCTCCGGGCGACCCCGAGCAGACCACCGATGTCGTGCAACAGTGCAAGGTCGCCGGTGAAGACGACGACCGGTGTGTCGACCTGGGTCGCCACCCCAAGCGCGGTCGATGTGATTCCGTCGATCCCGGCGGCGCCGCGGTTACCTACGAAGACGAGTGGCGTGTCAGACCTGACATAGGAGTCGAGATCTCGAGGCGGCATCGAGTTCGAGGTCATGACCACTGCGCCGCCGGGAAGCGCGTCACAGAGATCGCGGACGACCGATGCGCTGGTGCGACCTGACGTGGACACGACCCGCTCGATGGCTTGTGACGCTGCCGCGTCGAGTGCTCGCCAGCGGGCCAGCCACCCGGGGTCGGACGGTGGCCCGGTGACGTCTGCGGGCCACGCCGTCAGATGATGGGTGGTGGTGAAGGACGCGTCGTGCCAACGCTGCTCGGGATCGATCAACACCACCCGTTCGGGTGAGATCCGTTCGAGCCACTGATTGACCGGCGCGGTTGTGGTCGCTCCGCCGACCCGAACGACGACATCGGGACGAAGGCGGTCGACGGCCGGGTGTTTGAGGAGGTGTTCCGATGCTTCGAGCGCATCCTGTGAACGGGCCTGGGAGAGGGGTTCACCGATCAGCGGCCACCCTTTCGATCGTGCGACCTGTGCTGCGACGCGCGCAAGCTCGCACTGGGCATCGATGCCGTTCGCCGCATCGGGGCCAAGAACGATCACACCGTCGCCGTCGAAGAGCCCGTCGGCTGGGGTCGACACCGGCTCGGTCGTCGACGTTGGGGCCGGCTCGTAGAACCGGACCGGCACCCCGGCCACCGGTTCGAGTGGCTTGCGGAGTGGCCAGTTGAGATGGACCGGCCCGCGCCGTGTTCCGATCGCTGCGTCGTGGGCCCGCATCGCTGTCAGCCGGGCTGCCGACTCCGACCAGTCGCTGGGGACCGGCAGGTCGGCGAACCACCGGACATTGGTGCCGTAGATCCCAACCTGGTCGATGGTCTGACCTGCGCCCCAGTCGCGCAGTTCGGGTGGTCGATCGGCGCTACAGACGATCATCGGCACGCAAGCGTGGTTCGCCTCCACCACCGCCGGGAGGTAGTTGGCTGCGGCCGTGCCCGAGGTGCATATCAACACCGATGGTCGGCCCGAGGCGCGGGCCTGCCCCAGTGCGAAGAAGGCGGCCGAACGTTCGTCGAGTTGGATGTGGGTCCGGAGGCCAGGGTGGGCGTGGAACGTAACCGCCAGGGGCGTCGAGCGCGACCCGGGAGAGATGACGACGTCACGCACACCGAGGGAGGCGAGTGTGCCGGCGAAAGCGGCGATCGGGTCGTACGTGGGATCGGTCATGCGTCGCTCCCTTCGGCGGCCGACTCCATCACGTCGAGCAGAGCTCGCAGCTTCACGGATGTTTCTGCGAGCTCGTCTTCGGGGACCGAGTCGGCGACGATGCCGGCGCCGGAGAACAGGATGACCTGCGACTCGTCGACGAGGGCGGACCGCAGCGCCACCCGGAGTTCCCCGTTGCCGTCGAGATCGCACCACCCCACCGGTGCGGCGTACCAGCCACGATCGAAGTCTTCGTGCTCCCGCAACCACGCAACCGCCGGGTCAGACGGGGTGCCACCGACGGCAGGACTCGGGTGCAGCACGTTCGCCACTCGCAGGACGTCCATGTCGCTGACTCCGCCGGCACGACGCTCGACCCGAGCCGTGATCGGTGTCCGCAGATGCTGCACTCGGGCGAGCCGCATGATCTCGGGCTCGTCGGGGGTCTCTCCCACGAGGCCCAGCGTGGCCAACCGGGCGGTGATGTCGTCGACGACGAATTGATGCTCGGACCGAATCTTCGACGATGCGAGCATCTCGGCGGCGAGTGCTGCATCGCTCGCATCGTCCGTGCCGGTGCCGATGGTGCCGGCGAGCGCAACGGTCGAAACCTCACGCCCGTCGAGGGTGACGAGCCGCTCGGGGCTGGCACCGATGAAGGTCCGATCGCCGACACCGAACGCAAAGGTTGCGCACGCCGGAAACCGGTCGACCAGCCCGCCGAGAACAGCGGCGGTAGCGACGGGACCCCGCACGAGCGTCCGGGCCAGAACAACCTTGTCGAGCGCCCCCGACCGGATCTCGGCAATGCCGTCGGCGACGAGGCGCTCGTAGTCGGGATCGCTGTCGACGATGTCACCGGCCACGATCTCGCCCACCATCGGCGCAACGGGAGGTGGAGCCGATGCCATCTCTTCGAGTCGGGCTTCGAGCAGGTCGAGCGCCACCGTCTCGTCGTCGCCCTCTGCGAGTGTCGTGGCGGCAAGCAACCACGAGCCGTCGTATCGGTCGACGACGGTCACTTCGGGCAGGATCCAGCGGGCGTCGGGGAATCCGGTCCAGTCAGGATCGCGGGTCTGGTTGCCGCACGAGAACGAGAAGCCCCCGACGAGGACCGGCGCCGGCGCGTGGGCCGGGCCATGCCGACGGATTCGCGCCCCGAGCGCAGCCCGTGCAGCCGACGCAGCCGAAAAGCGGGAGTCACCATGGGGTTCGATGACCTCGGCGGCGCCGAGGGCAACGAGGGCGAACCCGTCGTCGGGCCGGACCCACAGGGATCGGTAGTGGTCGACTGCAGCGCCGTAGACCGCCACCGGATCGACCCGCTCGTCGAGTTTTCGGGCAAAGACCACCACACCGCCACCGACCGACGTGTCGTCGCCGAGTCGAGCCAGCGCTCGGGTCCGCAGTGTGCGTTCGAAGTGACTGCCGACGAGCTGTGACGCCACGGGCACCAGTCGGTGCATGAGGCCGACCAAGTCGTTGCGGTCCCGTCCCTTTGCGTCACTGTTGCGCTTGAACAGTTCGATCGCATCGTCGACGACGTCTTCGATGTGGGTTGCGTGGCGCATGGCGAGGGCGGTGAGTTCTTCGAGCGACACACCCTCGCTGACGAGCGTGCGGGCAGCGACGAGCATGTCGACTGCATCAGCGGCGAACCGTTGCTCGTCGCCGTCACCGACGGGGGTGAGCAGTCCGGCGCTGACGACGACGTCGACGATGAACTCGGGCACGTCGGCCCGACGGGCGAGCTCACGCCGGTCGAGATCAGGGTCGACGGCATTTTGATCGGCAAGTTCGACGAGCAGCCCGGATGCGTCGGCAGTCGACAGGTCGCGGATCTGGGCGAGACTGAAGCCCTGCTGGGCGAGGCTCTTGATCTGGCGGATGCGGTCGAGATGCCCGTCGTCGTAGAAGACGCGCCGTCCTTCCCGACGCGGTGCGTGCAGCAATTTTTCACGCTGGTAATAGCGCACCGTGTCGACGGCGACGCTCGCGGCATCGGCGAGTTCCTCGACGAGATACTCCACAGCCTCGATGCTATCCAACAATGAGAGCTACTGCTCCCAGAGTGATCACTCTGAGATTGCTGGAGGCGCTACCGTCGTCACGTGCACGACGGCCCGATCGATCTCGACGCAAGCCGGTCACGTCGACCCGACTATCCCATCGTCGCCGCCCGCCGCGGCACGGTGCTCGAGGACCGAACGACTGGCGTCGTCGGTGCACTCATCGATTTTGCGCCCCCGCGCCTCGTGCTGCGCGACCGCTACGGCAAGGACCACACCGTCGCCTACCGCGATGGCTCTGTTCGTGCTGCGATCGACGGCAAGGGGGTACCGTGTCGGCTCGTCGTCCCGACAGACACGACCAGAGCACCGGGCGTCACCGCAAGCGGATCGATCGACGTCGGGGATGTTCCCGCCCGGGTTGCCCGCGCCAGTCGGCTCTGGGTCGAAGGGATCCACGACGCGGAACTCGTCGAAAAGGTCTGGGGTGCCGACCTCCGTGTCGAAGGGGTGGTCGTCGAACAGCTCGACGGCGCCGACGATCTCGCCGAGCGTGTCCGTGGCTTCCGGCCCGGGCCGCGCCGCCGGCTTGGAGTGCTGCTCGACCATCTCGTCGACGGTTCCAAGGAACAGCGCATCGCCGACACGATCACCGATCCGAACGTCCTTGTCAGGGGCCACCCCTACGTCGACGTCTGGCAGGCGGTGAAGCCGTCGGTCATCGGCATCGATCGTTGGCCCGACGTACCGAAGGGCCAGCCCTGGAAAGATGGAGTCATCACCGCGCTCGGCGTGAACACGACCCCGGCCGCGTTCTGGAAACACATCCTCGGCAAGGTCACGACCTGGAAAGATCTGGAACCACCTCTCCTCGCGGCCGTCGAGGAACTCATCGACTTCGTCGCACCTCCCGACTCCCCGTAGCCTTCGGCCATGACCCGCCGACCCAACATCGTGCTCATCAACTGCGACGATCTCGGCTACGGCGACCTCGGCTGCTACGGCTCCGAGGTGCACGACACGCCGCGAATCGATCAGCTCGCAGCCGAAGGCACTCGGCTGCTTTCGTTCTACATGGGGTCTCCGGTCTGCACACCGTCGCGGGGGGCGTTGCTCACCGGCTCGTACCCGGCCCGGATCGGGTTCGACGACTTCGACGGACTCCACGTCCTCTTTCCCGGCAGCGCATGCGGCCTTTCCCCGTCGGAGCACACCATTGCGTCGGTCCTGCAGGACGCCGGGTACGCAACCGAGATCATCGGCAAATGGCACTGCGGCGATCAGCCCGAGTTCCTCCCCACCAACCACGGCTTCGATCGGTGGTTCGGGCTGCCGTACAGCAACGACATGGGCATCCAGCACGGGTCGAGTCTCGTCGAAGAACACGGCGCCCAGTTGATTGCAGCCGGGTACACCCTCCCACCGGTGATCCCCTATCCACCGCTCCCGCTCATGCACGACAGTGAGGTCGTCGAGACACAGCCCGACCAGACCATGCTGACCCGGCGCTACGTCGAACGTTCGGTCGAGTTCATCCGAGAGAACGCCGATCGGCCCTTCTTCTTGTATTTCGCACACATGCATGTGCATCTTCCGCTCTATGTCGAAGACACCTTCCACGAGGGGTCGCGCAATGGGCCGTACGGCGCTGCGGTTCATGCAATCGACTGGGCGACCGGTGTCGTCATGGACGAACTCGAGGCACAGGGTCTCGTCGACGACACCATCGTCGTCTTCACCAGCGACAACGGTGCGCTCTGCCGACCCGGTGAGGGCAGCAACGGCCCGCTCCGCGGCAAAAAAGGACGCACGAGCGACGGCGGGATCCGGGTGCCCGCCATCGTCCGGTGGCCCGGGATCGTCCCGGCCGGTGTCGAGTGCGACGAACTCCTGACCGCCATGGACCTGCTCCCGACCCTGGCGGGCTGGGCCGGCACCGCAGTACCGGACGACACAATCATCGATGGACGCGACATCGCTCCGGTCCTCACCGGAGGTGCTGCATCCCCCCACGAGACCTTCGCCTACTACAGCGGCACGATGCTCGAGGCCGTGCGCAACGACCGTTACAAGCTCCGTCTGGTTCAGCGCTCGGGCCGTGAGCGCACGGTCATCGCCGAACTCTTCGACCTCCGAGCCGACATCGGCGAGACCACCGACATTGCGAAGGAGCATCCCGAGGTGGTCGAGCAGCTGCAGGCCGCCGCTGAGCGGTTCCGAGCCGAGCTCGGTGATGGGGTCGTCGGGGTGACTGGGAGCGGGTGCCGACCGTCCGGTCGGGTCGAGGTGGCCCGTCCCCTCGCCCGTCTCGGTGACGACCATCCCATGATGGTTGCCGAGTACGACCTCAGCGACCGAGGCTGACCCTCGACGACGAGCCGGTGTCACTCCTCCTGCCTACGATCGGGCACGGATGACCATCGACATCACGACGACTCCCTACGGCAGCCGTGCGCACGACGCACTCGCAGCCGCGATCGACCGGCACAAGGCCACCGACCGGCTTGCACCGGTGTCGGTTGTCGTGTCGTCGAACCAGGTCGGGATCGCCGCCCGCCGTGCCCTCGGACGCCGCCGAGGAGTTGCTGCCGTCACTTTCCTCACCCCCTATCGGCTGGCAGAACTCCTCGGCGCAGGAGCGGTCGCTGCCGGCGGTCGTCGCCCCGTCTCCACCCCCGTTCTTGCTGGGGCGGTTCGAGCTGTCTTGGCAGAGGATCCTGGCCACTTCACCGGAGTCGAGCAGCACCCGGCGACCGAGCGGGCACTCGTGCGGGTCCACCGAGCGCTCTCGGAGGTCGGTCCGAGCGGCCTCGACCGTCTGGCGACCCAGTCCACCCGGACGGCCGACGTCGTGCGAATCCATCGGGCAGTTCGTCGACGAATCCGCGAACGCTTTTCCGACGAACACGACCTCGTCGAGGCTGCCGTCGCCACCATTCCCGGCATCCCACCCGTTCTTCGCGATCTCGGTCCGACGATCGTGTTCCTGCCCCAGCGCCTTTCGTCGAACCAGGCCCGCCTGCTCGCCGTGCTCGGCGAGCACCACCCGATCACACTGATCGCCGGCGTCACCGGCGATACCGAGGCTGACGCTGCGGTACGACGGTCGGCGACGATGGTCGGCGCCACCTGGCCGGGCACCATGGCGCCACCGACCGCAGTTGCAGCCCGAGCCTTGAGTGTGTCGGATGCCGACGACGAGGTGCGACACGCTGTTCGCTACGTTGTCGACGCGACCAGATCCGGTACCCCCCTGGAACGCATCGCGATCCTCTACGGCACTCGCGATCCCTACGCCCGGCTGCTCGCCGATGCTCTCGACGCCGCCGAGATCGACTGGTTCGGGGCCTCCGTGCGTACTGCAGACACCTCGCTGCTCGGTCGCTCACTGCTCGCCCTGCTCGCTCTCCCCGACCACGACCTCTCCCGCCACGATGTCGCTGCCTGGCTCGCCGGCGCACCGATCCGAGGGAACGACAACCGACCTGCACCGGTTGCGGCGTGGGAGCGCGCCTCTCGCGCCGCCGGCGTCGTCTCCGGGATCGACCAATGGCAGCACCGACTCACCCGTCTGGCCGACGATCTCGACAGCGACGCCGATGCCGCCGAACGCGACCCCGAACTCGAATGGCGAGCGGCTCGGCTCCGCGGCAACGCCGAGTCGGCCCGCTCCCTCGCTGCGTTCGTCGCCGGCCTCGACGCCGCACTCACACCCGGTGGCAGAGGTCGAACCTGGTCGGGGCTCGCAAGCTGGTGCCGCTCACTGGTGCGCACGTATCTCGGCGGCGAGCGCTTGCGAACCGACTGGCCGGTCGAAGAGCAGGCTGCCGCACAACGCGTTGATGCGGCGATCGACCGACTCGGCGATCTCGACGGCATCGACCCCGATCCGTCCCCTGCCGCCTTTCGCCGGGCCCTCGAGCTCCAACTGGCCGACGACCTCGGCCGGCACGGCACCTTCGGCCATGGGTTGCTCGTCGGTCCGGTGTCGCTCGGCCTGGGCGTCGAACTCGACGAGGTGATCGTCGTCGGGATGGCCGAGGGGTCGTTCCCGGCCCGCCGCCGAAACGATCCGCTCCTTCCCGATCGCGTTCGCGCCACCGTCGGTCCCGATCTCCCCCAACGTGCCGATCTGGTCCACGACGATCATCGAGCCCTGCTTGCCGTTGTCGCCGCAGCCGAGCGCACCACCTATACGTTCCCGCGCGGCGACCTGCGCCGAAACGCAGCGCGTTCGCCGTCGCGCTGGCTCCTCGACGCAACCGAACACCACGACGGTGTTCGCCCGTCGGCCGAGGACCTCGATGCGCTCACCGGTCAATGGCTCCGGGAGGTGCCGTCGTTCGTCGCCGGTCTTCGAACCAGCGATTTCCCCGCCACCGTCACCGAGTACGACCTGCGGTCACTGCTCGATCACGTCGAAGCCGGCAATCGCTTCTCGCCCGATCTCGTTCCATCCGACCGACCGGCCGTGCGACGTGGTGCCGAACTCCTCACTGCGCGACTCTCTGCCGCCTACACCCGATTCGACGGCAATCTCGCAACCGACGGCGACCTGCGTGGTGTCACCATCCCCCACCCCCGCACCCCCGGTCATGTCACATCTGCAACTCGGCTCGAGGCCTGGGCGAGTTGTCCGCATGCGTACTTCGTGCGTCACATCCTGGGCGTCGGACCCGTCGAAGACCCGGAGGAGCAGTACCGCCTCTCACCGCTGGTCCGTGGTTCACTCGTCCACGACATCCTCGATCGCTGGATTGCAGAGGCGATGGCCGACGGGGCGGTTCCTGCACCGGGCCAACCGTGGCCACAACGATCTGTCGAGCGCCTTCACGAGATCGCCAACGAAGAAGCGGGCAAACTCGAACGGCGAGGCCTGGTCGGGCGGCGGGTCTACTGGGGCCACGACAAGCAGGTCATCCATCGCGATCTCGAGACATTCGCCCGTTTCGACGACCGCCAGCGAGCGGCGTACGGAAGCACACCGATCGCAACCGAATTGCCGTTCGGCATGCCGGGGTCGATCACCCCACCGGTCGGGGTCGAGCTTCCCGATGGCGGGTCGATCACCATTCGCGGCGCCATCGATCGCGTCGACCGCACGTCCGGCGACGGTGTGCTCGTCATCGACTACAAGACGGGTTCACAGCGTGGGTACAAGGGGCTCAGTCCCGAGAATCCAACGCCGGGGGGCACCCATCTGCAGCTCGTGCTGTACGCCCTCGCCGCTCGCTCCATCCTCGGTACCCACGCCAGCGGCGAACGCGGAACCTACTGGTTCGTCACCGATCGAGGAGAGTTCGAGGCGGTCGGCTACGACGTCGATCCCTCGATCGAGCACACAGCCCTCACCACCGTCGAACGCATCGCCGACGGCATCGCGGCCGGCCATTTCCCTGCCCGCCCGGCCAAGCCGACAACCCGACGGTGGGTCGACTGCATCTTCTGCGAGCCCGACGGCCTCGGACTCGGACATCAGGACGCAGATTGGCGCCGCAAACACACCCAGCCGGACCTGGCCGACTATGTCGATCTTGTGGGAGACGACCGTGGCTGACCACTCCCCTGTCGACCAGGCAGACCGCGATCGGATCCAGGCCGACCGAGACCGAACGCTCTTCGTCGAGGCTGGCGCGGGTTCAGGCAAGACCCGGGCACTCGTCGACCGTGTGGAAGCACTCGTGATCGACGATGCCATCCCTCTCGAGAACATCGCCGCCATCACCTTCACCGAGAAGGCCGCTGCCGAGCTGCGTGATCGCATACGGCAACGGTTCGAGGCCCACGTTGCCTCCCCTGCACACCCGACTGCCGCCGATGCTGCGCGCGTGGCCCTCCACCAACTCGACGGCGCACCGATCGGCACCCTGCACAGCTTCGCTCAGCGCATCCTCACCGAGCACCCGGTCGAGGCCGGCCTCCCGCCGGGTGTCGATGTACTCGACGAGATCGGATCACAGATCGATTTCGAGCAGCGCTGGAGAGTCTTTCTCGACGAACTCCTCGATGACGACGCGATGGCTCGCACACTCCTCGTCCTCGAGGCCGCTGGGGTTCGCCTCGACGCCCTACGAACCCTCACCCTGCAGATGGTGGCGAACTGGGACCTGGTCGAAGAGCGGCTCGACTTCGATGCGCCACGACCTGGCCCGTTCCCCCGAGACGAGTTGCTGCAGGTGTTCGACGCCGTCGAGGCCTACGCCGACAGCTGTGACAACCCCGACGACAAGTTGCTCGCCCGTTTTCCCGACGTGCGTCATCATCGGGCCCTCATCGCCGGTGCGCTCGATGACATCGAAGCGCTCGAACTCGCACACGACATGGGCGATCGTGGAGAAGGTCGCCGGAGGATCCGGGTCGGCAACGCCGGCAACAAGGGCAACTGGCGAATCGACGTCGTCGATGTTCGCAACGCGTTCAGCGATCTCCGCGCCGCCTGCGACCAGGCTGTTTCGTCGGTCACCACCGCTGCACTTGCGCATGTCGCAGCTCGTATCGGCCGCTTCGTGCTCCATGCTGCCGAGGAACGACGCACTGTCGGTCGACTCGATTTTCACGATCTGCTCGTTCGGGCTCGCCGCCTCCTGCGCGACCGGGCCCACGGTCCCGAGGTTCGCGCAGCTCTGGCCGAGCGCTACCCCCGTCTCCTCCTCGACGAGTTCCAGGACACCGACCCGATCCAGGTCGAACTCGCAACCCTCATCGCCACCGACGACCCCGACGTGGGCGACAAGGACTGGACCGACCTGACGATCCGTCCGGGCGCGCTGTTCTTCGTCGGCGATCCCAAGCAGTCGATCTACCGATTCCGGCGAGCCGACATCGGCGTGTTCCTCACAACGCGCGAGCGGGTCGCCGATCGTCCTGCGCTCACGGTGAACTTCCGAACCACCGCTCCCATCATCGAATGGGTCAACCATGTGTTCGGGCAGCTGATCCACTTCACTCCCGACAGCCAACCTGAGTACGTTTCGCTGTCGGCCCATCGCACCGACACCGCGCCATTCGGATCTGCGGTCGCCGTGCTCGGGGCCGACCCGTTCCCCGGGAAGCCGACGGCCGAGGAACTGCGAGCTTGCGAGTCGCGCGATGTGGCCGGGGCGATCATCACGATGCTCGACGAACGAGCACCGTGGCAGGTCGAGGAGCATGGCGTCTGGCGAGATGCACGGGCCAGCGACATCTGCATCCTGCTCCCTGCCCGCACCACCCTTCCGGCGCTCGAGACGGCCCTCACCGAAGCCGGTGTGCCGTATCGAGCCGAGACCTCGTCGCTCGTCTACGCAACCAGAGAGGTCCGTGAACTCCTGCTCACGCTGACTGCGATCGCCGACCCGACCGATGAACTTGCCACGGTCGCTGCCCTCCGCTCGTTCGTCTACGGCTGCGGTGATGATGATCTGGCTCATTGGCGTCTCGGGCTGCACGGCCGTTTCACACTGCGCGATCCGATCGTCGAGGCGAACGTCGATCACCCCGTGGCTGCCGGCCTCCGCCACATGCAGCAGCTCCACGACGCTCGGCTCTGGTCCACCCCGGCCGAACTGCTCGACCGACTCGTGCGCGAGCGCGGTGTGCTCGAATCCGTTGTGGCAACCGGTTCGCCCCGTGACGTCTGGCGGCGACTGCGTTTCGTCGTCGACCAGGCCCGGGCCTGGGTGGACGCAGGGGGGACCGATCTCCGGGCCTATCTCCAATGGGCGCGCCTCCAGGGAGCCGACAACGCACGGGTCTCCGAAACCGTGCTGCCCGAGACCGATGACGACAGCGTTCGGATCATGACGATCCACGGCGCCAAGGGTCTCGAGTTTCCGATCACCGTGCTCGCCGGGATGACTACTCGAACCAACAACTCGCCGCGGGGCCCGTCGATCAGTTTCCCTCCAACCGGCGAGGTGGCGCTACGACTCTCGTCCAGTGTGACATCCGCCAGCTATGACGCATGGGCCGCCATCGATGAACAGATGGCCGAGCACGAGCGCCTGCGGTTGCTGTACGTGGCTGCCACCCGCGCCCGTGATCATCTCGTTGTCTGCCTTCACCGCCACGAAACCGAGACGCGAACCGGTGCAGCTCTGCTTGCAGACCATGCGCTCACCACCGCAGTGACAACGCCACTCGAGCCGTCGGGAGGTTCTCGCCGTTCCCCGGGCCCGATCCTCCCGACGCCGATACCGCCGCGCCACGAGTGGCTCGCCACCAGGAACGATGCACTCGATCGGGCCTCGACCCGTTCGGTCGTGTCAGCCACCACCTTGGCCCGCGAGGCAGCCGAGGCCGGCGATCCCGGTCTCGACAAACGGGCACGAGATCTCGATCTGCCCCCATGGCAGAAGGGCCGCTACGGAACAGCCGTTGGACGCGCCGTCCACGCCGTGCTGCAGGTCGTGGACCTTGCCACCGGCGAAGGACTCGAGGCTGCCGCAACAGCGCAGGCTGCGGCAGAAGGAGTCATCAACCGCACCGACGTCATCACGGCTCTCGCCCGACAGGCCGTCGAATCCGAGCTTGCGCAACAGGCCTGCAGCGGGGAGTTCTGGCGCGAACTGTGGGTCGCCGCACCGGTCGGCGACAAACTCATCGAGGGCTACGTCGATCTGCTGTACCGAACCGCTGACGGTCTCGTGATCGTCGACTGGAAGACCGATCATGTCGCCGGAGACGACGACGTCCAGACGAAACTGGCGAGATATCGGCTGCAGGGTGCGAGTTACGCCGCAGCGGTGGAGGTGGCCACCGGCGAAACCGTGAGTCGCGTGGTCTTTGCGTTCTTGCACGAAGCGGGCGTGGTCGAAGCGGAGGTGATCGATCTGCCAGCCGCCGTCGCAGAGGTCCGAGCGCGTGCTGCCGAACTCGCCGACGCATCAGCGACGATCGAGACGCTCACCCAACTCCGCTGACAACCGAAGGAGCCCGATGCCGACCTCGACTCGGTCGGCCTCGCCGAGGTCACCGATCTCGAGGTCGAAGGCGTCCAGCACCAGGTGCAGGGCCCCGACGGTGATCTCGAGCACATTGGGGCTCAGCTCCACCAGCGATCGTCGGCCATCGTCGCAGCGTCGCTGTCGGTGCTGCGCTCGTCGCCGGCGACCCGCTAGAACGATGAGGTGCGTCTCGCGCTGTACGGAATCCTCCGCCCGGGTGGCAGCCACCACCACGAGGTTCGGTCGATCCCGGGTTCCTGGGTCACGGGCACCGTTCGGGGCTGGACCTACCAGATTACGTGGGGTCCCGCCGACGGGTACGACGGGATCACCGTGAGTCCCGACGGCCCGCCTGTTGTCGTCGACATCCTGGAATCGGACGAACTCGAGCGTCATCTCCAGCGACTCGACGAGTTCGAAGGGCCGGGCTATCGCCGCACGACGGTGACGGCGACCCTGACCGACGGCGCGATCGTCGACGTCGAGATCTACGAGGCCGACCCGGAGGCCTGACCGCGTGCGTCGTCGAGCGGCAGGAACCAGGAGGAGATGGCGCCGAGCAGGGCCACCCCGGAGGCGATCACGAAGACCAGGGTGAATGAGCCACGCCAATCGGCGATGGCACCCCCGATCTGGGGTGACACCGCCTGTGCGATCCCGAATGCCAGCGTGGTCGCCGAGAACACCGGCCCGAACGACTGCTCATCGGCGTAGGTGACGACATGGGCGATGATCGCTGCCGGAATCCCGCTGAACATGATGCCGACGAACACTGCGGCAATCAGCGCCAGCGGAAGCGATCCGATGAGAAACACGAGCGACGCGCCCGCCCACGACACGAAGGCGATCATCATCATTCGTCGTCGCCCGACGCGATCGGACAGTGAGCCGACGGTCAGCCCCCCGAACACGATCGCCACGCCGATGACGCTGAAGACGAGTGCAGCTCGATCAGGCGACCAGCCGGCATCGTCCTCGAGACGGGCAACCACGAAGCTGATCACGAGGATGTACGAGAAGCCGTAGGCCGAGTAGGCGAACGTCAATGCCTTCCAGCCCTCGATTCGGCGCAGCGCGGCAAACCCTCCGAAGCCACCGGCGGTCGAGGGCCGCTCACCCTGCGATCGCAAGCCGACGAGCGCAGCGGCGAACACACAGATCGCAATTGCGAGCTCGATTCGATAGAGCGTCTGCCACACCGCGGCATCGCCGTTGCGCAACATCGAGGCAATCCGACCGGCGAAGACGATGCCCAGACCGATCCCGACTCCGGCGAGGCCGGTGGCGAAGCCGCGACGT
Organism: Acidimicrobiales bacterium; assembly: GCA_049437325.1. Classification (GTDB taxonomy): domain Bacteria; phylum Actinomycetota; class Acidimicrobiia; order Acidimicrobiales; family Aldehydirespiratoraceae; genus UBA11606. Next base: position 19,197 of record JBMTIM010000032.1, read on the forward strand.
TCCGGGGGAAACTCTCGGGCCGTGATCCCCGGTACCGGGACCCAGATGATTGCGCCACCAAGACCCATCAGCACGAGAGCCGCAGCCAAGACAACCGGCTCGGTCGTGAACGATGCCAGCGCAAGCCCGGACGTGGAGCAGGTCAGACCGATCTTGACCAGCCCGACCAGCGTCGACCGCGATGCAAGCCAGGCGACGACGACCGTTCCGACGAGGTATGCCGAAACGTTCAGGGTGCCGAAGAGTCCTGCCGCCGTGTTGGAGCCGTCGAGCAGGTCGTCACGAGCCTCGGGGAGGACGACCCCCCATGTGAATCGACCGAACGCCTGCGCAACCATTGCAGCCGACAACGCGACGACAACAGTGAAGAGCCGTCGCTGCGTGGAGGACATCGGGCGACCGTATCGCTGTGCGTCGTCGCCGACCCGGATCAGGTCGGAAACGGGTCACCGGCACGCTGATGACCGCTGAAAATCACGGCGATCCGCTCATGCTGATCCGGACTTGCACCAGCCTCGACCACGGCAAGAAGCCCACCGAGCCCTGCCGCGCCCGTCGGACAGGCTGGGATCGAGGTGTGGTCGTGCGCAAGCGCATGCGCACGTCGCAACTGCGCCTCCGACGGCACGACCGGCGCTCCCCCAGTTGCAAGCATCGCCTCGATGATGGGGATCCAGTCGTAGGTCACGTCGTCGAGGATCCCGGTCGCATACGACTCCGGCTCATCGGGCCAGGGCCGCATGTATCGGGCCGGGTCGGAACGAAGCCGACGGGTGATCGTTCGCCGGGCGTCGTCGACGATCCGGCCGAGTTCTGCCGCTGCCGTCAAGCGGCCGGTGATGGTGGGCTCAGGCGGGGCGTCGAGCAGTTCCGAGACGACGGTGTCCCATGCCCGCACCAGCGGATGATTCCCGAGTGGCTGGACGGCATGGACGGTCGGCATCGTTGCGAGATCGCAGCGGGCGAGACCGGTCACGACTGCGGTCGCCAGCGCGCCGCCACCGACCTGGACGAACAATCGGTCGAGGTGGGGAGGTGTCGGGTGATCATGAGCGGCAAGGGTCTCGACCATCTCGAAGGCGATGGTGCGACCGCCGTCGATCGTGGTCGGCGTCTCGGTGCCCTGGCACGAGAAGGCGGTGGCACCCGCTCCAATGGCATCGACCATGGCGTGGTGGGCTGGGTCACCGAGCCGACCCGCCGCTCGTTCGACCCTCGTCACACCGGCGCCGGTCGCCTCGATCTCGGCGACCACGGCATCATCGGCCCAGGTCGGGACGAACACTTCGAGCGAGTGTCGGGCAGCCGCAGCGACGACCGAGGCTGCCAAGGCTGCGTTGCCACACGACGCGATTGCCCACGGCCCGCTGCCGCTCGGCTTCAATGCCTCACCGACGGCGACACCGAACAGGTGCCGACCTTTGTGCGAGCCCGAGACGTTGCCGGTCTCGTCTTTCACCCACAGTTCGGTGCCGGCCGGCAGACCCACCGCCTTGGCGAGGGGGACTGCGGGTTCGAACGGTGTGGGGGCGAAGCCATGACCCTCGCGCTCGGCAACGGACACGTCGAGCCGTCGGATGGCCGCCACCACCAATTCGCGTTCTCGTGCCGACCGGGCGCGCCCCAGGTCGAGGAGGTCGAGATGACGCTCGAAGGTCGACAGTGCAGCGTCGGCCACGATCAGTCGTCGCGACGGGTGCCGGTTCGGTTGTTGAACTCGTCGATGAGTTCGTCCCAATCGGCGACGAAGTGGCGCATCCCGTCCCAGAAGCGCTGATCGCCTCGAGCCGTGAAGTCCTCGAACGAGGTGCCCTGCTGCTCCACCCAGGTGAAGTACCCCAGGTTGAAGATCCGCCGCCGCTCTGCCTCGGTGAGTTCGAGGTGTTGCGCGGTATCGCCGGCCTCGAGTTCACGCCCGAAATCAGCGGCCGCCGCCACCGAGTCGTAGCCCTCGGGATGCTGGATTGCCAAGTATTCGGCTCGTTCGGCGTCGTACAACTCGGAGCCGTCGGTGGCGACGGTGACGATGACGTCGTCGCGATCGAGATCGTGTTCTTTTGCGATCTTGATCGCGGCAAGGGCGTTGCAGCTCGAGGAGTAGCCCAGGTGCTGCAGCGCCTCGACGAACCCGGGAGCGAGACCAACCCGATCGACGAGGTAGCTGCGTCCCGCATCGGTGTTGAACAGGGCGTCGAGCGCATCGGTCGAGCGATCGCTCACCGCAACGACATCGTCGGTGTTCATCACGTTGTGGATCAACGGCACATGTTTGTCACCGATGCCCTGGATGTTGTGATCGCCGAAGCCGTTCTCGAGCAGTGTCGGGCACTCGAGCGCCTCGACCGCCACGATGCGGGCTCCGAGCGTGTCCTTGAGGTAGTCGCCAGCACCGAGTGTGCCGGCCGAACCCGATGCGGACACATAGGCCGCAAGTCGGGCGGAGCCAGTACCAGCTGTGGCGTGCTCGAACACCCGCTCGAGGGCAGGACCGGTGACCGCATAGTGCCCAAGGTGATTGGAGAACTCCGAGAACTGGTTGATGATCTCGATCTCGGGGTCCTGCTCGAGTTCGTTGCAGGCGTCGTAGATCTCCTTGACGTTCGACTCGGTGCCGGGGGTGCGGATGATGTCGTTGGCCGGGTCGAGCGTCCACTGTTCGAGCCAGTCGAAGCGGGCCCTGCTCATCCCTTCGGGGAGCACCGCCACGCCTCGGCAGTCCATGATGCGCGAGATCGCAATGCCTCCTCGCGCGTAGTTGCCGGTCGAGGGCCACACCGCACGGTGGGCCGTGGGATCGAACCGACCGGTGACGAGTCGGGGGACGAGGCAGGCGTAGGCGGCGAGCACCTTGTGGGCCCTGATCATCGGAAAGCGATTCCCGAAGGCGAGCAGAATGCGGGCGTCGACACCGGTCATCTCCGGGGGGAGTTCGATGTAGTCGGGGACGTCATGGGGGCCACTGCCGTCGAGTCGCCCGAACCAGTGCACACGAAAGAGGTTGCGCGAGTCGGGCTCGTTGCGGTCGAGACCGACCAACGGCGCAAGGCGCCCAGCCGGGATGGTCGACGGGTCGGCCAACTCGGCAAACGTCGGAAGAGCGATGCTGCGATCTGCAAACCGGGTGACGGTGCGGTCGTACACCCCCTGGTCGGCGATCTCGGTCGTCAAGCCGAGCGATGCATGCGCTCGAGCGACTTCGGAGCCATCGATCCCTCGCTTTGACATTCTGTAAAGCTAGCGCGCTCGACGGGGGGTACTGCCCGACCACCCACAACGAGCCGACACCCTGCGTCAGATCGAGCGTTCGTGACCCTCCCAGAACGGGTCGCGCAGTCGCCGCTTGTAGAGCTTGCCGTTCGGGTCACGCGGCATCTCGACTGTGTAGTCGATCGAACGCGGCAGCTTCTGGCGAGCGATCTGCCCCCGAAGCCACGACATGATTTGCTCGGTGGTGTCGTCGGTCGGCGCCCACCCCGCTCGAAGTTCGACAACGGCCTTGATCTCCTCACCGACATCAGGGTTGGGAATCCCGAAGACGGCAACATCACCGACCGCCTCGTGCTGGATGAGCGCACCCTCGATCTCGGCCGGGTAGACGTTGAGACCGCCGACGATGATCATGTCGTTGGCGCGGTCGTTGAGGAACAAGAACCCGTCGTCGTCGAGGTAGCCGACATCGCCGACCGTGAAGAAGTCGTCCAGCCGGGACTTCTGTGTCTTCTCCTCATCGCCCTTGTATTCGAACTGCTGACCGCCACCCATCTTCATGTAGACGGTTCCGGACTCGAACGCTGGAAGACGCCGCCCATCGTCGTCGACGACGATGACCTCACTGATCGGCCACGGTTTGCCGACCGTGCCTGGCTTGGTCATCCACTCGGCCGCCCCGACATAGGTGCCACCACCCTCGGTGGCGGCGTAGTACTCCCAGATCGAGTCTCCCCACCACTCGATCATCTTTCGCTTGGTCTCGACCGGGCATGGCGCCGCCGCATGCACCATGTAGCGGGTCGACGACACGTCGTAGGAATTCCGCACGTCGGTAGGAAGTTGCAACATTCGGTTGAACATCGTCGGCACCATGTGCGACGACGTCACTCGGTACCGCTCGATGCGCTCGAGCGCGCCCTCCGCAGTCCACTTGTCCATCAAGACGACGGTGTGGCCGAGATGCAGCGACATCGTGGTCCAGTTGTTGACCGCCGTGTGGTAGAGGGGCGCCTGCGTCATCTGCACATTGCCGTCGTGCGGTTTGGTGCCGAACAGGTACAGCAGTCCACCGCCGGCCTGTTCATCGGGGTGGCCAGGATTGAGGGGTCGACGCACCCCCTTCGGCCGCCCGGTAGTGCCCGAGGTGTAGAACATGAACGATCCCGTCGGACCGAGGTTCTCGGGGCGGGTTGGCGGCTGGTCCCGCACAAGGTCGTCGAAGGGCCGGAACCCGCTGATCCCACCACCGACAGAGAACCGGTTGGCCGCCGGGGTCACGCAATCCTCCACAACCCGGGTGGCCTCGGCGGTGAAGCGTGCGTCGACGATCAACGCCTTCGTCTCGGAATCATTGACGATGTAGCTGATCTCGGGCCCAACCAAATGCCAGTTGACCGTGGTGACGTAGAAGCCGCCCTGAAACGCGGCGAGGCACAGAGCAACCTGCTCGACACTGTTCGGCAGCACGGTGGTGACCTGATCTCCCGGCTCGAGGCCCAGGGCCCGCAGACCGTGCACGATCTGATTGGTGAGGGCAGCGAGTTCCCCGAACGTCGTCTGTTGATGGTCGGGATCGATCAGCGCAACATGTTCGGGATCGGCGTCGGCGATTCGCCAGAAACCGAGCACATCCGTCTGGGCCATCCCCGCATCTTCGGACACGGCCAGGTCAGCCGCCAATCGAACGCCGGCGCGGACCAGTGGTTCGTTTGTCCGTCGCCCCGAGCGTCGTGTCGCTCAGCCGACAGCTTCGACAGGGTTGACCGCGATCAACTCGAGCATGTCGAGGCGGTCACGCCACCAGTCGGCCGGAACCATCGTCTTGCCGGGAAGGTTGGCAAGGGCGTCGTCGACCAGCGCAGTCACGTCACTGCGGCTGCCCGCTTCCAGTCGGAGATCGAGAAGCGCATCCATCACCCGTGAGCGGCTGCACACGTCGCCATCGACAGCTTGGCGCATGGTGTGGATGGTGGTTTCCAGATCACTCATAGCTCTTGCAACGTCTCCTCGGGAGGGATTGTTCCTGCCGTCACTACCTACTGCTGTGACGTCTGTCTCGGCTCCACGACCATGAAGGACGCCGATCCGAGGACCAGTGGTGACTCTACGGGCACAGTACTGCCCTGCGGATGCATACGGATCATCGGACTGCAGCATCGTCATCTCGGTGCAACACTCGCGACATGACGACGGTACAGATCGGTGTTCAGATCCAGCCTCAGGCGACCACTGTCGCCGCCATGCGGGAGTGCTGGAAGGCCGCAGACGAGATGGGCGCCGACTCCATCTGGATCTGGGATCACTTCTATCCACTCTTCGGCGACCCAGACGAGACCCATTTCGAGGCGTGGACGCTGCTGTCGGTCATGGCTGCAGACACGATCAACGCCAAGCTCGGCACGCTCGTGACCGGCAACGGGTACCGCAACCCTGAACTCGTGGCCGACATGGCCCGCACACTCGACCACGTCAGCAACGGACGCATGTACCTCGCCGTCGGTGCCGGTTGGTTCGAGCGCGACTACACCGAGTACGGCTACGAATTCGGAACGGTTGGGAGCCGACTCAGACAGCTCGAGGCCGACCTCCCCCGAATGAAGCATCGGCTGGCGAAGCTGAACCCTGGACCGCTCGGCCCGCTCCCCCTGATGATCGGAGGTTCTGGCCGCAGGGTCACACTGCGGCTTGTTGCCGAGCACGCCGATGCATGGAACTGCTTCGGTCCACCCGACAACGTCGCCGACCTGTGCGAGGTCCTGGAAGACTGGTGCGTCGACGTCGGACGCGACTCCTCGGAGATCGAGCGGACCGTATCGATCGGTGCCGACGACCCCCACGCCGTGCAGGACTATCTCGACGCAGGAGCCACCCACATCATCGTCGGACTGCACCACCCATTCGACATGCACGCATTGCAGCGACGACTCGACGAGCGAGACGCCATCGGATAGCCCACGATCGACTCCGCCCATCGAAGGCTCGGCTGTGTCCACCGCTGACGGGTCGGGTCAGCGCTGTGAACGCATGCTGTCGAGCCAGTCGTCGGCTGCTTGCAGACGCCGTCGGAGCGCAGGCTCGTCGGCTTCGCCGACCCGCTCGACCCCCGCCCGTTTGTTGAGCTCCGCGTTGACCAGCGGATGCTCCATGCCGGTCGCCCGAACGAGTTCGAGCACTCTGTCCGCATTCCACTGGCGAAGATCCTTCTTCCGCGCGTGCTTCGAGCGAAGATCACCGAGTGCACCCTTTGCGTCGACCTCGCGGCCCGGCAGCCTGGGGGGCGGTGGGAGATCGACCGGTAGACCGGTCAGCTCCGCTGCGGCGATGACGAGATCCTCACCGGGATCGATGCCGTCCTCGGCCGGCGGTGTCGTCTCCTCCCCGTCGAGCGCAGTCGACGACAGGGCCTGAAACAGCGACGGCTGTTCCTCGACCCGGACGGCGCGGGAGAGGTCGTCCACTGCCGACTCGCGCTGGGCCTGATTCTCGATCCGCTCGTTGATGGAATGCCGACGTTGGGATGCGATGTTCTGGGCGTGGTGGCGCAGTCGGGGATCGTCGGGCACATAGAAATACGCCTTCTGTGACGCCAAACCCGGTGTCCAGCGAGCGATACGTCCGACCGCCTGACGAAAGAAGAGCGGCGTGACCGTCGTGGTGGCATGGACCCCGACACGGAGACGGGGGATGTCGACCCCCTCACTGATCATGCGGACCGCCACGATCCATGCCTGATCGGAACGGGCGTAGGTCTCGATGACCGCCGACGCATTCGGGTCGTCGGAGAGCGCGACGGCCGGCGCCTCACCGGTCCACCGTTCGAGCAGGGCGGCGCACGCTCGGGCATGGGCCTGATCGATGGCGATGACCAACCCCCCGGCATCGGGCTGCTGCTTGCGGATCTGCCGAAGCTTTTCGTCCGCTCGCACGAGCACGGTGGGAAGCCACTCGCCGTTCGCATCGAGGGCAGTTCGCAGGCGTGCGCCGCGGTCCTCCTGCGTGACGTCGTCGGAGAATGCTGCGTGCTTCAGCGCACCGTCGGCCCCGATCCACTCCATGTGACCGTCGAAGCGGGGAAAGAAGACGGGCCGAACCACACCACCGTCGACGAGCGCCCTGCCGTAGTCATACTCGAAGTCACTGACTGCATCACCGTGATCGCCGAGGCTGTACTCGACGAACGGGATCGGTGCGTCGTCGGATCGAAACGGCGTACCCGACAACAGCAGCCGACAGTTGGCCTCGGCGAATGCCTCAGCCACCCCTGTGCCCCAGGACAGATCGCCACCGGCATGGTGCACCTCGTCGAGAACGACGATCCCACCACGGCTGACATCGAACAGCGTGCGGGCCGACGATGCCACCTGGGCGTAGGTGACAACGATCCCGTGCATGTCCGACGGAATGTCGCCGAGCGAAGCGTCCCATTCGGGTTCGAGGTGAAATCCGAAGCGTTCGGCGGCCGACGCCCACTGGATCTTGAGATGCCGGGTCGGTGCCACGACGACCAGCGGCAACCGCTCGCCCCGAAGCCAGTGCCGTGCAGCAGTCAACGCAAAGGTCGTTTTCCCGGCACCGGGACAGGCAACGGCCAGAAAGTTTGCTCGAGGATGATCGAGAAAGGCTCGCAGTGCCTCGTGTTGCCACTGACGCAACGTGATGCTCCGGCTCAAGGTTCGGCAGGGTAGTCAACGAAGATGCCGGTCCCGCGCCACGGGAGCAATAGTCTGCGGCCATGGCCGACGAGCGACCCATCGAAGACCAGATCCGCCTCGACCTGCGCGGTTCGGTGGCGTGGATCACCATCGACCGACCCGAGGTCGGCAACGCACTCAATCCACCGTGCCGAAACCGCATCCGCGATCTCATCAACGACCTCAACGTCTCCAAACGGGCTCGGTGCATCGTCTTGACCGCCGCCGGCGAAAAGCTGTTCTGCCCGGGGGCAGATCTCTCCCACGTCTACGAGAAGGACCGCCCCGAGGAGATTCCCGACCAAGTGGTCGGTGATCCACGCCGAATGATGCTCGATGGTCAATACACGCTTTTCCCCGCCATTCTCGACAGCGACATCCCGATCATTGCCGCAGTGAACGGCACGGCCGCAGGCATGGGCGCCCATCTTGCGCTCGCCTGCGATCTCGTGATCGCAGCCGACACGTCGAAGTTCGTCGAAGTGTTCGCTCGGCGCGGTCTGGTCCCCGATGCGCTCGGCCCGTGGTTGCTCCCCCGCATCATCGGCGTTCGCAAGACGATGGAACTGATGCTCTTCGCCGACGACCTGCCCGCATCCGAGGCCGCCGATCTCGGTCTCGTCAACAAAGTCGTGCCCGCCGCCGACCTCGAGGCAACCGCCACCGAATGGTCCGAGCGCATCGCACGAGGCCCGACCCTGTCGTTCGGTCTCACCAAATGGCTCGTCAACCAGAGCCTCGACACCGACCGCGCCACGATGATTCACAACGAGTCGATCGCGGTCGAGATGAACACCTACTCCGAGGACAGCAAAGAGGGCATTGCCAGTTTCCGCGAACGGCGCGACCCGCACTGGAAGGGCTACTGAGTCGGGCGACCGCGCACGACGAAGATCCTGCGCCGAACTGCGCAGCTCAGCGGTAGACGTGTCGCCGCAACCACTCGGTCGTGAAGTCGACGAGTGCGCGAGCACCCATCAGGTGGGCAACACCGGCCCCCACTGCACCGCTGCGTTGCGCACCGGTGGCGGCAAAGGCATCGCCGATGGTCGCGAACTCGTTGTCTTCGTCGATCTCGTGATGGTCGACCCAGACACGTTCTCCGGCGACGGTCATCGGAGAACGCTGGGCGAGGAGGGGGTGGCCCTCGGGCACTGCTCGATATTCGGCCACGTGCATCGCCGTGTTGTTGGCATGGCTGACGCCGAGGAGGAGGATCTGGCCGTCGATGTCGTAGAGCCGTGCCTGCGGTGAGCCTTCCCCGAGCCCCTGGTCGAGCGAGTGGCCGTCGAGAAGCATGCGCGTATTCGGACCGATCGCTGCAGCCGACACGGTCGGGTGATTGCTCCGGCACACACCCGGTGACAGCCGAAAGTACTCGGCGATCGAACCCATCATCCGGGTCGGACTCTTTGCGACATCGAACGGGGGCATTGCTTCGCGCATCGACTCGATCCATTCGACCGGTATCGGCGGATTGCGCCAGTTCGCCGGATCGGTGTACTGCCCGGAGTGGGCCGGCATCATCAGCGTTCCGGTAGGACCGATTGCCCCGATGAGGGCATCGACGACGGCCTCCGGTCCGCCGACGACGTACCCGAGCGCCGAAAGCGAGGCATGCACCATGACCGTTGCCCCGGGTGCCAGTCCGAGCGCTTCGAGGTCGGATCGCAGGGATGAGGTCGTCGACGGCCGATGCGTTGCTGCAATCAGCGCTCGTTCCTGTCCGGTACCCACTCGAATTGCGCTCCCGTCGAGGTCAGCTGCGCAGACCGCCCGATCAACACGTCGCCGCGACGACCGTCTCGTGCTGCGCCGCGTTGTGTCGAACCTGCGACGCGAGGTTATCCCCACCTGCAAACGGCGTCCCCGGATCGTCGATCACCGCAGCGGTTGCGACGGAACGACGCGTCGTCGAACTCCACCTGGCAGCATGGTCCGATGCGCACATATCGACGTTTCTTCGGTCTTCTCGCTGCCCTTGCCGTGGCCACCCTCACGCTCCCAGCCTGTGGCGGGAACGGCTCGGATGTCGACCGGGCCCAGGAATTCTGCGCCGAACTGGCGGCCGGGACCGCACCGTTCGACGTCTTCCAGTCGATGCGTGATGAGTACCCCGATCAACCCGATTGGGCCGCAGCCGCCAAGGGCTGGGCAGCGTCGACGTGTCCCGACCAGCTCGCCTCGAACGAACAGCTGCGCAACATCATCTCCAACACGGGAGGCGACCCCGACTCCTGATCGGTCGGAACGCCCCGATCGACGGCACGGCCGTGGCCATCTCCTCCCTCCCGACGCATCCCGTCCGCCGGGCGTGTCGGCTCCTGGCGGTCCTCGTTGGCCTCGGTGCGCCGGCCGGGTGTGGTGCGCCCGGACCCGTGGATGCCGACGCAGTCGTCGGCGAGTCCGAGGCGGCGGTGGTCACCTCCGAACCAGCTGACACAGGACCAAACTCTCGACCCGACGAGCCGGAACTCGCCCTCCAACCCGACGAGCCAGAACTCGCCGATACAGCGAACGTGGCAGGTCAACCCGGCGTCGAAGAGATTGTCATCGATCAGGTCGTCGATGGCGTCGTGGTCGAGCGCCGAGCGTTGATCGCAGTTCCCCAAACCGATGGTGGCAACGGTGACGAAGACGACACCGACACGACGGTTCCGGTCTTGGTCGTCCTGCACGGCAACGGCGGACAACCCGAGGGCATGCTTCGCGCCCTGCAACCCGTGATCGACCAGAACCGTTTCATCACGCTCATTCCCGAAGGCCTCGAACGCAGCTGGAATCTCGGACGCGAAGCCTCCACCGCTGATGACGTCGCCTTTGTCGAACGCTTGCTCGATCGGATCGCTGGAGTCCCCTCCGACACCGGCAAACCGACCCTTGGGCGGATCTATGCGTTCGGGTACTCAAACGGCGCCGGCCTCGTGCATCAACTCATCGCCCGCACCGATCGGTTTCATGCCGTTGCGGCTGCGGCCAGCGGACTCACCAACGACCTGGTGCCGCCGGGTTCGGTTGCGCCGGTGTCCGTTCTCAGTCTGCACGGGACCGAAGATCAACTGGTGCCATACGACGGAGGGATCGGTGTCGCCGGACACGACTTCCTTCCCGTTGAAGACAGCGTTGCGGTGTGGGCCGATCGATTCGGCTGCGAGACCGAGCCCGACCTCACCCGCACTGCCGACGGCAACATCCGGCTCGAGTGGGGCACCTGCGACGATGGCCACCGGGTAGTGCATTACGGCATCGAGGGCGCAGGCCACGGCCTTCCACCCGACCTCGAAGGAGGGCTTCTCGACCTCGTGATCGACTTCTTCGAAACGGCAGGGCGACTCGGAGGCTGAGCCCTCGACCGGACTACGACAGACGAACGTGCATGTGCTCCACGCCGCGCAGGGTGAAGCGGCGCCGCCACGACGGCTCACCCACGATTTCCCACGTGTCGTAGCGGTCGAGCATGCGGTCGAGCAGCGCCTGCCCCTCGAGTCGGGCCAGCGCCGCGCCGAGGCAGTAGTGAATGCCCGACCCGAACGAAAGCACCTGGGTGTCGGTGCGGGTCACATCGAACCTGTCCGGATCGTCGACAACATCGGGATCGCGGTTGACGGCCCCGATCAACGTCATCGTCCCCGACCCGGCCGGGATCGTGACCCCGCCGAGCTCGAGGTCTTCGAACACATAGCGCCCGTCCATCTGCACAGGAGGGTCGAACCGCAGCACCTCCTCGATCGCACCCGGAACGAGTGAGCGGTCGCTGCGCAACAACTGGTGTTGGTCCGGGTGGGCGACGAGCTGCCGAACCGTGTTGCCGAGCAGGTGTGTCGTCGTCTCGAAGCCGGCTGCGTAGATCAGCAGGGTGTTGACGATGATCTCGTCCTCGGTGAGCTTGTCTTCGCCGTCTTTGGCTTCGATCATGCCGCTCAACAGGTCGTCTTGCGGATCAGCGCGGCGGCGTGCAATGAGATCGACGACATAGGCGGTGATCTCCTCACCGGCGGTGTCGGCGGCTGCGATCTCGTCATCGGTCGCTGTCGGTTCGATCCCGACGCCGAGGTCGTAGATCAGGGGTCGAAGGAACTCACGGTCTGCCTCGGGTACGCCGACAAGGGCGCTGATCACATTGGCAGGCAGGGGGAACGCCACCTTGTCGACGAAGTCGCCGTCACCGTCGAGGTCGTCGAGCAAGGCGTCACACATCGCCTCGACCTCGGGCCGCATCTGCTCGACCCGACGCGGCGTGAACGAGCGGGCCACCAGCCCCCGAACCCGCGTGTGGTCGGGCGGGTTGAGGAACAGCATCGAGAGCGCACCCGTTCGAGCCCGGCGTGAACTGCCGTCGATCGCAGTGCGATCGCCGCCCTCGAGGCCCGCACCGCTGCCGCATCGCGGGTCGCGCAGCATTGCCTTCGCGTGTTCGTACCGGTTGACGACCCAGGTCCCGGTCACCGACGTCTGGAAGATCGGCGCATGGTCACGCAGCTGGTTGTACAGCGGGTACGGATCGGGAATACACGCAGGGTCGGTGAGGACTCGGATGAGGGTGGCGTCTGGATCGAACGGCTCGGTCATGTCGGTGAAGTGTCGCAGTCAGGGCGGCTCGGCTTCTCAACGATGGTGGATCAGCTCGTCGCAGACAAACCGGGGCGAAAACCAGCGGTCGACGCCGTCACGCAGCGCTGACCGCCAGAGCGATCTCGGCTGCGACCCGAGCATTGTTCTCGGCGAGCGCGAGGTTCGCAGGGACGCTGTCCCCCTCCGTTGCCGACGCGATCGCGGCAAGGACGGCCGGGGTGACTCCTGGACCGCGAACGCCCGTGCGTTCGGCGGTTGCAAGTGCGTCGGCAATGGCAGCGTCGATACGACCGGCGTCGAGTTCGTCGGCTTCGGGAATCGGGTTGGCGATCAGGACACCTCCCGGGTGGCCGAGTTCACCGTTTGCTACGAGCAGCGCTGCGACCTCCGCTCCCGAACGCACCGTCATCGTGACCCGATGTCCTGAATCGCGCGTGTAGAACGCTGGGAAGCGATCGGTGTTCCAACCGACCACCGGGACGCCAAGCGTCTCGAACTCCTCGAGCGTTCGACCGAGGTCGAGGAAGGCCTTCGCCCCGGCCGACACGGTGACGACCCGATGTCGGGCAATCGCAAGGAGGTCATGGGAGATGTCACCGGTCTGCGAAGCATCACGGTGGACCCCGCCGATGCCCCCGGTCGTGAAGACCGACACACCTGCTCTCGCGGCCAACGTCACCGACGCCGACACGGTGGTGACGCCCACGTCGAGACCGGTTGCGTGGGCGTGACCGAGATCCCGAGCTGCGATCTTGGTCGTCGCAGCGAGCACCCGTTCGGTTTCGCGCCCCGGTGCCACACCCACGACGCCGACCCCGTCGATCACGGCGGTCATCGCCGGGACCGCACCCGCAGCACGGATCGCCTCCTCGCATCGATCGAGCGCCTCACGGTTGGCGGGCTGCGGGAGGCCGAACGCGCTGTAGATCGTCGACTCCATCGCCACGATCGGCGCACGGGCCTCGATCGCTGCCGCAACCTCGTCACCGACCCGAAAGACGTTGGTTCCCATCGATCGGAGACTACGACGCCGGGTGGCCCCCGGTGCACCTGAGCCACTATGCATAGGGCCGTGATCGACGCACTGAACCAGACCTGGGATGCCCTCATCGCCGACGGAGCGCCATTTGCGCACTCCGAGACCGAGGTCCGGGGCATGACCATGAAGACCTTTGATTCGGCTCCGCCCAACCTGCGGATGGTCTGGGAGATGTCGGCTGCCCACGGCGACAAGCCCTACCTCGTCTACGAGGACGAGTCCTACACCTTCGCCGAAGCCCACGCCATCGTGCGTTCACTGGCCGCCTACCTGAGGGCCCAGGGCGTTGCCGAAGGCGACCGGGTTGCCATCGCCATGCGCAACTACCCGGAGTGGGTCTTTTCGTACTGGGCCGTGGTCTCGATCGGCGGCGCAGCCGTCGGCGTCAACGCCTGGTGGACGAGCGCCGAACTCGAGTACGGCCTCGGCGACTCACGCCCCAAGGTCGTCGTCGCCGACGACGCACGACTCGAGCGTCTCCTCCCGATCCTCGACGGTCTCCGGGCTGATGGCGACATGCACATCATGTCGGTCCGCTCCGATCGTGCGCTTCCCTCCGACGCGGTTCGCTGGACCGACGTGATCGACCCCGCCACAGCACCGGACACGCTGCCCGACGCCGAGATCCACCCTGATGACGACATGTGCATCTTCTACACGTCGGGCACCACCGGCTTCCCCAAGGGAGCGCAACTCACCCACCGAGGCTCGGTCCACAACGTCATGCACCTCGCCTTTGCCAACACCGTCGCAGCAATGGCCGCGGCCAGCGTCGCCGCCGCTGCCGGTGAGGCACCGACGGAGCCTGCCGCCGACGCACCTGCCCCCTCGCTGCTGGCCGCTACGCCCCTCTTTCACGTCACCGCCAACAACTGTGTGCTCCACGGTGCCACGGCTGCGGGGGCGAAGGTGATCCTCATGTACAAGTGGGACACGGCCCGTGCGATCGAGTTGATCGAGCGCGAGCGAGCCACCGGCTTCACCGGCGTCCCCACCATGAGCCGAGAGATGCTGCTTCACCCCGACTGGGAGACCCGAGACACCAGTTCGCTCGAGTCGATGGGTGGTGGCGGTGCCGCTCTGCAACCCGATCTCGTCGAGAAGATCGCCACCGCCAAGGACGCGGGCGTGCAGCCCTCGACCGGCTACGGCCTGACCGAGACGCACGGCATCGTCACCGCCGTCGGCAGCATCTTCTTTCGGGCCAAGCCGGCGTCGGCGGGCAGGATCATGCCGACGTTCGACTACCGCGTCGTCGACGACGAGGGCAACGACGTGGCGAAGGGCGAGCGCGGCGAACTGTGTGTGAAAGGTCCGGCGGTCGTGAAGGGCTACCTCAACCGCGAGGAGGCGACCGCCGAAGCGATCGTCGACGGCTACTTCCACACCGGCGACATCGTCTACATCGACGATGACGATTTCGTCTTCATCGTCGATCGAGCCAAGGACATGGTGTTGCGCGGCGGCGAGAACGTCTACTGCGCTGAGGTCGAGGCTGCGGTCTACCAACACCCCGACATCGCCGAGGCCGCCGTGTTCGGCGTTCCTGACGACCGACTGGGCGAGGCCGTCGGCGTCGCCATCCATCTCAAGGACGGCGCCGATCTCGACCAGGCCGGGCTCACCGAGTTCCTCGCGCCGCTGATGGCGAAATACAAGGTGCCTGAGCACGTCTGGTTCATGGACGAACCGCTGCCTCAGAACGCCAACGGCAAGTTCCTCAAGCGGCAACTCCGCGACACCCTCACCGCTGGAAGTTGATCCCGGGTCGGCCCCCTCACCACCGCCCTAGCGGTCGGCCCCCTCACCACCGCCCTAGCGGTCGGCCATGAACGGGAAGCGACGGCGGACATCGGCGACATGGGCCGAGTCGATCGTCGCCCGTAGCGTCACCATCTCACCCGCAGGTGCCGCCTGGAGAACATCACCGAGCGGATCGATGATTCGGGAGTCGCCGGTGTACTCGAGACCGTCACCCCACCCGATGCGGTTGACCCCGGCAACATAGGCCTGATTTTCGATGGCTCGCGCCCGCAGCAACGCCATCCAGTGCTCACGCCGGACCCCTGGCCAATTCGCCGGAACCAGAAACAGATCGGTGTCGGCCGCCGAGTTCCAGAACAGGTCGGCGAAGCGGAGGTCGTAGCAGATGAACGGCGTGACGCGAACATCCTTGACGCTGATCGCAGCGATCGGTTCGCCGGCGGCGTAGTGATCGGTCTCACCTGCGTACGAGAACGGCTTCGCCTTCGAATACCGATGGTCCTCACCACCCGGTCCCGCCAGCACGAAACGATTCGTCGGCCGGTCATAGCCGTCGGTGTGTTCGGGCACCGAGCCTGCGATCCAACATCCCGTCTCGTGCGCCATCTCGTGCATGAACGAGGTGGTCGGTCCGTCCGGCGATTCGGCCACGACGGCCGTGTTCATCGAGAAACCGCACGACCACATCTCGGTGAGGACGACGAGCTCGGCGCCCGATTCGGCTGCATCCAAGATGAGCGGCCGCACGAGTGCCATGGTCTCGCGGGGCGCCTCCCATGCGATGTCGTGCTGAATGGCGGCAAGTTCGAGGGTCATGCCAACCCCACCCCGAGCCGGCGAACAGCCTCGTCGAGTACCTCGTCCTTCTTGCAGAAGGCAAAGCGAATGATCGGGGCGCCCGCCTCCCTGTCGTCGTAGAAGACCATCGTCGGGACAGCGACGACGCCGGCCCGTTCGGGCAAGCTCAGGCAGAAGTCGATGCCGTTGGTCTCCCCAATGGATCGGATGTCACAACTTGCGAAGTAGGTGCCTTCCGGTACCAGCACCTCGAGGCCCGTCTCCGCAAGCCCCGCGCACAGCCGGTCGCGCTTGGCCCGCATCTCGGCCGTATAACCGTCGAAGAAGTCGTCACCGAGCCTGAGCCCGACGGCGACCGCATGCTGGAAGGGCGCGCCACTGACAAAGGTCAGAAACTGCTTCGCAGTTCGGACCGCCGCCACCAATTCGGCAGGACCGCACGCCCAACCGATCTTCCAGCCGGTGAACGAGAAGATCTTGCCTGCCGACGACACGGTCAACGTCCGCTCGGCCATCCCGGGCAGGGTGGCCAGCGCAATGTGCTCACCGTCGAAGACGAGATGCTCGTAGACCTCGTCGGTGATGGCGACGACGTCGTGTTCACAGCACAACTCGGCGATGAGCGTCATCTCGTCCCGAGAGAAGACCTTGCCGGTCGGGTTGTGCGGCGTGTTGAGCAACAGCGCCTTCGTCGCAGGAGTGAATGCGGCCCGCAGGGCATCGGGGTCGAACGACCAGTCCGGTGCCTGCAAGGTGACGACCCGTCGCGTGGCGCCGCTGAGGGCGATCCCCGCCGCATACGAGTCGTAGTAGGGCTCGAAGGTCACGACTTCGTCGCCTGGGCCCGTCAGTGCCAGCATCGCAGCAGCGAGCGCTTCGGTCGCCCCCGCGGTGATCAACACCTCGCCGTCGGGGTCGAAGTCCTGCCCCCGGAAGCGGCGGCGATGCTCGGCGACCGCCTCTCGTAGCGGAGCGATCCCCGGTAGCGGCGGGTACTGGTTGTGTCCTTCGGCGATGGCTCGACGAGCCGCGTCCGCGACCTCTGCCGGGCCGTCGGTGTCAGGGAATCCCTGCCCCAGGTTGACGGAGTTCGTCTCGACGGCAAGCGCCGACATCTGGGTGAAGATCGTCGTGCCGAACTCCTGCAGCCGATCGGTCAGGAAGGGATTGCTCACGGCGCCGATCCTACGGTGTGCACGTCGGCAGGTCGTCCTCACACATCCCTCACAACTTCTTCACCACCTCCGCCGATTCGACTCACGATCGTCTTACCTGGGACTGCGAGTGTGAACATCCGAAACACCCCATCCCCCACCCCAGGAGCATCAAGATGAGAAAGTCCCTTGCCGCCACCGCCATCGCCGCCACCGCCATCGGTGGCGCCGCTGCCGGCGCCACCCTGTTCACACCGGTGATCGCAGGCGCTCAAGACGGCACCGAGGCCGAAGCCGGGCCGATGAAGTCG
>JBMTIM010000033.1:0-35725 GCA_049437325.1 Acidimicrobiales bacterium
CGCCGTATGACTCAGGTTGTTGAAATGTCGGGAGCCTGGCTGGGCCGAAACGACGCCGTGATCGGGATCGCCGTCCGGGCCCGTTTCACCTGCTCGACCGGGTCGCGACCGTACAGTGCCCGGATCGCAGCCTTGATCGGGCGAGGCGTGCCGTTCGGGCTGGCCGCGATGCGCTGGGCGAGTTCGGTTGCGTTGGCTCGAACGGCATCGTCGGGCACCACTCGGTGGGCGATCCCCATGGCGTGCAACTCGGGACCCGAAATCCGCTCCCCGGAGTAGACGACCCGAGCAGTCACCGACTCTGGATACTTCGTCGTGAGCCACGCAAGGTTCATCGGTGCGGGGAGGCCCTGGATCATCTCACCGACCTGCAGCCACGCCGATTCGCCGGCGACGATCAGATCACCGGCGAGGGCGTAGGCAGCGCCTCCGTTGATGGCGTACCGCTCGAGGGCGACGATGATCGGGACGGCGCAGCGAGCCAGGGCCGAGTGGGCTGCCAACGCCGAGTCGCCCCCGCTCGTGACCCACGGTGGCGGCGGGTCGGCGTTGTACGCGTCGAGGTCGAGTCCCGAGCAGAAGGCACCACCGGCCCCACACAGCAGCACCGCCTGCACGGACCCGTCGCCCGAGGCTGCGTCGATTGCGTCGGCGAGGGCGTCGAGCATCGGCGGGATGATCGCATTGCGGCGTTCCGGTCGGTTCAACTCGATGGTCGCCAGCCCCTCGTCGACCGAGTAGTGGACCAGTGGTTCGTCCGGCATGACGTTCTCAGTTCTTCAGCAACTCGCGGAATGGGGTGTTCTTGTCGGGTCCCGGTTCGCGTGGCAGTCCGAGGACCCGTTCACCGAGGGTGTTCTTTTGCACCTCGTCGGTGCCACCGCCGAGCGACATGCCACGACAGTTGAGGACGTGGTAGGCGAAGTAGTCCGCCTCCGCATCGTCTCGGTCCCAGGCGATCGAGGCGCCACCACCGAGTTCGTGGGCGATGTCGGCAGCGAGGCGACCCTGAATGGTGCGCCACAGTTTGCCGATCGACGGGTGCTGGCGGCGAACCGCCAGCCACGGAATGATCTGCTCGCCGATGTAGGCCTGTGCGAGTTGCTGGCGAATGACCGGGTCGTTGCGGCGGTCGGCCCACCCGGCTCGTTCGAGCAGTCCCTGGAACGGAATGGGAAACCGGCCCGCTTTCGACCGTTCGGCGTGCTTGGTCATCTGTCCCTTGCCGAGCGACGTCCGTTCGTGGGCGAGGAGCGCGGTGGCGAGTCGCCAGCCGTGGTTCACCTCACCGACGACCCATTCGGCCGGGCACCGAGCCTCGTCCATGAACACTTCGTTGAATTCGGCGATACCTGTCATCTGCACGAGTGGTCGGACCTCGACTCCGGCCTGGTGCATCGGGAGGACGAACATCGTGATGCCGGCATGTTTCGGCGCGTCGGGATCGGTGCGCGCGATCAGGATGCCGAGGTCGGAGTGCTGCGCCCCCGATGTCCACACCTTCTGACCGGTGATGACCCACTCGTCACCATCGCGTTCGGCCTTGCACGAGAGCCCAGCCAGATCGGACCCGGCCCCCGGCTCGGAGTAGAGCTGGCACCAGATCTCCTCGCCCCGCAGCCCTGAGGGCAACAGCCGTGCCTTGAGTGCGTCGCTGCCGTGGTCGAGGATCGTCGGCAAGGCCATACCGACACCGATGCCGAAGATCGACTCCTCGGGGGGCTGCAGGGGGGCGGCGATCCGGCGGAACACGTCCTGATGGTCGACGCCGAGTTCGCGGCCGCCGTACTCGACCGGATAGCTGATGCCAGCCAGACCAGCGTCGAAAAGTGCGGCGCGGTAGGCGCGGGCCCGATCGATCTGACTGCCTTCGATGCTGTCGAGGAGCGCAGGAACAGTGTCGAAGAACGCCTGCACCTCGGCTGCGAACTCGTCCAGCGTCGGTGTCATGGCATGCATACGGATCGGGATCGTAAGCTCTCGACGGGTCTGAGGCGAATGCCGCTCCGGATCGTTGGGGGGATGGTCATGGGAACGAAATGGATCATCGAGGGCGAGATCGACCCGAAGTGGCAGCACAACACGCGCGGCAACATCGGTGAGGTGTTCCCGGAGGTGCTCACCGCGATCGGCTACCACCTGGGTGTCGTTGCGGCTGAGCAGGCGTGGCGCAGCGCCTACGCCGACATCGGCATCCACAAGAAGGGGGACTTCGAACGCGAGGAGCCGGTGATCATCGGCCTGTACGCCGGGTATGCGTATCTGAACCTGTCGTACCTGCGGATGATGGGCGTGCGGGCGCCGGGTTCGTCGGCCGAGGCGATCGACGTCGCCTTCTTCGGGGAAGGCAACCCGCCGCCGTACGTGCCCCGCAAAGGCGACAAGAGCATCGGGTCGTCGCTGAAGATTCTGCGCTCGGTGCTCAAGGCGCTGGGGGCCGACGAGCTGCCCGAGGTTGCAAAGGACAGCTATCGCGCCGTGGAGGAGGCTCATGCGAGCAAACCATCGCTCGACGCGTCCGACGAAGAACTGCTCGCCTATCTCCACGACTTCCCGACCGGGTTCCGGCGGGTCTTCGGCAACCACATGATCAGCACCGCCCTTGCGGCGATCGTGTCCGGCATTCTCGCCGACGCCGCTGCCGCCGCTGGGCAGCCGGGGCTCGTCACCCACCTGGTCGGCGCATCGGGCGATGTGCATTCGGCCCAGTACTCCCAGGCGTTGTACGAGATCTCCAAGACCGTCCGCCAAACGCCCGAGCTGATGGCTGCCTTCGACGAAGGGATCGTCGGTCTGCTCGATCGGATCGCCGACGTCGACGCTGCGGCCGACTTCCGAGAGCAGTTCGCCGCTTTCATCGCCGAGCATGGCCACCGCGGTCCGAATGACTGGGAGTTCTCGGCTCGCACATGGGACAGCGATCCCGAGTTGGCGCTCGCTGCGCTCGATGCGATGCGCAAGACCGACCAAGACCTCTCGCCGTCGACTCGCCTCGGAGATGACGACGCCAAGCGGCAAGCAGCGATCGCCACCGTTCGGCCCCATGTCGGGTTCTTGGACAAGTCGAATTTCGACAAGGCCATCAAGGCGGTGCCGTACTGGTCACAGGCACGCGAGGGCACTCGCGACCGGGCGATCCGCTACATGCTGCCGTACAAGCAGGTCTTTCGAGAGTTGGTACGCCGAGCGGCGGAACGAGGTGGGGATCCCGATCCTGTGCACGTGGGACTGCTTCACCCGTTCGACGAACTACCCGGTTACGTCGCCGATCCCGGATCGATGGCGGACGTCATCGCCGAGCGTGCAGCCCTGTTCGATCGCTATCGCGAGGTCGAGCCACCGTTCTTCCTCTCGTCGCAGGACGACGTACCGACGCTCGAGGAAATGGAGGATGCCGGTGACGAGATCGTCGAACCGGCCAAGGTCGGTGATGTGCTCACCGGCGATGCCGGTGCGAGTGGTGTCGCCCGGGGCCGGGCCCGGGTCGTGCTCGACCCGGCCGCCGGGTCGATGCTCGAACCGGGCGAGGTGTTGGTGGCCCCGTTGACCGACCCGGCATGGACGCCTCTGTTTCTGCCCGCCGCCGCCGTCGTGGTGAACGTCGGGGCATTGATGTCGCATGCCGTGATCGTCGCTCGTGAACTCGGCATCCCCGCCGCGATCGCCGTCGAAGGCGCAACACAGAAAATTCGTGATGGTGACCTGATCGAGGTCGACGGGACCGCCGGGACCGTCACGATCCTCGAGGACTGAGCGGCGGTTCAGTCGAAGACGATCACGCTGCGGGCGGCGACCCCGGTCTGCATCCGCTCGTAGCCGGCGTTCACACCGTCGAGGCTGATGTGCTCATCGACGAGTTCGTCGAGTTTCAGGCGTCCTTGGAGGTACAGGTTCGCCAGCATCGGAATGTCGGTGGGGAAGTGGTTCGAACCCATGAAGACGCCCTGTACGCCTCTCCCGGTCAGCACCATCTGTCCGGCCGGAATGCCGACCGGCCTGCCGACCGGTGGAACTCCGACCATGTAGGCGGTCTGCCCGACGCGAAGCATGCCGATCGCCTGCTGGACAGTCGATTCGAGACCGATCGCCTCGAACGTGTAGTCGGCCCCGCCCTGCGTCAACTCGACGACGGTGCCGATCGCATCGACCTCGGCACCGTTGACGACATCGGTGGCCCCGAACGTCCGGGCCAGTTCGAGCTTCTCCGGGTGGAGGTCGACGGCGATCACCCGTTCTGCCCCGGCAAGCACTGCACCCTGAATGATGTTGCAGCCGATTCCGCCTGCACCGATGACCGCAACGGTCGAACCGGCCTTGACCTTCGCAGCATTGAACACCGACCCGACACCCGTGATGACCGCACAGCCGAGCAAGGCAGCCCGGTCGGCAGGGATGTCGGACGACACCTTCACTGCGGCGCTGCGGTGGACGAGCATCATCTCCGCAAATCCTCCGAGACCGGCCATGGCGGTGACGGCGGCACCGTCGGCGTTGCGCACGAGTGACGGGTTGTCGGCCGGTCGCTGACGAAGCGAGTTGCGATTGGCGCACAGCCAGCTCCGACCGGCCCGGCACTCACGGCATGTGTCACAGAAGGCGTTGAGACAGGTGACGACTCGGTCACCGGGCGCGAACTCGGTGACGGCGGTGCCCACCGCCTCGATGATTCCGCAGGCCTCGTGGCCCAACACCGACGGCACCGGTGCCGGAAGATCACCGAGCATCACATGAAGATCGCTGTGGCACAGTCCGCATGCCTCGGTGCGGATCACGATCTCGTTCGGGCCGGGGTTGTCGACCGTCAGATCGTCGACGGTGACCTGACCGGGAATGGTCTCGAGTACGGCGGCCTTCATCGCGGCTCCCTCACTGTCTACGGTGGGGCGAGGCTATGTCACAGCCAGGGGGAGCTTCGAATGGATCTGCAGGGGAAAACCGTCGTCATCACCGGCGGGTCGCAAGGCATCGGTGAACACATGGCGGTCGGCTTTGCCGCAAAGGGAGCCAGCGTCCTCGTCGTCGCTCGCAGTGAAGACAAGCTCCGAGCCGTGGCAGAACGGATCGGTGGTGACCATCTCGTGGCCGATTTGGGTTCCGCGTCCGACGTCGACGGCCTCGTCGACGCCTGCCTGGAGCGGCTGGGTCACATCGACGTGTGGGTCAACAACGCCGGGCTCGAGACGAACGATGCCTTTGCCGACACCGACAGAGATGTTGTTCGGGCCGTCAATCGGCTCAACCTCGAGGCGCCGATGTTGCTGACGCGCGACGTGCTCGACCACATGTTGCCTCGGCGAAGTGGACACATCGTCCAAATCAGTTCCCAGGCTGGGGTGGTGCCGTTTCCCGGCTTCACCGCCTACTGCGGCACGAAGGCTGGGCTCACCAACTTCACCGAGTCGTTGCGCTTGGAACTGAAGGGCTGTGGAGTCGGCCTCACGGTGGTGGCACCGGGGCCAGTGGCGACCGACATGTGGGATCGGGCCGACTACAAGGGTTCGTATTTGGAGCCGGCGCTCAAACGCTTCCGGATCTTGCAGCAGCTGCCCATCATCCCGGTCGAGAAAATCGCAGCACAGGCGGTGGCGGCAGTCGAGGGTGACCGGCGCCATGTGCGGCTTCCCCGGCGGGCCGCCCTCTATCACGCGCTCAACAACCTGCCCCGACGCATCGTCGAGCTCGGCTTGATCGGGGTGAAGCTCCGTCGGCCCGCGATGGGCCGGTCGTGACCGACATCGTCTGGATCACCGATCCGCTTCCCGCCGATCGAGCCGCCGCGCTCGACCTCCTCGGCGGCAAAGGGACCGGTCTTGCCGAGATGGCGCAGCGGCTCAGCCTGCCGGTACCGCCGGCCTTCGTCGTCACGACCGAGGCGTGCCGTGCGTTCCTCGCCGATGGGTGGCCGGACGGCCTTGAAGCGCACGTGCGCGATGCCGTCGACGAGCTCGGCCGTCGAAGCGGCCGACGGTTCGCCGCAACGGCTGCTCCGCTGCTCGTGTCGGTCCGCAGCGGCGCACCGGTGTCCATGCCCGGGATGATGGACACGATCCTCAACGTCGGGGTGAATGCCGAGGTCGCCGACGCCCTGGCGACCGAGTCGGGGAACATCGACTTCGCCACCGACACGCTGCGTCGGTTCCGCGAGCAGTACGAGGCGACCGTCGGGATGCCGCCCCCCGACGATCCCTACGACCAGCTCATGGGTGCGATCGACGCCGTCTTTCGATCGTGGAACACCGATCGCGCCCGCCTGTTTCGCGAAGCCGAAGGGATCGCTGATGACCTGGGTACTGCCGTGGTCGTGCAGGCGATGGTTTTCGGGAACCTCGACGAGCACAGCGGAACCGGGGTGCTCTTCACCCGTGACCCCTCGTCAGGAGTCGATTGCGCCTACGGCGATTATCTGGCCCGGGCACAGGGTGAGGATGTCGTGTCGGGTACTCGAGAGGTCCGCAGCATCGCTGCGCTTGCCGTCGACATGCCGTCAGTGCACAGGGAACTCCTCGCCATCGGTCAACGGCTCGAACAGCACTACGCCGACATGTGCGACATCGAGTTCACCGTTGCATCGGGCGAACTGTTCATCCTGCAGACCCGGGTCGGTCGGCGCAGCCCAGAGGCAGCGGTCCGCATCGCCGTCGACATGGCGCAAGACGACACTTTTCCGCTCACGAAGGAAGAAGCCGTGGGCCGTATTGACGCTGCGACGCTCAACGCCATCGCTGCGCTCGCCGCAGTGAAAGAAGATGCTCGGCCACTCGCCTCCGGTATCGCCGCCTCGCCGGGGGTCGCAGTCGGTGTCTTGAGCACCGATCCCGACGAGGCCGCCGAACTGGCACGGGCTGGAACCGCGGTGGTGCTCGCCCGCGCTGCGACCTCGCCGGCCGACATCCACGGAATGATCGGGGCCGCAGGCCTGGTCACGTCGCTCGGAGGCGCGGTCAGTCACGCTGCGGTCGTCGCTCGCAGTTGGGGCATCCCGGCCGTGACTGGCGCTGCTGCGCTGCACATCTCGCCTCACGGGGTCGAGATCGATGGTCGTCTGATCGCGACCGGCACGGTGATCACGGTTGACGGCACCGATGGACGCATCTTCGAAGGTGATCAGGTTGCCGAAGGCGACCACGACCTGCCTGAACTCGACCTGCTCCGCCAGTGGGCCCTCGACACCGGTGTCGACATCGGCGGCCCATCGGCGGGCAGGGCAGTGCCGGAGACCGAGTACCGCGACATCGGTCGCTTCGACGTCTTCCGTGCGCTGGCACTGAAAGGGATGGGCGGTCCCGATGTGATCGCCCACGCCCTGCAGGCCGACCGAACTGCGGTCGACGCGATCGTGGAGGAGGCCGGTGATCTGCTCACGAGCAACGCGCTGGGTCTGATGCTCGGCCCGGAGGCCCGCCAGTGGCTCGACGCTGCGATGGCCGAGGAGCGGGCCACCGTCGATGCCGGGTCGTTCGACGACATGTACGTGCGCTTCCTCGAATTCAACCGGGACTTCAAGGTCCTCGTCACCGACTGGCAGACCGGCCCGCAAGATGCCGCTGCACTGGCCGCAACGACAGCGTCGTTGGACGCACTCGATGCTGCGTTTGCCCCAATGGTCGCCGAGTCGGTCGCCGCAGTACCCCGGCTTGCGCCCTATGCGGCGCGGTTCGACAAGGCACTGCAGGCGTTCGTGGCCGGCGACGTCTCGATGCTGGCATCACCGTTGAAGGACAGCTACCACACGGTCTGGTTCGAGTATCACGAGGAGCTCATCCACCTCGGCGGACGCAACCGGGCCGATGAGGAGGCCGCCGGCCACTAGCGGTTGAGCAGGACGGGCAGGTTGCGGGGTCCTCGCACCTGACCATTGGCCCAGCGGGTCTTCTTGGTCGGGTCGAGCGAGTAGTTCGGAAAGGCCTTCATCCACTCCTGCAGGCCGACCAGCAACTCGAGCCGGGCGAGGTTCGACCCGACACAGCGATGGATGCCCATGCCGAATGCGACATGCCGGTTTCGAAGGCGGTCGATGCGGAACTCCTCGGGATGTTCGAAGGCATCAGGATCGTGGTTTGCCGCAGGAAAGTTGACGAGGGTCTGCTCGCCGACCCGCATCGGGCAGCCGGCCACCTCGACGTCTTTCACAACCTGTCGGGCCATCGAGACCGGTGCGTAGTAGCGCAGTACTTCCTCGGTGGCGGTCTGCCACAGGAGGCTGTCATTTGGCGAATCGACGAGCTGGGCAGCGTCCTCGGGATGTTGGGCAAAGTGCCAGAGTCCTGAGCCGAGCGCACTCCAGGTGGTGTCGATCCCGGCGATGATCAGCAACCCGACATACCCGGTCTTGAGGCCCCAGGCGATCGCTTCACCGTCGATCTCTGCGTTGGCGATCATCGTGAGCATGTCGTCGCGCGGGTTCTCGAGTCGGTCACGGAGCAGTGCATCGAAATGGATGGACATCTCCGCACTGACCTCGCTGCGTACCTCCGGTCGCCTCGGCGCGATCTGGAAGTTGCGATAGATCCAGTCGAGGTAGATGTCGGCGTCGGACTCGGGGGCACCGGTCAGCACACAGATGCCATGGACAGGGATCTTCTGGGTGTAGACGTCGGCGGCATCGACCGCATCGAGCCCGTCGAGGCTGGCGATCAAGTGCCGGGCGTACCGACGCAGCTCGTCTTCGAGTCCTGCGATGTTCTTGGGACTGAACGACTGCAGCAGCACCTTGCGATGGGCGAGATGGTCGGGTGGGTCCGACGTGATGGGTGGGGCGGGGAACGCCTTCGCTCCTGGCATCGAGATGTTGACCCGCCAGGACGAGAAGTGCTCGGTGTCGTGTGCGATCGCCTTCGCCGCCTCCATCGTGACCGGCATGAAGGACCGGCCGTACCGCTCGGTTGTGGCAATCGGGCACTGCTCGCGAACGGTGTTGAAGATGTCGATCGCGTGCTCGCCCCACTGATCGTCGAGCCAGTCCCAGTCGTTCACCCAGTCGGACACGGGCTCGAGAACAGGCTTGTCATCAGCGGTCGACGCCATGGGGTGATTGTAGGAAAGCGAGCGTCTCGTCGCCGAAAAGATCGATCACGCGCCGACGAATCGGCACCGGTCTTGACACGGAATTTCGCCGAAGGTGCCTATCGTTGACCGGGACACATCATGATCAACACGGCAAAAACCTTCACACTCCTCGCCGCCCTCGGCGGCCTCGTCATCGTCGCCGGTGGCGCTCTCGGCGGTTCCGGCGGCCTCACGATCGGCTTGATCATCGGGTTCGTCATGGTCGGCGGCTCGTACTGGTTGAGCGACAAGCTCGCCATCAAGTCGGCCCGTGCGGTTCCGGTCACACGCGAACAGATGCCGCAGTACTACGAGATCATGGAAGATCTCACCGCCCGGGCGAACATGCCGATGCCGAAGCTGTACGTCACGCCGAGCCAGCAGCCCAACGCGTTCGCCACCGGCCGTAACCCCGACAATGCCGCGGTTGCGGTCACCCACGGGTTGCTCGAGGCGATGACCTGGGAGCAGGTCCGGGGTGTGCTCGCCCACGAACTCGCCCACATTCGCAACCGTGACATCCTCATCGGCTCCGTCGCCGCCGCCATCGGCATGGGCATCACGTTCGCCGCTCGCATGGTGATGTGGGGCGCCATGTTCGGTGGAGGTAGAGGCAACGATCGCAACCCGATCGGTGAGCTGGCCTTCGCCATCCTCGCCCCGATCGCCGCCATGCTGATCCAGGCCGCCGTCAGCCGCAGCCGAGAATTCCAAGCCGACGAGTCGGCCGCGAAACTGCTCGGCACTGGCGAGCCGCTCGCCGAGGCGCTCGAACGACTCGAGGCGTATGCAAACCGGATTCCCGCAGCGGTGGATCCCAATCAGGCGAGCAACTACATCATCGATCCGCTCAAGGCACAGGCCCGCGGTGGCCAGGCCGGTGGTCTCGGCAAGATGTTCAGCACCCACCCGCCGACCGAGCAGCGCATCGCTCGCCTCCGCAGCCTCGACCTCTGACCCGCTCCTGCCCGGTCGGCGCCTCGACGGCCGGCCCGGGTGGGTTCGAGATCAGTCCCTGAAGTTCGTGAATTGCAGGGGGATGCCGAAGTCTGCGTCCTTCATCGCGGCAATTGCCGACTGCAGGTCGTCGCGTTTCTTGCCACTGACCCGGAGCTGC
Organism: Acidimicrobiales bacterium; assembly: GCA_049437325.1. Classification (GTDB taxonomy): domain Bacteria; phylum Actinomycetota; class Acidimicrobiia; order Acidimicrobiales; family Aldehydirespiratoraceae; genus UBA11606. Next base: position 10,163 of record JBMTIM010000033.1, read on the forward strand.
TCACCCTGCGTCGACGACTGCACGCCTTTGAGGCCCAAGCCCTTGATGAACTTGTTGAGTTCGCGTGCCTTGTCGGCAGAGATACCCGCCTGGAGCGTGGCCGACTGGCGAACTGTGCCACCCGAGGCCGGCTCGACGGTGCCGTAGTCGAGGACCTTCATCGAGATCTTGCGCTTGGCGAACTTCTCCTCGAGAACCTGCCGCAGCGCGGCCAGACGGTCTTCGGTGGCAGACCCCATCTTGATCTCGCCGTCACCGAGCTCGACCGAGCTGTCGGTGCCCTTGAAGTCGAAGCGCTGTGAGACTTCGCGGGCGGCCTGATCGACGGCATTGCGCACCTCTTGCATGTCCACTTCTGAAACCACGTCGAATGTCGGCATGCCTGTGACCGTACATCGTGAGCGACATCGGCTGCGCAGCCGCACCCTCACCCGGGCACCGGGGCTGCGTCGGAGGTCGCAGACATGGCGGAGACCGCTAGTCTTGCTGCCGGTCAAGGGTCGGTGCCCGAGCGGCCAAAGGGAACGGGCTGTAAACCCGTCGGCTTCGCCTACGAAGGTTCGAATCCTTCCCGGCCCACCACGAGAGAGCCCGGTGCTTCGGCACCGGGCTCTCCACTTTTTGGGGCGTGGATCGACAACATCAGAGCATCCTCTGCATCACGGTGACGTCGAGCCACCTCCCGAACTTGCGACCGACCTCTTTGTGGCGGCCGGTGACCTCGAAGCCGCACGAACGGTGCAGCGCCTCGGAGGCCTGTTCGGTCGATGCGATGAAGGCAAGAATCGTGTGGAAGCCGCGGGCACGGGCCATGTCGACCAGCTCGGTGAGCAGTGCCTTCCCGACGCCGAGCCCCCGAGCAGCCTCGTCGACGTAGATGCTGTTCTCGACCGATGTGTTGTAGGCCGGTCGGTTTCGGTAGGGGGAGAGCGAGGCGAACCCGACGACGCGGCCGTCGTGTTCGGCCACGATCACACCGAGTGCACCGAGGCGGTCGGTGATCCACGCCCGCTGCTCGTCGAGCGTCCGTGGCACAAGATCGAAGGTTGCGGTCGAGTGCTCGACCTCGTGGTTGTAGATCGACATCAGCCGTTCGGCGTCGCCGACCGTTGCATTTCGGATCTTCATCTCGGGCAACGCTACGTGGTTGGATGTGGTCATGGCTCGAAATGTGCTCGGTGGTGAACTGGCTGAATGCGGGCGAGATCCGGTCACTGGTTTCTTTCGCGACGGCTGCTGCAACACATCGCCAGAAGACATCGGCTCGCACACGGTCTGTGCGACCGTCACCGCCGAGTTTCTCGAGTTCTCCCTGGCGGCCGGCAACGACCTTTCGACGCCTCGTCCCGAGTACGGGTTCGCCGGTCTCCAGCCCGGTGACGGCTGGTGCGTGTGCGCCGGTCGCTGGCTCGAAGCGGCCACCGCCGGCTACGGATGCCCCGTCCGACTCGCAGCAACCCATGAGCGAGCACTCGAGATCGTGCCGCTTCAGATGCTTCGGGCTCATGCCGCCGACAGCGACAACTGATACAACCAGCCCATGACGATCGACGTGACCCCGACCGGTCAAGCATGCGGAGCTGTCGTGCGAGGCGTCGACCTCGGTCGGCCGCTCGACGCAGACACCGTTGGCGCCATCCGCTCTGCGTGGCTCGACCACCATGTCCTCGTGTTCCCCGACCAGCCGATGAGCGACGATGACCTCGAGCGGTACACGCTGCACTTCGGCCCCTTCGGCGACGACCCGTTTTTCGATCCGATCGACGGCCGTGAAAACATCGCTGCGATCCATCGCCTGCCCGATGAGCAAGCCCCCCTCTTCGCCGACAACTGGCATGCCGACTGGACCTTCCAGCAGTTCCCGCCCGACGGCACGTGTCTCGCGTCCCGGATCATCCCGCCCAACGGAGGCAACACGCTCTACGCAAACCAGGTCGCTGCGTTGGCAGCGATGCCGTCCGATCTTCGACAGCGGATCGATGGTCTCACGGCAATCCACAGTGCTCGCACTGCCTACGCCCCCGATGGGGTGTACGGCGACGACGATCCCGACGACCGCTCCATGCGGATCGTTCCCAGTGACGAGGCCTACAAGACCCAGACCCATCCGCTCATCCGGCCAAACCGAGAGTCGGGTGCCGAAGCCGTGTACTCCACGCTCGGGTACATCATCGGGATCGAAGGGATGGCGAGCGACGAAGCGATCCCGCTGCTCATCGAACTCAACCAGTGGCAAACCCGCGACGAGTTCGTGTACACCCACGTCTGGGAGCCCGACATGCTCGTCATGTGGGACAACCGCTGCGTGCTGCACAAAGCGACGGGAGGGTTCGACGGATATGAACGTCTCTTGCACCGCACCACGATCGGTTACAACCACGACGTTTCGGCGGCGTAGGCCCGACCACCGGTCCTCGATCTGTCGACCGACGAATCGCCGCCCGGCACGACGCCATCTACAGTGAGGGCCGAGCCGCCCCGAGGAGGATTCATGGAGCCAACCGAACTCGTCGACGAGAGTCCGGTCGAAGCCGCCGAGACTGTCGAGCCCGAGCTGGTCGAAGAAGAGCTGCTCGTCGAGGAGATCTCCATCGACGGCATGTGCGGCGTCTACTGAACCGTTGACCTTCAACTCGGCGGTTGCGTACCGGTTGCACGAGCGCGTGGCGCTGCGACCCGAACCATTCGGCGCGCTGGCCTACCACTACGGCAATCGTCGGTTGAACTTTCTCCGCGCGCCGGAACTCGTTGCGCTCGTCGAGTCCCTCGACAGCTACGACTCCGTGCGCGACGCATTCGATGCTGCCGACATCGACCCCGGTCGTTGGCCGAGCTTCGAGAAGGCGCTCGCCTCGCTCGCTGCGTCGGACTTCTTGGTGGCCGAGGGCGTCGACCCATGACGCTGATCGACAACCCTCGGCCCGACAACCTCGTCCTGTCACCGGTCAAGAGGTCGGGTCTGGCCGACCAGATGAAGGCGGGCCTCGACGCTCCCATCTGTCTGACCTGGGAACTCACCTACGCCTGCAATCTGCAATGTGTGCATTGCCTGTCGTCGTCGGGTCGCCGGGACCCGCGCGAGCTCACAACCGACGAGTGCGAAGCGGTGATCGACGAACTGCAACGGATGCAGGTCTTCTACATCAACATCGGTGGCGGTGAACCCACCATTCGCAAGGACTTCTGGCACCTCGTCCACTACGCCGTCGATCATGGCGTAGGAGTGAAGTTCTCCACCAACGGGTCGGGCATCGACGCAACCGTGGCCGAGCAACTCGCACAATCCGACTACGTCGATGTGCAGATCTCGATCGACGGGGCCGACGCCGCAACCAACGACCATGTTCGTGGCGACGGTTCGTTCGCGACGGCGGTGGAGGCGATGGAGCACCTGCGGGCCGCCGGATTCGAAGGCTTCAAGATCTCGGTCGTCATGACCCGCCACAACATCGCACAGGTCGATGATTTCAGGGCGATGGCCGATCGGTACGGCGCCCAGCTTCGGCTCACGCGCTTTCGTCCGTCGGGACGCGGCGCCGATTCGTGGGACGACCTGCACCCGACCGATCAGCAACAACGCGACCTCTACCACTGGCTGATCGATCACCCCGATGTCTTGACCGGGGATTCGTTCTTTCATCTGTCCGCCCTGGGCGAAGCCCTTCCGGGCCTGAATCTGTGTGGAGCGGGCCGGGTCGTCTGCCTGATCGATCCCCTCGGCGATGTCTACGCCTGCCCGTTCGTTCTCCACGACGAGTTCCTTGCAGGAAACGTTCGCGACGAAGGTGGGTTCGTGCAGGTGTGGCAGCAAAGCAACCTCTTCGCCGAGTTGCGTGAACCCCAATCGGCCGGAGCCTGTGCAAGCTGCGGCCACTTCGACGCCTGCCAGGGTGGTTGTATGGCCGCCAAGTTCTTCACCGGTATCCCACTCGATGGTCCCGACCCGGAGTGCGTGCTCGGGCACGGCGAAGCAGCGATGGACTCCGTCGCCCGGGCGTCGGTCGGCAAGGATCACAGCCGCACTGCGGTGGTGATCGGCCCCAAGCCCATCGGCTGAGGGCGGCCCGGTCCAGCCATAGGCTGACGTCGTGAAGGCACACGGGCTCAACCCTCGCATCAAGAAATCCCCGTTCTTCGACAAGGCGGTCGAGTACGGCGCAACCGAGTTCCACCCCTACAACGGCATGTGGATGCCGGTGGGGTACGACTCACCCGTCAACGAGTACTGGAATGTGCTCGAGCGAGCGAGTCTGTGGGACGTCGGCGTCGAGAAATGTGTCGAGATCGTCGGCCCCGACGCCGAGGCGTTCATGCAACTGCTGACCCCCCGCAACATCGGCCAGGTTGCCCCCGGGCGGTGCGCCTACGTGTTTCTCGTCAATCAAGACGGTGGTCTGCTCAACGATCCCGTCATGTTGCGGATGGCCGATGATCGGTTCTGGCTGTCGACTGCCGATGCCGATGTGTACCTGTGGGCGAAGGGTGTCTCGGTGTTCGCGGGCCTCGACGTCGAAATCAACACGCCGCATGTGTATCCGGTGCAACTGCAGGGGCCCCGTTCGGCCGAGATCATGGTCGACGTCTTCGGAGACGACGTCCTCGACCTCCGCTACTACCACTGGATGTACGCAACGATCGACGGGATCGACGTCGTCATCTCTCGGACCGGCTACTCGTCGGAACTCGGCTACGAGATCTATCTGCTCGGTGAGGATCGAGGTGGCGACCTGTGGGAGGTCCTCATGGCCGCTGGTGCACCGTATGGACTCGCTCCCGGATCACCGAACCGGATCCGGCGAATCGAGGGTGGTGTTCTCGACTACGCAAGCGACATGACCCCCGACGAGAACCCGCTCGAGCTCGGCCTCGAACGGTTCATCGACTGGGACAAGGACTTTCTTGGCAAGCCTGCACTCCAGCGGATCTGCGACCAGGGTGTCCGTCGCCGATTGACGGGACTCTTCCTCGACGGTCCTGCGCTCCAGAAAAACAACGAGCACCGCTGGCCGATTGTCGGCGACGGCCAGCAGGTCGGCGTTGTGACCAATGCGGTTCATTCGCCCCGCCTCGATCGCAACATCGCGTTTGCGATCATCGACGTGCCGTTCGAGTCCAATGGTGTGGCCATCACCGTCGAGACGGCGGAAGGCGTGCGCAACGCCGAGCGAACGACCCTCCCGTTCCTCCCCAGCCCTCCAGAGAAGACTGCCCGGCTTCGCTAGGTCCGGAGGCTTCTCGCTCACACGGGTTGCGTCACCGGTGGGGAAGGGCCGGGGGCCCTGCTGCCGGTCTGAGGTGGACCTGTCGAGCGGGCGTGTGTCGCTGCGGGACGCGACCAGCTGTCGCTGGGTTGTCGGCCCCGCCCTGACCGAGGACGGTCAGTCGCGGCTGATGAAGAGGCTGAGCACGTAATAGAAGAGCGTCATCACCGAACTGAACAGGGCGAGCGCTGCACCGACGTGGGCGACCACCGGAAACTCACGGATGATCGTTTGGGTCTGGTAGAGGATCGCAACGCCTGACAGGGCAATCATCGCAACCGAGAACCAGATGCCGAGACTGAGACCGAAGAGGACCGCTCCGACGATCAGGGCGAGCGCAGCGACGAAGCCGTACATGACGATCGGCCGCAGGAACGAGAGATCCTTGCGGGTGACGAAGGCGACGAGCGTAAGGCCGCTGAAACCGACTGCTGTGATCAGGGCAGCAGCCATGACCGAGGTGTCGCCGCCGTCCGCAATCTCGAAGAAGTAGTGCATCATCGGCGAGAACAGCACGGCATAGAGCGCAGCAGAGCCGAGGAGGCCGGCGTACTGGCGTTGCGGGTTGAGGAGATCCATGGCTGCGTTGGTCACGATCCATTGACCGGCCATGAAGCCGCCGAGCACCAAGAGCCAGGTGAGACCACCGCCACCGGCAACAAAGTTGTAGATACGTTCGGAAATGCCGAGGTTGATGAAGAGCGCCTCGATGGCGGCGAAGGCTGCAATCGCGCCGAGGAGATGCTGGTAGACACGCACGACGAAATCGCCGCGGGTCGTTTCGTCGAATTGGATGGCAGGTCGAAGGTCGACTTCGCTGAACGACATGAACACTCGCTTTCGTGTCGCGACCACGTCAGGCGGCCGCACGAAAACCAGTGTATCGAACACCCGTCCTTGCGTTCCCTCAGGGGTACCGGAGAGTAGTGTCGACCCAGTGTCGGGCATGTCTCCCGGCTCGACGAATGGAGTGACAATGGGCTGGTTCAAGAAAGCGAAAAAGCTTGCCGACGACCACGCGGACACGATCGAGGACGGCATCGACAGGGCCGCTGATCTCGCAAAGGACAAGCTCGGCGACGAGCACGACGAGACGGTCGATTCGGTGGCCGAGAAAGCCAAAGACCTGCTCGACGACATCGACGCCGACTGACGTCACCGACAGTACCGATGAACCCCTGCCGGGGAGGGGCGAGAGGCGGCGCTGCCGGTTGACTGCCGGGCGTCGAAGCGGGTCCGGTACCCTCGGCACCTGATTTCGTCGGAGGTCAATCCATGGCGAACCGGTGGTTCGAGACGGTTGCGATCGCGCAGCAGCGAGCACAGAAGCGGATTCCCAAGAGTGTCTACGGCGCGCTGATCGCAGGGGCCGAAGCCGGATTGTCGATGCGCGACAACACGACGGCATTCGACGAACTCGGGTTTCGGCCCATCACCGCCGGGCAACCGCCGGAGCGCGTGATGGAGACCACGATCATGGGCGAGTACGCCTCCATGCCGGTGATGATCTCGCCGACCGGTGTCCAAGCCGTGCACCCCGAGGGAGAACTCGCCATCGGTCGTGCGGCTGCGGCTCGCGGCATTCCCATGGGGCTTTCATCGTTCGCCTCGACCCCGATCGAGGAGGTTGTCGAGACGTGTGGCTCGGTCTTCTTCCAGATCTACTGGGCCGGCGACCGCGACTCGATGGTCGCTCGCATGGAGCGAGCCAAAGCAGCAGGAGCGAAGGGCATGATCCTCACGCTCGACTGGTCGTTCAGCCATGGCCGGGACTGGGGCAGCCCGCACATTCCCCAGACGTTCTCGATCAAGGAACTGCTGCCGCATGTCGGCGAGACGCTGATGCGGCCCGGCTACGTCCTGCGCTGGCTCCGCAAAGGCAGGATCCCGACCCTCGGCGTTCCGAACTTCAACACCGATGGTGGCAAGCCTCCCGGTTTCTTCGATGCCTATGGCACCTGGATGATGACACCCCCACCCTCATGGGAAGACGTGGCCTGGCTCCGCGCCCAGTGGGACGGACCGTTCATGGTGAAAGGCATCGCTCGTGCCGACGAAGCTCGGCGAGCCGTCGACGCCGGGGTCACGGCGATCTCGGTCTCGAACCACGGTGGCAACAACGTCGACGGCATGCCGGCGTCCATCCGCACCCTCCCCGAGATCGCCGGTGCAGTCGGAGGTGACGTGCAGGTCTTGCTCGACGGTGGCATCCGACGCGGCTCCGACGTTGTGAAGGCACTTGCACTCGGCGCCGACGCGGTGCTGATCGGACGCGCCTATCTGTGGGGCCTCGCCGCCAACGGTCAAGCCGGCGTGGAGAACGTCCTCGACGTGATCCGCATGGGGATGGATGCCACGATGCGCGGTATCGGGGTCGCCACGATCGCCGACCTGTCGCCCGACGACGTGGTCGTGCCCGACAACTTCAGCCCCCCGCCGATCCAGTAGCGCTCGACAACTCCTCCAGCAAGGGAGCCAACAAGTCGTCGACTGCGGTGGCGGTCGTCGCCGGACCCGACGACGGTTGCCCGTAGATCTCTCGTACCTCCTCGGCGGTGAGATAGGCCGGACTGTGGATCTCCGAGATGGTGGCGTATTCCAGCGCCTCGTCGCCCTGCAGCAACTGCAATCGGTAGCGATGAACGGCGAGCGGTGCCGGCTCGTCGAGCCCCATCAACTCGTAGACCCGCTCGGGGCGAGGCGACGCCGCCAACACGTCGTATCCCAGCAGTGGTTTGTCGATGGACCACCCTGCTGATTTGAAGGTCGCACCGATCGACTCGCCGGACACGATCTGCTGATGGGCAGCGCGCAACGGTGCAGGCATCGGGTCTGCGAACTCGACCACTGCCAAAGTCCGGGTGACGGGCTCGCCGTTCTCGAGGCTGTGAAGACTGGAGTAGCGGATGTTTTCGTCGGCGCGGATCACCTCCACGCCATAGGAGCCGAAGCGCTGCTCGATGCGTTCGCTGTTCAGGAGAGGCGGGGGCGATGAACAGCTGACCAGAAGCGCGATGCAGGTGGCCGCAAGCATGGCCAGGGGCCGAGTTCGGGGGCGTCGGAACTCAGACAAGAGTGAACCGCACCCCGCTGAGGTCGAGCGTCTCACCGACCCGGTTCCGGTCGACGGCTGCGAGATCGATCGCTGCGAGGCCGTCGCCGCGACCGTCGCTCGATGCCGTGAAACGAATCGTTGCGTCGTCGAGCTCGATCGTGCGGTTGGGCGTGACCGGCAGGCCGAGCGCCGCTGACCAGCGCATGGCCAGTGCGTCGGGGTTGTCGCTCTGGAGCTCGGCACCGACCATGTCGGCAGCGACCGACGACCGGGCATGGTAGGCGAAGTCGGGTCCGGCCCACGCCCAGCTTTCGGGAGGTTCGGCCTCGTCGATCGACACGATCGCACCGCCGACGTCGGCCGGATGGAGATGTATGCCCCGAATGCCCGGGCCGCTGGCGTCGAACACGACACGGATGTCGGTGTCGGCGAGACGAGTTCTGTGCGCGTCGAGATCGTCCACCTGCACGATCACCATGTAGCCGCCGTCGCCTCCCCGGCGAGCAAGGAATCGACCGGCAGCGGTGTCGTCATGCTTGGGAACGACGACCTCGAGCAGTCGATCACCGATCGGGTAGAGGCCGTGTCGGAGCCCAAAGCGACCGACGCCGGGATCCCGATAGCAGACCTCGACATCGAGTGCAGCGGTGATGGCTCGCTCGGTCGATCGAAGATCGCTGGCCACGGTGACGAGCTGGCGAAGTCGAATCACGGCCCTCTTGCTAGCAGCCTCGAACGTCGGTCGACGCAGACCGACCGTCTCCTCCGCTCGATGGATCGCCGTCGACAGGCCGGCTCGACGATTGTGGTCCTACGATCGTCGGATGATCCGACTCGGCGACTGCACCACCGAAGAGCTCGGTGCGGGGCGGGTGTTGTTGCTGCCGCTCGGTTCGACCGAGCAGCACGGACCGCACCTGCCGCTCGACACCGACACCGCGATTGCGACGGCGGTGGCCGAGCGCGCCGCCGCAACCATGCCCGAGGGAATCGCTGCCCCGGCCCTGCCGATCGGTGCTGCCGGCGAACACGCCGGCTTTGCCGGGACGCTCTCGATCGGTACCGACGTACTCGCTGCCGCACTCGTCGAGATCGTGCGGACGGCAGGTTCGGAGTTCGACCGAATCGTCGTCGTCAATGCTCATGGGGGCAACCTCGATGCAGTCCGGTCGGCGTCGGAACGCTGCGAGTACGAGGGTCGTCCGTTCGGGTTCTGGCACGCCCATGTCACCGACGGCGACGCCCACGCCGGCGATGTCGAGACGTCGGTGATGCTGGCGATCGACCCCGATCGTGTGCGAATGGAACGAGCCGAACCGGGGGTAACCACCCCGACCAGCGAGATCATCGACGAGTTGCGGTCGGGAGGACTGGCTGCCGTCACCGCCAACGGCGTGCTCGGTGACCCGACCCGAGCATCTGCAGCACGAGGCGAGCAGATCCTGGGTCGATGGGTCGACGAGGTCGTCGCGGTTTCTGAGAACATGGGGCCATGAGCCAGCGTGTCGCACTCGTCACCGGAGCAGGCCGTGGCATCGGCGCCGCCACGGTGCAGGCGCTGGCTGGGGACGGCTGGCACATAATCGCCGTCGACCGGTGTTGCCCCGACCCGGCGGTCCCGTACCCGATGGCGACGGTCGACGAGCTTGCCGCGGTGGTCGAGCGGGCCGGATCGGCGGAGGCCTCCCATGCCGACGTTGCCGACGGCGAGCAGATGAACGAGGTCGTCGCTCGAGCGCTGGCGAACCACGGGCATCTCGATGCGGTGGTGTGTGCCGCCGGGATCGTTGCCGGAGGGAGCCCGGTGTGGGAGGTCCCCGACGCCGAGTGGAACGCAGTGATCGGCACCGACCTGACCGGCGTCTTCACCACCGTTCGCGCTGCGATGGCGGCCGTGCTCGAAGCCGATGCAGGCCGCGTCGTTGCGGTTGCATCTGCCGCCGGGTCGTTGGGACTGCGGCACATGGCACCGTACGCAGCCGCCAAACACGGGGTGATCGGGCTCGTTCGCTCGTTGGCTGCCGATCTCGCCGGCACCGGTGTCACCGCCAACGCGGTCGCACCGGGCTCCACGGTCACGCCCAGCCTCGACGAGTCGGCCCGACTCTACGGGCTCGATTCGACCGCCGACTTCATTCGGCATCAAGAACCTCTCGGTCGACTGATCGATCCGGGGGAGGTTGCCGCCACTATTGCGTGGCTCTGCTCGCCGGCGGCTGCTGCGATCACCGGCGCAGTGATTCCGGTAGACGGCGGCATGACCGCCACTCCGTGACCCGTTCGTCGGCAGGTAGCCAGTCGATGGGTTGGTGCCTGATCAGCCGGCGAGCATCTCGGTCAAGAGTTCCTTGAAGCGGAACGCGTCGTCGGGGTCGTCGGTCCACTCTTCGGTTCCGAAATGCACGCTCCGGGCGTGCACCCTCGCCATGATCGACGCGTGGCGGGCAGCCGTGTAGACGAGCTCGAAACGAAGATCCCCCACATCGACCCCCGTCAACGCGCCATAGGTCTCGCGAACGTCTTCGGGTCGGAGCATCTCGGGCAGCGTGTCGACGCCGTACTTGTGCAACACGAACTCGAAGAAGCGATGCAGGAAACACATCCAGGCGACGTCGAGACCGGGCGGTGCGATGGTCGCCATCTCCCAGTCGAGAACGGAGACCGGGTCGGTGCTGTCGTGTGCGTACATGATGTTGCCGATCCGAGCGTCGCCCCACGAGATCGCACTCGGCTGTTCGTCCGGCCAGTTCGTCTCGATCCAGGCGTGGGCCCGCTCGATCGTGGGGAACCGTCGTCCTGCGCTGTCGACCATCCACTCGTAGAACGCCTTCTCCTGGGCGAAGTGTCGTTCGAGCGGCGTGGCCCCGAGCGTCGCGTCGGCCTGAAGGAACGCGGCCGAGCCGTCGCTGATGTCGATCGAGTGGATGCCGGCGAGGACGGCGACACTCTTGTCCTGCAGCGCTCGACGCTCGGTATCGGTGAGATCACGAACCCAACCGTCCATCGGGTACGGGAGGATGTCGGGCGGGACCCGACCGTCGACCTTCTCCATCACGAAGAACGGCACGTCGAGATGCCTCGGGTCGGGTTCGTTCCAGCGCACCGTCGGGACGGGCACGTCGCTGCGGTCGGCGACCAGCCCGATGACGCGAGCCTGCTTGTCGAGGTCGTACTCGGCGAAGATGGGGACGTCGTCGTCCGCCGGAGCAAGACGGGCGACGAACGACCCGGACTCGTCATTGAACGAGGCATTGAAGAAGACCGACTCGCTCGACATGCCGTTGGCATCCGGTGACGATGCATCGGTCACGGTTGCCGACGGGTCTCCCGTGATCTCGGCGAGCCACACCCCCAACCGGTCGGCCAGTTCCTCCGGGGATCGCGACGTCTTGACCACCACCATGTCGTCGGTGTCGGGAGCACGTTCATCGGGCATGGCCGCACGGTAGTCAGGCCGGTTGCGCCCGGCGAACTGTCCTGCGACCGCAGCCGCTGGTACCTTCTGGCCGTTCCCCGCCAGCGATGAGGAGACCGAGATGAAGACCCGTGCCGCAGTGCTGCGTGAGGTCGGCGCCGACTGGAGCGTCGAAGAGATCGAGCTCGACGAGCCGAAGGCGGGGGAGATCCTCGTCAAGACGGGTGCTGCTGGCATGTGTCACTCCGACGAGCACGCCCATGACGGCACCATGCCGGTCCCGCTGCCCATCATCGGTGGTCACGAGGGTTCCGGCACCGTCATCGGACTCGGTCCCGGTGTCACCGAGTTCGAGATCGGCGACCAGATCTCCTGTTCGTTCATCCCATCGTGCGGGAAATGCACGTGGTGCGCCCGTGGCCAGCAGAACCTGTGTGATCTCGGTGCCAAACTGATGGAGCCCGGCATGATCGACGGCTCGCACCGTCACCACGACGCTGCTGGCAATCCGCTCACGCCGCTGCTCAAGCTCGGGACCTTCGCCGAACACATGGTGTTGAGTGTCGATTCGGCCATCAAGATCCAAAAGGACGTGCCGGCCGGTCCGGCTGCGCTCGTCAGCTGCGGTGTCACCACGGGCTACGGCTCGGCCGTGAATCGGGCCGAGGTCACGGCCGGCGACACCGTGGTGGTCGTCGGTTGCGGTGGACTCGGCACGGCCGCCATCCAAGGGGCGAAGGTTGCCGGGGCCAAAAACATCGTCGCCATCGACCCGTCCGAGTTCAAGCGCGAGAGCGCAATGGAGTTCGGTGCGACGCATTCGGCCCCGTCGATGGAAGAGGCGATGGAACTGGTGGGCGGTCTGACCGACGGCGTGCAGGCCGACTCGGTGATCCTCACCCCGTCGGTCCTCACCGGCGACTTGATCGCTCCGGCCCAGTTCCTCACCCGCAAGGGCGGAACCGTTGTCGCCACGGCGGTGGCCCCCGCCGCCCAGATGGACGTTCAGCTCAACCTGTTCATGTTCTCGATGATGAACCAGGAGTTGAAAGGCTGCCTGTTCGGCTCCACCGCGCCGCGCAAGGAAATCCCGCACCTGCTGTCGATGTACCAGGCAGGCCAGCTGAAGCTGGACGAGATGATCACCAACACCTACACCCTCGACCAGGTGAACGAGGGCTACGCCGACATGATGGCGAACAAGAACATCCGCGGCGTCATCACCTTCGACTGAATCGATTCCTGTGACCGCCCTCACCGATCCCTCTGTCATCGGCGGGCTGTGCGAGCGAGTGGTCGGCCGTCGCCGCGAACTCGAGGTGCTGTTGGCAGCGCTCGCCGCCGATCGTCACGTGCTGCTCGAAGGTCCACCCGGTACCGGGAAGTCGACGATTCTCCGCGAGGTTGCCAGCGCGGCAGGGACCGGATTCGTGTTCGTCGAGGGCAACGCCGAGCTGACCCCGGCCCGTCTGGCCGGTCAGTTCGATCCGTCACGGGTACTGGAGGATGGCTACGTCGAAGACGTGTTCATCGACGGTCCACTCGTCGAAGCGCTTCGCAACGGTTCGCTGCTGTACGTCGAAGAGTTGAATCGGGTGCCGGAGGAGACCGTCAACCTTCTGATCACGGTGATGAGCGAGGGGGAGCTCACGCTGCCACGGCTCGGTCGGATCGATGCCGCCGACGGGTTCCGGCTTGTGGCGGCCATGAACCCCTTCGACAACATCGGTACCGCTCGAGTGTCGGGCGCCGTCTACGACCGCATGTGCCGGGTCGCCATGGGCTACCAATCCCTCGACGACGAGTCCGACATCGTCGTGCGCAACACCACCACCGACGATCGCACGCTTCGCAAGCGGGCGGTCACGATCACGCGTGCGACACGCACCCACGGCGATGTTCGGGTCGGTTCATCGGTTCGCGGAGCGATCGATCTCGTCGAGGTTGCCCATCAGCTCGCATCGATGCGGCGACTGCCGGTGCACGACGCCGATCTGGGGCTCGATGCGGCGCTGACGTCGCTGTCCGGCCGCATCCGCCTGCACGAGGGCGGCGACAAAACCCCCGAGGGTGTCATCACCGAACTGTGGGAGGCCGTACTCGCAGCCGAGAAGCCGCAGGCAGAGGCCGACACCGACTCGGGAAAAGCGACCGCCCCGGACGGGGCGACAGCGGCGCCCCGCTGACCCTCGAAGGCGACGACGCCCAGCAGGCGCTCGCCGACGAGAACCGACGGATGACCCCGCGTCCGCAATTGGCCCGGGATCCGAAGTTCGAAGAGATCAGCCCCGATGTCGGCCAGATCGACGACGACGCACTCGCCGAACTCGCAGCGGACGACCCCGACCATGCCCTGTCGTTGCTTGCGCAGATGCGGAGCGCGACCGATCGCACGCTGGCAGTCCTGGCCGCGCGCCTCGCCGGGCGACTCGTCCTCGATGTTGCCAAAGCGGGACCGGTGCGGGCCCGGGGTGTGGGCTCGATGGTGTCGTCGCCGGCCGATCGAGTCGACGGCGACATCGATCTTGAGGCGTCGATCGACACCCTCGTGCACGCACGAGCCTCGGGCGAAGCGATCGATCCCGCCGATCTTCGGGTTCGTCACTGGACCCAGCCGGCGACGGCGCTGTGTCTCGTGATCGACCGGAGCGGTTCGATGAGCGGAAAACGGCTCGCAACCGCCGCTGTTGCTGCGGCGGCGTGCGCACACCGAGCACCGGTGGACTGGTCGGTGCTGGCGTTCGCCGATCGGGTGATTGCGGTCAAGAGCCAGGACGACGCACGCTCATCGCTCGGGGTCGTCGATGATCTGCTGCGACTTCGGGGCCAGGGCACGACCGACCTTGCCGGTGCGCTCATCGCCGCAGCCCGCCAACTCGACCGGTCGCGAGCGAAGCGTCGGGTCACGATTCTGATGTCGGATTGTCGAGCCACGACCGGCGCCGATGCGCTTCCCGCCGCTCGGCGACTCGACGAGTTGTGCATCATGGCGCCAGCCGACGATGCCGACGATGCCGAGACGTTCGCAAGGCAGGTGGGAGCCACCCTCGCCACAGTCGAGGAGCCGAGTGACATACCTGCTGCATTCCTCCGTGTCCTCGAGCGCTGAATCTCCGCTTCGGGACCTTGGTCCCTCCCCCTGCGCAGTGACGCGTGCGACGCTGTAGACATCGCTCCGCTTCTCCAACTCGACCAACTGACCAAGCGCTTCGGCGACACGACTGCGGTGGATGGTGTCTCGTTGTCAGTCGATCGCGGCGAGATCGTCGGTCTGATCGGTGCGAATGGTTCGGGGAAGACCACCACGATGCGGATGTTGCTGGGCCTCATCCGCCCCACCGCCGGTTCGGCCAGGATCGCTGGCGGTGACGTCGCCCGAGCGGCGGTGCGCGACGGCGTCGGCTACTTGCCCGACGACCCACCGCTCGACGAGCGCTGGACGGTCGGCGAGCAGCTCGACTGGTGGGAGTCGGTCCGGGGACCGGCACGGCGGCGGGCCGACATCGAAGGAGTGTTGGGTGTCGAATCGAACAAGCGCATCTCGGAACTCTCCCGAGGCAACCGGCAAAAAGTCGCCATCACGCTGACGTTGATGCACGATCCGCAGCTGATCGTGATGGACGAACCTGCCACGGGTCTCGACCCGCTGGTGCGACGCGAGCTCTGGGCGGCGCTGCGAGCCGCCGCCGATCGGGGGGCTGCTGTCTTCGTCTCGTCGCATGTGCTCGGCGACATCGAACATGTCTGTGACCGAGTTGTTGTGCTGCGAGAGGGGAGGGCTGTGTTCGACGGGCCGGTCGACGAGCTCGCTCGCTCGAGTCGCCGCATCGTGTCGATCGAGTTCGGGCACGCTGCTCCCCGGGCGGCGTTTGCCGGACTTCCCGGCGTTGTCGGAGTTCTGGCTGACAACTCTCGCCTCGACATCGAGGTGGTCGGACCGATCGATGTCTTGGTGAAAGCCGCAGCCGACTTCGAGGTCGTCGACTTCTCCACATCGCAGGCGACCCTCGAGAGTGGGTTCGTCACGCTCAACGAGGAGGTCGATCGGTGAGCCGTGCCCCGTTCCTCACCCGAGCTCTCCGGCTTCGGATCCGTTCGTTGGTCGGCTGGGGAACGGGCACCGTTGCCTTCGTCTCGATGATGGTCGCCGTCTTCCCGGTCGTGCGTGACGATTCCAGCTTCGACGAGTTGTTGGCGGAGTACCCAGAGCCGATTCGCGCCCTCATCGGCGGCGACGTGTCGCTGTCGAGCGGGCCGGGATTCATGAGCGCCGAGCTGTATTCACTCATGTTGCCGGTCCTCACTGCGCTCCTCGCCGCCAACGCAGCGGCAGCCCTGCTCGGCGGGGAGGATGAACGCGGTTGGCTGTCGTTCGTCGTCAGCGGCCCGACGACTCGAACGCGCATTGTTGTGGAGACGGCGACGGCGGTTGCACTGGTCGCAGCAGTCCCGGTCGTGGCTGCTGCGCTCACGGTCGTCGTGGCCGGCCCGATGGTCGACCTCGGCCTGGGTGCCGGTCGTCTTGTCGAGGTGTCGGTCGTGATGTGGGTGTTCGGTGTGCTGTTCGGTGCTGCCGCCTTGCTCGTAGCCGCAGCGGCAGGACGTCGCAGCACTGCGATCGGTGCCGCGGCAGGTCTGGTCGTTTTTGCCTACGCCGCCGAGATCGTCGGCTCGATTGCGTCGTGGGGTCGACCGCTCCAGGCCCTGTCACCATTCCATCACCTGGTTGCCACCCAGCCGGCCGTCCTCGGAGCACCGTGGCTTGCCGTCGTGACAACGCTCGCGGTCGCTGCTGCGATGACCGTGGTTGCTGCGCTGCTCGTGGAGCGCCGTGATCTCGTGGGCTGATCACGGCGGGCGGTAGCGCCACGCTACCGTCACCGCCCATGGCCGAACCTGTGCTTGCGCCCAGCGGACTGAGGCTCATCGTCGATGGCAACCTTCATCGCAGCGATCAGGGACGGCGGATACTCGGCGGAGCGCCGTTGCGTGCAGTTCGGCTCAGTGACGCAGGTGCCGCTGCGGTCGACGGCTGGATCGGCGGTGCGCCGGTCGGAGGCGGCGAAGCCGAACGACGATTGGCGCGTCGACTGCTCTCCGGCGGTCTCGTCCACCCGCAGGTCGAGCCGGTTGCCGTCGACGATGTCACGGTCGTGACCCCGGTGCTCGATGACGCTGCGGGTGCCCGCCGACTCGTCGAATGCCTGCCCGGCATCCCGATCATCGTCGTCGACGACGGTTCGGCGGTGCCACTTCGCCTCGATGGTCCAGGCGTCACCCTCATTCGCCACGACTCACCGCAAGGTCCGGCTGCAGCCAGGATGACCGGCCTCGAACAGGTCACCACGACGAATGTGGTCTTCGTCGATGCCGACATCGAACTCACGGTGGACGCCATTGCCTCACTTCTCGGCCACTTCGCCGATCCCGAAGTGGTTGCCGTGGCGCCGCGGGTGGCGTCGGCGCCGGGACGTGGACTTCTCGCCGCCTACGAAGAGAACTTCTCGCCGCTCGATCTCGGTCCAGTTCCCTCGCCGGTCGGCCCGGGGCGGGTCGTCGCCTTCCTCCCGAGCGCGACACTGCTGCTCCGAACCGCCGTCGTCCGAGCGCAGGGAGGATTCGATTCGACGCTTCGCCACGGCGAGGACGTCGACCTGATCTGGCGACTTGCCGCCGAGGGTCGGGTCATCCGCTACGACCCCTCGGTCGTCGTCGTGCACCGCCCCCGGTCCGATTGGCAGGCGTGGTTCTGCCAACGCGTTGCGTACGGCTCGTCATCTGCACCGTTGGCGGCTCGGCATGGGGACGCGGCAGCGCCGGCGCGGCCGCCGGCCCCGGTCGTGCTCGGGCTTGTCGCTGCTGCTGTTGTGCCGCGCCGGGCGCTTCCCGCTGTCGCGTGTGCGACGGTCGCGCTGGTGCATCGCCGGGTCGTTGCTGCGTTCGGTGGTGAGGCTCCACCGGGGATCACCGTCAGGGCCGTCGAGCACGCGGTCGGATCGACCATCACTGCGCTCGTGCGTGCCTGGTGGCCGTTCACCCTTCTCGCCGGGGCCGCCTCGCGCCGACTTCGCCGTCGAGTCGGCGTTGCACTCATCGGGGTGACCGCCTCCGACTACGCACGATCGGGACGCCACGTCGACCCCGTGCGAGGTGTCGGACTCCGACTCGTCGATCACCTTGCCTACGGCGTTGGCGTCTGGCAAGGAGCGATCCGACATCGATCGATGAAGGCGCTCGTGCCGGTCGTGGGAACTCGTGGCCACCCGTCGAACACGGCTACCGTCGCGGACCCATGAACCTGCCCGCTGCGATCGTGCCGTCTCGTCTCGACGACCTGCTCGGACGGGCCCGTCGCGAAGTGGATGAAGGCCGTCTGCCCGGCTTCCAGCTCGCCGTCGGTTTCGAAGGCGAGGTGGTGTTCGCCGAGGCGTACGGGGATGCGCGTGACGATGCGAGGTTTCACACGTATTCCGCGGTCAAACCGACGGTGAGCCTCACGGTGTTGGAACTCGCAGCTGAAGGATGGCTCAGTCTCGACGACCCGGTTGCGTCGATCCTTCCGACGTTCGGGACCAAGGGCAAGGAGCGAATCACCGTCTCGCAGGTTCTCCTCCACAAGGGAGGCTTCCCTGCGGCACCGATGGCGCCTCGGATCGCGATCGACCGACCGGCTCGCCTCCAGCGCTACAGCTCGTGGCACACGACCTGGGAGCCCGGGACTCGATTCGAGTATCACCCGTCGTCTGCCCACTGGGTCTTGGCCGACCTCATCGAAGAGGTCTCGGGCCGGCCGTTTGCCGATGTCATCACCGAGCGGCTCATGGAGCCGGCCGGGCAGCCCCGCTGGCTCGCAATCCCGGAAGCCGAGCAGGGTGACATCACCGACGTGTATTGCGTCGGTGAGCCGATCGATCCGGCCGAGTTCGAGGCGCACTTCGGCGTCGCCCTGCCGGTCACCGAGGTCACCGATGATGCGCTCACGTCGTTCAACGATCCGGGCGTTCGAGCGCTGGGGCAACCCGGCGGTGGCGGAATCACGTCGGCCAGCGGGTTTGCCTCGTGGTACCAGGCGATCCTGCACGATGACGGTGAGATTCTGCGTCCTGAGGTCAAGCAGGATGCCCTCACCGTCGTCCGTCAGACCCACCAGGATCACATGGGGGTTGCGGCCAATCGCACCCACGCCTTCATCCTCGCCGGTGACGATGGGCGGGCCAACGGCCGCGGCCATGGTCATTCGGTGAGTCCGATGACGTTCGGACATGGTGGTGCGCGGGGTCAGTTGGCCTGGGCGGATCCGGTGTCGGGCGTGTCGTTCGGTTTCATGACCCACGGGCTGGAACGACATCGGTTGCACGAAGCCCGTCGTTCGGTTGCGCTCTCGACCAGGGCCGGTCTGCTCACGACGCCCGTCGACTGACCAGCGCCCTCGCGGTTGCCCATGTCGTGGCCATTGCGATGCAGGTGACGAGCGCCACCGGTGCGAGCGCTTCGCTGCTGGTTCGATCGGCGAGCAGGCCGATCCCGGCGGGCACCATGATGGCGCCAAGCGATGCGGCGGCGAACTGGTAGCCGACGAACCGAGCGGCGTTCCGAGAGCCGAGATATACCGGTGTTCGATTGACCACCACCGGGAACATCACCGAGAACGCCAGCCCGAGGATGGGGAGAGCCGAGCCGCCCAGGCCCCCCGGATCGAGAACGAGGATGAGCGCACCGAAGATACCCAGTGCCGAGGCTCGACTCATCAGCACCTCGGGCGTGATGCGGTCTCCGAGCCATGCCATGGCAAATCTGCCGATGGTCAGGCCACCCCAGTACGCCGAGACGAACCAGCCACCGGTGGTCTCGGACACCCCTCGGGCTTCGGTGAGCAACGTGAAGCTCCACTGCCCGGCACCCACCTCGACCCCGACGTAGAGAAAGAACCAGAACAACAGCAGGGCGAGCAGTCGGCCGGAATCGGCGGGGTCTGCAGTGCCGGTCGAGGCGATCTGGTCGTCGTCGATCGGTAGATCGAAGCCCCGAGCGGTGCTGAGCGTGACGAACGCAACGAGCAACTGAATCGAGCCGAGGATGAGGAACGGCGTGCCCCACCGGCCACCGTTGGCGACGAATGCAACTGCGACGATCGGGCCGATTGCGGCCCCGACCCCGTAGAACCCATGAATCAGGCCCATCGCCCGGCTGCCCCGACTCACCGCGACCCATGTGTTGATCGAAGCGTCGAGCAGACCGTTTCCGAGGCCGAGGATCAGGAAGCCGAACAGTGTCCCGACCCAACTCGAGCCGACGCCGATCCACCAGAGTGCGCCCGCCGCGAGTGCACCGCCGGTTCGGATGACTGCGGTTGCACCGAACCGATCGGTCAGGTGGCCCGACCCTGCCGACGCCGTCATGTAGCCGCCGGCGAGTCCGGCGAAGATCAGACCGAAGTGCCCGTCGGAGCGGCCGAATGTGTCGCGCATCGAAGGCCACAGGGGGCCGAGGGCTCCATCGGTCGCTCCGAGCACGACGAACGCAACCAGTGCGAGCGTTGCGGCGCGTTTCGTCTTCAGCACGCCACGAGTCTGGCGACTAGAACCTGGGCCCATGCTCATCGTCGCCGGAACATTCAGATTCGACCCTGACAAGCTCGACGCCGTCGTTGCGCTGCAGGGCCCGCTCATGGAGGAGGTTCGAGCCGAAGTCGGCTGTCAGGCGTACGTCTTCTCCAACGACACCCAAGAGCCAGGGGTGCAACATCTGTTCGAGATCTGGGATGACGAGGCTGCGTTGGCAGCGCATGCCCGAGCGCCGCACATGTCGACCTACCGCGAAGCGATGCAGCAGTTGGGTGCGCTGATCAGTCGCGAGGTCGTTCGGTACGACGTGGGCGATGCACAGCCGCTCTAGCGGCCGCGTTCGGCGAGATAGGCCGCACCGGCTGCACGCGACTCCTCGTCGTGGAGGGCATTGACGAGCGAATCGGCATCGGACCAGGCTGTGGCGGTCGACACCAATGCTTCAGCGGCCGCGTCGACTGCCATGAGGGTGGCGCGCAACGTGAGGCGCGACTTTTCGGCAAGTGCTCGCGCCAACTCCTCGGCATCATGCAGGTAGGCATCGTCGCTCGACACCGTGTTGACCATGCCGCGCAGGTGCGCCTCTCGGGCGCTGAACGACCGACACGTCATGACGAGTTCGCGGGTGGCTGCGGGACCGATCTCACGGACCAGCCGTTGGATACCACCCCACGCCAGTGGAATGCCCAGATCGACTTCAGGTATCGCGAAGTTCGTCGACTCGGCGGCGACTCGCAAGTCACAGGCTGCAGCCAGGACGACACCGCCACCGATGCAGTGGCCGTGGATCGCTGCGATCGTGACAGCCTGCATCGCCTCGATCGCCTCGGCCATGCGACGCCCGGCATCGGCTGCGTGGCGCGGGAGTGTGCCGGTCGGACCGCCGAACGAAGCGAGATCGGCACCAGCTGTGAATGCCCGCCCGGCCCCGTGCACGATCACCACGCGCACCTCGGCGAGACCGTCGAACCAGTCTGCAGCCGCCACCAATTCCTCGAGGCAGTGGGTGCTCAGCGGGTTGAGTTTCTCGGGCCGGTTGAGTCTCAGTCGGCCGACCCGACCCTCGGCAGTGCAGTCCAGCGTTTCGAAATCGGGCATGTGGAGACCATAGAGGGGTCCGTTCATTGCCGCAGGGCTCGACGTTCGAAGGGGACATCACGACCGGGAGATCGCGCCACTGTCGACGGTCAACCAGAAGCCGTTTGCACCGTGCTCGGCTCGATGATCGACATCGCGCCAGTGGCGGCACCGTTGCGAGTCCACGAAGCGATGTCGTGCTCCTCGGTCAACAACACGATCTGGTGCTCGTTGGAGACCTGCACGAGGATCTCGATGATCTGGGCCTTCAGTTCTGCCGTCAGACCGGAGAGCGCGTCATCGAGGATGAGCGGCAGACGTTCGCCGTCGGGCCCGAACGTGCTTGCGTCATCGACACGCTGCATGATTGCGCGGGCGTAGTCGGTGGAGTCGTCGGTGTCGTCGACCTCCGTCGACATTCCCGAATCGTGTCCCCCGGCGATGGCGCTGGCGAGCGCCTCGATCTCGTCGCGATGCTCGAACGCCCAGTCGAAGCCGATGTCGCCGGCGAGCTCGGCCCACCGTGCGAGCGCCTCGTCGTGGCGGGCCTTTGTCTCGATGAGCTGTTGTCGCGATTTCCCGCTGCCGATGAGCCCGTCGACCCGTTGCATGTGGAACCCGAGGTACGACTGGGCGCCTGCCTCTGCCAGCGCGGCCATCTCCGCCTTGTGGGCCCGGAGCACTCGGTAGTTTCGGAAGAGTGAGACGGTGAGCATCAGGGCCGCAATGATTGCCAACAGCAGCGTGAGTTGTGGGCCGAGGAAGATCGCGACCGGGATCAGGGCAAGGGCGGTGATGAGACCTGCGATGAACGACACTCGGCGAGATTCTTCGGCGGTTCGCTGGGCTGCTTCGAAGCGTTCGTGGCGTTCCTCGATACGACTGACGACGGTGGCGTCCTCGGGGGACGAACCGCTCGACGTGGCGGCATGCTCGAGGCTCTGTTCGCTCTCCCTCGCTGCGTCGGCTGCTTCCCACAACGTCTCGGGATCGAGGGTGGCAAGACGTCGGATCACCTGCGTGTGGTGGGCGGCAGCGTCGAGGTCACGACTGGTCAACCGGATGGCCCGCTTTGCGTCGCGGGTCGAGATACCGGCAACAGCCAACAGATCGATGTGACCTTCGGCGTCGGTGAAGTTGGAGCTCACATCGGTAGCGGCGTCGACATCGACGACACGAGCGCGAGCGCCGCGCGGCCGGAAGATCGCAAAGTGGCCGCCGTTGTCGGCCGTCACCTCTGCATGCACGCCGGTGCGGCCGGAACCAAGACTGCCGACCAACTCGTTGATCAGGCCCTCTCGCTCGAGTTGGCCGACGCCCGGGATGATGGTGAGCTTGGGGTGGAAATCCAATGCGAACGCCGTCTCATCGGCATCGATGACTAGACGTTCGAATCGCATAGGGATCCTTTCGGCCGGGCCGACCAGAACTTGAGTCGACGTGGTCGAGAGAGTAACGCTTCCCGACGCCACCCTGGCTGTGTCGGCGGGGGGCAACAGGGTCGAGGCCGGCTGTCGGGTTGGGAACCCGACCGCTGCGTGGCATCATTGCCGTCGCTCCGAGCGCTCGTTCGGAGGCCTGCTCCCTTAGCTCAGTCGGCAGAGCGTCTCCATGGTAAGGAGAAGGTCGTCAGTTCAATTCTGACAGGGAGCTCGTCGGTTCGACTCGTCGTACGAACCATGGCGACGTAGCTCAGTTGGTGAGAGCGCTCGACTCATAATCGAGAGGTCGACAGTTCGAATCTGTCCGTCGCTACCAGGCTCTCGAGACCACAAAGGAGACGGTGTCGATGACACGAGCACCACATCGTCTCCACATCGTCACAGACTCGTCACGTAACCCGGGCCGGTTCGAGAGGTCCAATACTGCTGATCCCGCCATGACCGCACTGGTCGAGCGGGCTGTCGCCGGCGAGCGCGAAGCGTTCGACGAACTGGTCAGGCTCACCCATCGCGATGCATTCGGGTTGGCGTTCCGGCTCACCGGCAACGAAGAGGATGCATCCGACGTGGTACAAGACGCTTACCTTCGGGCCTATCGAAGCATCAGCCGATTTCGAGGTGATGCTCGCTTCAGCACCTGGCTCTATCGCATCGTCGCCAACTGCGCCTCCACCTTCAACTCCCGCAAGGGCCGGCAGCGCACCGAGGTGCTCTTCGACGACGATGTCGTCGAAGCCCATCCCGACAGGGATCCCGAGCAAGCGGTGGAGGCGACCGCGCTCCGGCAGGCGCTCGACGCAGCGATCCACGATCTTCCACCTCGGCTTCGTTCGGTGATCGTGTTGCGAGACGTCTACGACTTGCCGCACGAGGCGATCGCCGACGAACTCGGTATCTCGGTGAGTGCGGCCAAGGTCCGACTTCATCGAGCTCGTCGACGTCTGCGCGAGCAGGTCTTCCCACTTCCCGGAGAGAACCTCCATGCTGTCTGAATCCCGCCCAGCTGCCTGCGACGCAGTTGCCGACGACCTCGCCGCAGTCGACGAGCAGTACGTGCTCAGCCCGGCTGTCGGTGCCCATGTCGAGTCATGCCTGCGGTGTCAGGCCGAGGTCGCCGGGTATCGCCGGCTGCGTCGGACGCTGCGCAGTCTTGCCGATCATCCCGTGATCGTTTCGCCACAACTCGAGGGTGAGATTCTCGCTCGGCTCGACGTTGCCGACGGTCGTCCAGCGGCGCGGGTTCCGGTGGCGGCGGCAGCCACGATCGGCAGTATTGCCGCCGCAGCGGGGGTCATCGTTCTCGCGGCTCGCCACCGTCGCGTGCTCCGACCGGCTGGTTGAACGCTCGCTCCTTGCCGATTCTCGCAGGTTTCGCCCGTCGATCGCGGTGGTAGCCTCAGAGATCGTTCTCAGGGGCGTGGCTCAATTGGTAGAGCACCGGTCTCCAAAACCGGCGGTTGGGGGTTCGAGTCCCTCCGCCCCTGCCATGGAGGTTTCGTCGTCCGGCGAGGCCCCGCACACATCCAAGGATTTGCATCATGTCGATGAACCGGCAGCAAAAACGAATGCTCCAAAAACAGGGCGAGATCGATGCCGACGGCGCGCCCGTACGCGCTCGCAAAGAGCCGGCTGCGCCGCGCGAACGTGCCAGCTTTGGCCAGTTCCTGCGCGAAGTGCGGGCCGAGCTCCGCAAGGTCGCGTGGCCGACCCGTGAAGAGACCGTCAACTATTCGATCGTCGTGCTCGTGACGATCGTGTTCATGGGGGCCCTGATCTACGGCCTCGACTGGCTGTTCTCGACCTTCATCCTCGAACTTTTCGAACAGAGATCATGACCGACGACTTCACCACCGAAGAACACACTCCCGATGCTGGCGAGGACACCGTGCCCGAGACGGCAACGTCCGCTTCGACCGCTCCGGTTGGGGCAGGACTCGCAAACGAATGGACTGGTGGCGCAGCCGCCGAGTCCGCCGACGGTGACGTCGACGTCATCGACGAAGACGAGCTACTCGCCGGTGCCGATGGCGCCGAGGAACGCTACGTCAGCCCCTACGACCGGCCGGGCCGCTGGTTCGTGCTCCACACCCAGTCGGGCTACGAAAAGAAGGTCAAGCAGAACCTCGAAGCCCGCACTGCGTCGATGAACATGGAGGATCGCATTCACGAAGTCGTCATCCCGACTCGTGAAATTCCCGAGTTCAAGAACGGCAAGAAGGTGATGACCGAGAAAAAGCTTTTCCCGGGCTACCTCCTGTGTCGGACGACGCTCGACGACGACGCCTGGTACGTCATCCGCAACACGCCGGGCGTGACGGGGTTCGTCAACCAGGGTGGGAAGCCTTCGCCAATGCGACGCCGTGATGTCGAGAACTTCCTCGGTGTCGAAGCGGACCGCACGCAAGAGGCCACCAAGAAGTCCAAGCCGATGTTCGAGTACGACATGGGCGAGACCGTGCGGGTCAAAGAAGGTCCGTTCGCCGACTTCTCGGGTGAAATCATCGAGATCAACGAGGATCAGCTCAAGGTCAAGGTGCTGGTCAACATCTTTGGTCGCGAGACCCCGGTCGAGCTCGAGTTCGCGCAGGTCGCCCGACTCTGATCAGCGGCGGCGCTCGCTCGGGCCGCCAAATCTCCTAGCGCGCAGGTTGGCGCGCGTTCGTATCCGGCCCAGAATGACGGGCCCACAGTTGTCGCGAGGAAACACCCATGGCCAAGAAGCAGGTCGCTGCTGTCGTCAAGATCCTGA
>JBMTIM010000034.1:0-34916 GCA_049437325.1 Acidimicrobiales bacterium
GGACTCGTCGACGACGGCACGCTCACCGAAAGCCAGCGCGACGCCGTCGTTGCCACCCTGCAGGAAGCTCGCGCCGAGCGCGCTGGCCACGAGCGCCGTGGTCCCCGTCGCGGCATGCCCGGCGCCGGCGTGATCGCCGAGACGCTCGGCCTCGACGGCTCCGAACTCCGCGACGCCCTGCAGAGCGGCCAGTCGCTGGCCGACATCGCTGCCGACCAGGGCATCAGCACCGACGACCTCGTCGACGCGATCGTCGACCAGGTCGAAGAGCGAGTGAACGGTGCGCTCGAGTCGGGCCGCATCGACGACGAGAAGGCGGCGGAGATCCTCGCCGGTGCAGAGGAACGCGCCGAGGCGATCGTCAGCGGCGAGTTCACCCCCCGTGGGCACGGCTTCGGCCATCGCGGCCCCGGCCCCCACGACGCCGACGCCTGATCCTCTGCGCATCCCCTCGAGACCGAACGACATCCCCCCAAGGTCGTTCGAGTCGCCGCTGATCCCCGGCCCTCTGGGCCGGGGATCAGTCATTTCGACGACACCTCACGCCGCGACGGTCGGCCTGCTCGATCGGGTGGTCACGGCGCAGCTGCACCCCATGGACGCAGCGAACCAGTCGATCAGCGGTGATCGACGCTGGTCGGGATCGTGAACCCGACCGCCGCCCCACCATCGGGCGACGCAGCCGCCACGACCGATCCTCCGTGCGCCTCGGCAACCTGGCGAACGATCGCCAGCCCCAGGCCGGAACCGGGAAGGGACTTGGTGGCCTCGCTGCGGTGGAACCGGTCGAAGATCACCTCACGATCCGGTTCGGCGACCCCGGGTCCCTGATCGTGGACCAGCAGTCGGCCGCCATCGATCTCGACACGCACGCACGTGCCTTCAGGAGCAAACTTCATCGCGTTCTCGACGAGGTTGCGCACTGCACGAGCAAGAGCGATCGGGCGACCGTCGATCAACGTCGAACGTCGAACGTCGAGCACGACGTCATGGGTGCCCCGTCGGCTTGCGCGGTCGGCAATCGATGCGGCGATGGTGGCCAGTTCGACCGGCGCAACCAGTTCGTCTTCGCGCACATCGGTTGCGAGCTCGACGAGCTCGGCCACCAGCGCACTCAGCTCCCCGATCTCGGCATGGATGTCGTCGACGATCGCAGCGCGCATCTGCGGATCGAGGTCTGCACGCCCCCGCAGCACGTCGATATTGGTCTGCATGCTGGTGAGCGGCGTTCGCAGCTCATGGCTGGCATCCATCACGAGCCGGTGCTGCTGACGGCGGGACGCGCTGAGTGCGGCGAGCATCGAGTTGAAGCTGGCTGCGAGACGGCCCACCTCGGCGCCACCAGCACCGTCGACGGGGTAATCGAACTCACCGGTCCGTGCGACCTGCTCCGAGGCTGCCGTGAGTCGTCGAATGGGTTCGACCGTCGATCCGGCCACGAACCACGCAACACCGCCTGCGCCAAGAACAGCGAGCAAGCCGATGAGGAGGATCCGGTTCACGAGATCGTCGAGGGATTGGTCGATCTCGGCCAGTGGTCGAGCGATCTGCACGAAGCCGAGCGTTCCAACCGGGACGGTGACGACTCGCCCTCGAGTGGTGCCGATCTCGGCATCGCCAAGAACCGGGGGATCCCCCTCTTGCGGAAAGTCACCCAGCTCGACGGATGCCTCGAAGGCCGGACCGAAGTCGCGGAGCACCGTCCCGTCGGCCGCGACGACTCGCGCCCAGACGTCGCGTTCGATGGCGTCGAACAAACGCGACCCGGGACCCCGGGCCGCAGGACGATCGACCTCGTCGATGGATCCCAGCCCGAACGCGCCACCGGGACCACGCGCACTCAGCAGACCACGAGCGCGGTTCACCAGTTCGAGATCGACCTCTTCGACAAGTTCGGTCTCGGCTGCGGTATACGTGCGTTCGCCGACGACGACCACGACCACGGTCACCACGGCAACGACGAGCAGCGTGATCCGAAGCCGAAGGCTCACGAGTCGACACCGTCCCCGTCGCGGGCGACGTACCCGGTTCCCCGCACCGTGTGGATGAGCCGCGATCGCCCATCGGTTTCGAGTTTCCTGCGGAGATAGCCGACGTAGACGTCGAGTGTCTTCGAATCGGTCTCCAACTCGCCGTCCCAGACGGCGTCGTAGAGCTGAGCTCGGCTGAGCACAACGCCGGTGTTACGGACCAGCACTTCCAGCAGATCGAACTCCGTTCTCGACAGATCGAGAATCGTGTCACCGCGCCAGACTCGTCGCCCGTCGAGATCGAGGTGGACGTCGGCGAGGTGAAGGCGATCGTCGTCGGTAGCGCCGGCCCGAAGTCGGGCGCGCAGCCTCGCCAGCAGTTCCTCGAGCGCAAACGGCTTGACCAGATAGTCATCAGCACCTGCGTCGAGACCGGCAACACGGTCCGCGACGTCGTGGCGAGCGGTGAGCATCAGCACCGGCGTCTCGTCTCCTTGCGCTCGGATCCGTCGACAGACACTGAGCCCATCGGCATTGGGCATCGAAACGTCGAGCAGCAGCAGATCGGCGGGGGTTTCGGCGTGCAGTTCGAGGGCACGAGCACCATCACCCGCAGTGACCACGTCATACCCTTCGAGGGTGAGGGCCCGCTCGAGTGACGCACGGACCCGTTGGTCGTCTTCTGCGATCAGGATCGTGGGCACCCGATCAGTCTCCCATCCCCGGGTGAGGTTTGGGTGAGAACACGCGGTCCGGACCCCACCGACGCAACCCACGACAGGACCGGACCGATGGCGCCAACTGGACGAGTTACGCCTAGGGTCGACGGCGTGCGAATTCTCGTGACGAATGACGACGGGATCGACTCGATCGGCCTGCAAGTGTTGGCGCGGGCGATGCGTCCGTTCGGGGAGGTGGTGATCGCCGCGCCGAACACCGAGTATTCGGGGTACGGGGCTGCCCTCGGCACGCTGCACAACATGAAACCCGACGTACGGGTCGAGCACGTCGAAGGGATCGACGAGGCCTGGTCGATCAGCGCCCCACCTGCGCTGTGCGCCATGTTCGGGCGGCTCGGCGTGTTCGGTGACATCGATCTGGTGGTGTCGGGCATCAACCCCGGTGCCAACGTCGGCCGCTCCGTGTACCACTCGGGCACCGTCGGCGCCTGCCTCACCGCTCGCAACGGCGGCATCAGCGGTGTCGCGGTCAGCCAGAGCGTCGACGCCTTCGGCGTCGAGGGCCAGGGCTGGGAGGAATCGCTTGCGACCCAGAAGTGGGACGGGGCAGCCGAGGTGGCTGCGATCGCGGTCGGTGCGTTGGTCGACGACATGCCCGACGAACCGCTGGTGTTGAACATCAATGTGCCCAACCGTCTCGCCAAGGACATGGAGGGGTGGCGACGCACCAACGTCGGCGAGGCGCCACCACGAGGGCTGGCGAAGGCGACGATGACCCCGAAGCCGGGGGCCACCGACACGTTCCACGTCGAGATGGAATGGGGGGATGCGATCCAGATCCCCGAGACTGAAGACGGCGGTGCGGTGATGGCCGGCTTCGCATCGATCACGTGGCTTGGCCGGATCGAGGGTCTCACACCGCACCACCCGTCGATGAAGTCGACCGAGGGCGCCTTCGACGACTTCTACGCCTGATCCGGGAGCCTGCCGTCCACCCGGACCAATAGCCTGACCCGGTCATGTTGACCGCCTCCAACATTTCCCGTTCGTACGGTCCTCGCGATCTCTTCAAGGACGTCACCCTGCAGCTCTCCGCAGGGCGTCGCATCGCGCTCGTCGGCGGCAATGGCACGGGCAAGACGTCGCTCATCGAGATCCTGGTCGGCGACGCCGAACCCGATGCCGGCTCGATCACCCGCCCCCGAGACATGACACTCGGCTATCTGCCCCAGGACCTCGTGGACACGGCCACCGGAAGTGTCATCGACGAAGTGCTCGCTGGGGCAGGCGACATGGCTACGCTCGCCGACGCCCTCCACCGCCTCGAGGCCCACCTCACCGACCCACCGCCGGATGCGGACTACGACGCCATCCTCGCCGAGTACGGGGAGGTTCAGGGTCGATACGAGTCGATGGGTGGCTACGCGCTCGAAGCCGACGCCCACAAGGTTCTTGCCGGCCTCGGCTTCAAGGAGTCCGACACCCAACGACCCGTGCGCGAGTTGAGCGGTGGTTGGCGGATGCGTGTTGCACTGGCCCGACTGCTGCTGGCCCGCCCTGACGTCCTCATCCTCGACGAGCCGACCAACCACCTCGACGTCGACTCGGTCGCCTGGCTCGAACAACAACTGGCCGCCTGGCCGGGCGCGCTGCTCTTCGTCAGCCACGATCGCGACTTCATCGATGCCGTCGCCGACCGGGTCGTCGAACTGGCCGAGGGGACGGCCCTCGAGTACGTGGGCGGGTTCGCCGAATTCGTGGTGCAACGCGAAGAACGCTTGCAGCGCCTCGAGGCCGCTGCAGCCAGGCAAGCCCGAGAGGTTGCTCGCGTCGAGCAATTCATCGATCGGTTCCGGTACAAGGCCACCAAAGCTCGCCAGGTCCAGAGCCGCATCAAAACACTCGAAAAGCTCGAGACGATCGCAGTGCCGAATCGCAAAGAGATCATCGCCAAATTCTCGTTCCCCGAACCACCTCGGTCGTCTCGGGTCGTTGCGGAGTTCATCGACGCAACGGTCGGTTACGGCGACATCCCGATCGTGCGAAACGTGACGCTCGCCGTCGAGCGGGGCCAGAACGTCGCACTCGTCGGCCCGAACGGTGCAGGCAAGACCACCCTGCTCAAGCTGATCCTCGGCGAACTCGAGGCGAGTGAGGGCACAGCCGAGCTCGGCAACAACGTGTCGGTTGCGAAGTTCCACCAGCACCAGGCCGACGAGCTCGACCTGGACAAGACGGTCATCGCTGCGTTCTCCGGCGGCATCGACCCGGGGAAACGCAACATGCGGACCGTGCTCGGCAGCTTCGGATTTCCCGGAGATGCAGCCGACCGGATGGTCAACGACCTGTCGGGTGGCGAGCGCACCCGGCTTGCCCTGGCTCGAACGATGATCGAACCGGTCAACCTGCTCGTGCTCGACGAGCCGACCAATCACCTTGATCTCCCGAGCTGCGACGTACTCGAGGACGCGCTCACCGCCTACCCGGGGACGGTGCTCCTCGTCACCCACGACCGTCACTTGATCCGCAACGTCGCCGACGCACTTATCGACGTTCGCGACGGTCGCGCCACCTGGTACGACGGCGTACCCGACGAGATCCTCACCCCGGCCGATCCGAGCAGAGTCGCAGCGGCGAACGCCGGACTGACCAAGGCAACGACGACGCGCGTCCAGCAGCGGCGGGCGAGCGCAGCCGAGCGCCAGACCACCAACGAGTTGCGAAAAGCGGTGCAGCGGCTCGAGAAGGCGTTGGAGCGGGCCGAAGCCGATGTGTCCGAACTGCAGACCCAGCTCGCCGATCCCGACCTCTACGATCGACCCGAGGAGGTCCACCGGCTCGCGACTGCACACGAGCAGGCCAAGGACAGGGCCGTGTCACTCATGGCCGAGTGGGAACAGGCCGCCGAACAACTCGAGGCCGCCGGAGACTGACGGGGCGACACTGACTAGCCTGCCCTCATGGCTCAGGTCACGCTGCCGTCCGGAATCACGCTCGAGTACGAACGTCGGGGTGCTGGCGACCCTCTGTTGCTGGTGATGGGGCTGGCAGGTCAGCTCATCGACTGGCCTGTGGAATTCGTCGACGAATTGGTCGAGTCCGGGTTCGAGGTCGTGATGTTCGACAATCGAGACGTCGGTCTGTCCTCGAAAACCGACTGGCCTCCTCCGTCGCGCCGACGCTCGATCATGTCGATGCTGATGCGACGACCGATCAAGGGAGTCGGCTACACGATGGATCACATGGCCGACGATGCGGCGGGCTTGATCGACGCACTCGGCTTCGACTCGATGGACGTCGTTGGCATGTCGATGGGCGGCATGATCAGCCAGGCCTTGGCGATCCGCCACCCCCACAAGGTGCGCTCGCTGTGCTCGGTGATGTCGAATACCGGGGACCGCAAGAACGGCTCCATCTCGCTCAAACTGGTGCGACTGGTCGGTATCCCGAAGCCGCCGAACCGCAGCACTGCAGTCGACGAAGGCGTGAAGCTCTGGCGGCACATCTCGGGGGATCATTTCGACGAGACCGATGCGCGCATCCGGATGGCTGCCGCGATCGAACGGTCGTGGACTCCCGACGGTGTCATGCGTCAGACCGCAGCGATCGCCGGGAGCGCCGATCGAACCCTCGGTCTGAACGGTGTGACGGCGCCGACACTGGTCGTTCACGGCCTCAAGGATCTCCTTGTCCTTCCCTCGGGAGGTACCGCAACGGCAGCGGCCGTGCCCGGCTCACGCCTGCTGATGTTCCCCGACATGGGTCACAATCTGCCGGCCGCTCGCACCCCGGAGATCGTGGCTGCAATCCGATCGAACGCGGCGCGGGCTGACGTTGCTCGCCACAACGCATCGACACCGGCCTGAGCACCAATCCGTCAGGCCGACGCGCCTGTAGCGGCAATGGGGCGACCCGGCCGCCCCCGCCCTGCTCGGGCCACACCGTCGACGGCGAAGATGGCGAGCCCGGTCCAGATGACCACGAAGCCGACGGCCTGGCCCCCCGACCACGACTCGCCGAATGCGAACACACCGAGCAGAAAGTTCAACGTCGGCGCCACGTACTGCAGCACACCGACCATCCAGAGTTCGATGCGTCGAGCCGCTGATGCGAACAGCAGCAGCGGGGCGGCAGTCATCAGTGCTGCACCACCGGCCCAGAGCCAGTCCCTCGGTTCGGACACGACATCGCTTCCGTCGCCAACCATGGCCAACATCACGAAGCCGACTAGGGCAGGCACCACCATGAGCGAAAGCTCGAAGCTCAGACCATCGAGCGAGCCGAGCGGCGTCGTCTTGCGGATCAACCCGTACAGTCCGAACGACACGGCGAGCGAGATGGCAACCCAGGGCACACTCCCGACGTCGATCGACAAAACGACGACCCCCACAGCAGCGATCGAGACGGCGAGCCACTGGTTCGCCCGCAGCCGTTCCCCCAAGACCGACACGCCCAGCACAACACTGACGAGTGGGTTGAGAAAGTAGCCAAGACTCGCTTCGAGCACCCGCTCGTTGTTGACCGCCCAGATGAAGACCAACCAGTTGCCGGCGAGCAGCGTTGCCGATGTGGCGGCCAGGAGCACAGTCCGCCGATCACGAGCGATGGCGCGGACGCCAACCCCTCGATCCCGCACGACCTGCACGAGCCCGAGCAACACGAAGGTCGAGACGATCCGGATGACGAGTGCCGCACCCGCCGACCCATCCCCCAACCGCCAGAAGATGGGGGAGAGTCCCCACAGCGTGTACGCAGTGACGGCAAGGCCGATCCCCTGCTCGAGCTCCCCCCGTTGCATCGCGGCACGCTACCGGCGCCCCCGCCACCCTCGACACCGTCTCACGCGGCGTCACCGATTCCGGGCAGACTGTCGACCTATGCCGGACATCGCCACGTCACCCGTCGAGATCGAGGAGTCTGTCACCGACCCGGTCACCGACGACGGCGATCATGACCGGTTCGCCCACTACGTTCGAAAGGCCGACGCAGCGCGCGCAACGGTCGAAGGCGTTCCTGTGCGAGCGCTGTGCGGCAAAGTCTGGGTACCGAGCCGCGATCCGAGCAGGTATCCCGTGTGTCCCGAATGCACGAAGATCCGCGATCGGCTCATGAATCGGTCGAGCAACTAACAGCGCCTGTCGCCGGTCGGAGGCCGGTGGAAACAGATTCGGCGCAAGCCGACTCCGAACCGTGCGATTCGTGCGCCATGATGCGAGAATTGTCGAAGCGCATCTGCGCCACCAGACATCAGGGAGTGCCACGAGCCGTGAAGGTCGCCGTCGTTTACGAGAGCCGCACAGGGAACACTGCGCACGTCGCAGAGATGATCGGGGCCGCTGTGCAAGAACTCGGACACGAGGTCGGTATCTGGCCGACCGAGAAGGCCAACCTCGACTATCTGACCGATGCCGACATGGTCTTTCTCGGTACCTGGACGGGCGGCATCATCGTCACCGGTCACCATCCTGGCGATGGTGGCAAGTTGCTTGCGATGCCCGGGATCTGGGGCAAGCCCACGGCTGGCTTCATGACCTACGCGCTTCACGCCGGCAAGGTGCTCGACAAGATGAGCGACATCGTCACCCTGCTCGGAGGGGTTTGGCTCGGCGGACGCCTCTTCAAGCGAGGCAAGCTCGACGAAGGATTGGCATCCTTCGTCGTCGCTGCACTCGATGCAGCCGAAGAGTCACTCGGCGTGGCGAGCTGACATCCGTCGTGGCCTGGTTCGGACGCTGCGGGTGCGGGTACCCGCTGGATTCGAATCATTGGTGAGGGCTTCGCCATGCGCTACCACATTCAAGGTGTCTTCATCCTCTTGATCGTCGCAATCGCCGTGCTGTTCACTGCTCGCATCGCTGCCCCCGTGTTGTCCGATGCGTTCGGGGACGAGGGCGCGATCGTCGCCCAGAGCGCCGAGGTCGACGAAGACGCCGACCTCCCCGTGGCCGACGAGGACCTGCCGCTCACCGGCGAGGAAGTCGGCCAACTCCAAGCGGATCTCACCTCGCTCGGCTTCGACCCCGGACCTGTGGACGGGATCATGGGTGAGGCGACGCAGGGCGCAATCGATGCCGCCATCGTGCAGTACCAACTCGACGTCGCAGCAAGCAATCGCGAGGTCTACGACTACCTGCGTTCCCTCGCCGACGCCTTGGCTGCTGCCAACGCGGCGGACTCGGCTGCCAACGACGCCGGAGAGGCCGGCTCCGACGGCTGACACCCGAAATTTGGGTACGTGAGCTGACACCCCGTTCCCGAAGTGTCACCATTGCCGGTGCGGGGTTCTTGTTCGACACACTGGCGAGCAGGTCGTTCAGCACCGACGCCACGTCGGCGCACTACGGAGGCGAGATGGCACACGCTGCTGTCACGAAATCAGACACGACCGCTTCCACCAGCGCGGATCAGGCTCGCAATCATCTCGGGTGGTCGTTGGGGCGCGAGATCACCCTGCTGGTGCTGGGCCTGCTTGCGTACCGCACAGCCCGAGTGTTCGTGAAGGACGAGATCGACCAGGCCGTGGTCAACACGCAACGCATCATCGACTGGGAACGTGCCCTCGGGATCTTCAACGAGGTGCACCTGCAGTCGTCGATCCTCACCAACGATGTCCTCGTCTGGGGCCTCAACCGCTACTACTTCTTTGCCCATTTCCTCGGCACCACCATCTGGGTGTGTTGGATGTTTGTCCGATACCGGGAGCACTACGGACGCGTCCGGCGCGTGCTTCTAGGCACCACGTTCGCCGCATTGACGATCCACATCATGTTCCCGCTCGCCCCGCCGCGATGGTTCCCCCGCATGGGCTTTGTCGACACGCTCCAAACCTACGGACCGAAGATTTACGACAGCAGCTTCATCGCCGACACCGCCAACCAAATCGCAGCCATGCCGTCACTTCACGTCGGGTGGGCGCTGATTGGCGCCTGGGGTGTGATCAAGGCGAGCACGTCGCCGTGGCGATGGTTCGCCGGGCTCCATCCTGCGATCATGATCGCCGCTGTCGTCGTGACCGGAAACCACTGGTGGCTCGACGTGTTCGGTGCAGTTGCCCTCGTTGCGCTCGTGATCGCAGTCGACACCCCGATCCAGCGGTGGCTCGAGCGAGGTGACGTCGAGGCTGTCACCGACGACACCACCACCTTTGTCGGGTGACCGCCGCACACGAACCCACCGCCACCACCTACCGACCGCGGAACGCAACCGATCTTCGGTTCGCCCTGCAGGGCGTCGCATCGGTGACATCGGTTCGAGGGGTCAGGTGGTGGAGCACGGTCACACCCGACGGACCAGCGTCGGTTGCGTTCCGGACCGGGACCGACGGCACGATCCGCGCGGATGCCTGGGGCCCGGGAACCGATTGGGCCCTGACCCAGCTGCCGAGCCTCCTCGGCGCCCACGACGAGACCGTCGACGACTTCCGTCCGACACATCCGGTTGTGCGGCATCTCGCCTACCAGTTCGCTTCGCTTCGGCTCGGCTCGACCGGCCGCTGGTACGAGGCTCTCGCCGCAGCGGCGATCGGTCAACGGGTCGTCGCTGCCGATGCAAGGACAAGCCGCACGCGTCTCGCCTTTCGCTTCGGCCACCACCCGGTCGCACAGGCGCCCGTTCCAGCATTCCCGGACCCCGGGCGCATACTGCGTCTCCCCGATCACGACTTCCACGGCGTTGGCATCGACCGAGGTCGGGCTCGCGTGGTCCGGGTTGCGGCCCGCTATGCCGAACGGATCGAGCAACTCGCCGAGGTACCGGGGACCGATGCCGATCAACTGCTGCAGCGGCTCCCCGGGATCGGGCCGTGGACAGCCGCCCTCGCAACGTCGGTGGCCGGTGGTCACGCCGATGCCGTTCCCGTCGGCGATCTCCACATCCCGCGCCTCGTCAGCCGGGCACTCAGCGGGGAGGACGGCGACGACAACCGCATGCTCGAACTCCTCGAGCCGTTCCGAGGCCACCGTCAGCGCGTCGTGCGCCTGATCAAGCTGGCCGCCCGGACGACGGCAGCGAATCGCCCAGCCCCGACCCGCAACGACATCAGCCGGATCTAACGCTGGGTGTTCGCTGCGTGACGTGCGGCTTTCGCCGCTCGGTGAGCCACGGTTTTTTCGATGTAGCCGACTGCATCCGGCGTTTTGCAGTTCGTCTCGCCGTGGTCGACGACGACCGGCCCGATGCGCCTTGCCGTGGCGATGGCGTTCCTGCGAAGCCCAGGACTGCGCAGACCGATCGTGATCACCGCCATGTTCATCTCGTGCCGGACACGGTTCGGTCGATCGTGGATCTCTGCCTCGATCTGCTCGAGGAGGGTCTGCAGGTCACTGGTGGACCACGCCGATTCGTCGTCGGCGGAGAAGGCGAGCACCGCCCACCCGGCGGAGGCGATCCACTCGCTGGGGAGATCACGCCAGGCATCACTGCGGCTGCGGGCGACCGGAGCATTCGACACGACACCGGCGACAGCCTCGGCCGTGACGTAGCAGTCGACCGCGTGGACCCATTCGTCGGCAAGTTCGTCGGTGATCAGCCTCGGGTCCACGATCTTCGCAGCCAGTTGCCTGGCATCGTGGTTCCCGGAGGCGAATAGTTCGAGGCCGAGCTCGTGCTGCCCGCGATAGGTCTTGGCGAGCGTGTTCAGATCGCTGTAGCTCACCCCGAACATCGGCTCGCGTGCGCCATGGCGGGCGTAGATCTTCCGGTTCTGCGCCGTTCCCGCTCGCTTCAAGTCGGCCATCGCCGCGCGGAGCGACATCAGTGCAGTCCGGGGACGATCCAACTCGGCCAACCCATGTGCACAGTCTTGCCGATCGGGCCATGGCCCGCCCACTGTCCCAGTCGTGCCATAGGGTCGCTCACGATGATCAACTGTGGTCACTGCGGAGGCAGCCATCCGACCGTGGCAGAGGTGCGCTCCTGTTCGGGCGCATCTCCCAGCCCGGTAGCTGGGGACGACGCCGCTCTCCCTCGGCCGTCACCG
The DNA here is from genome assembly GCA_049437325.1 of Acidimicrobiales bacterium. Classification (GTDB taxonomy): domain Bacteria; phylum Actinomycetota; class Acidimicrobiia; order Acidimicrobiales; family Aldehydirespiratoraceae; genus UBA11606. Next base: position 11,628 of record JBMTIM010000034.1, read on the forward strand.
CAGCTGACCACGAGTCCGGCCGCCACTGCGCTGCCTGTCGACTGGTCGCGTCTCGCCGGGCCTCCGGAACTCGGGCGTGGCCTTGTCATCGGTGCGACTGACCCGGTCGCTGCACCGTGGGCCGACGCGCCGGTGATCGAGCTCGACACCCAATCCCCGGACCAGTCCCAGCTCGACGAACTGGTCGCGCATCGCATCGAGCGCCGACGATTCGTGCTTCGACTGACCGCTGAGTTGCCCGATGCACATCCGACCCTCCCGGTCGACTACTGGCATCTCGCCCCCGACACCGACCTCCCGGGCGATCAGATCCGTCATCTCGTCATGTCGCATGCCGTCGATGCTCGCAACGCCGATCGCCCCACGATCGCAGCGGTCGACCTTGCGCTTGCAGCCGGGGCTGTCCTCGCCGACTCGGGTCCCGGCGATGTGATCGGTCCCGATGGACCGCTGTGGTGCGACGGCGGCCCACTCCACTGGTTCGGCCCGATCGGCGGTGCCTCGGTGGTGCCCGCCCCCAACCTTCGTTGTGGATCGCTTGTACCGCTGCGCACCGCCGAACCGAGCGCCGAACTTGCTCCCGATCAGCGTGCTGCAGTCACCCATTCGGGGGCAGGAGCCCGAATCATTGCCCCTGCCGGATCCGGCAAGACCCATGTCCTCACCGAGCGGGCCCGTCACCTGATCCGCGATCGTGGAGTCGACCCGCGCGCCATCTGCCTCGTCGCCTTCAATGTTCGAGCCCGAGAAGAGATGCAGACGCGAACGATCGATCTGCCAGGCCTCGAGATCCGCACGCTCAACAGCCTCGCCCTTGCCATCGTGGCGGGACGTCCGCCGTTCCGGCAGCCCGAGAACCGGCGAGGGTCCGATGTCATCGACGAACGCGACGTTCGCCGCATTCTCGACGATCTGGTACCGGGGCGCCGGCAGGCCATGGCCGATCGCCTCGCAGTCTGGATCGAAGCACTCACCGCAACCCGCCTCGGCCTGCGCGACCCCACCAGCGTCGAGGCGGAGTTCGCCGGGGACATCCGCGACCTTCCCTCCGTCGTGCAGCGCTACCGGGACCGGCTCGCCCGCGCCGGCGCCCTCGACTTCGACGAACAGATTCTCGGTGCGATCGAGGTGCTGCTCTGCGATCCCGAGGCTCGACACACCGCACGACAGGCCTGTCAGGTTGTGCTGGTCGACGAGTTCCAGGATCTCACCCCGGCCCATGTCCTGTTGATCCGTCTCCTCGCCGGACCCGAGGCGAACGTGTTCGGCGTGGGCGATGACGACCAGACCATCTATGGCTACGCCGGCGCATCACCGGCGTGGCTCATCGACTTCGCCGATCTCTTCCCCGGATCGGCGGCGTACGGTCTCGAGGTCAACTACCGCTGTGCGACGCCGGTGGTCAAGGCTGCGTCGACGCTGCTGCAACACAACCGCAGGCGCATCGCAAAGACCATCCGAGCTGCGCCACACCGCGAGCCGGATCCTTTGGCCCTCGAGCACCGCAACAGCCCTGATCCGAGTTCGGTCACCGTCGACCACGTCCTGGCCCTGATCGATGCCGGCGTCCCACCGGCCGACATCGCCATCCTGACCAGGGTGAACGCAACCTTGCTCGGCCCCATGCTCGGGCTCGACACCGCCGGTGTCGCGACCACGGCGCCGATCGACGCCCAGTTCCTGGCCCGCACCGGCATCGCCGGTGCCCTGGCATGGCTCCGCCTCGCCACTGCACCACGTCGGGCACTCCCGAGCGACGCCCTCGAGACAGCGATCCGCCGTCCCCCTCGGGGCCTTCGACGCAACATCACGACATGGGTCGGCGAGAAACGCTCGATCCGCGAGATCGTCGACCTCGCCACCCGTCTCCGCGATGCCCGAGATCAGAACAAGATCACCGACTTCGTCACCGATCTCGAAGCGATCCGCGAACTCGCAGACGGTGCCGACACCGAGACACTCCTCGTGGCGATTCGCGATGAGGTCGGCCTCGGGCGCGCACTCGACCAGCGCCTCGACGCCAGTCGACGATCGGTCGACCGCTCGGCCCATGGCGACGACCTCGCTGCGCTGCTCGCCGTCGCCCGGTACCAGCCCGACCCCGCCGCATTCCCCGCATGGCTGAACGAGCGACTGACCACAGCGACTCCTGACTGGGCAGGGGTTCGGTTGTCGACCATCCATCGGGTGAAAGGCCGTGAGTGGCCCCACGTGATCGTCCACGACGCCACCGGCGGCCTGATCCCGCACCGTCTCGCATCCGATGTCGAAGAGGAACGTCGCGTCTTTCACGTCGCCATCACTCGTTCCTCCGAGCAGACCCTCGTCGTCAGTGGCGTACCGGCATCACCCTTCGTCGCCGAGTTGACCGAACCTCCAGACCCGAACTCTCCGACGCCTGCCGTTTCGGCCCCCACGAGTCGCACCGGGAAGCCTGCCCGGGCAAGCCGCTCGGTGCCCGAGGCCACCTCGATCGAGGAAGCCCAGATCCGCGAGCGTCTTCGCACGTGGCGCAACGACACGGCAAAGGCTGCCGGTGTCCCGGCCTATGTCGTCTTCAACGACGCCACCCTCTACGCCATCGCCGAGCGGCGGCCCCTCAACCACGACGAGCTGCTCGACATCTCCGGTATCGGGCCGGTGAAGGTCGAGCGGTACGCGAACTCGGTGCTCGAAATCATCACCGATGTGCTCGGTGGGTGATGTCTCACTGCATGTTGCGAGCGCTGACCGTGCGCTGACTCACTTCGACGAGCTCACCCGAACGCACCTCGTAGGAGACGACGTGTTCGACGGAGTGCTGACCCCCGCGAGCCCGTCCGGTGACGAGGTCGAGCGACATGCCCTCGACCACTGGCAGCAGCGCAACGGCCTTGAAGCCTTCCTCGCGTCCAGGATGTGATCGTTTCTCTTCACGAACGAGATCGATCGAGTCCCAGATCCACACGTCGTCGACGCTGACGAAACGGCACCGATGACTCGAGCGGTTCTTGGCCACGATCGAGCCCGGACAGATGATGAGCTGCCCTTCGATCCAGGGCGGACTCCCGAGTCCGTCACGGCCGAAGGCCTGCTCGAACGCTTCGCCGATCATTGCGTCGTGATCGCCCGACGAGATCGCCCGCCGACGCATCTCGTCCCGCAGTGCTGCGGCGAGGTGAGCAATGGTGTCGACATCGAGGCGAGCTGCGAGCTCCACCGCTGCATCAGGATCATCGGTGAGGTGGCGCACCGTCGTTCCCCAGCGTCGTCTGGGTGTCGTCGAATCGTGCGCAGCCATCGACCAATCATGCCGGGCCGATCGGGCATCGGGACGCAGACTGATCGCAGGCCGTGGACACTCGTGACCCGGTGCGGCCAATGGCCGAACGGGCCACCGGTGCTAAACCTGCGCCATGGACATGTCCCAGACCCTCGAGTGGGCATCGACCCGCACCCACGCCGTGCTCGTCACGCTTCGTCGCGACGGCCGTGCCCAGTCCTCCGACGTGGTCTACGCCGTACTCGACGGCACGATCTGCATCTCGCTGACCGCACGCCGAGCCAAGACGCACAACATGCGGCGCGACCCGCGTGTGGTGCTCCACATCACCGATCCTGGAAGCTGGAGCTACGCATCGATCGACGCACAGGCCGAACTGTCGGTCGTTGCCTCGGCGCCCGACGACGCCGTCGTCGATGACCTTGTCCGTGTCTATCGAGCCGTGACCGGCGACGAGCACCCCGACTGGGACGAGTTTCGGGCTGCAATGGTCGCCGAGGGTCGCCTGGTCGCCCGTATCCACCCTCGTTCGGCGACCGGCCAGATCCACTGACCCCCACCCTGACGAGCAACGTCGTCGATCATGCCCTCGCATGCGATCGAACCCGTCCGACGTTCCCGAGAGATGCGATGATCAGACCGTGACCTCGTCGCTTCCCCCCGAGCGTGGCCTGTTCTGCAACCGGACACTCAACCTTCGCAGTGTGCGCGCCATCGGCTACGACATGGACTACACGCTGATCCACTACCACGTCGACGAGTGGGAACGAGCAGCGTTCGAACACGCACGAGCCCACCTCCTCACCGAGGGGTGGCCGGTCGCCGACCTCGCATTCGATCCCGACGCGTTCACCCTGGGACTCACGTTCGACCTCGATCTCGGCAACCTGGTCAAGGCCACCCGCTTCGGGTACGTCGTCCGTGCCCAACACGGGGCCGATGTCTTGTCGTTCGACGAGCAACGACGGGCCTACGACGGCACCGTCATCGAACTGCGCGACGACCGCTTCGAGTTCATGAACACCCTGTTCGAACTCAGCCGGGCGTCACTGTGGACCCAGCTCGTCGCCATGCACGATCAGACACCGCTTCCCGGCATCCATTCCTACGTCGGGTTGTACCGAGCCATCGATCGAGCGCTCGGGGTTGCGCACCTCGAGGGCGCGCTCAAGCAACAGATCGTCGACGATCCCGAACGGTTCGTGGACCGTGATCCCGGACTGATCGACACACTTCACGACCAACGTCTCGCCGGAAAGCAACTGCTCCTCGTGACCAACTCGGAGTGGTGGTACACGCAGAAGATGATGAGCTGGTACTTCGACGGCGATATGGAGTCCGGCCAGACCTGGCGTGATCTGTTCGACATCGTGATCGTCGCCGCGGCCAAGCCCCGCTTCTTCGAGGAACAGGGTCCGGTGTACCGGCTCGTCGACGAGGCTGCAGGTCATCTCGAACCCCACGTCGGGCCACTGGAAGCAGGCGAGGTCTACCACGGTGGCAACGCCCGCATGGTCGAACAGGCGCTGGGCCACGAGACCAGTCAGTTCCTCTATGTCGGTGACCATCTTTTCGGCGATGTTCACGTCACCAAGGACGTGCTTCGGTGGCGGACAGCCCTGATCGCCCGAGAGATCGAGGCCGAGGTGCGTGCTGCCGCCGAGTTTGCCGATGACGAGCACCATCTCCGCGCCGGTATGACCACCAAGATCGACCTCGAACAGCAGCACGCCGCATTGCGCCTCCGACGGCGACACCTGGTGGTCGACGGCTCGGACCATGCCGCTGTCGACGCCGACATCGAGGCCCTGGCCCGACAGATCTCCGCCATCGACGAGGCGATCGCACCACTCGCCCGGGCTGCAGCAGTGCAGGGCAACGCCAACTGGGGTCCGCTGATGCGGGCCGGTGCCGACAAGAGCCTCTTCGCCCGGCAGGTCGAGAAGTACGCAGACGTGTACACGAGCCGGGTGAGCAACTTCGCGCCCGCCACCCCGTACGGCTATCTCCGCGCTGCTCGGGGTTCGCTCCCCCACGACACAGCGGAATAGCCGACGACGACGAAGGTTGACCTGTCCATGAGCACCAACGACGACACCGCCTACGACATCGAATTCTTCTGGGACCCGGTGTGCCCATTCGCATGGATCACGTCGCGCTGGGTCGAGGACGTTGCTGCACAAACGGGAATGCGGGTCGACTGGCGATTCATCTCCCTGCGACTCCTGAACAAAGACAAGGACTACGCCACCGAGTTCCCGCCGGCCTACGAACACGGTCACACCGCCGGTCTTCGCTTCCTGCGGGTCGCTGCGGCCGTGCGATCCGAGCTTGGCCGCGACCCCATGGCAGCCCTGGTGACGGCCTACGGCGAGAGCTACTGGGACGCAGACCATGCCGACCGCCACGACGTCCACGCCGCCCTGTCGTCGCCCGCCCACGCCCACGCTGTGCTGCGTGCTGCCGGTGTCGACGAACGGTTCGCCGAGGCGCTCGACGACACATCGTGGGACGCAGCGCTCGATGCGGAAACCCAGCTGGCGCTCGAGCGGACCGGTCGCGACGTGGGAACGCCGATCATCACGTTCAACCGAGCCGACGGCACTGCGCTGTCCTTCTTCGGGCCGGTCATCAGTCGCATTCCCAGCCCCGACGATGCGGTGCCTCTGTGGGAGGCCGTCACTGCGCTGGCGTCGTTCCCCGGTTTTGCGGAGATGAAGCGGAGCCTGCGTGAGGTACCGCAGTTGCGGATCACGGGTGCGATCGGCGACGAACCGGCCTTCGAGGATTGGACCGGCGGCCACCGCCGTGGTCATCTGGCGAGCGACCGGGCCGACACGGAATCGTGACAGACTTCAGCGTCGAGGCGACCCGTTTCCAAACACCAGACGCATCGACGCTCCAAGCCGGTCGAGTCGTCATTGCCGTTGCGGGCGGTGAGATCACCGCCGTCGCACCGGCAGACAGCGCAGCGGCAGTCGAGCTGCGTGCCCAGTCGCCCGATCACATCGATCTCGGCCCCGACACGGTGCTCATTCCGGGTCTGATCGATCTTCACATCCATGCTCCCCAGTGGCAGCAGCTGGGCACGGCACTCGACCTTCCCGTGCAGGACTGGCTGCAGACCTACACCTTCCCGCTCGAAGCGCGCTTCACCGACACGACGATGGCCGGGGTCGTCTATCGCGATCTGGTCGCTTCACTGCTGGCCCACGGCACGACGACTGCGGTCTATTTCGCAAGCGTTCACGAACCGGCCACCGTGGTGTTGGCCGAAACCTGTGCCGCGGCCGGCCAGCGTGCCTTTGTGGGTCGGGTGGCGATGGACCACCCCGAGGCAACGCCGGACTGGTACCGCGATGCCGATGCCGCAACCGGAGTGCTGGCGTCGGCGCGCTCGATCGACGCCGTGCGCGCCATCGACGCCGGACGGGGACTCGTCGAACCGATCATTACGCCCCGCTTTCTTCCGGCCTGTACCGACGAACTGCTGTCCGGTCTGGGCGAGCTCGCCGAGACGACCGGGACGCTCGTCCAAACCCACTGCTCGGAGTCCGACTGGCACCACGCCCATGCCCTCGAGCGGTTCGGCACGACCGACACGAGCGCACTCGACCGGTTCGGACTGTTGCGCAACCGGACCGTGCTTGCGCACGGCAACCACATCACCGACGCCGACATTGCGCTGATCGCCGACCGCGGTGCCGTCATCGGCCACTGCCCGGTCAGCAACGCCTACTTCGCGAACGCTGTCCTTCCTGTTCCCGATCTGCTTGCCGCCGGCGCACGAGTCGGTTTGGGGACCGACATCGGAGCCGGCGTTCGGCCCGGCGTGCTGCAACAGTGCCACGAGGCGGTCACGATGAGCCGGCTGCGCCGAGATGGTGTCCACGCCGGCCTCTCGAGCACGGAGCGGGGCGCTCCGACCGCCGCCATCGACACGACGACGGCGTTCTGGCTGGCGACGGCAGGCGGAGCCGAGGCACTCGATCTGGCCCTCGGTGTCCTCGAGCCGGGCTACCGCTTCGATGCCGTCGCGATCGACCTCGATCACCGCCACGGTGTCATTCGCCGCCACACCGACCTCGACGACGACGAGCGGTTGTTCGAAAAAGTCGTCCGTCTCGCCCAGACGTCCGACATCGAACGGGTGTGGGTCGACGGTCGGACCGTGCATCTCCGCTGATCCCAACACCGCGAACGATCCGAGGTCCGGCACGATCTGTCGGTCCGATCCATCCGCGACGACGGGAACAGTTGCGCTCGGCCCCGACCTGCGCAAGCGTCTCTTCATGCCTTCCGCGTTTCGCATCGTCCAACTCTCCGACACCCACTTCCTGCAGGACGGCACACCGGCGGAGGGTGGCGACGGTGCCTACGACACCGATGCTGCGTTCGATGCCGTGTTCGACCACATCTCGGAGAACCACGACCCACAGATGGTCGTGGTGACGGGCGACATCGCCGACAACGGCATTGCCGACGAGTACCGCAAAGCGGCCGAGGCGTTCTCGCGATTCGACGCACCGGTCAACGTCTGTCCCGGCAACCACGACCACTTCGGGCACTATTCGGCCCGTATGGGTCGCCCTGGCGTGAGTACGTCGCGGGTCATCGAGATCGACTCCTGGGCGCACGTCTTCGTCGACTCGGCTGCAGGGACACTCCTCGAACAACCGTCCGGTACGGTCGCCGACCCACCCGAGCAGACCCGCCTCCATTCCAATGGTGGGCTCGGTCGCCGTGAGGCCGCATGGATCCGCGAGACCTACGACGCGATCACCGCCGAGCATGTCTTCGTCTGGCTGCACCACCCGCCGGCTGCACCACTTGGGTTGACCGCGGATGCGGCCTACGAAGCCGAATGGCGCGCCCTGTTGCAGGACCTTCCGAACGTGCGGGGGTTCGGTGGTGGCCACACCCATGTTCCCGACGACTACGAGATCGATGGCCGTCGGGTCGCCGTCGCCCCCTCGCTCAAGAACAATTTTTCGATGAGCCCTCAGACCTGGCTCCCGCCCGGCTACCGCACCTACGAGTTCAACCCGGACGGGTCATGGTCGAGCGATGTCCACCTGGTCGACGACGACCGTTGGCCCCGCCGACCGTTCGGGAGCCTCTTGGCCAGTCTGTTCCGCGGCGACATCGGCCACGACGAGTTGCGCCAGATCATCGAGCGGCGCAACGCCGAACGCAACAGGAGCTAGCGCCGCTCACCCCGAAGCTTGTCGATCATCCGACGGTCACGTTTGGTCGGTCGCCCAGTTCCTCGGTCGCGTTTGGCGAACACCGGTAGTTCGACCATGTCCGGTGACCGTTTCGGTGGTGGTGGTGAGTGGTCGACGACGCACTCGGCGGCCCGGGCCGCAGAGACCCGCTTGTCGATCACGGCGGCCACCTCGTAGACGACCACCCGGTCCTTACGAGTGGCCTGCACCCGATCGCCGTTGGTGATCTTGGTCGCCGGTTTGGCGATGGCGCCATTGACCTTCACCCGTCCGGCTGCACAGGCCTCAGTGGCCATGGTTCGGGTCTTGTAGACCCGAACCGACCACAACCACTTGTCGACCCGCACTGTCATGCCCGACAGTCTTGCACCGCTTGCCCGTTCCGACGTGAGCCGCGAAGCTGACCTCGCCATCGGCCAATTCGTGGGGGGATCCAATGCAGACACCGATGACCATTCGCGATCATCTCGAGCGTGCCCGAATCGTCTACGGCGATCGCATCGGTATCTTCGACGAACCGGACCAGCCAGCCCCGAGTCTCGGCGATCTGACCTACGGCCAGTTCTACGACCTGGCACACGCCATGGCGGCCGGCCTCGACGACCTCGGGCTCGAGCAGGGCGCCCGGGTTGGCATCGTGTCGCAGAACTCGGCCCGTCTCCTCGTCACGCTCTTCGGCGCCAGCGCCTGGGGTCGAGTGGCCGTGCCGATCAATTTCCGTCTGGGGCCGGACGAGGTCGAGTACATCGTCGACCACTCGGGCTGCGACGTCTTGATCATCGACCCGGAGCTCGAATCGACGCTCGGCGACATCAAGGTCTCCCATCGCTTGATCTCCGGCGAAGAGTCCGACTCGCTGTTCAAGATGGGGGCCGAGGCCCGCCCGTGGACCCCCGACGAGAATGCGACGGCCACCATCAACTACACGTCCGGCACCACCGCTCGACCCAAAGGCGTCGAGATGACCCACCGCAACCTGTGGAGCAACGCCGCAATCTTCGGTTGGCACACCGGCGTCAACGACCGTGACGTCTATCTCCACACGCTCCCGCAGTTCCACTGCAACGGCTGGGGGATGCCGTACGCCACCACTGCGATGGGGGTTCCGCAGGTCAACCTTCGCAAGGTCGACGGCCCAGAGATCCTCCGGCGTATCGACAACCATGGTGTGACACTGCTCTGCGGCGCTCCCGCCGTGGTCGCCGCCATCCTGGACGCAGCCGCCGACTGGGACGGGGAGATCCCGGGCAAGGACAGGGTCCGGATGGTCGTCGCCGGCGCCCCACCACCGACCCGAACCATCGAACGGGTCGAGACCGAGCTCGGATGGGAGTTCATCCAGATCTACGGGCTCACCGAGACCGCTCCCCTCCTCACGATCAACCGCACCCCCAAGGAATGGGACGACGACACCCCGGCCGAGCGAGCTGCAAAGCTCAGCCGTGCCGGCGTACCGGCGGTTGGTATCACGATGGCCACCGACAGCGAAGGAGAGGTCCTCGCTCGCGGGAACCACATCCTCAAGTCCTATTGGAACAACCCGGAAGCCTCGGCCGAGGCTCTTGCCGATGACTGGTTCCACACCGGTGACGGTGGTTTCATCGACGACGACGGTTATCTGACCCTGCAAGATCGCAAGAAAGACGTGATCATCTCCGGTGGTGAGAATGTCTCGTCGATCGAGGTGGAGGATTGCCTCTTCTCCCACCCTGCAGTCGAAGAGGTCGCCGTGATCGGCGTTCCCGACGACAAGTGGGGCGAAACGGTCAAGGCGCTCGTGGTCATCGGTGCCGGGGCGGAGGTCACCGAACGCGACCTCATCGACCATTGCCGGGCCAAGATCGCGCACTACAAGTGCCCGACCTCCGTCGAATTCCGCGACGAACTTGCTCGGACCGCCACCGGCAAACTCCAGAAATTCAAACTCCGCGCCCCCTACTGGGAGGGCGTCGACAAGGGCATCAACTAGGCGGCAGACTCACTGCCGGGGTGGTGGCCCGGGCACGACGTACCCGACACCCTCCACATACCGAGCGTTGTTCGGGATGGGCCGTTCGTCTTCGGGATCGAGCACCCACCCATGCCCGTCGACCCATCGTGGTGGACGCGAACGCGGATCCGGGGGTGGCGTCGGAGTGAGATCGCCGCTCCATGCCGGCAGCGACACCGACTCGCTCGGGGCGGCGCGCGTCGGCAGGGTGGGGCGAAACGGCGGCGGCTCGCTCGGTGGGGCCGCCACGACATCACCGGTGATCACCGGTGGCGGCAGGACGGTATCGGGGTCGAGCATCGGCGATGCATCGACCGCGAAGCCATCGGTCGGCGGAGCGAACGGATCGACGATTGGGTTCGGCGACGAAATCGGAGCCGGAACGATCGGGGTCGACGGCGGTGTGACCGGCTGTTGTGGGGGCCCTGCCGATTGGGGCCGGACCGGCGGTACATGAGTGGTGGGCGGCTGGGCCGGGATCGATGCCTCGAACGCCGACGTATGCGTGGGTACGGCATCGCCAACGTCAGTGGGAGCTGGGTCCGGGCGGTCGTCGGTGACGGTGGATTTGTGAACCTTGCCCGTCGAACGGGGTGCGCTGTGAGCCGAGTCGGCACCTCGACCACGCTGCGGCCGGCGGCGCGCCGCCATCGCCCAGATCCACGACAGGACAAGGAGGCCAACACCCACACCGGCCAGAACCAACGACGGCACAAGCGTGGAACGCAGCACGGCCGAGAGCAGTGCGGCGAGGACCTCACCCTGTTCGGGGGCCAGCATGCGAAGCAATTCGGGCACGCCCAACCCGAGCAGCAGATACACCGCCGTGGTTCCGATCGCCCAGACGGCGGCTCGACGCAAGACCGACGCTCGATCGCTCGAGCCGAGGAAGGCAACGACGACCATCACCACCGAGGCACCGGCGAGGTATGGGACCACCGTGTCGAGGAAGGACTTCACCGGACTTGCGTTGGGGATGCGCTCGGTCGGCAGGTCGACGGTCCAGTCGGCCTCGAGCGGAATGGTGTTCGCCGCAGCCGGCGAGACCTGAGCGATCTGTTCGCGGGTGACGTCGGCAACCGGGTTGAGATCGATGGTCTCGGGCGCGTCGCCCTCGCCCAGAAATGCTCGGTGGGTGGTTCCGAGCGATTCGATCAACAGGTCGGTGACCCGCGGATCCTCGAGTACGGCAAGTGCGGCTGCGTCGATCTGGGCACTCGAAACCGGCACATCGTCGGGGAGCGCCCCTTCGATCACCGCGCCGAGATTGGCCGCGACCTGCCGCCGTACATCATCGTTGTCGAGCAACTCGCGTGCGATCGTCTCGGAGCGCTCCTCGTCGAACACCGTCTCGAGCGCGAGGTACCCCGACCAGGCGAGCGACCCAATCAGGAGTGCCGGGCCGAGGACGAGACCCACGATGACGCGCCGAAACATGGCGCCGATGTTCTCACACGGTCTCCCGGCTGCGGTGTCGCGTCAGGTCAGTTGGGCGAGGATCTGGTCTTCGGTGGTCCAGTCGTACTCGAATGCTTCCCTGCCACTTCTGGCCCACCATTCGTGCGCCCGAACCAACATCGACGCCGTATCTTCCCGGGGTGTCCACTCGGTGTCAGAGCGCAGACGATCGATGCTGAACGAGGTGTCCTGATCCCACCAGTGGACGTTCGGAGCGAGGTGCTGGACGAGATTGATGCACAGCATGAAGCGGGTGCGAAGCAGTGCCCGCGGGCCCGACGTCTGTTCCTGCTGTGCGTTGTCCGATGACCGGACGTTGAGCGACCCCGACACCGCAGCGATGTCGACGGAACGCTCACCGGTCCACAGCGCCTCCATCACGTCGGCCGGGATGTGGCGAATGTCTGGTTCGACGCCGACCGCCTCGGCGGCCAGGGCAACGTACTCGTTGCGGGTGACGGACTCGATGCCGGTCAGGTTGTTCCGCCGCCCGTGGGTGGCGGTACAACCCATGAGCGTCACGAGGGCCCTGGCCTGATCATCGACATCACCGACCTGCAGTCGAGTCGAACCGTCACCGGGAACGAGGATCGGGCGGCCGGTTCGCAAGCGGGCGAACATGCGCTGCTCGCGGTCAGTCATTGCGTTGTGCGGGCCCAGAACCATCGAGAACGGCACCGTGGTGGCCGGGAAGCCGTACTCGGCGTGTGCAGCGAACAGGCGCTCCTCGCAGAGGATCTTGTGGTAGCCGTACTCGATCTGCGTCTCACCGAGCTCGTCGGGGTCGTTCTCGGTGATCGGGGTGTCTTTCGACGCATAGGTCACGGTCGAGCTTGCGAAGAGGTAGTGCCCGATGCGATCGCGAAAGATCTCCATCATGATGTCGACGTCCTCAGGGTGGTAGGCCGTCACGTCCTGCACGCAGTCCCACTCGGTGCCGCCGAGGACCTGCCGAAGTTGCTCGTGATCGGTTCGATCCGCCACAAGGCGAGCAACGGTTGGAGGGATGTCGGACTCGGTTCGACCGCGATTGCAGACGGTGACGTCGTGACCCGCAGCCACCAATTGGTGGACCAGAGCCAACCCGTTGAACTGAGTACCACCCATGACGAGTACACGCATCTGGAGACCTCCGTCGGATCGGGTGCCACGCGTCGACACCCACTCGGATCACGATGCTCGCGTACCCGACGGTGACGGGCACATCGAACTGTCTCGGCGCTCTACGCTTCGGCCATGGACCCATACGTCTGGTGGATCGACGGCGAACTGGTGTCGTCCGACGACGCAGTGCTGCCGGTCGCCGATCACGGACTCACCGTCGGCGACGGGTGTTTCGAGACCACGACCGTCGTTCGGGGTGCTGCGTTTGCAATGACGCGTCATCTGCGCCGATTGCGCCACAGCCTCACCGGGCTGCTGATCGATCTGGCGACCACCGATGCCGAACTTCGTGCTGCGACCGATGCCGTCGTCGCAGCAAATCCCGGTGCCGGCATCATCCGTATCACGGTCACGGCTGGGACCGGGCCGCTCGGCTCGGGTCGCGGCGAGGGCACCCCCACTGTCATCGTCGCTGCCGGACCGAACCGGGGCTGGGGTGCGCGAGCCCACGTCATCACGGTGCCATGGGCCCGCAACGAACGCGGTGCCCTCGCCGGTATCAAATCGACGAGCTATGCCGAAAATGTGATCGCCCTTGCGCGGGCCCGCGCTGTCGGCGCGTCCGAGGCGATCTTCCCCAACACGGTGGGCAACCTCTGTGAGGGCACCGGTACCAACATCTTCGTCGAACACGAGGGTCGTCTCGTCACCCCACCGCTGTCGAGCGGGTGTCTTGCCGGGGTCACCCGAGGATTGGTTGTCGAGACATCCGAGGTGGAGGAGATCGATCTTCCGATCGAGGTCCTTCTGACGACGGCCGAGGCGTTCCTCACCTCGTCGACCCGAGACGTGATGGCGATCGACCGCATCGACGACCGGACGCTCGAACCTGGTCCACTCACCGCTGCTGCTGCGGCAGCCTTTGCCGCCCTGGCCGCCTCGACCATCGACCCCTGACAGCGCCGCTCTCGGTCAGTTCGGTTCTTCGCGGCGCCCGTCGGCGTGGATGGCGAAGCGTCCCGCCTTGCGACCGTGATCAGGGTCGGGACCGTCCCACGGCCATCCACCGAACTGGGTGGACTGATAGTCCTCGAATGCCTGCACGAGTTCGTCGCGGGTGTTCATCACGAAGGGTCCGTGCTGCGCGACGGGTTCGCCGATCGGTCGACCTTGCAACACCATCACCTCGATCGGGCCATCCCCAGCCTGGAGCAGGAGCGGCACGTCGGCCGTGACCGCCGCACCGGTGCCGGCCGCGATCGCCTCGGCGTCACCGATCTGCAGGGTCGAACCCTCGAAGGCGTAGAGCACGCGGATCGTGCCGGCGCCGTTCGCCTTCGGCATGGTCCACGTTCCGCCGGCGTCGATGCGGATGTGCCAGACCGCGACATCGGCCGCCGATCGGGCAGCCCAGGAATTTGGGGGCGGTGTCGGGGCGTTCGTGTCGCCGAGTGAGCCGGCGATGACGGTGACCTCGGTGGCCGCGCCGTTGGCGTCGACGTGCTGGATCCGTGGCGTTCGTTCGTTCCACAGCATCGTGAAGTACGGCTCGACCATCTTGTCGACAGCTGGCAGGTTGAGCCAGATCTGGAAGAGCTCGAGCGGATTGTCGGCGTCGTCGTTGACGAGCGGGAACATTTCGCAGTGCTGCACCCCACCGCCGGCGGTCATCCACTGGGTGTCGCCGTACCCGAACCGCGCCGTGGCCCCCATGGAGTCGGCATGGTCGATGTAACCGTGACGGACGTGGGTGATCGTCTCGAACCCGCGGTGAGGGTGCTGGGGGAACCCGGGTACCCGGCTGCCGTGGTACATCGACCAGCCGTCGCGCTGCGAGAAGTCGCTGCCGATGGTGCGCCCCTGCAGCTCGGCAGGATCGGGACCGAGGTCGGCCTCGCCGGCCGGGTAGTGATCGTTGTGGTGGGCGACGAACAGGAACGGATCGATCGTCGGCCACTGTGCCCCCAGCGGGAAGGTCTGGAGGACGGGGGACGCGGTGTCGGTGGTCATGCGAGCATCAACCTACCGGATGGTCCATTTATTTCAATCTTGAACTGACTCGCCAACGGCCCCTCCCTCATCGGTTGCGCAGGTTGCGATCGAACAGCGCATGGAGCCGTGACCAGTGCGTTTCAGCTGCCGCCTTGTCGAAGACCGAACCGCGAGTGGGAAAGGCAAAACCGTGATGGGTACCCGGATACCACTCGACCCGACCGTTCACCCCCGAGCTGACGATGGCAGCCTCGACCTCGGCGACCATCTCTGGTGGCGCGTACGAGTCGGTCTCCGCACAGGCGATGTAGATCTCACCGGTGACGGCACCGAACGCACGGTGGGGTGAATCGTCGGCATCGACGGCAAGGCGCACGCCATACAGCGATGCCGCGGCCCGGATGCGATCGGGAAAGGCAGCAGCAACCGACAGCGCGAACGGACCGCTCATGCAATAGCCGAGGCACCCAACCGGTCCGGCGGACACCACGTCGGGGTGTGCATCGATATGGGCGAACAGTGCTGCCGTGTCGTCGATCACCATCCGGTTGCTGAGTCCGTACATGAGTTCGTACATCTCGTCGCGGTTCGAGTCGCCCTCGAAATCCAGCACGAAGTCGGGTGTCGTGCGGTAGTAGAGGTTCGGCAGCACCACGTGGTAGCCGGTGGTCGCGATTCGGCGGGCCATGTCGTGGAGTTCCTCCCGTTTCCCGGGGGCGTCCATGTAGAAGAAGACTGCTGGAAACGGGCCACCCTCGTCGGGCTGGGTGGTGAACGCCGACATCGTCCCGTCGGCGGTGGGGAGCAGGATCTCGGCCTCGATCATCGACGAATCGTAGCGAGAGGTGTCGAGTCGTCGCCGACCGGGCGGCGGTCGGCCGACGTCACGGCGGTCTCGCCCACCTCCACCCAGCCGACCTCGGCGCCCGGGTGATGCAAGCTCTCGTCGAACGCACCGGGGTCGACCCGGCTGAGGTCGACGATGTGATGGTCGGCAACGTCGACTCCGTCGGCCCACAGGGTGGATGCCTTGCCCGGACGGCGTGGTTGGTCGCCGGGTTTCCCGAACACGTTCCCGGTGTCACGATCGACCGCCGGTGCGGTTCGTCGCAGCAGGCCATCCACTTCGGGGCCCAAGCTGTGATGTCGGGGCAGGCCGACCTCATCGTCGCCGGAGGTATCCAGTCGATGTCCCAGGTGCCGATGATGTCGGCGTTCGTGTTCGACGGAGACCCCGACTATGACCCGTTCACCACCTCTCCAGGTTGGGTCGACCGGTACGGCGAGGAGCGCTTCGATCAGTTCTCCGGCGCCGAACTGATCGCCGAGCGGTGGGACATCGACCGCGATGCCATGGACGACTTCGCACTCGAGTCGCACCGTCGGGCGTTACGGGCCCGCAACGAACATCGATTCGACACCGAAATTGTCGAGATCGACGGGGTCCGTCACGACGAGTGCCCCCGTGAACCCGACGAGACCCGGGTTCGCTCCCTCCCAGCACTGCGGGAGGGCGGCCGACTCACCGCTGCCGTGTCGTGCAGCATCGCCGATGCTGCGTCGATGGTGCTCGTCGCCAGCGAAGACGCTGTCGAGCGGCACGACCTGGAACCGTTGGCCCGATTCCACCACATGAGTGTCACCGCCGCCGATCCGATCGAGATGCTGTCGGCGCCGATCCCGGCCACACTGCGGGCGCTGGAGCGCACCGGCCTCACCCCCGACGACATCGATCTGGTGGAGAACAACGAGGCGTTCGCGTCGGTGGTGCTCGCCTGGGAGCGCGCCACCGGCTTCGATCTCGACCGCACCAACGTGAACGGTGGCGCAATCGCCCTCGGACACCCCCTCGGTGCGACCGGCGCTCGATTGATGACGACACTCGTCCACGAACTCCACCGGACCGGGGGACGGTACGGGCTGCAGACGATGTGCGAGCGCGGTGGGATGGCGAACGTCACGATCCTCGAACGAGTGTGATCCAGACAGGCCGTCGCTAGGCCGGTTCGAGAACGACGACCGGGATCTGTCGGCCGGTCTTCTCCTGATACGTGGCGTAGTTTTGTGCTGCGGCAACGACCTTCGGCCACAGCCGCGCCCGTTCGGCATCATCGGCCACGCGAGCCAACATGCGACGGGTACCGCCTTGCGTCGTTACGCAGACGTTCGGGTAGCGAACAAGGTTCAGGTACCAGGACGGATGGGTCGGGTGACCACCCTTGCTGGCGATGACCACGAGCGACTCGCCCATCGTGATCGGCGCAGTGAGCAGCACCGTGCGGGGCTCGCCCGACGTGCGACCGGTCGTGGTCAACTCGAGAACCGGCATGTTGGCAGCGGTCCATCCGACCTTCCCGAACGTGATCCCACGCACGATCCGGTGCATGCGGTTCATGTTCGTGAAAAAACGGTCTGACGGCATGGATCGATGGTACGGCCGAGCAACTCGGACCCGACACAACCACTGGCGCTTGCGTTCGCCCCGGCCCCGTGACTCGCCTACTGTCCGCGAGCCACAGGGGAGGTTGCAGTGACCGAGACGGTGACACCGGAAGATGTCGGAATCAGTTCGGCCCGCTTGGAGCGGATCGCACCGGCGATGCAACGACACATCGACAGCGGTGAGGTGGCTGGTCTCAGCACGCTGATCGCCCGCCGCGGTGAGGTCGTCCACACTGCACAGTTGGGCATGCGTGACCGAGAAGCCGGACTCCCAATGACCTCGGACACGATCGTTCGCATCTATTCGATGACGAAGCCGATCGTGTCGACCGCGCTGATGCTGCTCCACGAAGAGGGCCGGTTCCAGCTCGAGCACCCGGTGGCCATGTATCTGCCGGCCTTTGCGAACCAGCAGGTGCTGCACGCCGACGGGAGCCTCGTGGCGCCGACCCGTCCGGTGGAGATCCGGGATCTCTTGATGCACACGTCCGGCCTCACCTACGACTTCATGCTCGACAACCCGGTCGGAGAGCGTTACCGCGATGCCCGGATCATGAACGACGCAACCCGGACCCTGGAGGAGTGCGTCGACGCCATCGCATCACTTCCACTTGCGTTCCATCCGGGCGAGACATGGCACTACTCGGTCGGGATCGACGTTGCCGGTCGCCTGGTCGAGGTGCTCTCCGGTCAGTCGCTCGGCGAGTTTCTTCAGGAGCGGATGTTCGGTCCGCTCGGCATGGTCGACACCGGCTTCGGCGTCGCCGACGGGTCACTCGACCGTCTCGCTGCGATGTACGGCCTGCCCGATCTGATCGGTGCTGGCCACACCACCGCCGACCTGATCGCAGCGGGGATGAACGGCGACAACCAGCGCCGCGATGTGTCCGGCACCTACCCGACCGATCAGCCCGACGTGTTCCAGCGAGGCGGGCTCGGCTTGTTCTCGACGATCGGCGATTATCACCGCTTTGCCCAGATGCTGTGTAACGGCGGGTCGCTCGACGGCGAACAGATCCTGGGCCGCAAGACGCTCGAGCTGATGCACACCAACCACATGCCGGCCGAGCTCCTGCCCTACAAGCTGCTCGGTCTCCCGGTTCCCGGGATGGGCTTCGGTCTCGGCAGCCGAGTGATGATCGACGTCGGCCAGTTCAAAGGTCCTGGCTCGGTCGGCGAGTTCGGCTGGGCCGGTGCTGCGAAGACGTATTTCTGGGTCGACCCCGCCGAGGAACTCGTGGCCGTGTTCATGAGCCAATACATGACCGGTATGGCCAGTCCCGACCGTGACTTCCGCAGCGTTGTGTACCAGGCGATCGTCGACGAACCGAGGGGCCGCTCCTCAGTCGGGTAATGCTCGAACCAGGCCGAGGCTAGGGGTCGGTCGTCGTCGCAGCGGTGGCATCGGTCCAGCGAGGCAGCAGGAACCCAAGTCGCAGCAGCGAGAGACCCACGGCGAGGAACAGACCGGCCCGCCACAGCGCGTCGACTTCGGCCATGTCGACGAGGAGGAGTTTGCCGACGGTGAGGGCGAGGACACCGAGCCCGACATTGCCGAGCTGCGGGATCTTTCGCACTGCCCCGGCGACGAGGATCGCCACCCCGACGACGGCCCACGACAGCGACACGATCGCTTGCCCCTGCGGGAGGTGGACGAACACCGAGCCGAGCCACAGCAACGACAGTCCCAGCACGACGAAGCCGGCGACGGCGCGAACCTCGAGACGGCCTGCAATCCAGCCAGCGACGCCGATGGCGATGATGACGGCGAGATTGGCGATGTCGTCGCCGATGGGCGCATCGTTGCGCCATGCGTACTCAGCACTGACGAAGACACTGATCGCCGCCGCAACGAGCAATGCCCCGGCGTTCACGGCGAGCAGCCAGCCGCCTGGCATGATGCGGCGCAACACCAGAAGACCAACCCCCTGGACGGCAACAGCGACCCAGGCGACCTCGGTCGACAGCGTCGCCCCGACCCCGATGGTGACGGTCACGCTGGCACCCACCACGAGCGCAGCAAGGTGAATGGTCAGGAGCCGGTCGCGGAACACGCCGACATACCCGGCGACGAAGCCAGCCACAGCGAACGCCACAAGGCCTGCCTCGGTGTCGAAGTCATCGATGAACGACGAGGCGATGACGACCCACACCCACGGAGCGAGGAGGGTCGGCATACGGAAGTCGATCTGGCGCCACGGCGGCATCTCATCACCCAAGCTCGGCACGACGAGAAGGATCACGGCCACGAGACCGGCCGCCGCCATAGCTGCCGTGTACTCGACGTCGGTGTCGGCTGCTATGGCGAGCGCGAGGCCACCACCGAAGCCGACCAGGGCCGTGACCGTGCGTAGACCGAACCACTGCTGCTCGATCGCGACTGCCGTGGCTACCACGAGCGCAGCGACGAAGACAGCGCCCGATTCGATGAACGGGGGTTGACCTTCGCCGATCACCAGCCATCCGATCACACCGGCGAGCAGGGTGACGATGCCCACCCATTCCGAGCGAACGAACCGAGCAACTCCGACACCGACGAGACCGGAAAGGAACGTGAGCGTGAAGGCGATGTCGGTGTTGGCCTGATCGAGGAACAGATCCGACGCGAAGGTCACGAACAGGGACGCAACACCACCCGAGCACAGGGCGTGTGTCCATGCTCGCCGGACCGGTTCGAGCCGAATGCCCAGCCCGATCAGGCCGAACGCCAGGACCAACGCACCGGCGAGCTGTAGCAGTGGCCCGATCCAGCCCCGCTGGATCGCCGTGCTGACCCCGAACCCGACGGCAAGCACCACGAGCCCGACGCCGCCCCACTTCAGCAGAACCTCGGAATCGAGCGTGAGAGCGGGGCGGGTGGCGGCTTGCGGGCGGTCGGTGACGACCGGGGGCCCGGTGGGGGGCGGCGGTTGCGCAGCTGCGGGCAGCGGCGGTGGGCCTTCGGCACGTTGCTCACGCAGACCCTCGATGGCCGCCTCGATTGCAGCAATCCGCGCCTCGAGCGCCTCTAGTCGCTCGTCAGCGTCGCTCATCGAGGGCCCTCCCGTGCCTATCGTGCCACGCCAGCGGTACCGGGTCGGTGCAGTCGGCCAATGCAACGTCACCGCCTTCTTTGATCTACCGGGTCGATCTGTGCCGTAATCCCCTTGTGAATCGCATACCGCACGCCACCTCTTCACTCGTCGTCTGATGCCGGAAGGACACGTTCTGCACCGAGCCGCTCGGCTCCAGCGGCGCCGGTTCGCCGGTACCGAGGTGCGCGCCACGTCACCACAGGGTCGGTTCGCAGCCGGCGCCGAGATCCTCGACGGTCAGACCGTGGCGGGCATCGACGCCGTCGGAAAGCATCTCTTCTATCGATTCGGCAGCGGTGATGTGCTGCACGTGCACCTCGGTCTGTTCGGCAAGTTTCGGGTGCGGAGCCGACCGGCTCCCGAGCCCTCGCCCAACGCCCGATTGGTGCTCGAGAACGACACCGATCATCTGCATCTGGCTGGGCCGACGGCCTGCGACCTCGTCACCCCCGACGACGAGGACGCAATCCGGGCCCGCCTCGGTCCTGACCCGATCCTTGCCCCGGCCGACGGGGCGGAGCAGCTGGCCCAACGGTTGCAGCGACGCTCGATTTCGATCGGGGCGGCCCTCCTCGATCAGAAAGTCGTTGCCGGAATCGGCAACGTCTACCGATCGGAGCTGCTGTTCCTGGCCGGTGTTCATCCCCTCACGGTCGCCCGCACGCTCGACGATGCTGTCGTCGCCGACGTCTGGGATCGATCGGTTGCTGCCCTCAAGGACGGCGAACGCATGGGACGGATCGTGACGGTCGTCCCCGGTGAGATGGGGGCAACGAGCGCCCGTGAGCTCACGCGAGGCGACCGACTCTACGCCTACAAGCGAGATGGCGATCCATGCCGGCGCTGCGGTGACGAGATCGTGTCGGCCGACGCCGACGGCCGGAACGTGTGGTGGTGCCCGACCTGCCAGCCGCCGAGCGGCGAGCTTGTCCGTCGCCGCTGAGCGGAGTCGTTCAGTCGCTGTGTCAGCCGGTGCAGGGTCGGCCGATCACCAACGCACACATCGGGCAACACGGCAAGGTCCCGGCACCGGGACGAGGCGTGATCCGCAGACCACACAGCGTCTTGAACGAACCGTCGCCGTACTCGACTGCGTCGTCTCCCACATAGGCGTGGTGATGGACCCGGTCGTTCGCATCGGTGTCGTCGGCGTGGTCGATTCCGGTTCCGAACTCGACGTCACTCATTTCCGTCGCACCCGGATCGATCCCTTCGCCGTGGACGGGTCGACAACCCGTCCACCCTGGGTGATCTCCACCTGATCCGCAGCGACCAGTCGCCGAGCGGCCCGCCGGGCCGGTTCCATCAGTGGACGCCAGTCGTCGGGAGCAACCAGCCGGGCCGCTTCGCTCGGGCAGATCGTCGCTCCCGACGCCCGGCGGGCCAAGAGTTCGATGATCGCCTCCTCGAGGGCTCGATCGACGGGGCGGACCTTCCGTCGCCGGCACGCATCGGAGCAGTAGCGCACCTCGTCCCAGTTCGCCGCCCACTTTTTGCGCCATGCGATCGTTCGCCCGCACGCCACGCAGACGCGAGCGTCGCCTGCTTCGCCGCTTCCTCGGGCGGATCGTCCTGAGCTGTCTCGGGAGCTCATGGGCGATCGACCGCCTTGCGCCAAGCCGAGAACGACCGTACCGACCCGGGACGAGGGGTCCGCAGCCAGGGCCACGGATAGACCGTCACCGGGGTGATCGCAGCGGTTCGGGTTGCGAAGCCGGGTACGGGTGCATGCGTCACTGCCACCGGCCGGTCGGCCAACACGTCGGCGGGATCCCCGAGGTGCAGCTCGATCTCGCGTTCTTCCCCAAGCTCAGCGAGCGTCTCGGCAAGGAAGACGAGCCGCTTTGCGTCGAGTCGCAGCCGGGTCAACAACGCCTCGTCGAAGACGAACACGACCGGCAGGTCGGGGTGGGCTGCTGCAGCCGGGTCGCCGACTCCCAGCGACTCTGCCGTCAACCACACCGCCGACGGCTCCCCGATCCGAACTGGTTCCCGAGGTCCGGTCAGATCGATCTCCGCTGGCGCCGGCACCGAGTCCATCACGGGATCGTCAGGCCAGCCGTCGATCGGGCAGGCGTTGCGGTGCGGGCAGTCTCGGCACAGCCCCGGCGCGCGTTTTTCGACCTGCCACCGGCTGAACCCGTAGGACTTCGACGCGCCGACACCGGTCGTCCACTGCCAACCGAGCCGGTTCGCAGCCCGTGACCCGTCGAGCAGATGCCGGAAGAACCGATCCTCACCGCGCCGCCAGTCCTGCCCCCACCGCACCGTCCAGTCCCCGGCCAGCCACATGCGGGTCTGATTGACGAGCCAGCCATCGGTTTCGAGTTCGTCGACGACGGTGTCGAGGCACGGCAGGGTGCGGTCCCACCCGTCGCCGGGGGCCACCTCACGCGGCGCTCGCCGCACGGGCGACGCGGTCGCTGGGCCGAGCCGGGCGTACCAATGGCGGGCGTATTCCTGCCACAGCAGTTCGTCGCGAAACTTCCGAACATCATTGCCAGGCCCACCGGCAACTGCGTCCCACACGTCGTCGAGTCGCAGCAAACCGTGACGAATGTACGGCGACAGGCGCGACGCACCGCGTCGATGCGGTGGTGCAACCTCGTTGCGCCGAGCGGCGTACCCGGCAACGTCGAAGCGGGCCAGGGCTGCGTCGGCGGCCCGTTGGCCACCGCGGAAGGTCGGCGAACCAACTGCTGTGCCGTCGAACAGGTGTCCCAGATGCGTGTCGAGCCA
>JBMTIM010000035.1:0-34829 GCA_049437325.1 Acidimicrobiales bacterium
ATCGCGACCGTATTCTCGCCCGCAACAACGCAATCATCGACGACAACCTGCCCAGGTGGGACGCCTTCTTCGCTCGCCATCCCGACCTCTTCGAATGGCAGCCCCCCGACGGCTCGTGCATGGCCTACCCGCGGTATCTCGGCCCAGAGGGTGTCGATCGGTGGGCACAGCGCCTGGTGGAAGAGGCAGGCGTGTTGGTGTTGCCGTCGACGATCTATTCGTCGGAACTCGGGCCCACGCCGACCGATCGATTCCGGATCGGCCTGGGTCGGCGCGGCCTCGACGCCGGGCTCGCAGCGCTGGATGCACACATCTCGGCGTGAGCCGGATTCACCGCCTCGATGGCACCGTGTTCTGCACCTGCCATGGCGGTATCTGCCACTCACTCACCCGGCACGAACAGGCAGAACGGGTGTCCGGCCGGGTCGAGCATGACCCGGAGACGGTCACGATCACGGTCCGGTGGTTGCCACGCCGCTTCGGTCCCACCCTCGGTGAGCACGAACGCAACTGCAGCGTCGATGTCGGTGACCACAATCTCCAGGTGCAGCTGCTTCTGTGATTCGCCCTCACGCTCGGGCCACGTCGGTGCGACATAGTTCGGTTCGGCCTGGACATTGAGACCGACCCCGCCGGCTGGATCGCGCAGTTGCGCCCACCCGTTCGACCGGTCCGTGACCTCCCAGCCGAGAAGTGCTGCATAGAAGTCGGCGAGCAGGTCGGCGTCGTGGCAGTCGATCGCAACACCGGTCCAACGAGCGACAGGGGAGTGGGGAAGCGCGTCGTTCATGTCGTCGTCACTGCGCCGACCATGAGGTTCGATCAGCGAACAGATGGATAGTCACACCAGGATTGTCGCGGCTGCGACAGCCGGGGTCGACCGATCGTTGCTCTTGGGTGGCATCGAGCAGGCGTTCTACGGTGGCCGCATGGACTTCTCGATTCCGGCCGACATCCAAGCGTTGCTCGACGAGTGCGACGCCTTCATCGACGACGTCATCAAGCCCATCGAGGACGAGGACGACAACATCCGCTTCTTCGATCATCGTCGTGAAGATTCGCGCACCGACTGGGACCGTGACGGTCTCCCCAACGCTGCGTGGGAGGCACTCCTTCGTCGCATGCGGGTCGAGGCCGACAACGCAGGCCTGCTGCGGTACCACCTGCCCGAACGATTCGGTGGTCGTGACGGATCGAACCTTGCGATGGCAATCGTCCGCGAGCATCTCGCCCGCAAGGGTCTCGGCCTGCACAACGATCTGCAGAACGAGTCGTCGATCATCGGCAACTTCCCGACCGTGCTGATGATGGAGCAGTACGGCTCGGACGAGCAGCAGGCCGAATGGATCCCGAAGATGCTGGCGGGCGAGGCTCGTATCGGCTTCGGGTTGACCGAGCCGCTCCACGGCAGTGACGCCACGTGGATGGAGACGACCGCGGTTCGTGACGGTGACGAATGGGTCATCAACGGCGAGAAGTACTGGAACACGGGCCTTCACCACGCCACCCACGACTACATCTTCGCTCGTACCTCGGGAAACGCGGGTGAGGGGCACGGCATCACAAACTTCATCGTGCCCGTCGACACGCCGGGTTTCGTGGTCGAAGAGTTCATGTGGACGTTCAACATGCCCACCGACCACGCCCACATCCGCCTTACCGACGTGCGGGTGCCGCATTCGGCGATCCTCGGGGAGGAGGGCCGCGGTCTACAGACGGCTCAGCTGTTCGTCCACGAGAACCGAATTCGCCAAGCAGCCTCGTCGGTCGGCGCCGGCCTGCACTGCATCGACATGGCGGTCGAGCACGTCAACAATCGAACCGTCTTCGGCAAGCCGCTCGCGCAGAACCAGGCGATCCAGTTCCCGCTCGCCGAGCTCTACACCGAGGCCGAGATGATCCGGGCGCTCATCTGGAAAACCGCCTGGCAGATGGATCAGGGCATCGATCATCTCGAGATCACCGACCGGGTCGCGATGTGCAATTACCGGGCGAATCGGTTCTGCTGCAACGCCGCTGATCAGGCCATGCAGGCGTGTGGGGGGTACGGGTACGGACGTGCGTATCCGTTCGAGCACATCTATCGCCATCACCGTCGCTACCGGATCACCGAAGGCACCGAAGAGATTCAGATCCGGAAGGTTGCCGGGAAACTCTTCGGGATCTCGGGCCGAGCCAAGACCGGCTGACAACGGCGCAACAGCGCCGGAGACATCGGGCGATCAGCAGGACGTTCTTCTCTGTCGTTCACCGCAGCACTATGTTGCTGCGCGTGTCCGATGCCGAACGCCGGGTGGCCGACGACTGGGCTCTGCAGCCCGACTACCTCCCCACGCGCCCGGCTCCCTACCTCGTCTGGCCACCGCAACCGGTCGAGGCGGTCAAGTACACGCTGAAGAACCATCTGTCGCTGAACGACCGAACGCTCTACATCGCGCTCGCCATCGTCGTTGCATTCTGGCTCCAACCCATCGACGCCGGGCAAGCGACGCTCTCCGCCGGCTGGATCGGCTGGCTACTGGCCCGAAACGTCGCCCTGGCCGGCGTGATCATCGGCGGATTGCACTGGTGGTTCTACATCCGTCGTGGTCAGGGGGACGACCGCCGGTGGGACACCCGACCGCTCGGCAGGAACAAGCGTCGCTTCGCCTTTGGCGATCAGGTCAAGGACAACATGGCCTTCACGCTGCTGTCGGGCATCCCGATCGCCAGTGCATGGGAGGTGGGGGTTCGGTGGATGGTTGCCAACGACCATGTGTCGACCGTCGATCCGGGCGACAACCCCGTCTGGTTCGTGCTCGCCTTCCTCGTCATGCCGGTGTGGCAGAGCCTGCACTTCTACGTGATCCACCGGGCGATGCACCACGAGGCGATCTACCAGGCGGTACATGCCGTCCACCATCGCAACGTCAACGTCGGGCCCTGGTCGGGGTTGTCGATGCACCCACTCGAGCATCTCGTCTACTTCAGCACCCTCGCCGTCGTGCTCGTGCTGCCCCTCCACCTGGCGCACGTGTTGTTCCTGCTGTTCTGGCAGATGCTCGGCGCACCGTCGAGTCATTCGGGGTACGAGGGTGTGGTGGTCAACGAGAAGATGGTGCTGTCGGTCGACGGGTACTTCCACCAGATGCACCATCGCTACATCCGCTGCAACTACGGCAGTGCCGAGTTCCCGCTCGACTACTGGCTCGGCACCGCCCACGACGGCACCGACGAAGGTGCAGCACGCCTGCGGTCCCGCCACCGATGAGCGGACCGTGAGCCGCGTTGCTCAGTCGGCCCAGCGCTCGTCGAAGGACCACACGTCGTCGAACCCCATGAGTGTGTGCATGTCGCCGATCGGCATCAATTCGTCGGAGCCGGGACTCATGCCGTCACTGTGCAACGTGGCGTAGGCCGACTGCATCGCTGCGGTGGCTGCAAACAAACCCATGGTGGGAAAGAGCGCAACCGTGTAGCCGAGTGCAGCGAGTCGATCGGTGGAAAGCATCGGGGAGAAGCCACCCTCGACCATGTTGGCAACCAACGGCGCATCGATCTCTGCGGCGATGCGAGCGAATTCGTCCTCGGTCTCGGGTGATTCGACGAAGACGAGGTCGGCGCCTGCATCGGCATAGGCCTGGCCGCGCGCAATCGCCTCGGTGAGTCCGAGCGAACTGCGCGCATCGGTTCGGGCGATGATCAAGACGTCGTCACTTGTTCGGCTGTCGACTGCGACCTCGACCTTCTTCACCATGTCGGCCGTGTCGATCACCCGTCGGCCTTCGGCATGCCCGCACTTCTTCGGGAACTCCTGATCTTCGAGTTGGATCGCGGCCACACCGGCGGCCTCGTAGCCCTCGACGGTGTGGCGGACGTTCAGTAGTCCGCCGAACCCGGTGTCGGCATCGGCGATCAGGGGCCTCGATGTGGCGGCGGCGAGGCGACGAGCCTGATCGACCATGTCGGCGAACGAGGTGAGCCCGGCATCGGGGAGCCCCATCCGAGAGGCCGACACGCCGTAGCCGGTCATGTAGAGCGCGTCGAACCCGGCCTGATCGGCGATCCTCGCCGACACGAGGTCGAAGACACCGGGGGCGACCGTCAGTTCGCGGGCTCGGACTCGGGCAGCGAGGGCGGCGCGACGGTCGGCGAAGCTCATGGCGTCGAGTATGACACCGGCGCCGGTGACCCGGTCCGCTTCAGAGGTGCTGGCACAGACGACGTGCCTCGTAGATGGCGGCTGCAATGGTTCGACTCGCCACCGCATCACCGACACGGAACAGGACGTAGCCATCGCCGTCGGTCGGCTGGGCTCGGCCGCCGGTGAGCGCATCGATGTCGATCACCCCATGGTTCGTCGAACCATCACGCAGCGAGCGATAGAGGGTGTCGTCAGGCACCACCCCGTGCTCGAAGATCACATGGTCGACGGTCCGAACGTGTTCGTCCCTGGTGTGGATGTTTCGCAGCACAGCGGCGAGTGCCGCTCCATCATCGGCGTGTTCGACGCGCACGAGCACGTGATCGGGGGTCATTGTGACCCCGGCGGTGTAGAGCATGCGGAGGTAAGCGGGCCCGGTCGTGGCTGCGAGGTCCTGGGCGACGAGTCGGTCGGGGGTGACCAACTCGATGTCGGTCACTCCGCGTCCCGCAAGGTACTCGGCCACCGACGGGGCGTTCTCGCCGCCGTGGTCGTCGAAAAGCAGGACCCGACCGGTCGGATCGACGTGCCCGCCGAGCACGTCCCAGGTGCTCGACACGAGTTCCTCACCGGCGGTGAGGAAGCCGGCATCGGGCCAGCCACCGGTGGCGATCACCACGATCGCCGGCGCCTCGGCGAGCACATCGGCTGCATCGACCGGTGTGCCGAGCCGCAGGTCGACCCCGGCGTGGTCGAGTTCGGCTTCGAGCCACCCGACGATGCCGAGCAACTCGGACTGCCGTTCACTCGCACGAGCGGCCAACACCACTTGGCCGCCCACGCGGTCTTGCGCCTCGAACAACACGACGTCGTGTCCTCGCTCGGCCAGTACTCGCGCCGCTTCGAGTCCGGCGGGCCCGGCGCCGACCACGACGGCCTTGGACACCGCACCGGTGGATGGTGTGATCAGTTGCGGCACGTGGGTCTCGCGACCCGTCGCCGGGTTCTGGATACACACCGACTCGAGGCCCTGGTGGAGTCGGTTGATACAGAACGAGGCGCCGACACAGACCCGAATGCGGTCTGCATCACCTCGTTCGAGCTTGGCGACGATATGAGGGTCGGCGATATGGGCCCGGGTCATGCCGGCGAGATCGATCAGTCCCGACGAGATGGCGTGGCGGGCCGATGCCAGGTCGGTGATTCGGGTGGCATGCAGCACCGGGAGATCGATGTCGGCCTTGATCGACGCAGCCAGCGGAACGAACGGCATCAGCGGTGTTCCTGACGGCGGGATCGCTTTCGACAGCCCTTCCTCGGTTGCGAGCGACGAACTTGCAACGTTGATGAAGTCGAGGAGTCCCGAGGTGGCGAGGCGGCGTGCGATCTCGGCGCTTTCCTCGCGGCCCAACCCGCCGATCTGGTCCTCGTCGGCGATCATGCGGATACCGACCAGCAGATCGGTCCCGACAGCGGCACGAATCGCGTCGAGCACCTCGAACGTGAACCGCAGGCGGTTGTCGAGAGAACCCCCATATTCGTCGGTTCGATGGTTCGCGAGCGGCGTCCAGAACTGATCGATCAGATGGCTGGTTGCGCACAGTTCGATGCCGTCGAGCCCACCGGCAAGGGCTCGGACCGCAGCAGCGGCAAAGTCACCGACCACCCGCCGGATGTCGGACTTCTCCATCTGTTTCGGCCAGCCCCGATGCATCGGTTCGCGGATCGGGGACGGTGCAATGGTGGGCAGCCAGTCGCCGTCGTTGGACACGTTGCGGCGCCCCATGTGTGTGATTTGGCACATCACGGCAGCACCCTGGGCGTGGATCCGTTCGGTCATTGCCGCCAGCGGATCGATGATCGTGTCGGCCCCGAAGTACAACTGGCCCCACAGGGAAGCGGAGTCGGGTGAGACGTTGCTCGACCCACCGATCATGGTGAGCCCGATGCCGCCCTTGGCCTTCTCCTCGTGGTAGGCGATGTAGCGCTCGTTGGGGATGCCGTCGGTGTTGTAACCCGGTGCATGACTACTCGAGAAGATCCGGTTCCTCACTTCGACGTGCCCGATCGTGAACGGCTCGAGCAGTGGATCGGTACTCATGGTGTCTGGTCCTCGGGAATTTCGGTCATGCGGCGAGCGACGAAGTCGAGCAGTTCGGCTTCCACGGAATCGTCGATGGGGGGCTTCTCATAGGATGCGAGCAACGCGTCTGCCTGCTCCCAACCGAGTTGTTCGGTGTTCTTCGCGCCAGCCTCCTCCCATTGCTCGAAGCTGGTTTGGTCCATCACGTTGGGCATGTGGAACGCATCGGTGTAGTGGGCGACCGTGTGGGCCGCCCCGAGATAATGCCCGGCCGGACCGACCTCCCGCACGGCCTGCATCGCGTCGTCGAAGTCGTCGACCCGTGGACCCTGTGCGTAGCGGAGCCAACCGGCCGCAATGTCGGCGTCGGTGCAGTACTTCGCAAGGTTGACGGTCAGGCCGTGCTCCATCCAGCCACCGCAGTGTGTGATGAGATTGATGCCGCCGTGGACGGCGGCGTGCATGTTCATGTTCGCCTCGTAACCGGCTTGGGCATCGAGTGCTTTCGATCCGGTGTGCATGCCGACGCTACGGACCGGAAGGTTGTAGAAGCGGGCAAG
Organism: Acidimicrobiales bacterium; assembly: GCA_049437325.1. Taxonomy (GTDB): domain Bacteria; phylum Actinomycetota; class Acidimicrobiia; order Acidimicrobiales; family Aldehydirespiratoraceae; genus UBA11606. The sequence goes on from JBMTIM010000035.1 coordinate 6,767, forward strand.
TTGCCCCGCCATCAGCAGCATGTGGGCGAGATCGGGCGTACCGGTCATGGGAGCCCCACTGCGCATGTCGACGATCATGAGAAACATGCCGTAGATGGTCGGCGATCCTGGGTTGATCGCCTGAGCGAAGGCGCAGCCCGCCAACGCTTCTGCGTTGAGTTGGGCAATACCGCCGACCGTGCTGGCCGGCGTGTTGGCCCCGGCCAAGGCGAACGGCGAGTAGTAGACGGGCTGACCGGCGCGGGCGTACACGATCGCAGCGCCGAGCATCGACTCGTCCCACACCAGTGGCGAGTTGCCGTTCATGAATCCGGTAATCACCGCGTTGTTCGCAACGAACTCGTCGCCGTGCACGATCCGCGCCATTGCCAACGTGTCTTCGGCCTGGTCGGCCCCTTGACACGACCCGATGCTGGCCTTGTCGCTGTAGCGCATCGAGTCGGCGTAATACGCAAGGTGCCGGTGTGGGATCGCGACGTCCGTCGCCTCGCAGTGAAAGCCGCCAGCGATGTTGATTGTCGGCAGTTGGTGGCTGAGTCGGATGCATTCGAGGTTGTCAGCCCGGGTTGCGTAGCGTCGAGTGCCATCTCGGTCGAGGAAGAATGGGCTGCCCGAATTGGGGGACAGAGCCAGGTGCTTTCCACCGATCTGCACCGATTCGGTCGGGTTGCGGGCATGCAACGTGAACTGTGCCGGGGCGTGAGCGATGAGACCCATGAGCAGTTCGCGCGGAATTCGAACGCGTGTGTCGTTGATGTCGGCCCCGGTCTCGCGCCAGATGTCGATGGCTGGGCCGTACCGGAACTCGATCCCCACCTCTTCGAGGATCCGCAGTGATGCGTCGTGGACCATCTCCACTGTTTCGCGTGGGAGGAGGTCGTAGAGCGGAATGCGCCGCTCTCGTGACGGCGGCACTCCGGGAGGCCGTCGGCTTGGTCGCCGGGCGTTGCGACGACCGGTCACCATCGGGCGTGAAGGGTTGTGAGCGGGGATCCGAGGACTGCTTCGGCCAGCGCAGCGAAGCGCAACACCGTGCGGTCGGACATGAACGGACCCACTGCCTGTATCCCGACGGGAAGACCGTCGGCTGCGAGACCGGCCGGAAACGACACGGCCGGTTGGTAGGTGACATTGGCGATCCCGGCCCAGAACCATTGTTCGACCACGGAGCGTTCGACACCGTTGACGACGACCCGCTGCTCGGCGAACGAACGCTCGTCGTGTGGAGGTGCGGTGGTGGGGGTGATCGGCGTCACGAGAAGATCAGCGGTGCGGAAGTAGTCCCGCCACCGCAGCCGGATCCGCTCGCGTTCGTCGTCGAGTGACATCCACTCCCGGTGGGTCATCCGGAAGGCATGGGCGATGAGTGCGTCGTAGTCGCGACTTCCCGCGTCGTAGCGGGCCAGATCAGCGGCCGGAGGACGGGGGTTGGGCCCCGACGCAGCGGCGCGTCCGAGCTGCTGTCCGATCGCCTGACCGTTGACGAGCATGTCCATGGGCGGGGGCTCGGCGAGCCGGAGACCGGCCTCGGTGAGCTGCTCCAACGCAGCCCGGATCGTCTCTGTGACCACCACGTCCTGGTCGCCGACGGGGTTGTCGAGCAGGACCCCCACGGTGAAGTCCGCCAGCGTTGTCTGTGACGGCTCGGGCAGTGAGATGTAGGGCTCGTGCATCAGTGGCAGCACGAGTTCGAGATCCTCGACGGTGCGGGCGATCGGCCCGACCACGTTGTTGTCGACCGTTCCCTCCTGGCCGGGGAACGTGTGCCCGTGTTGCGAGACCAGACCGAAGCTCGGTTTCAACCCGGTCACACCCGTATGTGCAGCGGGCCAGCGAATCGAGCCGCCGATGTCACTGCCGACCTCGAACGATGCCATACCGGTTGCGACCGCCACCGCCGATCCCCCCGACGACCCACCTGGTGTACGGGCGAGGTCCCACGGGTTGTTGGTTCGGCCATGGATGGGGTTGAAGGTCTGCCATTCGGCAAGATGCCGCGGCACGTTGGTTTTGCCCCACACGATCGCGCCTGCAGCACGGAGCTGCGCCAGTACGGCGGCGTCTTCGTCGGGTCGGTGGTCGGCGTGGCAGGGATCGCCCCACGTGCTCGGCCGTCCGGCCCAGTCGATCGAGTCCTTCACGGTGATCGGAAGGCCGCTGAGTGGCACGCCGGGTGCGCCGGACGTCCGTGCATCGTCGGCCGAGCGAGCGTCGGCGCGTGCGGTATCGATCTCTTCGTGCACGATTGCGTTGAGTGCTGGATCGTGGCGCTCGTACTGAGCCACACACGCGTCGAGCAATTCGACCGCCGACAGTTCACCGGCCGCAAGAAGTCTCCGTTGCTCGGTGGCGGAAAGGAGCGCAACGTTCACCGCCGATTGGCTACCAGCGAACGGAGAAGTGCGCCACCATTCGACCAGACTGTGCACTCGACAGAGGTGGGGCGATGGGCCTGAACGACGAACAGCTTGCGCACTATCGCGAACACGGTTGGGTCGCGCCGGTCGACGTCATGAGCGAAGCCGAAGCAGGCGAGTTGTTGTCGGCGTTCGAGCGAGCGGAGGCCGAACACCCCGGCGACCTGCATCCCGAGCATCGCAACAACGCACATCTCGCCTTCCCGTTCCTGGCCGACGTCGTGACCGACCCGCGCATCGTCGACTGTGCCGAAGCGATCGTCGGGCCCGACATCGCGCTGTGGTCGACCGTCCTGTTCGTCAAGGAGCCGTCGTCGGCGGGCTATGTGAGCTGGCATCAAGATGCCTACTACATGGGCCTGGAGCCCGATCGCTTCGTGACGGCATGGCTGGCGCTCAGCCCATCGACCCTCGAGAGCGGATGCGTGTCGGTCATTCCTGCGTCACACCGCACCCCAAGCCTGCACGTCGACCGCTACGGCGACGACAACATCCTCACAAGAGGACAGGAGGTCGACGGGGTCGACGCTGCGACAGCAGTCCACCTGGAGCTGCGACCCGGTCAGATGTCACTGCATCACCCGTGGATCATCCACGGTTCCCAGCCGAATCGGTCGGCGGACCGCCGGGTTGGTCTGGCGATGCAGAGCTTCATGGCTCGTGAGGTACGGCCACTGCGGGGTGAGCATCATGTTGTGGCGATCCGCGGTAGGAATCCAGATGTCGCGTTCACGACCGTGCCGCTCCCGACCGATCTCGACGAGTCGGCGCGGGCGGTACGGGCTGCGGCCAACCTGGCGCTCTCGTCGGTGTTGTACGACGGCGCCGACGAAGTGCGGCGCCTCTGACTCACCGGAGCGGACAACCGAACAGCCGACCCAACCCAGAACGGTCGTCATCGACTCCCGCCAGGCGAAGCAGGTGCCACACGAGGGCCATGTTGCTCGACACGACCGGCACACCGAGCTCAGCTTCGAGTTCGGTTGCAATGCCGAGCACGCGCAGGCTCGTGCACGACACGAAGACGGCGTCGCAGTCGCCCTGCCGGACGATGGCACGTACCCCCGCCGCAATCGATTCGGGCGAGATCCTGGCCACGACAAGATCGTTCGATTCGGTGAATGATCCGAGCCCACTGACCTCGAGACCTGCGGCTGCAAAGCGCCGGGCAACTGGTGCCGTGACCTCAGCGGTGTAGGGCGTGACGATCGCAACACGGCCAGCACCGAGCGCGTGCATTGCGGCGATCGCTGCGGTGATCGGTTCGGTGTTGGGCACGCCCGGATGAGCGGACTCGATGCAGTTGGCCACGCCCTCGGAGCCGATGAGGGTCGCTGCCGATGTGCAGCCGTAGCCGATCGCATCGAAAGAGAAGGCGTTCGGCAGCAGTGCGGCCGCCTCTGGGAGCCGGGCCTTCATCGCGGTCAGGGTTTCTTGGGTCACCTCGGGATCCATCGCAATGCGCGAGTGGTAGATGGTCACCCCGGCGAGTGCTCCGACGACGGCCTCTGCTTCGGCCTCGATGGTCTGGTCGGTCTCGAGGACGATCAGCCCGATTCGTGCCCGAGCGCCGAAGCCTTCGTCGGTTTCGAAGCCGAGACGAACGAGTTCGGGCAGTGTCACGTGGCCCTCCGGACCCGCCCGTCCTTGTCCTGCTGGTCGAAGAACGACGCCGTTGTCGGCACCTCGGGATACTCCATCTCGTAGGAGGAGCAGCGCACCCGATTGGTTCGTTCGCCGCGCACGACCTCGCCGTCGAAGGACGACGGCAGATGATTGACCTGGAGCGGCTTGGAGTCTTCGGCCCGGTACTCGCTGATGAACAGCGTGCGAGGCCTGTCGGACTGATTCGGCGCCGAGCCGTGCAGCAGACGGGTGTGCATGAGGCATGCCGATCCGGCCGGGCCGTGCACCGGGATCGCCCGGTCGACATGTGCGGTTTCGACCTCGGGAGCGACGGTGCCGGTGTACACACCGTCGTGCCAATGGTCGTACAGCGGGCCGGTGTGGGTCCCGGGCACAACGTTGAGCGGACCGTTCTCGAGCGTGACGTCATCGAGGAAGAAGAGGCAGGTGATCAGGTCCTCGTTGGTGTGGGGCTGGAACATGAAATCCTGGTGGTACTTCACCTCGGTTGCGGTGCCCGGATGCTTGGCGTTGATCTTCGAGTTGTTGAACTCGATGTTCGGACCCACGAGTTGGGTGACGGCGTCGAGCGCCCGGTTGTTCCGCATGGCCGAGAGGTACGCCTCGGAAACCTCGACAGGGGAGGCGACGCGACGTAGTGCCGGGTGTTCTGCGCTGTGGCCGGGCTGAAGGTCGAAGCGAGCGCGGCCGTCCTGGGTGATCCCGTAGGGCTCGGTGTGCTCGCGGCTCTCGTCGACCCACGCTGCAAAATCGGACCGAAGTGCATCGAGCTGCGCAGGGGTCAGTGCGTCCGCAACGAACACGTACCCATCTCGCCAGTAGGCGTCGATCTCGGCGTCGCTCAGGACGGGACTGGTCGAGACGTTTGTCATGTCAGCCTCCTCAGATGATCGGGAGTTCGGGGTCCGCTCGGCGGCTCAACCACTCCGAGCCGTTGGTTCCGACGACGATATTCTCTTCGTGCACCATCGCCTTGCCGGGGGCCCAGACCAAGCCGGGCTCGAGGGTGAGCACCATGTTTGCCTCGATCGGCGTTTCGTCGGTGGCAGTGTGCGAGGGCCATTCGGTGACCTGCATGCCCAGTCCGTGACCCATACGACCGACGTCGTTTCCCAGCGATCCGTTCGCCTTCAACACGTCGTTCATCGCCCGAAAAACGTCGCTCGTGGTGGCGCCGGGCTTGCATGCCTCGAAGCCGGCCTCGGTCGCTTCCCAGACGGCCCGATACGCATCCTTGGCCGATTGATCGGCGTACGTGAAGGCAAAGTTGCGGTCGAAATCGGAGAAGTAGCCGTCGATGGTCGAGCCGGTGTCGAAGATCAGCAGATCACCGTCGGTGATCACTCGGTCGGATGGTTGCCGGATGATGTCGTCGATCCCGCCGGGACCGGTCGCACCGACGAGATAGGGCACGTCGTCGGCCCCTTGGGCAAGGATCTCGGCCCGAAAGGCCTGGAAGGCCTGCCGCTCCGTCATCTGCGTCGACACGACGTCGGGGAGTCGATCGAACGCATCGGACACGATCGAGCAGATCCTGCGATGCTTCTCGATCTCCCGGTCGGTCTTGACCATCCGGAGGCTGCGGATGATGTCGGTGACGTCCACGAAGTCGCCGAGCGAGGATCGAACGCGGTCGAGGTCGGCGAGTGGCATACGAACGTGCGTCTCCGGGCCCATCGGCAGGCCGACGGTGGCGTTGGGGCCGACCAGTTCACGGACGGTGTCGGTGAGAAGGCTGACCCCGTCGTCATCCGGACGTGGCGACGACCAGGTGCGAATGTCGTCGATCCATGTGGCTGCCATCGATGGCGCGCCGATGCCGGGAATCACGGCGACCGGCTTGCCGGTCACGGGAACGACGGTGAACCAGGGCCGGGTCGGGCTCTGCCAGAACGGTGTGTGAAACCCGGTGAAGTAGCGCACCTCGGGTTCGGTGCAGACGATGAGTGCGTCGATGCCGCGCTCGCCCATGAGAACCTGGGCACGCGCAGTGCGGGCTGCGAATTCTTCCGGTGGGAAACCACGCTCGTATGCCATCGTCTCCCTCGCGTCCCCCGTTGTAGGTTGCTGTGGTGAGCATGCAATTCTCCCTGGAAGCGGTGCGGGCGGCAACCCCCGGAGTGGACAACGTGATCCACGTGAACAACGCCGGTGCAGCGCTGCCGCCATCGGTCGTGACCGACACGGTCGTCGACTACCTCCGCCGAGAAGAAGCGATCGGTGGGTACGAGACGGCCGACGAGCGTCACGACCAACTCGAGGCGGTGTACGACTCGCTCGGTGCGCTGGTCGGCGCCCCCCGCGAGCACATGGCGGTGATCGAGAACGCCACCCGAGCATGGGACATGGCGATCTACGGGTACCCCTTCGAGCGAGGCGATCGGGTCGTCACCTGTCGGGCCGAGTACTCGAGCAACGTCCTTGCCTTCCTGCAACTCGAACGTCGTTTCGGTATCGAGATGGTGCTGATCGATGACGACGAGTACGGGCAGATCGACCTCGCACACCTGGATGCCGAGTTGACCCGAGGTGCAGCGATGGTGGCGATGACCCACATCCCGACCAGTGGCGGCCTGATCAATCCTGCCGAAGAGGTTGGCGCACTGTGTGGCGAGCACGGGGTGTTCTACGTGCTGGATGCCTGCCAGTCGGCGGGTCAGGTGCCGCTCGATGTCGGCACCATCGGCTGCGACGTGCTGTCGGGCACCGGTCGCAAGTATCTGCGCGGTCCGCGAGGCACCGGGTTTCTGTACGTGAGCGAGCGGGCGCTCGACGTGCTCGAACCACCGTTCATCGATCTGCACGCAGCCGACTGGACCCGCGTCGACGACTACGAATGGCGCCCCGATGCTCGTCGCTTCGAGAACTGGGAGACGTACTACGCCGGCAAAGCCGGTCTCGGCGCTGCGGTGGACTACGCCCTGGATGTCGGCATCGAAACCACGGCGGTCCGAATCGCCGATCTCGCGGCGCGATTGCGCAACGGGCTCGAGTCGCTCAACCGGGTTGCCGTGCACGACAAGGGTGCTCGCCGGGGAGGCATCGTCACCTTCACCGTGGACGGGGTCGATGCGACGTCGGTGCATGCGCAGCTGCTGGCCCGCAGGATCAACACGTCGACGTCGGGGCCGGACCGTGCCCGTCTCGACCTCGAGCCCCGCGGTCTTCCGACCGTCATCCGTGCTTCCACCCACTACTACAACAGCGAAGACGAGATCGATGCGGTGATCGCTGCCGTCGACGAGGTGCGTTGACGCTTCCGTCCTTTGCCCGCGACGACATCGTCGCTGTCGCCCTCGCGCCGGGGGTCGGGCTCGGTCTCGCAACCCCGTCTCGGCGGTGGGCGATCCCGGCGACTGACCCGGGGACGATCCTCGGGTCGATCCATGGTGATCGCGGACCTCGCTGGGTCTGGTGGGGGAGAGATGCTGCTGCGGACCCGATCGCGCGAGCCGGGATCCCCGTCGATCGTTGCTGGGATGTCTCGGCCGTGCATCGGCTGCTCGATGGTGGGTGGCGAGCCCCGCTCGGTCTCGTGTGGGCGTCCCTCCACGAACTCGACCTCGACACGCTGCCGCAGATGGGCCAGTTGGGGCTGCTCGACGGGGCCGTCGACGAAGGTGACCGTGATCAGCCGCTGCGGCCCGACGGTCATCTGCGTCCCGAGTGGGTCGACGGCGGATTCCGTGAGACTCCCGATCGACTTGCCGCATGGGCGGCTCTTGCCCTCGAGGCAATGCACGTACAGGAACGCCTTCTCGCCCGCCGAACCGAACCGGAACGGGCGATGGCGACCGCCCGGTCGGAGTCGGCCGCCGAGTTGCTGTGCGCAGAGATGACCGCGCACGGTCTCCCCGTCGACGAGGCGGAGGCGCGCCGGCTCATCACCGAGGCGGCGGGCGAGCGTCCGTCGAGCGTGGCTGACGAAGATGCTCGTCGGGCCGAACGCGACGACCTTGTCCTGCGACACCTCGAACCGCGTCGGCAGGTCAACCTTCGGAATCCGGCGGAGGTCAAGGCCATGCTCCGTCGCGAGGGGTTCGACCTCCCCGACACCAGGGCATGGCGGATGGAAACCCTGCGTGCGGATGAGCCGCTGATCGACGCACTCCTCACATGGCGCCGGGCCGAACGCATCGCCACCACCTACGGGTGGCGTTGGCTGGACGAGCATGTCCGTGCGGGCCGACTCCGCGGCGAGTGGGTCGGGTCGGACGGTGCGGCAGGCCGGATGACGGCGTCGGCCGGTCTCCACAACCTGCCGGCGGTGATGCGGCCCCTCGTGGCTGCCGAGCCGGGTTCTGCGCTGGTTCGGGCCGATCTCGGCCAGATCGAGCCACGAGTGCTTGCTGCCGTGTCGGGCGATGTCGGTCTCATCCGCGCAACCCACCAGGACGACCTGTACGCACCGGTTGCCGACGCCCTCGGCGTCGAACGAGACATGGCCAAAGTGGCGGTGCTCGGGGCCATGTACGGCGCCACCACGGGCGCATCGGCCGGTGCGCTGGCAGGGCTGAGGACGAACTATCCGGTTGCCATGGAGTTGCTCGAGCACGCCGCAGAGTTGGGCAGACGTTCACAGGATGTCTTCACGGTCGGCGGGCGCCGGGTGCGAATGGGCGTCACCGGTGACACCGACGGCGACCTCGACCGAGCGGTGTCGGCCGCAGCTGCACGGGGCCGCTTTGCACGAAATGCCCTCATTCAGGGGGCGGCGGCCGAGTTCTTCAAGGTCTGGGCGATCACGGTGCGTCGTCGGGGCCGACCGCTCGAGGCGGAGGTCGTACTGTGCCTCCACGACGAACTCCTCGTGCACGTGCCGATTGCGCATGCCGATGATGCTGCGGTCATGGTCGAGTCGGCCGTCCATGAGGCAGCGCGGTACTGGTCACCGCAGCCCGATGTGCGTTTCGTTGCTGACGTGTGTGTGATCGACCGTTGGTCCGAAGCCAAATGACGCTCGGCTACTCGCCGAGGAGTTGCTTGGCCGCGTTGCCCACACGGTTGTTCAGGTTGGCCTGACCGGCGACGAGGATCAGTTCGGCCAACTCCGCTTCGCCGAAATGAAACCGCAGTTCCTCGATCAGCAGCGGGGGGAGCTCCGAGGAGTCTCCCGACACTGCGTCGGCCAACTCGAGTACGGCCCGTTCTTTGTCGTCGAAGATGTCGGCCCAGGTGTCCGGTGCCTGCACGGCGTTGATCTTTTCGTCGCTCACTCCTCGTTGTCTCGCCGAGACAACATGACTGTCGAGTCAAGTGGGGCAGGCGTTCACGACCGAACTGCGAAGGAACACCAGCTCCTTCAATGTTGCAGCAACCGTCCGGTCGTCGGACCACAGGGCTTTCCCCCACGACTGATACTCGTCGCCGAGTCCCTCGACCCTGAACAGCGTGTAGGCCAGCGGTGACCCGGTGAGTTTCGGTCGGATGTTCATGATCCCAGTATTCCTCAGCCGACGGTGATCAGCGCCACTGCCACGCTCGCCAGTGCGAGCCCGACACCCTGCCACCATCGCAGTGGTTGCCGGTGGACGAGCACGCCGAGCAGGACGGCGACCGCCGGATACTGCGAACCCATGACACTGACGACGGCGAGATTCCCACCGGCATGGATCGCGAGGACGAAGAGGATGATGGCTGTGGTGGCGAACAGACCGACGGTGAACGAGGTCCACCGATCTTGTCGGCGCGCCGGGAAGATTCGGGGCCCGGTCAGACGGGTGACCGTGACGGCGATCACGAGCCCGACCAGGCGTTGGACGAACAACGGTGAACCTCCGGCGTCGTTCCCGATCTCGGCCAGAAGGATCAGCAAGATGCCGAATACGACGCCAGCCACAACGGCAATGCTGACGGTGTACCGATCGTCGGCGCCGTCCTCGGGTTGGTAGGAGGTGAATCCGATTGCGGCCAGACCGAGCGCAATCCCCACCCACACGACAGTCCCCGGTACCGACCCAACGGTGAGGTTCCACAGCACCGGAACCGCTGACATGACGACCCCCGCTGTCGGTGCCGCCGAACGGAGACTCCCGCGCGAGTAGGCGTAGTAGAGAAGCAAGATGCCGACTCCATTGGCTGCGCCGGCAAGCGCGCCGAACACGAGATCTCGCACGCTTGGTTCACCCGGCCAGGCGAGTGCGAGCACCGCGGTGAGGATCGCCCCTGACGCAAACATGCCCGACGTGACCTCGTGCGACCGGGTCGACTTGGTGGCACCGGCGGCCAGATGTTCACCGGTCCCGATCGAAAACGTGCACAGGAGTGCGAGGAGGAGCGCCATCGAGTGGTCCGAGCGTCAGTCGGCGTGGCCGACACTCACGTCCGGTAGTCCGGTTCGGTGCGATCGAGCTGCGCCATGCGCTGGGCGAAATGTGCGTCTCCGAGCCCACTGAAGCGCTTCCAACCCGTGGCGACCTTGGTGGCCAGTTCGTCGTCGAGCACGCGCAGAGGTTGGCCGGTGGAGTAGGCGAGCACGAGGTTCTGACAGGCCCGCTCGAGGTAGTACATCGACTCGAACGCTTCGGCCACGGTCCGACCGACAGTGGTCACACCGTGATTGCCCATCATCAACACGCTTTTGTCGCCGAGGACGCCGGCGAGACGGCGGCCCTCCTCGGTGTCGTCGGCGATCCCGCCGAACTCGAGGTCGTAGGCAACCTCCCCAAAGAAGCGTGCCGTGTTCTGATCGATGGGGAGGATTGTCGGGTCGGCGAGCGACGCAATCGCTGTGGCGTATGGCGGGTGGAGATGGAGAAGGACTCGAGCCCGGGGTGTTGCGGCGTGAATCTGGCCGTGGATGGCCCACGCCGACGGATCCGGAGCGTCCAGTCCGTCCATCACCGAGGCATCGTCGGCGTCGAGCAGCAGGAGTTCGGACGCCCGAATCTCGCCGAAATGCTTCCAACACGGATTCATGAGAAATGTTCGTCCATCGTCGGACACGGCGGCGCTGAAGTGGTTGGCGACGCTCTCGTGCCACCCCTCGTGCACGGCGAGACGGAACGCGGCGGCAAGTTCGATTCGGATTCGCTCCTCGTCGGAGTCGATGCCCTGCTCAAGCACCGGCGATCCCCTCGCCGGCGTCGTCCGAATCGGGAGTGGCCCGTCGCCGGTTCTTCATCGTCTCGTGGGCTTCGAGGCTCCCGTCGTGGAACGTGCCGAACCACTTGTCCATCGGCAGGAGCAGCATCCCGTAGTTCACCTCGAAGTACCGATGATGGAGGTTGTGGAAGAGGTCGCCGCCGTGAACGGTGTGGTGTTTGCCGATGCGGAACCGGTGAAAGCCGGAGTGCGACGGCGACGGTGAGAGCATGAGGTAGACGAGGCTGAAGGTGACGAGGAAGGGCGAGCCGGGGATGACGAGGAACACGAAGGGCAACGACAGGTAGAGGAGGTGTTCGCCGGGGTGCATCGAGATGCCCGTCCACGGCCCCGTATTGACGTTGCGGTGATGGAGAGCGTGGAACCAGCGGTAGAGGGGGTCGACATGCAGCAGTCGATGGTTCGCGTAGAAGTGGACGCCCTCGATGAAGAAGACGGCGATCGTCATCAGGGCGATCGCCCACAGCGCGTCGAGTCGGCCGATCGTTTCGTCGGCGTACAGACCGAACATGATGCTCTCGTACAGCGCAGCGATGCCGCCACCACTGACGAGCGTCCAGAACATGTTGTCTCGGGTCTGGTCGTCGAACGTGAAACTCTTGCGGTTCTTGGCGAGCCATCGGCCTTCGTACTTGAACTCCATCCCCTGGCCCCGCCGGATGTGGAGCCAGTAGTGCTGACCGCCGATGACCACCAGCATCAAGGCGACGTTTCGCGCCCACAGGATCGACACGTCGTCGATACCGAGCGTCGCGAAGCGGTCGAGGCCTGGGGTGAAGACGTGGTACGTCAGTGCACCGATGCCGATCCACAGCAGCGATTGGGGCCACAGGAACGCTGTGACGAACCATGTGACCATGGCGCCCGGACGCGACGGCGACTGGAAGATCGGCGGCACGTCGAACGGCTCGGGGTCGTACCCGTTCGGTCGCTGCATTCTGGTCCGGGGGGCAGTCATCGCATGCATACTGGACGCCCGTTCAGGGGTAGGCAACCCGGGGAGCATCGGATGACGTGCAGCGGTGTCGGTCGCGACCCGGATCCCGCTCGCGTTGCGACTGCAGCCGACACATCGTGTCGTCCGTCGGTGACGGTTCGGCGATGAGCGACTTCCGCCCTGAGGTGCGGCGGGCGCTCCCGGCGCTCGTTGCAAGCCGGTTCGCAGTGAACGTGGCGATGCGGATGGGCTACACCTTCCTTCCGGCGTTTGCTCGCGGGACGGGTCTGAGCGTCGGGGCAACAAGTGCTGTGCTCAGTGCCCGTGAACTCACGGCGTTGAGCGCACCGCTCATGGGTCGATGGAGTGATCGGTGGGGCGCCATCCGGGTCATGGGGGTCTGCGGGCTCGTCGCCGGTACCGGCCTGCTGATCGCAACGCTCGGTGCTCCCGGCCTCGTCGTCGGGTTCGTGATCCTCGGCATTGGGCGCACCGCCAATCAGGTGGCGCTCAATGCATGGGTCGGTTCGGTCGTCACCTACGAACGACGAGGGCGGGCCACCGGACTGGTGGAGCTCACGTGGGGTGGTGCGGCGCTGGTCGGTCTTCCTCTGGTCGGCCTGCTCATCGATGGTGTTGCCTGGTGGGCTCCGCAGGCCGTCCTCGGCGCGCTGTTGCTCGTGGTCGGTGTCACCATCCTGCAACGCGCATCGCGTCAGGAGCGGGTGGTCTCTGCGCCGACTCGCAAGCCACGGATGACCCGCCCGGCCGTGGCCGCCCTGGTCACGAATGGCGCACTCACGGCGTCAGCCCAATTCTTGTTCCTGACCCATGGCCTGTGGCTCGAGGACGTGTACGGCCTCGACACCGCCGAGATCGGTCTGGCTGTCCTGGCCGTCGGCGCAGTGGAAGTGGTTGCGACCCTCGGCTCGAGTCGGCTCACCGACCGGGTCGGGAAGCGGCGGTCGATCATCGGTGGTTCGTTGTTGATGACGCTGATGATCGCAGTCCTCGGTGCGGTCGACGCCCCTCCCCTCGGTCTCGGTCTGGCTGTTCTCGCCGTTGCCTTCCTGGGGTTCGAGTACGGGATCGTGTCGGCCATCCCGTTGCTGTCGGAACTCGACCCGGGGGCACGAGCCCAGATGGTCGGCCGTGCCGTGCTGGTGACAACCCTGGTTCGGGCGCTGATCACCCCTCTCGCAACCCTCCTCTACATCGAGGCCGGGTTCGCCGTGACGATGTTCACCGCCGCCGGCTGTGGAACGGCTGCAACGGTCATCGCCATGTGGGCGATGGTCGAGCCGGCGGGTTCCGTCCCATAGTCCTGCGCCAACAGGAATGTGCCAGACTTCCCGGCACTATGCCGACGCGACCGGACCTCGTGATCAGGGGTGCCCACAGCTCGCCCTACAGCCGCAAGATGCGAGCCGTCCTTCGCTACCGCCACATCCCACATCAATGGGTGGTCCGAGGCATGACGGGTGACGACATGCCACCCGGCCCGGTGCCGGTCATTCCGGTCATCGGCTGGCGCAATCACGACGGCAGCTACCGAGACGTGATGGTTGATTCCTCCCCGCAGATCACCAAGCTCGAAGCCGAGTACGTCGGTCGCAGCATCGTCCCGACGGATCCGGCCACGGCGTTCCTGGACTTCGTGCTCGAGGACGTTGCCGACGAGTGGCTCACCAAGGCGATGTATCACTACCGGTGGGCAAACGCGGAGGACACCGAGAAGTCGGGTCGGTTGCTCCCACTCGACGCGTCGTTGCAGTTGCCCGACGAGCGAGCGGCCGCCGCCCACGACATGATCATCGACCGGCAGGTCGGCCGCCGAGCACTCGTCGGCTCGACCGACGCGAATGCGGCGGTGATCGAGCGATCCTATGAGCGCACACTCGACGCGCTTCAGGCCCACTTGGCCGAGCAGACATTCCTGTTCGGCGATCGACCAGGCCGTGCCGACTTCGCCCTGTTCGGCCAACTGACCCCCCTGCTGTGGTGGGATCCGACCCCGGCGGCCGTGGCGGTGGAACGCGCCCCCCGCGCGCTCATGTGGGTCCAGTGGCTCGACGACCTCTCCTGGTGGCCGGTCGACGACGACGAGAGGGGCTGGCTCGACCTCGAGCAGGTCGCAGCCACGACCCGGGCCCTGTTCGAGGAGGCGGGCCGAACCTATGCGCCGTTCATGGTCGCAAACGCCGAAGCACTTGCGTCGGGTGCCGACGAGGTCGTCTGTGACATGGAGGGCGGCCAGTACCGGCAACCGCCCTTTCGGTACCAGGGCAAATGCCTCGACTGGATCCGTGACGAGTACCACGCATTGAGCGAGAGCGACCGAGCTCGAGTCGACGGCTACCTCGCCGGTACCGGATGCGAGTGTCTGATCGCATGAGCAGCGACGTGGCGTTGTTCGGTCACTGGATCTGCCCGTTCTCGACCCGAGTCGAGTGGGCACTGCATCAACGAGGGATCGAGCACACCCTTGTGCCGGTGCCACCCTCGGCGGCCCGGCCCCCCGATTTCGTCGTCCCGCAGGAGTTCCTCGACCACAGCCCGAAGCTCGAAGTGCCGATGGTTCGTGTCGGTCAGGACTACCGGGCCGACTCGATTCCGGTGCTCGAGTGGCTGGAGGAACGGATCGACGCACCGAGTCTGCTGCCGGCCGACCCGTCGGCGCGCGAGCTGGTCCGTCAGCGCGTCGCCTGGATCGACGAGCACGCCTTCCGGCCCATGATCGGCGTCTATTACGGCGTCGACCCGGTGCGCATCGAGCGGGCGGGCCAGCGGCTCATCGATGCCCTCGAGACGATGGGTGATTGGGCGACGCCGACAGGATGGCTGGCCGGCAACGAGCCGACGATCGCAGACGCAGTCGCACTGCCGATTCACGTTCGTCTCCACGGCCTGCAGCGCCTCGGGCTTGCGGCACCGATACCTCCATCGTGGAACGCCTACGGCGAGCGCTGCCGCGAACTCCCGAGTTGGGGCGCGGTCGAATGGACCCAGGGTCAAGAAGACGAGTTCGTGGGGCGGTTCGAGTCGTTTCGTCGGGTGCAACGACGCAAACAGGAAGAAGGGAATCCATGATCGATCATCCCCTCGTGCTGTGCGGGGCCTACGGCTCGCCGTACAGCCTCAAGATGCGCGCCATCCTTCGCTACCGACACATCCCCTTTCGATGGGTGTTGCGTGACTCGAAGTGGGACGACCTTCCAACGGCACCGGTTCCGATCATCCCGGTCATCGTGTACCCGAACGCCGACGGCTCACACGGCGAAGCGACGGTCGATTCGTCACCGCAGATCATGCGGCTCGAACGCGAGTACGACGGTCGCAGCGTCGTGCCGACGGACCCGGCACTGGCGTTCATCGATGGGCTGCTCGAGGACTTCGGTGACGAGTGGCTCACCAAGGCGATGTACCACTACCGCTGGGCGTACGACGACGACATCGACAAGGCGGGCCACCTCCTCCCGACGTCGCGACGGCTCGACCTGGACAGCGATCGGGCGCAACAGATGTACGACATCATCACGCAGCGCCAGATCGGCCGTCGCGAACTCGTGGGGTCGACCGACCTCAACGCGCCCATCATCGAAGCGTCCTATGAGCGGGTGCTCGACGCATTGACTGCGCTGTTCTCCACCAGCGACTTTCTGCTCGGCGATCGGCCCGGCCGCGGAGATTTCGGCATCTTCGGGCAACTGACCCAGCTCGTGAAGTGGGATCCGACCCCGACGGCGATCGCGGCGAGACGGGCACCGAAGGTGATCACCTGGGTCGATCGCCTCGACGACAGCAGCTGGTTGCCGGTCGAGGGTGACCAAGGCTGGATCGACCTCGGCGACCTGGCCGAGGGAACGAGACGCCTGCTCGCCGAGGCCGGGCGGTCATACGCCCCGTTCATGGTGGCCAATGCCGAGGCGTTGCTGACCGGTGGGGACGAAGTGGTCTGCGAGATCGATGGTCGGACCTACCGCCAAGGTCCGTTCAAGTACCAGGGGAAGTGCCTCGAGTGGCTACGAGCCGACTATGCGGCCCTGCCCATCGACGCCCGCAGCCGTGTCGACGCTGTTCTTGCCGGAACAGGCTGCGAGGTGATGTTCGCCTGAACCGAGCCCCGACAGCCTTCACCAGCTGGGAACGCAGTCGAGGAACTCGAGGGCAGCGTCGATGAATCCGAACTGTTTGGGCAGCGAGAAATGGTCGACCCCCGGCAGGATCTTCACCTCGACATCGGGCAGGAGTTCGGCCAGTGGCTCAGGCGGACCGGCGAAGTCCTCGGAGCCGATGACCAGCAAGACCGGTTGCGTCACGGTGGCGAGTTGTTCAGCGGTGAAGTAGCGATCGGCGCGGGCTGATTGTGCCTCCCCGACCTTCTGCAACACGGCGGCCGCCTCCTCACCGGCGCTGCGAAGCAGCCCTTCGAAGCGATAGTCGGCACCGGCCCGGTCGGACCCGTCGCCCAGCGCCGAACCCTCGATCAGGTTGCGGCCCACACCGCTCAGCACGAGCCGCCGGACGAGCTGCGGATGGCGCAGCGTCAGGTCGAGCGCGGTGCGAGCGCCGAGCGAGTACCCGACGATGTCGATCTGACGACCGTCGTCGACCCCGAACGGCAGTTGATCGACGACCGGGGTCACGAGGTCGCGGTAGGCCTCGACGTCGTCGGGTTTGTCGGCCTCGCCGTGACCCAAGAGGTCGTATCCGAGCGGACGACGGCCTCCCTCCTTCACGAGCTCGAACCAGCCGGGTTCGATCCACGTCATCTGGGTGGAGGTTGCCCACCCGTGCAGAAAGACGATGGGAACGGGTGCTTCCGTCGACCAGATGCTCATCGTCGGTTCCTGCCCGTCTGTGGTGCTGTCACCGCTGACCCCCGTGACCGGCGAGGGCGCCGAGTTCGTCGTGCTCGATCTCGAGCAGTCGATCGAAGTGCGCCCGCAGCTGGGAGCGCCGCCCGGTGTCGATGGCGAGGTTGACCAACTCGTGCGGGTCATGGCGTGGCTCGTACCACTCGTGGTCGTGGTCTTCGAAGGCGGCATCTTCGCCGAACAATTTCGGCCGCCGGTCCACAGTGCCGTCTCGTGCGACACCGCCGCCGATGCCGTAGTAGCGGGCGTACTTGGTCTCGCCGTCGAAGAACCCCCGAACGGCGTACCGGGTGTTGGACAGCAGGCCCGACTGAGCCGAGTCCTGTGCGAAGAACACATACTCCCGCGGTGATGCCGAGGGATCGGCCAAGGCAGGCGAGAGATCAACCCCCGACAGCGTTGGTACCGATCCGATGTCGACTCCACCCAGTGCGCACAGGGTGGTGGCCAGATCGACATGGGTGGCGAGCGCATCGGTCTCGGTGCCCGGTCGGGTCATGCCCGGCACCTTCATGATCAGGGGAACCCCCATCACCTCTTCGTACACACACGGCAATTTCGCGCGCAGGCCGTGACTTCCGCAGGCGTCGCCATGGTCGGACGTGTACGCGATGACGGTGTCGTCATAGATGCCGAGTTCGTCGAGCACGTCGAGAATGCCCTGCAGATTCCGGTCGAGTTCTCGGTGCAGATAGGCGTAGTAGTCGAGCTGCCGCAGCCACGAGCGCTCGTCGTCGAGATCGAGATGTCCCACCATGTGCTCGGTGTTTCGCACCTGGCGCCAGGCCCGCTGGATCTCGGGCTTGGTGTGCAGATCGTCGCGGAAGTTCTCGGGAAGTGCCTCGAACACTTCGTCGTAGTCCTCCGACATCGGTTCGACCGGTACCCCGTCGAGGCGCAGTTCCCGCATGAAGTCGAACACCTTCTTCATGTCGGGATGCTGAGCTTGAAAGGACGGGTGATCGATGGGGAACCACATGATGTCGTGCGGGTTCACCAGCGCCACGGTGAGATGCCAGGGTTCGTCGCGGGTGCCGTGCTCGCGGAGCCACGTGATGGCATCGCTGGCGATGATCGGGTCGAAGTAGCGACCACTCCACGCCGACCCCGTGTAGTGCATGTCGTTCCCCGTGAAGTCGTGATAGCCGAACGCCTCCATGTCGGGGATCTCGTCGTGGCTGAGGTGGAACTTCCCGAGGTAGGCCGAGTAGTACCCCTGTTCGCCCAGCAGCGATCCGATGGTCGGAATGGTCGGATCGAGCGCCGTATGGGTCGGAAACGAGACGTTGTCGACCACGCCATGCTCGGCGAGGTACCTGCCGGTGTACAGCGATGCCCGGCTCGGTGAACACGGCGATGCGTGGGTGTAGTAGCGGTTGAAGGTCGTGCCGTCGTCCATCAGCCGCTGGTGCGCAGGAAGATCGACCTTGCCGCGCAGCCAGTCGTTGCGGCGCTCCTCGTCGGAGACGATGAGGAGTTGGTTCGGTGTTGTCCCCCTGGCCATGGCCACCGACGTTAGGGGCGAGCGAGCATTGCTGCCATCTGGCTGCGGGCCGCGGCGATCGCCTCGCTGTCGACCAAACCGTCGACGGAAAACGGTGTTCCCACCCGGACCTCGACCTCGGGCCGGTTGCGCAGCCGAAGGGTCGGAAGCTTGGCGCGACTGCCCCACACGTGATCGGCGTTGGTGATCACGATCGGGAGCACCCGGGCATCGGCCTTGCGCGCAATGGCGACGAAGCCGTCACGGAAATCCCCCATGCCGTCGGGACTCCGGTCCTCGGGTGGCACGATCCTCCCCTCGACCATGACGGCAACCGGTCGCCCCGCGTCGAGGGTCTCCACGGCCACCGCGACGGCGTCGGTACCGCCACCTCCGGCCGGAACGCAGTCGACGTTGCGGAGAAATGTTCCCATCAGGGGATTCGCGAAATAGGCGTAGCGGACCAGACAGCGGGCCGGGTACTTCCAGTCCGACAGCGTGGCGATCGCGTAGAAGACGTCGGACATGCTCGTGTGGTTGGCGACGAAGACGACCGGGCCGTCATCGAGGTTCGGGAGCCGTTCACTGCTGGGCCGGCTCAGGACTCGACTCACGAAACGGAAGATCTTCCCGAAGACGCGAAACCGCCATGTCGTCGGCAGTGGGGTGGGTGACGTTCCGGCGTAGGCCACGTGGGATGTCTAGTCGGCTGCGATGCAGGTGCGGTGACGGGAGAGCAGTAGCTTGCGCCCGGTGACCGCCCCTGCCAGCGTCGAACGGGTCTACACGCCCCGCATCCTGGCGGTCTTCGGAGCAACGATGCTCTACTTCGGTGTTGCCGGGGTGGCCTTCCCGGTGTTGCCGCGGCTGGTGGAGCGTGAACTCGGTGGTGGCTCGGCCGAGATCGGTCTTGCCTTCGGTGTGTGGGCGATCGGCATGCTGGTCGTGCGTCCGTTCGGTGGCTACATGCTCGATCGGATCGGTCGTCGGCCGGTGATGATCGGTGGTGCGCTGGCCTTGGTGGTGGCGCAGCTGCTCCACACGCCGGCGGCGGGCACGGGTGAGCTGTGGGTGCTGCTCGTCGTACGAGTGTTCTCCGGCGCAGCAAGCTCGGTGATGTACCTGTCGCAAGCGACCGTGGCGACCGAACTTCCGCCCGCAGAGCACCGTGACCGGGTGTTCGGGCTGTTTTCGACCGTGGTGCTCGTCGGCTTTGCCGTTGGCCAGGTGTTCGGCGAGATCGTCATGCAGGCCCACGGCTTCGCCTGGGCGTTTGCCCTCGCCGCTGCGTTCTGCGGCTCGACCGCTGTTGTCGCCTGTGTGCTGCCCGAGACCCGTCCCCCCGATGCGGTCCCCGCCGCCAAGGTGAGTGACCTGTTCCACCCGGTCGCCGCTCGTGTCGGTGTCGTCAACATGCTGGTGTTCGTCGGGTTCCTCGGCTTCAACGCGTTCATCGCCGACTACGGAGAGGAGTTCGGCATCGAAGATGCCCGCTGGTTGCTCCTGACCTACTCGGTGGTCGTGATGGGGATGCGATCGGTGAGTGGACTGGCCTTCGTGCGTTTCCCTCGTCGCTGGCTTGCGACGTTTGCGCACGGCACGGTGATCATCGGTGCGTTGCTGTTGGCGACGGCATCGTCGACGGCCTGGCTCTACGCCGCCGCCGTGGTCCTCGCAATCGGGCTCGCCTGGAACGTGCCACTGATGATTCTCATCGCCGTCGATTCCGCGTCGGATGCGGAACGGTCCCGAGCGGTTGCGACGGTCACGACCTTCGGCGATCTTGCCAATGCGCTCGGTACCCTCGCCCTCGGGTTCGTGGCCGATGCGTTCGGCTATGACGGCATGTATGTGGTGGTCGCCGGGTCGGCGTTGGCTGCGCTGGTGCTGATGCGCAGTCCGTTCCTGGCCCATGCACCGGGTGTCACCGGGCGCCGTTCGCCCCAGCTGCGCTAGGTGTCGAGCTCGGCGTCACCCGACCTCGGCCCGTACGAGCGTTTCGTACAGTTCTTCGTAGAGACCACCCGAATGGCGCAGTTCCTCGTGGGTGCCGCGTTCGACGATCCGGCCGTCGTCGAGGACGAGGATCTGATCGGCGTCGGTGATGGTCGACAGCCGATGGGCAATGACGAGTGAGGTCCGTCCCTCGAGGGCGCGAGCCAGGGCCTCTTGGACGTGGGCCTCGTTCTCGGTGTCGAGATGGCTGGTCGCTTCGTCGAGGATCACGATGGCTGGGTCTTTCAACAACATGCGAGCGATGGCGAGGCGTTGCTTCTCCCCACCGGAAAGTCGGTAGCCCCGCTCACCGACGACCGTGTCGTAGCCGTCGGGGAGTTCTGCAATGACGTCGTGGATTCGTGCCGCCCGGCACGCGTCGACGAGTTCGTCGTCGGTTGCGTCCGGTCGGGCGTAGCGGAGGTTGGCTCCGACCGACTCGTGGAACAGATGAGGATCTTGGCTGACGACGCCGATCGTCTGGCGCAGCGAGTCCTGTGTGACCGAGCGGATGTCGTGCCCGTCGATCGTGATCGACCCACTCGTGACGTCGTAGAGCCGAGGGACCAGCGATGTCATCGTCGTCTTGCCGCTCCCCGACGGGCCGACGATGGCGACCATGTGGCCGGGGGCGACGGCGACGTCGAGTCCGCGCAACACGTCGTCGGGTGAGCCGGTCTGCTCGCCGCCGCCGAGCGAGACGGGCGTTCCCGCGGCGGGGTCGGGGTACCGGAAGGTGACGTCTCGGAAGTGGATTTCGCCTCGTGCCGGACGGGGAAGTTCGATCGCATCGTCGGCGTCCTGGATGACATTGGGAGTGTCGAGGACCTCGAACACCCGCTCGAAGGACACGAACGCCTGCATGACGTCGACCCGCGCGTTCGACAGCGAGGTGAGCGGCATATAGATGCGTACGGTGTACAGGCCGAGCGCAACGAGGGTGCCGGGGGTGATGGCGCCGTCGATCACCTGGTGTCCACCCCACCAGTACACGAGCGCCGTACCGATGGCGCCCACGAGGGTGAGGGCGGTGAGGAAGACCCGCGAGTACATCGCCGAGCGAACACCGATGTCTCGCACCCGGCCGGCCCGTTCGCCGAAGTCGTCGGCCTCCGCCTGGTGTCGACCGAACAGCTTGACGAGCAAGGCGCCCGCGACGTTGAAGCGTTCCGTCATCGTGTTGTTCATCGAGGCATTGACGTTCATGCCTTCGCGAGTGATGTCGCTCAATCCGGCTCCGACTCGTCGCGCCGGAAGAACGAAGAAGGGCAGGATCACGATGGCGAGCAGGGTGAGCTTCCACTCGAGCAACAACATCGCGATCAGGGTGCCGGTGAGTGCAATGACGTTGCCGACGACCGTTCCGAGTGTGCCGGTGAAGGCCCGCTGAGCGCCGATCACGTCGTTGTTGAGGCGACTGATGAGCGTTCCGGTCTGGGTTCGGGTGAAGAACGCAAGCGGCATGCGCTGGACGTGGTCGAAGAGTCTGACCCGCAGGTCGTAGATCAGGCCCTCACCGATTCGGCTCGACAGGTAGCGCTCGACGAGGCCAAGGATCGCCTCGCCGAGTGCGGCGGCAATCATGAAGAGGAAAAGGATGTTGATGTAACCGCCGTCGCCGTTGACGATGGCGTCGTCGAACACCTCTCGGATCAGCAGTGGGGGCAACAACCCGAGGAACGTCGAGGCGATGATCGTGCCGAGGAACCCGAGGATCGCTCCCCGATACGGCCTTGCGAACCCGAACACACGCGCCCGCGTCTGCTTGGTGATGGCTTTGCCGTCGAGCGCCGACCGGTCCGACGTCATCGAGTGCATGATCTGAAACGGACTTGTCATCGTGTGGAGAAACGTATCGGCGGTACCGAGAATCCGACGGAGGAGGCGGTGGGTGACCCGCGCAGCGACGGGGGCCTGTCCGAACCCTGCCGCTAGCGTGATGAGCGTGAAACGGCCGTCGTCGGCGTTGCTGACCGATCACTACGAACTCACGATGGTTGCCTCGGCCCTGCGTTCCGGCGTGGCGCATCGGCGGGCGGTCTTCGAAGTGTTCGCCCGCCGATTGCCGCCCAACCGGGCCTACGGCGTCGTTGCCGGGATCGACCGGGTGCTCGATGCCGTGAGCCGGTTCCGGTTCGACGACGACATCGTCCGGTATCTGCTCGATGCGGGCATCGTGCAGGACGGTGAGATGGTCGAGTGGCTTCGTTCCTACGCGTTTCACGGTGACATCACCGGCTATGCCGAGGGGGAGCTGTTCTTTCCGTACTCACCCGTGCTGACCGTCACCGGCACGTTTGCGGAATGTGTCGTGCTCGAGACGGTGATGCTCTCGGTTCTCAATCACGACTGCGCCGTCGCCAGTGCTGCGGCTCGTATGGCCGATGCTGCCGGGGGTCGCCTGCTCATCGAGGGTGGGAGCCGTCGTACCGATCCGGAGTCGGCAGTTGCGGCAGCTCGGGCCGGGTTCGTCGGTGGCTTCGACACGACCTCCAACCTCGAGGCCGGTCGTCGTCACGGCATTCCGACCGGTGGCACCACGGCACACGCCTTCGTCCTCGCCCATGGGAGCGAAGAAGCGGCCTTCGAGGCGCAGCGTGAAACCCTCGGCATCGGATCCACCTACCTGGTCGACACCTTCGACGTCATGGAAGGGATCCGGCGGGCCGTGGACGTCGTCGGCTCCGACATCGGTGCGATCCGTATCGACAGCGGTCAACTCGAAGAAGACAGCCGAGCCGCCCGCAATCTGCTCGACAGCCTCGGGGCAACCGACTGTCGGATCGTGGTGTCGAGTGATCTCGACGAGTTCAAGGTCGCCCAACTCGAAGCGGCCGATGCACCGATCGACGCCTATCTCGTGGGCACGAGTCTCGTCACCGGTTCTGGCCATCCGACGGCACAGTTGGTCTACAAACTCGTGTCGATCGCCGACTCCGACGCTCCCGACGCCGAACTGCGTGCGGTGGGCAAGCTCTCGCCGGGGAAACGCACCCTCGGAGGTCGCAAGGACGTGCACCGAACGGTCGATGCCGATGGCCGCTTCACCGGCGAAATCCTCTCGGTGCTCCCGGTCGAACTGCACGACGACACGATGAATCCGCAGGTACCGCTCGTGCGCGACGGCCAGATCGTCGCCGATCTCACCAATCCCACAGAGGCGCGCCAGCGATGCAACGAGCGACGCAGCCGGCTCCGAGATGCCGACCGCACGCCGTGGCCGACCCACTCGCCGGCGATTCCCACCATCTGGGAAGGGGTCGAGGAGCCGCTGTCCACGCCGGTACCCGCTGCCGGAGGAGCCCAGTGACCACGACACGCAGGGCGGCACTGGTTGTCGTCGACGTACAGAACGACTTCTGTGAGGGTGGCGCCATGGGGGTCGACGGAGGCGCCGCCGTCGCCCGGTCGATCACCAGATGGGTCGGCCTCGATCGGGCCGGCGGTGACTATGCCCTCGTAGTGGCGACCAAGGACTGGCACGTCGATCCCGGTGACCACTGGGCTACGGGTGACGAGGAGCCGAATTTCGTCGATACGTGGCCGGTGCACTGCGGTGCCCACACCAGTGGTGCCGACTTCCATCAGGACATGAAGATCGCCATCGACGAGGTGTTTCTGAAGGGTCGTTCGACGGCCAGCTACACCGGGTTCGACGGTGGCGCTGCCAGTGACGAGTCGTTGCTGCTCGGCCCGTGGCTTCGGGAGCGTGGCGTCACCGACGTCGACGTCGTGGGGATCGCCACCGATCATTGCGTGCGAGCAACCGCGTGCGACGCGAAGGCGCACGGCTTCGACACCCGCGTGTTGTTGGCCCATTGTGCAGGAGTCGCACCCGACACCACCGACGCAGCACTGGAAGAGATGGCTGCTGCCGGTATCGAACTCGTGTGAGCACGCCGCGTCCCGATCCCGGGTGGCGCCCTGTCATCGGCCTGTTGCCGAAGATGTTCGTCCCGTTCATCGGCATGCGTTCGATGGCCACCCAGCCGAGCGCACTGGTCGCCCTGCGAATGTTGTCGCTCTACGTCGCCGTTGCGATCGTGCCGGTATGGGCGGTTGCGATCGTGGTCGTTGCCGAGTTCGATCGGGGTCGGTCGGTCGGGATGTCGGTGGCGTTCGCCGCTGCGGTCGGGGTGGTCTCCCTGATGGTCGCCCGCATGCTTGCAGTGCGGGTCAGTCACCGCTCCGCGCGCGCCTTCGCCCATTCGTTTCCCCGCGCCACGATGTTGCAGTTCGTGACCGCAGTGGCGTCGGCGCTCGTCGGGTTCGGGTTGACCGTTCTGAGCGGGTCGTTGTGGCCGTACGCGGTCGGGTTTGCCTTCGCCGTCGTCGGACTGGTCCATGCGCTCCCCACTGCAGCCCGATTGGGGCGCGAGCAACAGATCGCAGACGAGACCGGTTCTGCTGTCGACGTGGTGGCCGCGCTCGTCGAACATCGACTGTTCCGCTGAGTTGCAACCAGGACCGCCCGCGCCGGTGGCCGGGAGGAACGGTCGGTGCTCTCAGGCCTCGAGGTGCCGGATCACTGCGTCGAGGGCAGCGAGGTAGCTGTTGGCACCGAAGCCCAGGACCACCCCGAGACACACGGCACTGATCACGCTGTGATGTCGAAACGCCTCTCGTGCGTGGACATTGCTCAGGTGCGTCTCGACGACCGGGAGCTCCGTGGCGACCACGGCATCTCGCAGCGCAATCGAGTAGTGGGTGAAGGCCCCTGGATTGAAAATCACTGCGTCGGCCCAGGTGCGAGCGTCGTGGAGCGCATCGATCAATCCACCCTCGTGGTTCGACTGCACGTGGCGGATCTCGGCATTGCGCTCGTGGGCAACGGTGGTGAGGTTGGCGATGATGTCGTCGAGTGTGTCGGAGCCGTAGACCTCGGGCTCGCGTGCACCCAGAAGATTCAGGTTCGGACCGTTCAGCACGAGGATCTGGTGCGCCATGAGGTCCACAGTACGAGCTGCATCTCGTAACGGCAGTGACAGTGTGCCGGTTACGGTCAGGACATGACCGACAATGAGCTCGACCTCGACGACGTCGACGCGGCGGTTCGGCGGCTCGCCGGCGTGGCCCACGTGACCCCCGACGTGACCAGCCGCACGCTCGACGATCGCGTTGGAGGGCGCGTTCGACTCAAGGCCGAATGTTTTCAGCGCACCGGCTCGTTCAAGTTTCGGGGCGCATACAACGCAGTGGCGTCACTGCCGCCCGCAGAGCGTGCCGCCGGGGTGGTCACGTTCTCCTCGGGCAATCACGGCCAGGCCCTGGCGTTGGCCGCTGCGCTGCATGATGTGCCGGCGGTGATCGTGATGCCCCACGATGCGCCAGCCGCAAAGCGAGCCGCTGCGTCGGGGTACGGCGCCGAAATCGTCGGCTATGACCGCTACACGGAGTCCCGGGAAGCGATCGGCGACGCCATCGCTGCCGAGCGCGGCCTGACCCTGATTCCTCCCTTCGACGCATGGGCGGTCATGGCCGGTCAGGGAACCCTCGCTCGCGAGCTGTTCGCCACCGAAGCGGTCGACACCCTCGTCGTGTGCGTCGGCGGCGGTGGGCTCATCTCCGGTTGTGCGACGGTGGCAAAGGCGCTCGGCGACGTGCGGGTGATCGGTGTCGAGCCGGCTGCCGGCAACGATGTCGAGCAGTCGTTGGCGGCGGGGGAACGAGTGGTGCTTCCCGAAACACCGGTGACGATTGCCGATGGGCAGCAGACCATGTCGTGTGGTGACAAGACGTTTGCGGTCATGCGGGAGCGGGTCGACGAGATTGCGCTGGTCAGCGATGAAGAAATCGTTGCTGCGATGCGCTTCGCGTTCGAGCGACTCAACATCGTCCTCGAGCCGTCCGGAGCGTCGGCGTTGGCGGCCGTGCTCAGCGGACGCCTCGAACTCGCCGGACAACGTGTGGGTGTCACGCTCAGCGGCGGCAATGTCGACCTTGCTCGGTTCTCGGCTCTCACCGCCATCGAGCCCCCGGTTGGGTGATTCCGTCGGAACGGTGATCAGCGGAGCCTCAGCCTGGATCCGACACCGAGCGCTCGTGGCTGACGAACCGACGCAAGACATTCGTCGTCACCCGCGCAACCTGGGGGTCACCGAGCCCGAACGCCCAGTCGGTCGACCCGACGGTCACGACCTCTCCACCGGTGGCAAAGGGACGACACGTGAGCATGGCCGCATTGCCGTGCCTGGCCTTTGCCATGTTCTCGTCGGTCACGCCGCCGTGGATGCGGTCGGCGACAAACTCGAGATCGCCTTGGTCCGACAGTGCAGCGATCGATTTCGGGTAGTCGCCGACGCCGAGGTTGCTGGCCGGTACCAGACCGACGATCTCGAGTTCTGCCGGGACGTCGGTGTCGCTCCGAGGTACTGGCAGGCCGAAGTCGTCGATCTGGATCGGTAGCCCGACCGTCTCGTACCCGACGACGCCGGCATCTCGGCCGATGACATCGCCGTAGCCGAGTCCGGTGCCGTCGAGCAGCCAGTGGTCGGGTCGGTACGCAATGAACCCACCGACGCCGCGAGCGGTGGCGTTTCCGAAGCGGTGGTAGAGACCGAACGCCGATCCGGCGCCGAGGAACGACCATTCCGGTCGCTGAACGAGCGGGTCGGCCCACATGCCGGTGATGCCGGTGGGGTCGGTTGTCGCGATCGGGTCGGTCTCGTGAGCGGAGTACTTGTGGCCGATCATCGTCAAACCGCTGTTGGCACCCTCGTCGAGCCGGACCTGCCAAAACATCGTGTTGCCCGAGAACGACGCGAAATGACCACCGTTGGCGACATGGCGTTCGACGGCGTCGCGCTGGCCGACCGACCAGTACTCGTCGTGGCCGACGCTGAGGACCAGGTCGTAGCCGTCGAGGATGGCAGGGTCGCGCTCGAGGTCTGACGAGATTGCGTAGTCGAAGGCGTGGCCGTCGCGTTCGGCCCACTCGACGAAGCGGCGTTCGTAGGTGAACCAGCCGGTGGAGCCGATCGCCGACGGATAGTTCCGTTCGGTGCGGTACGCCTGGAAGATCAGGCCGTCGGCGTCGGGTTCCTCGCCGGTGTGAACGGGTCGGGCCTTGCGATCGTCGCGGTCGACCTCGGGTCGATCGAGCATGCCGCGGGCAAAGGGGCGGTGAAACGACACCTGCCTGCCCCCGGTGTAGAGACTCTGTCCGCCCCAGGTGTTGTACGCGTTCCAGGTGTTGGTGGCGAGCACGAGCATCGCTGGTCGACGGCGGTCGTCGGCTCGGATGACCACACCGGCGTGAGCGATCCGTCGATCGGTGGGGCCTTCCTCGGCGGTGAGGGTGATGAGATAGAAGCCCGAACGCCACGATGTGTCGGTCGGGACCTCGACCGACACGGGCCAGCCGCAGCCCTGTGCGTCGGCGTCGGCCGGAAGATCGTGGTGGGTGCCGGGCAGGCCCGATGCCGACCACACGTGTTCGCGTTCGGCTCCCCACCGCTCGATGGTCAGGCCGTAGCGGTCGGCCACGGTGGAGACGCAGATCTCGATCGTGTCGCCTGCCCGGATACTCAGTGCTCGGCAGTAGCCCTCGATGAGGTCGTGGAACGTCTGGTCGTCGGCCATCGCTGCAACGTAGATGTCGTCG
>JBMTIM010000036.1:0-32787 GCA_049437325.1 Acidimicrobiales bacterium
ATGTGACCGCTGAGCTCACCTCGATCGTGGTCAACGTTACGGTTGACGTGGACGGGGACACGACGGACACAACTGACGACCAATACGAGGTTACGGTCCGGATTCCGATCTTCGACGATGCGCTCCAGAACGAGTACTGGGAGTACGACAACAACGGGCTGCGCTTGGCGCAGGTTCGGTTCTACGAGGAGTGCATTGACGTGAGCATCTTGGATGCGGGTGGCGATCCCGTGAACCAACCCGTGGACTGCCCGTAGGATTTCGTCCACCGGCGCTTGCCGGTGACCTGAGTGTGTGAGGGGGTGCTGGCTCTTTGGAGCCGGCACCCCCTCTACGTTTTGGCGCAGGGTTCCGACACTGGATCTGGTTCGAGGCCAAGCTCTGTTGCCCACTGCGTGTGGGTTGGCGCAAGCGAGTAGGGGTACATGGCTCGTGCGTGTATCACCAGCGGTGTGTGGTCGTCGGCGACCGTGGGCACTGCACCTTGCGCGCCCCGTCAGGCAGTGGCGCCGGAGTCAACACCGAGTTTCGTGGACACGTCGCGAATGAACGTCACGGCCAGGGTGGCGCCTGCGCCGGTGAGGCCGAGCCCGATCAGGACCATCATGAGTCCGTTGCGGTACTGCTCGGCGTCGAAGACCTTGTCGAGCGCGGCGTCGCCGTACCAGAGGAACACGAGGCCTGGTGCGTAGAAGACGAACCACAGCAGGAGTGCCGACGATTCACCCTCTCGTTGCCAGGTGGAGCCGACCTTGCCGTTCGAGCGGGCTGCGGTGGCGATCTTTCTGATTTCGCCCAAGATCAGCGGCACAAGGATCAGGTTTGCCAGCGGGATGAACCATGCGCCGATCGCCCAGCCCCGAACCCACTGTCGTTCCAGCGGGTGCAGCCAGTCAGTGGCGCGATGGGTTTGATCGGACCATGCCACCAGCAGCGCAAAGATCGGTATGGACAGCACCACGGAAACAACGAACAACGTTGCGTAGATCGTGTCCCAGGTCTGCCACGAGTCAGCGGCGCCGCGGTTGCCTGCCACTGTCTGCTCGTAGCTTGCAAAGAGCAGGATTGTCGTGAGCATCATCGCGCCAAGCAACCCGACGTAGCCCCAGAGCAGGCGAAGTAGCAACCTGACCAGATCTGCACTGATGAGCTCGACTGGTGCAGCTGCTGCCTCAGACGGGGAGGGTTTCGGTGAGACGGCGCCGAGATTCCCCGCATCGGAGGTGTCGGGTGTCGGCGCGTGGGCGTGTGTCTCAGCCTCGATCAGCCGTGTGCCGTCCAGAACGAAAGGGACGGCACCGAACATCACCCAATCACTTGGCTGGAGCATTGCCTCGCCGTCTACCCGTTCACCGTTGATCGTGGTGCCGTTTTTCGAGGCGAGATCTCGGACGTACACCTGCCCATCTCGTCGAACCACCTCTGCATGTGCTGCGGAAACAGACGGATCCTCTATCACCAAGTCACACTGCGACCCGCTCCCAACGAGCACTGGCGATGTCAGAATCTCCACTGTTGGCCCCCCGTCCGGTTGCACCACCACGTTCACCGTTGGCTTATCCCATCCGACTCCATCGGTCCAGCGTCATTGTGGACGGGAGGGACGCAGTGGCAGCACCCGTAACGGATTCGCCTCCCGACGCAGCCGGCGGTCGTCGACGCACGTTGCGTGTTCGGGGGTCCTTGCTGTAGTCCGAAGACCTCAGTACGCTGGGCCGAACGAATCATCCAGTTGTTGCTGTGCCAAGCTGCGCAGCAACGTCCTGCAAGTTGAGGATCATGGAAAAAGCGGAACGTATCATCGATCTGGTTGAGCAAGTCCCACGGCACGAGATGCCGCCGCTGTCTCCTGACTTCCTGAGTGGACCGGCGTTTGATCGATTCAACGAAATCGGCAACGCACAGGCCCTGTCGGGCGACGAAGACGACGGTGGCATTGCTGACCTGCGAGATGAACCCGCCGAGCACCAGGACCGCTGGCTTCTTCCCTGGGGATAACCCATACTCGAAGTAGTGGTGGGCAGGGAGCGCTGCATCGTCTCCTGAACCCCGCAGCGGACGAGGAATCGCAGGGTTGCATGACGTCGGTGATACACGACCCTGGGACTCGAGCCGACCGGAGATAGGACGGACTTGGGGCCGAGCCGAACGGTGAACGTGGCACGGATTGTTGGGTCCGTCCTTGTGCTTGTTGCCTGCGGTAGCGACCCCGATCTGCGTGCGGCGACCCCGACGCCGCTGACTGTAGCGACAGCACCGGCCGTCACGAACGCACCGACCACAGTCGTGGCCGCAGACCCGACCTCGACGACCGTGGCCGAACTCGAATCGGTGCCGCTGTCAGTGGTCGAGTCGTTTGCCGGTTCCGAATGGTTCCTCGGCCGTGTACCGGCGGAACCTGTGCCCGCCGATGCCGACCTCGACCCCATCCGGCTCGGGATGATCAATCAGGAAGACACGCCACTCGGTAGCTATCCAGAACTCAGAGTCGCAGCCGAGGCTGCCGTTGCGTGGATCAACGCCGAACTCGGTGGTGTCGAGGGCCGGCCGCTCGAACTCCTGTCGTGTGTGACGTCGTTCGATCCCGCCCAGTCGCGTGCGTGTGCGCTCGAGTTGCTCGCCGCCGGAATTGTGGCCTTCGTCGGTGGGGTGGACGTCACGAGCGAGAGATCGATCGCGGAAATCGAGGCTGCCCAACTCGCCGTGTTCGGCGGCGTGCCGGCCAACTTGGCGGAGCAGCGCAGCGATCGTGTCTTCGCATTTTCCGGCGGTGATGTTGGCGCCCTCGCCGGGTTTCTGGCCCACGCATCGCAGACGGGAGCCTCGACGGTGGTCATCGCCTACGGAGCAGGCGTGCCGTCGTTCGAGGTGGCAGCCCGAGACTACGGACAACCCGTCGGGCAAATGCTCGGCCTCACGGTCGAGTTGCTGCCGTATCCGATCTTCGCCGACGACCCAGCCGTCGTATTCGATCCCGCCGGCGCGGTCGATGCTGACGCAGTGATCGTGCTGGCGGCGACGTCGAGCTGCGCCCCATTCATGCGTGCTGCCTCAGAATCCGGTCGTCAGCTGTACCTGACCGGCGCATGCGCCGACGTGCAGTCGCTTGGGGCTGCGGGCGATGCCGTGCCGAGTGTGCTCTTCAACGCAGAGGGGTCCTTCGACAGCGTGCTTGCCGATGCATCGATCTATCAAGCAGTGGTCGAGCGCTACGCCGGCGAAGCAGCATTCGGCGCAGGGACGGTGAGCTTTCGCGGCGTGATGAATCTGTATGCCCTCATGCTCGACATAGGCCCCGGGCTGACGACCGAGGCGCTCGTCGATCTCGCCCGGTCGTCGCAGATGCGACCGTCATTCTGGGGTCACCCGTATACCTGTGACGGCGCGCAGGTGCCTGGGCTTCCGGCGTTGTGCGCGCCGCAACAAATCATCTTCGGGATCAGCGACGACGGCGCCGCAGTCGGCGTCACGGACTGGATTGCGACCGAGGACCTCTTCGACGCGCTTGGCTAAACACCCAACGACCGTCAGACCTGACGTCTTCACACAGTCGTCGAGCAGATGGGAAAGCGCTGGCTCACCGATGCGTGTCGATTGGATTGGGATACTTGACAACGAAACGACACTCGGCTTGATTTAGAAATACTTCCAAATCGTTCCCTCTGAGGTGTCATGACTGCAGCCGAATCAACGTCGCTGACGGGTGTCGAGCGACTCAACTACGAGCGATCGACCGTCGAGCCCTTCACGTCCTCGTTCGGTTGGCGCACGCTGTTCAATGTGACCTGGCCGTTCGTCGGGTGGGTCGCAACGGTGATGGCCGTGGTCACCGACCGGTTGCCCATGCTCATCGGCATCGTCGTCGCCGCCGCCATG
This sequence comes from Acidimicrobiales bacterium, assembly GCA_049437325.1. GTDB lineage: Bacteria > Actinomycetota > Acidimicrobiia > Acidimicrobiales > Aldehydirespiratoraceae > UBA11606. Next base: position 3,877 of record JBMTIM010000036.1, read on the forward strand.
TTGCAGGCCTTCTACATGCCGGTTCACGAATCGGTGCACCGAACCATCTCGGCCGGGCGGAACCAGTGGTCCTGGATCGATCGGGCGGTGGGATCGTTTGGCGCGTGGATGCTCTACACGAGCTTCGTCGAACATCGCCACATTCACCTCCTGCACCACACCCACACCAACGACGTTGGCGATCCCGACGTCCTGAACGCAAAAGGCACCCCCCGCGACATCGTTGTCCGTGTGGTGCTCGGAGCGGTGCTGTTCCCGATCGTGCCCGTGCTGGCCGTGATCCCCGGTGGAATGCGGGTGCTGCCCCCGGCGCTTCGGTCCCGACTGGCGGAGGCCGCTGCGTTTCGTTCTGACGCCGCTCGCCGCGGCACCATGCTGGTGGCGTGGAGCCACATCGCACTGTTCGCCATCGCAGTAGCCCTGGGCTACGGCGTCGAGCTGCTGCTGCTGTTCTATGTGGCGTCGTGGCTCGGACGGTTCTGGCTGTCACTGGTGTTCGGCTGGCTTCCGCACCATCCCCACGGTGAAGTCGGGCGCTACCGAGACACTCGCGTGTTCACCTTCCCGGGAAGCACGTTTTTGATCCGCGGGCACGACTACCACCTGTTGCACCACCTGTTCCCCCGTGTCCCGCACTACAAGCTCAGGGCGCTGTGGCGAGAAATCGGGCCGCACCTTGCGTCGCAGGGGGCACGGATCGAGGGCCGAGCGGCCCGCCAACTCGGTATCGAACCGCAATGAGCACCCCGCACGGGGGTGCCCGGCCGAGCTCGTCACCTGCATCGGAGCAACGTCGCCAGCGCATCGCCGACGCAACGCTGGCGCTGCTGCGAGAACGCGACGCTGCCAAGATCACCGTTGCCGACATCGCCGAGACAGCAGATGTCTCGGTCGCCACCGTCTACAACCTTGTCGGTCCCCGCGAGCGGGTGCTGTCCGCAGTGCTCGATGGGTATGTCGGGCGACTCGATGCTGCGCTTGGAGCCCGTCCCATGCACAACGACCCAGTCGAGGCAGTGGTCGACGTCGTGCGGGTCGCAGTGACGCAGTCTCTTCACGATCCCGTCCCCCTGCGCGCCGTTCTTCGCGAACTCGGGCCACTCGATTTCGCCGAGCATCGAGGGTCCGGCCTCGAGCAACTGCTGCTCCCACGCCTGCGCAACGTGGTGTCGCTGGACGACGACAGCGCAGCCCGAACCGTTGCGCAACTGATCGTGTACGGCTTCCGAGGGGTGCTGCTGAGCTGGGCCCACCTGCTGATCAGCGATACAGCGTTTCGTCGAGACGCCGAACTGATCACCCGATCCCTCGTCCCAGACGATCGCGAAATCGAGGAGACCCTGTGACCCAGCCATTCGGGGGTGTCATCGCCCGAGAGGTCGCCGATTCGACGCCCTGGTGGCCAGAACCGGAGCTTCCGCCCAGCACCACGCCGAACGTGGTCGTTCTGTTGCTCGACGACACCGGGTTCGCTCACCTCGGCTGCTTCGGTTCCATGATCGACACCCCCCACCTCGACCGCCTCGCCGGTCGCGGACTCCGGTTCTCGAACTTCCACACCACCGCCCTGTGTTCCCCCTCGCGCGCCTGTCTCCTCACCGGCCGAAATCATCACTCTGTCGGCATGCGGGCAGTGTCGAACTTCGACACCGGCTTCCCGAACATGCGCGGCCGCATCGCGCCATCAGCCGCCACCGTGGCCGAGGTGCTGCAAGACAAGGGGTGGGCCACCTTCTGCGTCGGCAAATGGCACCTGGCCCCGATGCGCGAAGCGTCGGCTGCTGGGCCGTATGGCGACTGGCCCCTCCAGCGGGGCTTCGACCGGTTCTACGGCTTCATGCAGGGCGAAACCGACCACTTTCACCCCGAGCTCTACGCCGACAACCACCTCATCGCACCGCCGGCAACACCCGAGGAGGGGTACCACCTGAGCGAGGATCTCGTCGATCAGGCGATCTCGATGATCCGCAACCAGGTCTCACTGGTGCCGGAACGCCCCTTCTTCCTCTACGCGCCCTTTGGCGCAACCCACGCCCCCCATCACGCTCCCGACGAGTACCTGGCCAAGTACCGAGGCAGATTCGACGAAGGTTGGGATGTGTGGCGCGCCCGCGTGCACCAACGTCAGCTCGAACTCGGCATCATTCCGGAAGGGACCGAGCTTGCCCCGCGTAATCCCGGCGTGCAGGCCTGGGAGGAGCTCGACGAAACAGAGCAGGCCTTCGCCTGCCGGCTGCAGGAGGCGTTTGCAGCATTTCTCGACCACACCGACACGCAGATCGGACGGCTGCTCGATGCGCTCGACGAGTTCGGCATCGGTGACGACACGCTGGTGTTCGCCACCAGTGACAACGGAGCCTCCCAGGAAGGTGACGCCACCGGTGTCCTCGACGAGTTCCGGCATTTCAATGGCATCGCCGAGGACATGTCATCGGTGATGGAGCGCCTCGACGACATCGGAACGAGACGAAGCTTCACCAACTATCCGTGGGGATGGGCGCAGGTCGGCAACACACCGGCAAAGCGCTACAAGCAGAACACCCACGGTGGGGGCGTTCGCGACCCGTTGATCGTGTCGTGGCCCTCGGGCATCGATCCTGCCACCAACGGTGAGATCCGCCGTCAGTTCCACCACATGACCGACATCGTCCCGACGATTCTGGACATCTGCGGCTACGACGCACCCGCTCAGGTCAAAGGGGTGCAACAGCAGCCGATCGAGGGAATCTCGATGCGGTACACCTTCGCACCCGAGGCGAACGACGCTGTGCTGGTGCCGACCCGCAAACAGGCGCAGTATTTCGAGATGTTCGGACATCGCGGCATCTGGGCTGATGGCTGGAAGGCCGTCACCCACCATCGGCCCGGCACGCCTCTCGAACAGGACGAATGGGAGCTCTACCACCTCGACGAGGATTTCTCTGAGTGTCACGACCTGGCGCAGACCGAACCCGACAGGCTCGAGCGGATGATCGAGCTCTTCTGGAGCGAAGCGGAACGATTCGGAGTGCTCCCGATCGAGACGGCACAGAACGCCGGACTGTTCGCCGGGCGACCCATGCCGGGTACGCCCCGCGCCAGGGACCGTTTCGTCTACTTCCCGCCGCTCGACCGGATCCCGATCGACAGCGCGCCACCGTTCGGCGCACGCTCATGGCGCCTGCGCGCCTCGATCGATGGAAATGGTCCTCGTCACGAAGGTGTGCTCGTGGCCGTCGGCACCGTCAACAACGGTCTGTCGATCTATGTCCAGGACGACCTGCTCGTCTATGACCACAACGCGTTCACCACCCACACCGTGATCCGGTCGACCCGACCAGTTCCCGAGGGGCCGGTGGCGCTCGGTGTCGAACAGCAGCGAGTGTCGCGTGGCCCGTCACGCATCCGACTCTGGATCGACGATGACCTCGTCGGCGAAGGGTTTGTGGAGGCCATGCCCGCGATGATCAGCTCGGTCGGGATGGACATCGGCACGAATCCGACTGGGGTCAGTGAGGCATACGTCGCCCCGTTCGCATTCACTGGTCGCATCCGACGCCTCGACGTCACGACCGAACGGGCCCTTCGACCCGAGGATGAACTCGCGCTCGAGATCCGAACCGCGCTGGGCACACAATGACCGCCACCCATTGACAGGAGACACCGAGATGGACTTGCTGCATGACCCCGAACTTCACTGGAGCCGCTTTTCGGGCTCACCGAGGTTCGACTATCCGATCGAGTACTGGGGCGCGATTTTGCACGTCGGCGACGATGGGCATCTCGATTTCGCCTATCGGTGGGCGCCCAACAGCTTCTGTCACTTCCATCGCCACCTCTGTGCGACGACCTCGACGGTTGTTGCCGGCGAACTCCACGTCACCGACTTCGACGAGGCAGGCGTCGAGACCGATCGGCGTGTGCGCAGCATCGGTGACTACAGCCACACCGATGACGACGACATTCACATGGAGCAAGGGGGCCCCGATGGAGCTGTCGTGGTCTTCAACCTCTTTGCGCCCAACGGGCTGCTGACCGACGCGCTCACCGGCGATCTCGGCGTCATCCGGACGAACACGGTCGACGAGGTCGTGGCTGCGTGGAGTCGCCGCCGCTAGTGCTCGTTGGGTCAGCGCCGGGTGACCGCGACCGGCAGCTTGGCGTAGCCATGCACAAACGATGAGAAGACTCGCTCGGGCTCGCCGACCACCTCGATCTTGTCGAAGCGCTGCAGGATCTCCTCGTACAGCACCCGGAGTTGGAGCTCGGCCACTCGGCTTCCCATACAGAAGTGAATGCCATAGCCGAACGACATCTGGCGATCGGCATTGTGGCGTTCGATGTCGAGTTCGTACGGACTGTCGAAGACGTCTTCGTCGTGGTTGGCCGACAGGTACCACATCAGGACCTGGTCGTACTGCTTGATCTGCTTGCCTCGCAGCTCGGTGTCTCTGGTTGCGGTGCGACGCATATAGGGCAGCGGCGTGACCCAACGGATCACCTCGGGCACGAAGCCGCTCATCAAACCGGGATCATTCTTCAGCTTCTGCCACTGGTCGGGGAACAGGTTCAGGCCGTGCACACTGCCTGACATGGTGTTGCGGGTCGTGTCGTTGCCGCCGACGATCAACAGCAACAGGTTGCCGAGCTGTTCCATCGGAGTCATGTGCTTGGTGTCCTCACCGTTGGCGAGCATCGTCACGAGGTCGAAGCCGTCGCCGCCCCGGCGCTGATCCCACAATTCGGAGAAGTACGCCACGCATTCCATCAGTTCGTCGATTTTTTGCTGCTGGGTCTCGACCACACCGCCCGGCTGCGGCACGGCAAACACGATGTCGGACCAGCGGGTCAGCTTTCGGCGATCCTCCATGGGGAAGTCGAACAGGGTGGCGAGCATCAGGGTGGTGAGTTCGATCGAAACGGTGTCTACCCAGTCGAAGGCCTCGCCCTCGGGGAGCTCGTCGAGCACCGCTGCGGTGCGCTCGCGGATCATCGGTTCGATGTTGCGAAGATTGCTGGGAGCCGACACGCTGCGCACGGTCTTGCGTTGCTGGGTGTGGGTCGGCGGATCCATCGCAATGAACGGAGACAGGCCCGCCGGCAACTCGTACTCGCCGCGGGCGATTTCCTTGTTGCCGAGGTTGATGCCCTTCGCCGACGAGAACGTCTCCCAGTCGCCGTCGACGGCACGAACGTCGTCGTATTTGGTGATCGACCAGTAGCGGCCTGCTGTCTCGAGTTCGTTGAGGTGCACCGGATCTTCGGCACGAAGTCGGGCGAAGTGATCGTGCCAGCGGTCCTCGCTGAAGAGGTACGGATTCGCAGGGTTGATGTCGGCGATCGCCATGTCGGCAGCGTCGGGCACACCCATGCCCTTCTCCGTCATCTCCATCTCGGGCGTGCGGATGTCGGGGTCGAAGAGCGCTGCTGCTTCGGGGGTATTCGCTGTGTCGGTCATCACGGATGTCCTCGCTCCTCGGGTCCAACCAATCGTACGCCCCTTACGACGTAAGTGGAAGCGATGTCGACAGCGTGACTCGATGTCAGGTCATGTCGCCGAAGTTGGCGATCCCGCGATAGTGACCCTCGGGAATGATGAAATTGCGAATGAGCAGCGCGAACGGATTGTTGTCGGCGGCTGTCAGATGATCACCGATCTCGAGAAGCACCTCGCCAAGCACCGTCTCACCAAAAATCCAGGCGTTGAGGGCGTCGTGGTTCGGCGGTGGGTCACCGGGCTGGGAGGCGACTGCCTCGTGGTAGAAGCTTCGGACGTCGTCTGCGAGATGACGGAGCAAGAACGGCATGTCGTGTGACCATTCGACATCGCCCGCCGGTCGTTCGTCGAGCTCACCGGACTCGGCCACTGCAGCGAGTGCGGCGACAACCTCATCGACCTGCTCGACAGAGGCTCCCGAAAGTCCGAACGTCGTCCGTCCTCGACGGCGACGGGTCTCGGCCGCCCAGGGCCGAAGGCTGGCCACTTCGGCTGCGAGTTTTCCGCTCATCGAGTCGTCAGGAGGCGTTGCCAGGTTGAGGGGACACGCCCATTGGGCAGGGCCCGCCTCGGGCGCCTCGATCGGATAGTCCTCGATGATCGGGTCCGTCGCCGATTCGAGCAGTCCAAACGCAGCGCGCAGCACGTTCGTCTGGAATTCGGCGTCACCGGGCACCCCGATGGGGCGGCCGAGAGCAAATGGCACCCACAACGCCCGGGGAGGGCACACCTTCTCGGTCTGTTCTCGCACCAGGCTGATGCACACCGTTGCGACCCCAGCGCGCTCGATGAAGTGGGCAAGTGCGCTCACGGCGCCTGAGCACAGTGGTCAAATGGGGACGAGGAGCGCCACGTCGACCCCGTCGGCGGCCAACAGACGGCCAACCTCGCTGCCTGCTGACTCGAACAACTGCGGCTGTGGAAGAGCACCCATGAACGTGTAGTGCCATGGTGCAACACCACCGATCTCCCCGGCGGTCGACATCTCCTCGAGGCGGTCGAGGGGCATGGCGACATTGGGATCGTCGGCGAGACCGCTGCGGTCGAAGTTGACGCTGATATGGCTGAGGATCACATCGCCCCAGTCCACGCCGCGAGGAAGGATCCGAAAGTCGGTCGCCCCAGGCGTGAAGGGAGGATCATCACGGCGATGCATGCCGCACGTCGAGACCAGAGCGACTGTCGATTCGCGCAGGGGTTTGGGCGCGATCCAACGCTCGAGCGGGAGTCTCGGCATGGCCTCGGCGCGAGCACGGAGGTGGTCGGCTTCGGTGTCGTGCAGATCGGAGAGTCTGACCATCGGGGAGCGACACTGCCCTACGCTCGACGCAATGGCAACCTGGAACCTCGATCCTGCGGTCACCCACCTCAACCACGGTTCGTTCGGGGCGACACCGGTCGAGGTCCTCGCCCTGCAGTCCGAGCTTCGTGCGCAGATGGAATCCAATCCGGTCAGGTTCATGCTCCGCGAGTACCAACCGGCGCTCGAAACGTGTCGCAGCGAGCTGGCCGGTTTCGTCGGCGCCGATCCCGATGGTCTCGTGTTCGTTCCCAACGCCACCTACGGCGTGAACTCGGTGCTGCGCAGTGTCGAGGACCGTCTCCGGCCCGGCGACGAGTTGGTCGTGACCTCGCAGACCTACAACGCCTGTCGGAACGCGGTCACAGCGACTGCGGCGCGGACCGGCTGCTCGCTGGTGGTCGCCCACGTGCCCTTTCCGCTGTCGAGCCCAGCCGACGTCACCGAGGCGGTCCTCGGTGTCATCACCCCACGAACGGCACTTGTGCTCCTCGATCACGTCACCTCACCGACCGCGGTGATCAACCCGATCGAGGAGATCATCGCCGCCCTCGACCCTGCGGTGATGGTGTTGGTCGACGGGGCCCATGCCCCCGGCATGATCGACGTCGACGTCGCTGCACTCGGAGCCGACTTCTACACGGCCAACTGCCACAAGTGGCTGTGTTCGCCGAAGGGAGCTGCATTCTTGTGGGTGGCCGAGCCCTACCGAGACTCGGCGGTGGCTGCATCGGTGAGTCACGGATACAACGACGGTTGGCCCGGCAGTGGCAGTCGGTTCCACGCCCAGTTCGACTGGACCGGAACCGACGATGCAACAGCCCGGCTTTGTGTCGCCCGATCGTTGGCGGTGATCGGCCAGCATCGGAGTGGGGGATGGGCAGCGGTACAGGCTGCAAACCACGAACTCGTTTGTGCTGGGAGGGACCTTCTCATCGCTGCCCTGTCGATCGACGCTCCTGCCCCCGACGGGATGCTCGGGTCGATCGCTGCGGTACCTGTACCGCCCGAGCCGCAGCCGAGCGAGAGCATCTTCGACCCGCTGACCACGGCATTGCACGAGCGATGGTCGATCGAAGTGCCGGTGTTCGCCTGGCCGCAATCGCCGCAGCGCCTGCTGCGTATCTCGGCCCAGCAATACAACCGACTCGATGACTACGACCGCCTCGTCGACGCGCTCACCGAGGAACTCGCACTCGGCTGACCCCGGCTACGGTGCAGCGCATGGTGCCCTGTGCCGACTATCCGTTCGATCTTGGAGAACATTCTCGCAAGATCACAACCGAGTCCGAGGATGCACAGGCGTGGTTCGACTTTGGTTTGAACTGGTTGTACGCGTTTCACAACGAAGAGGCCGCATTCTGCTTCCGGCAGGCGATCGACGCCGACCCGGCATGCGCAATGGCCCACTGGGGTGTCGCCCACGCAGTTGGGCCGTATTACAACGGACCTTGGGTCCGGCTCGTCGACCCGCTGCGATCGGAGATTCTCGCAACGGCCTTTGCTTCCAGTCGCACCGCAGCCGACCTCGCACGCAATGCAACGCCGGTCGAACAGGCCCTCGTGCACGCACTTGTCGCCCGGTTCGGCGCCGAGCACAACGATGATCAGGCCATATTCGATTCGTGGGACGATGCGTACGCTGACGCCATGGCGGCCGTGTACGAGCGGTTCCCCGATGATCTCGACGTTGCCGCCCTCACCGTCGAGGCGCTCATCGTCCGGACACCGTGGCGCTTGTGGGATCTGCCGACCGGAACGCCAGCCGAAGGCGCGAGTACCGAGGAGGCGATCGCCATCCTCGAGCGATGCTTCGCCGATCAGCCCGAGGCCACACGCCGCCATCCGGGCTTGCTGCACTTCTGGATCCACATCATGGAGATGTCGCCGATGCCGGAGCGGGCCCTCGAGATCGCTCCGGTGCTGCAGGAACTCTGCCCCGACGCAGCCCACCTGGTGCACATGGCGTCACACATTCAGGTCCTGTGCGGTCACTACGAGCAGTCCCTCGCCGCCAACATCGCTGCCGTTGTTGCCGACGACAAATACCTTGCCTACAACCCGGGCGTCAGCGTCTACACGATCTATCGCCTCCACAACATCCACTTCCAGATCTACTCGGCGATGTTTTTGGGCAACCACGAACGAGCCGTTGCGGCAGCCGATCTGATCCGTGAGACGGTGACCGACGAGGCGCTTCGTACCGACAATCCGTTGGTGGTTCGCTACCTCGAAGCGTTCTACGGGATGAAGGTGCATGTTCTGATCCGGTTCGGCCGGTGGGCCGAACTCGACGACATGGAACTCCCCGAGGATGTCGAGCTGTACCCGTCGACCCTGGCGCTGTGCCACTACGGCAAGGGGATCGCATGTGCCGCAACCGGTGATATCGCAGCTGCAGAGGAGCACCAGCGTCTCTTCGCCGAAGCGTGGGAAGGCGTGCCCGAGGATCACCTCGTGTTCAACAACCAGACGCGCGATGTGCTGCGAATCGGTGAGGCGATGCTCGCAGGAGAACTCGACTACCGACGCGGGAATCTCGAAGCAGCGTTCGGGCACCTCCGACGCTCCGTCGAACTCGACGACAACCTGTTCTACACCGAGCCGTGGGCGTGGATGCAGCCTCCCCGCCACGCCCTGGGTGCGCTACTGCTCGAGCAGGGGCGGGTGGCCGAGGCCGCAGGCGTCTATGCCGCCGATCTCGGTCTCGACGAAACGCTGGTGCGTTCGTCACGGCACCCCGGCAACGTGTGGGCTCTCCACGGCTATGCAGAATGTCTCGACTCACTCGGGCGTTCCGACGAGGCCGATGCGGTGCGCGCCGAATTGGCCGTTGCCCGACGGCACATGGACGTTGCGTTGGAGTCGTCGTGCTTTTGTCGCGGTGCGGCGGCTCAGGGCTGACGGCCGACGAAGCCGATCAGACGGTCCTGCGCACTGGCGTCGTCGCCCACCTCGACCGGTGGGCCGAACATGCGCTCGTTTCGGAGCATCTGCTCAGGAAGGCGCTGAAGACCCATCAACGTCGACTCGGCGGCTGCTTCCGGCAGCGTTGCATCGGCACCGATTGCCGTGGCGAGATCCCACGAATGCACGAGGATGTCGGTGGTGATGAGACCGGCGACCGCCGGCATCGGGGTACCGCCGAACTGTTCGGCTCGTCCTTCCATGCTCGAGGGGTCGTCGAGCTTTGCCCGCAGACTTGCTCGCAAGGCTGGCCAGTCACCCTCGGCGGCGTCGGCGCCAAACGCGCTGGCCCCTTGGCCCTGCCAGAACATGGCGTGGTCGACGAGTTCGCGCACCGTCCAGCCGTCGCACGGGGTGCTCTTGTCCCAGTCGTCATCGCCGACTTGGGCGATCACCTCGTCCCACTTGTCCGCAGCCATTGCCCAGACGTCACCAATGCCATTCATCGTGTTCACTCCTGTGTCGATCAGTTTGTGCGTCGACCTCGCCGAGCAGCTTGCCACACAGGCCTGCGCCGCGCCCGAAGCCGGCAGCACGGTCGACGTGCAGAGATGTCCCGACGGCCCCCCTGATCGCTCTCGAATCAGGGCGAGCTGCCGAGAAAGAGACGGTACGCCGGGTTGTTGCTCTCGTCCCAGTAGCGGTAGCCGAGATCGTCGAGGAAGGTCGCAAAGGCCGGCTGATCAGCGTCGGGCACCTGCATCCCCACAAGGACCCGCCCGTAGTCGGCCCCGTGGTTGCGGTAGTGGAACAGCGAGATGTTCCAGTCGGGGCGCATGGCCGTGAGGAACCGCATGAGCGCCCCCGGACGCTCAGGGAATTCGAAGCGGTAGAGCACCTCGTCGTTCGCGTGGGGAGACTTGCCGCCGACCAGATGACGCAGATGGACCTTGGCCAGCTCGTCATTGGTGAGATCGAGCGTCGTGAAGCCCGCCTGCTCGAACCCTCGGGCAATCTCGGTGGCCTCTCCCCGTCGGCGGGTCTCGACACCGACGAAGACGTGCGCCTCACTCGCATCGCTGATGCGGTAGTTGAACTCGGTCACCGACCGATCACCCACCTCGGCGCAGAACCGCCGAAACGAGCCTCGCTCCTCGGGAATCGTGACGGCAAAGACCGCCTCGCGCTGCTCGCCGATTTCCGCTCGCTCGGACACGAATCGGAGTCGATCAAAGTTCATGTTCGCACCGCACGCCACCGCGATCAGGGTGTGCCCGGCGACCGCCTCGCGCTCGACGTACTGCTTCAATCCGGCGATGGCCAGGGCTCCGGCCGGTTCGAGGATCGCGCGCGTGTCGGCAAACACGTCCTTGATGGCGGCGCAGGCCCCATCGGTGTCGACTCGGATGATTTCGTCAACGTGCTGCTGGACGAGACGGAACGTCTCATCGCCCACTCGGCGGACCGCAGTGCCATCGCTGAACAAGCCGACGTCGGTGAGTTCGACGATCTCTCCCGCTTCGATGCTGCGAGCCATGCCATCGGAGTCTTCGGTCTGGACCCCGATCACCCGAATGTCGGGCTTGAGCGCCTTCACGTAGGTGGCGATGCCCGAGATCAATCCGCCACCCCCGATGCCGACGAAGACGGCGTCGATGGGGCCGGGGTGCTGGCGCAACAACTCCATTGCGATCGTTCCCTGTCCCGCAATCACATCGGGATCGTCGAAGGGGTGGACGAATTCCAGTCCTTGCTCGGCCGTCAGCCGGCGCGCCTCGGCTTCGGCATCGCTGTAGGAATCTCCGTGGAGCACCACGTCGGCGCCGCGCGCTCGAACCGCATCGACCTTGAGCTCGGGGGTGGTGACAGGCATGACGATCACCGCTCGACAGCCGAGTTCGGCTGCGGCGAGCGCCACACCCTGCGCATGATTGCCGGCGGAGGACGCGATGACGCCGCGCGCCCGCTGTTCGGCGCTGAGCTTCGCCATTTTGTTGTACGCACCTCGGATCTTGAACGAGAACACCGGCTGGAGGTCTTCTCGTTTGAGCAGCACGTTGTTGTCGAGACGCGCCGACAGCGACGGGGCAGGGTCGAGTGGGGTCTCGCTCGCAACGTCGTAGACGTCGGCGGTCAAGATCCGGCGGAGGTACTCGGTCATGGACGGTGTCTCGTGCACGTCTCCAGTCAACCCGCTGTGGGGGCGCGCCAAGTTGATTTCAGGTGGTTCTGGCTCCGTTGACCAGCACACAACGCAGCTAGGGTCGGCGGCGATGGCGATCGATGAGACCGAGCTACGAACTCGGATGCGCGAGTTGGTGATGTCGGGTGAGCTGCTGATGGATGCGACCGCCCGCGCCCGCCGCTATGTGGTCGAGGCCGATACGCGGCCGGTCGCACCGACCGCCGGCGCAGTGGCAGCACTCGAGCGTTTCCGAGAGCCGCTGCCCGAGTCGGTTGGTGATGCGGGTGAGATCCTTGCGCTGCTCGACGAGATCGGCTCGCCGGGAACCGTTGCGCAAACCGGGGCTCGCTTTTTCGGGCTTGTCAACGGTGGTGTGGTCCCCACCGCACATGCCGCCAGAGTGCTGGCCGACGCCTGGGATCAAAATGCTGCCGTCGGGGCCGTGTCGCCCACCAATGCGGTGATCGAGGAGACGTGCCAGGCCTGGTTACGGGAACTCTTCGGGCTTCCGGACCAGACCGTGGCCGGTTTTGTCAGCGGGACCTCGCTTGCCATCGTCTGCGGACTTGCTGCGGCTCGCTGGCGTCTCCTCGAGCGCATCGGGTACGACGTCAACGCAGGCGGGCTCGGTGGGTCACCTTCACTTCGTCTCGTCACCAGCCGTCATGCCCACAGCACCGTGGTGAAAGGCGCAGCCCTGCTCGGCTTCGGGACCGACAACATCGAGTGGGCCGACGTCGACGACCAGGGCCGACTCGACCCGACAACCCTGCCTGCGCTCGATGACCGCACCATCGTGATTCTGCAGGCCGGCAATGTGAACTCAGGGTCGTTCGATCCGATCCGCGAGTGCGTCGAGCGAAGCCGCGCGGCAGGGGCGTGGGTGCACGTCGACGGAGCCTTCGGGCTCTGGGCGGCGACGTGCGCAGCGTTGCAGCACCTCACCGACGGTCATGAAGCAGCCGACTCGTGGAGCGTCGACGGTCACAAAACCCTCAACACGCCCTACGACTGTGGGATTGCGCTCTGCGCCGACCCGGAGGCGATGGTTGCCGCACTGCAGAACTCGGCCCCCTACATCGTTGCGTCCGAGCACCGCGACGGGATGCTCTACACCCCGGAGATGTCGCGCCGCACACGTGCCGTCGATCTGTGGGCGACCCTGCGGTACCTGGGCCGTGACGGCATCGATCGCATGGTCCTGTCGTTGCACGAACGAGCCCGGCAGTTTGCCGATGAACTCGTCGACGCCGGTTTCGACGTCGTCAACGACGTGGTGTTCAACCAGGTGATGACCCGGGTCGGCGATCAAGCAGCCACCGACAGATTCGCTGCTGCGGTTCAGGCATCGGGCGAGGCGTGGGTCGGAGGGTCAGCCTGGTTCGGTGAGCCCGTCATCCGCATCAGTGTCTGTTCGTGGATGACCTCGCCTGAGGATGTCTCCCGGGCCGTGCAAGCCTTCGTGCAGGCACGGAACGAATGAACGGAGCGCCGAGCTCGGGTTCCCGATGGCTGCGGGTCGTTGGCGTCGCCGCTTGCCTCGGTGTGCTTGCAGTGTCGTGCTCGGAAGGTGGTGGGGCAGAGCCGGCGTCGTCGGTCGCAGATGACTCCACTGCCGAGCTCGAGGCATCCACCGGTGCCCCGGATCCGCTCCTCGCCGAACAGAGCAAGGCTGTGGTGATCGACGTGTTCCTCGATCGTCTGCCGACCACCACCGGTGGGGTGATCGTCGCAGATCTCGAAGCCCTTCGATCCGGATTCACCGAAGACCAACTCGACCATCTTCTGGCCGGTCGTGGCTCTGCGCCCGTTGTGGCCGAGATGATCGCCGCAATCGGCTCGATCAGCGCCCATGTTGATCTGTCGAGCGCCACGACCGCCGTGCTTGCCTACGATGCTGACGACGGAGGCGATCGTGTGTTGCTCGCTGCGCTCACGACCACCGCTCCCGAGGCCGTAGTCAATGGTGATGCGTCAGGGACGGCAGCCGACGGTACGCCGCTGTTCGACGCCGGAAATGGCCGGGTCGCGACGGTCATGGCCGATGGCACGCTGATCGTCGGGAGCTTGGTGTCAGTCGACGCCGTGTTGACCTCGACCAATGAGGAACGAGCCGGGATCGGCCCGCTCCAGACCTCTGTCGAGACGGCGATCGGCGACGGTGCGCTCGAATTCGTTCTTGGCGTGCCGGGTCTTGTCGACCCGACGTTGGTACCGCACAGCCTGGGCGGGTCGAGCGCCCTCAGTGGCAGATTCGATGTCGATGACGGTCAGATCGAGGGCCGGTTGGTCTTGCACTCCGAGGAGGCCGAGCAGTACGCGGCCACCTACAACGGCCTGAACCGTCACGCAGTGGGAGCCGATGGGGCCACCGAGACGCCGGCCGAGTTTGTGGCCCCAGACCAGGTCGTTGTGGCGCTGCCCACCTTTGCGGTCGATGCCACACCTGACGAACTGATCGAGATCCGACATCGAGCCAAGAAGTTCTTCATCGGCATGGAGGCGAGTGCCTACGCCGGTCGGGTGCCGTCCAGCGCCACCCCCTGGTTCGACCTGGTCGGCACGAGCGAGGCGGATGGTACCGACCCTCCAACGCCGGCGTCGGTGTTCTTTCGTTGGAGGTTCAAGGACGATGCGGCCATCAGGGCGTTCGAGGACAACGAATTGCCCGAGGGGTACCGGCTCGCTCCGACACGATTCTTCGATACCGACGTCCCCGAGGGTGAGTACTTCTTTCTGCTCAACCTCTACAACGCCGGTGGTGGCTCGATCGTCGGTGGCGCCCGCGCCGAGTGGGATGTGTACGTCTACTCACCCGAGGGAGGTCCAGATCCGAACCCGGGTGAGCGCCCTCGTTTCTTCGTCGTCGACGCACTCGCCGAGCAGGTGTCGTTCGATCCCGTGAACCTCGTCACCCCAGCCGAGCCGCTCTCGCACGCCATCATCGATGGTCAGGTCACATCGACCGTGGCGACCTTCGACGGCGAGGCGACGCGATCGGTGTGGCAATCGTCATTCCCACAGCCTGACCCGGCCGTCAACGACGTGGCCCGATTCACGCGCGAGATGGCGATCGGAAACGATTACATCTACTGGGGCTACGGCGCAGCCGACCGAGTGCTCTACAACGGCACCACCTACAACTACGACGCGTTCTTCATCGACCCCGACGATGTGGCGTACGTCGACAACAGTCGATGGGCCGACTACCTCGATCCTGCGTTGGTCGACGTCGTGTACTACGACAATTCGCTCGAATATGTGGTGTCTCCGCTCGTCAATCTCGCCTCCGACCAGCTCGACATCACCCCCGAATGGCGTCAAGAACTCCTGGCGTTCAAGTCCAACGGTCACCAAGAGGGTCTGATGCGCAAAGCGGTCGAACTGCTCTTTCGTGGGCAAGGCGACGCCATGGTCGGGTTCGACGTCATGAACGAGACCCCGTCGACCTTCGCTCACGTCGAGATCACCGACCCCGCGGGGTTTGCCGCCGCGATCGACCTGCCCCCATCGATGACGCTTGCACCGATCGCGCTGCTCGAGGGCAGTCCTCGGCGCTACTACCTGACGGTCTCGGTGTACGAGATCGACGGCTCGACCGAAGGGACTCGCGCCGAGTGGAGCACCTACGTCGATTTCGGTGACGGCAGACCGAAACAGTTCATCGTGCGGCTGCAGACCGAACACCTTGGGATCGCCCCCGAGATGCTCGTCAACCTGCCGAGCACGGTCGAGCATGTGCTCGACGGTGCGACGCTGACCACCCACCTCCGCAGTGACGGCCTCTCCTTCGTCGCTTCCCTCGACACGACCGACACCGAGGATGTTGACCTGACCATGGACTGGGTCGAGAGCGGTGACCTCGTCTGCTATCGAGGCGGCGTCTGCGACGCGCTCTTCTACGACGCCGAGACGCTCGATGTGCCCGTCCGGGTTGCCCAGAGTCCGGAGTTCGCCCTCGAAACGCCGTGGGACGCTCACCTCGACACCGCAACGTTGGAGATGTTCTTCCGGCCGAACTTCCAGGAGTATGCGGTGAAGCGTTGGTTCAATCTGGACGTCCCGGTCGACGAGTTGCCATTCAGCGGGATCGAGTCAGCGACGCACACGATCACCGGGCGGGGCACGCTGGTCGGACGGACCAACGGGATCGTCGATTCCGTGTACACCTACAGCGGCGATGCCCGAATCGACGAGGGGAGGCTCGTGTTCGCCATGGACCAGGAGATCTCCAACAGCCTCGGTGTTGGGAACATCTTCACGACTGGGTCGTTCGATCTGTCGACCGGAACCGGTACGCAGACCGTTGTCGATTGCCTTGGTCCTGCTCTGCTGTGCAGCGACATCGTCAACGGGTCGACAACGATCTACACCGCAGGTGAGCTCGATGCCAGTGACGGTGCCGCCATCACCTGGCGTGTCGATCTGGCGATTGTGCTGGGTGGAGCCTTCGGAATCGCCGACAGCGAGTCGAGCTTCGAGGCGACCGTCGACTAGCTGATCTTCGGGGCGTCTTCGCCGACGAAACGGTCACGCAGTTCCCGTTTGAGCACTTTGCCGGTGGCATTGCGGGGAAGTGCATCGATCACCGCGATGTCGACAGGGACCTTGAACTTGGCCAGTCGCTGCGCGCAATAGGACTGCACCAGCTGTCGGTCGATCTCGGCCCCATCGTCGACGACGAGTACGGCCAACCCGGCCTCGCCCCACCGGTCGCTCGGCACGCCGATCACCGCAGCCTCGACGACGCCGTCGATCTGATAGAGAACGTTCTCGACCTCGGCCGGATAGACGTTCTCTCCCCCCGAGATGTACATGTCTTTCCAGCGATCGACGATGTAGACGAAGCCGTCTTCGTCCATGCGGGCAGCGTCGCCGGTCTTGAGCCAACGACCCTCGAATGCCGATGCCGTCGCCTCCGGTTTGTTCCAGTAGCCGGGTGTGATGTGGGGGCCGGCGACCCAGAGTTCACCCATCTCGTCGGGGCCGCAGTCGCCACCGTCGTCGTCGACGATGCGGAACTCGGTGTGCATGAGCGCCTTTCCCGTCGATCCGACCTTCCTGAGCGCATCGTCGGGGTCGAGAAAGATGGCTGCAGGGCTCGTCTCGGTCATCCCGAAGCCCTGCAGCAGCGGTACGCCGCGCTCGCTCCAGGCTTCCATGATCGCAAGCGCGCACGGCGCACCGCCGACGCCGGCGACGCGAAGACGAGAGAGGTCGGTTGTCTCGAAATCGGGGTGTTGCATCATGAATTGGTAGGGGGCAGGAACTCCGAAGAAGTGCGTCACGCCCTGGTTCGGGTCGCCGATCACGCCGAGCGCCTGACCGGGTTCGAACGTCTCGAGCAGCACAACGGTGCCTCCGGCATGTAACACCGGGTTGCTGTAGCAGTTCAGACCGCCCGTGTGGAACAGCGGGAGAATGTTGAGATGCACCGTGTCGAGCCCGATCCCCCCGGGGATGCCCAGGTTGACGCAGTTCCAGAAGTTCATGCCGTGGGTGATCATCGCCCCCTTGGGCAGGCCCGTCGTGCCCGACGTGTACATGATCGTGACGACGTCGTCATGGGTGAGCGTGACCCGCGCCGCTGCATGTCCCTCGTGGGCGGCGATGGCCCGCTCGTAGGCGGAGTCGGGCGTGCCGCCATCGATCTGGACGATCGTGTCGATGGAACACAGCTCTTGGAGTTCGGTGGCTGCCGCTGCGAACTCGACATCATGGAAGAGCACCTTCGGCGACGAGTCGTTGAGGATGTACTCGAGTTCGTTGACGGTGAGGCGCCAGTTGAGCAGCACACAGATGGCACCGTTGCGTTGGCATGCAAACTGCACATCGAAAAATTCGACCCCGTTGTGGGCGAGTACCGCGATTCGATCCCCTCGTTCGACCCCCACCGAGGCGAGGTAGGCGGTCATGGCATCGACTCGTCGGTCGAGGTCGCGGTAGGTGAAGGAGCGGGCCCGGTCCAGTTCGCGAATCGCTTCCTTTCCGCCACGGTTCTTGGCGTGGTGATCGATCCAGTCGTAGACCCTCGGCGCACCCCGACCGGCCGGCCGCGACGTTCGCAGGGCAGCAGCGGCATCCGGATCGAGCTCGAATGTGGTGTCGTTGTCGTACATCGCCATGGCGTGTCCTCCTCGTCGGCCGCAGCGTAGTGTCCGGCCATGACAGGGATCCCGAGTTGTGACGCCGGCGAGGATGTCGACCGCATGTACGACGTGTTGGCCGATACCGGCGTGCTCGTCGTGCACGGCATGGCGACCGAGGATGACGTCGCCGCAGTGCGTGGTGACCTGGCCCCGTACCTCGAGGAGACGGTGGCGCAACCCGACGATCCCGACGCGTTCTATCCGGGCCTTACCCGCAGGCTCACCGCACTGATGCACCGTTCACCGACGGCGCGCGAGTTGATGATGCACCCCGTCGTCGAGGCGATGGGGGAGCGTCATCTCGGTCCGAACTGCAAAACCTGGACCCTCAATGTCAGCGCTGCGCTCGAGGTTGGACCGGGTGCTCGCGATCAGGCCCTCCATCGTGAAGAAGACCTCTACCCATTCTTCGAGCTTCCTCGTCCGAATCTGATCTTGGCCTCGATGTGGGCGATGTCGGACTTCACCGTCGACAACGGCGGCACCCAGGTCGTGCCTGGGAGTCACCGGTGGCCCGCCGGACGCCTGGCCGAGGATCACGAGATCGTTCGAGCTGACATGCCGGTCGGCTCGGTGCTGTTCTGGCTCGGCGGGGTCCTCCACGGAGCTGGCGCGAACGTCACGGCCGATGACTGGCGTTGCGGCATGATCCTCACCTACAACCTCAGTTTCCTGCGTCAGGAGGAGAACCAGCACGTGTCGATGCCGCTCGCAGACGCGCTTCGACTGCCCGCAGATGTGCAGGCCCGGCTCGGTTTCGCTCAAGACAATGGTGACGGCCTCGGATTCTTCGATCTGCGACCGGTGCTCGGAACGTGACGGCTGCGGTGGAGGCTGCAGCACGCAGACCTCCGCCCCCGAGGTCTATGACGCTGCCCGCGTCCAGAGGCGGTCACACACGTCGAGCCACAGTTGGGTGGTGAGCTTGAGTGACTCGGTGTCGATGCGCTCGTTGTGCCCGTGGAAGCGGTTGAGGAATTCTTCCACCGACACCTGGTTGCTCAACAATCCGGCGCCATAGGCCGCCGTGCCCTTGCGTCGAAAGAACCTGGCGTCGGTTCCGCCGGTCACGAGGCTCGGCACCACCCGAGCGTTCGGGTAGGCGATCTGGATCGAGTCGACCATCGCATCCCAGAGTGGCGTGTCGGTGGTGGTCGGCTGCGCCGCATCCTGCATGTTGGGAAGGAGGGGCGTGATCTCACAGTCGGGCATGAGGTCCGGCCCGATGATCTCGACCAGCAGGTCGTCGATCTCCTGTTGTGTCTGCCCCGGCATCATCCGGATGTCGAGCGCAAGTGTCGCCTTGTGGGCAATCGTGTTCAACTTGTCACCCGCAGTCATCATGTTCGGGCTGATCGTCGTGTGGCAGCACGAATGGGTGTTGCGGGCCAGTCCCGGTGGCAGCGACGCCAGCGTTTCTTTGATCAGACCCGGATCGAGCAGCCCTTTTTGCTGCTCGGGGGTGAGGCCGAGGGCCTTGACTCGATCGCGGAACATGTCGTCGATGTGGGGTTCGAGTTCAGCCTGTTGGACGCGACGGACGATCTCGGCCGCCTTCATCAGCGCGTTGTCGGTGGCGTACGGCATCGAACCATGGCCCGGTGTCCCGTGGACGGTGATCTGACGGGCCGCCCCGGTTTTCTCACCGGCGGTGAGCAGCACCCAGGTGCCGTCGTCGGCGTGTGACGGCGTGCCCCCGTACTCGGTCAGCATGTAGTCGCAACCGACGATGTCCCAGTGCTTCTCGACGATAGGGCCGGCACCCAGCACCCCTCCGGCCTCCTCGTCGGCGACGGCGAAGTAGATGATGTCGCCCGGGTAGCGCTTCCCTGAACGCACGATGTCACGAAAGGCGACCAGCATCGAGGCCGTGAGGTTCAACATGTCGACCGCACCGCGACCCCAGACCTCGTCCACGCCATCAGCAGATCTGATCAGCTCGCCGCCGAACGGGTCGTTGACCCAGCCTGCTGGATCGACCGGTACGACGTCGGTATGGCCCATGAGGCAGAGTGAGGGCGCGTCGGGGTCGGTGCCCTTGTAGCGGGCGACCACCGAGGTACGCCCTTCCCGTTCCTCGAACGTGTCGAAGTCGAGTCCAAGGCCCTCGAGTTCGTTGCGGACGAGTTCGGCATTGCGAAACTCGTTCCCACTGTCGGGCGTTCCGTCGTTCACGCATTGGTTGCGGATCATTTCCTGCAGCAATGCGACGGTCTCGCCGGTCAACGTGTCGATGTCAGTCACCATGTCGCGACTGTATGCGAGAGACGGTTGCCGCGAGGAACGCTGTCGCGTCGAGCAGAGCGGTGCCCCAGGTGTACCTGTGCGCCACGACCTGCCATGCTCGGCGCATGCCTCGCCTCAGAGAGATCCGTCGAAGCGACGACAACGCACCGATCGTGAAGACCATGTACCGCTTCCTGTTCGGCGATCGTGACCCGGTCGACGAGCGGGGAACGGCGACTGGGACCCCTGGCGACTGGTGGACCGTCTTTGCCAATTCACCCGATGTGCTCGAACACGCCGTGCTCGGGTTTCGGCTCTACCAAAGCCCAACCCGGGAGTTGGCACCGGTGTTGCGAGAACTCGGCCAGACCCGCGCCGGGTACGCAGCTGCGAGCCAGTTCGTCTTCTCTCAGCACTGCAAGTCGCTTCGCGGTCTCGGCGTTTCCGAGGAGAAGATCGCAGCGATCCCGGCGTGGGCGACGTCGGACCTGTTCGATCCGACGGAGCGCCTCGTCCTCGCCTATACGGACTGTCTCGTCTACGACCACGGGCGGGTTCCCGACGGCATTTTCGAGCCGCTGAAAGAAGCGATCGGTGACACTGCGCTGCTGGAACTCACCTACATCACGACCCTGTATTTCAAGCATGCGGTAATGTCGAGAGCGCTTCGCACGGAGTACGACGATGTCGAGGACCGGATCACCGAGGTCGTGGTCGACGGCGCCGAGCAAGAGATCCTGTCGATTCAAGGCCAATGATCGACATCACAGTGCCGGGGGAGGGTCGGATCCGTGATCGTCTATGTCGACAATGAGCACGCATCGGTGTACGAGCGCGAAGGGACCGAGTGGCTGTTGGCGGCACGGGCCCGGATTGCGTATCGGCTCGAAGACCTCGTCGGCGACACGTGCCTGTTGCAGCGGTATGGGTCGGTCACCCATGACCTGATCGCTGGCCACAACGTCCGAGCACTGTTCATCAGCGGACACGGCGCACCGCAGGAGGCGTACGAGGAGGCCGACCGGGCTGTCCTGCGAGAGATCATTCGGGACGGCACGCTGCCCATCTTCGGGTTCTGCGGTGGCCTGCAGTTCATTGCCGAGACGCTCGGCGTCGACGTCGTCCGTGTGGGCCGCATTCCGGATGGGGAGGAGGATCCCGCCCCGACGTATCAGCCTGGCTGGATCAAGGAGGTCGGGTATCGGCCGATTCGTCTCATCGGTGATCATCCGCTCCATGCCGACCTCGGGGATGCGCCGGTGTTTCGTCACGCGCACACATGGGAGCTGGCCAGCGTGCCCGAGGGGTTCGTCCGTATCGGAGAGACCGATGTCACGCCGATCCAGATGGCCGTGCACGAGACGCTGCCGCTGGCCGGTACCCAGTTCCACCCCGAGTACTGGACAGACGACGCACCGGCGGGTCGACAGCTCATCGAGAACTGGTGCCGCCACGTCGGCCTGATCGAGTGAGCTGAACCGATGGGGAAGGTGCGGTGGTGAGACGTCCGTCTGTTCGTTGGGGGCTCGTCGTCGCCGTGTTGGCCGTGGTCGCCGCAAGCTGTGGTGGGAATGACGATGCGGTTGGGCTCGTCCAAGACGATGCCGAACCGGGCGACCCCGTTCATGACTCGGTTGACGAATCGTTGCCGGTGGGCGAATCAACATCGGTGGATGAACCCTCGACGAACGCCCCAACGTTCGATTTCACTGCGGTCGACGAGACGGTAGCGACGTTTGTCGATGTGTGGGGTATCAGCGGTGCCGGGCTGATCATCGTGCATCGCGACTTCGGTGTGATCCATCACGAACACTGGGGGATATTCGACGAGGATCGAGTCTCGCTGATTGCGTCGTCCACCAAGATGGTGACGGCCGGTGTGCTCCTGCGTCTCCAGGACGACGGGCTGCTCGACATCGATACGCCGATCGCCGACTACGTCGAGTGGGGTGCTGGAAACCCCGCGATCACGACGGCCCAGCTGCTCTCGAACAGCTCGGGTCTGATCGGCCTGTCCGAGCCGAATCCCTACACCTGTATGTGGGTGTCGAGCACGACGTTGCAGGACTGCGCAGCCGAGATCATGACCACCGCCGGCGACGATGACGGCGTCATCGCCCCCGACACCCGGTTCCGGTACGGCGGCGGCCAGTGGCAAGTCGCCGGCGGCGTGGCCGAGGCCGTCTCGGGAAAGACCTGGAGCGAGCTCGTCGACGAGATCTACATCCAGCCCTGTGGCCTCGAGGTGTTCGGCTACGGCAGCCCGTTCGACCAGGTGGAGATGGACGGGTTCAATCATCCGCCCGGGTTCGACAACAACCCCGACGAACTGCGGGTCAGTGCGAACCCGAGCATGGAAGCAGGTGCATTCAGCAACACCCTCGACTACGGCAAGTTGCTCTTGATGCATCTGCGCGGTGGCATGTGCGACGACACTCGGGTGTTGAGTACCGAGGCGCTCATGCTCATGCACGACGATCGGATCGGCACGGTCTACGACGGGAGCGCCTTCGGCTCGCAGACCGGCTATGGCATGGGCTGGTTCGTGGATCGCAGCAACGGTCACATTTCCGATGGTGGGGCATTCGGCTCGAGCCCGTGGCTCGATCTGGAGGACGGGTACGGCGTCCTCGTGCTGACCGAGTCGAACAGCGATACGTCGACTGCGCTTGCCTTCAACGTCCGCGAGTTGATCGACACTGCGATCGCAGACGGTCTCGCCTAGGCGGCGTCTGCCGGTACTTCTCCGAGTTCGGCGCGAAGATCGGTGAGGAGTTCGGCGGCAACCTCCGACGTGGCGCCGCGGGCGGCCCTGGCGATGTTGACGACCGACTGGGTCTGCTCGACGATGCTGCTGCGGGGCCACTGGATGACATCGCCCGACACGGAGCGACTCGACAGCAAGGCAACCCCGATGCCCGCTGACACGGCAGACAGCACACTCGCCGTGCTGGGCCCCGAAAAGGCGACCCGGTGTGGAATGTCGGCGTCGCGCAGCGCAGCTTCGGCGATCGGGCGGTAGAAACCGTCTTCACCGAACGTGATCAGGGGAACGGTGCCTTCGTCGTAGGTCCAGTCGGGCGACGAGACCCACACCAGTGCGTCGTGCCACAGGATGGTGTCGTTGGCTCGCACCTCGTGTGCCCTGAGTTGCAGCACGGCAACGTCGAGTTGGTTGGCAGCAATCATGGCTGCAAGCACCGACGACCGGTCGACATGAAAATCGAGGTCGACGTGTGGGTGGATGCGGCTGAATCGGCCACATACTGCGCCGGTGCACAACGCCGACGCTTCCTCGGTCGAGCCGAGTCGCACGGAGCCCTCGAGGCCGGTTGCGGACAACCGGGTGACGGCAGCGTCATGCGTTGACACGAGGGTTCGGGCATAGGCGAGCAGTTCGCGTCCGTCTCGAGAGGGAGACAACCGGCGGCCATCACGCATGAGAAGATCGCGTCCCACCCGTTCTTCGAGCCGTTTGATCCTCCAGCTGACTGCAGACTGACTGATGCCGAGCTCAGCGGCTGCCGCAGTCATGCCTCCACAGTCGAGCACGGTCACGAATGCCCGAAGGGACTCCACGTCGAGCTGCATGGCGCAAGGCTACCAATACATGACAAATATCGATGGAAAGTAGAAAGTGAAAGAGAATGTGTCATGGTCGTGACACCCGATACTGAGGGTGTGTCATCCCCCAGCTATCCCATCACCCCCAACCGGGAGACGTTGCGAGCTGCCCTCGGCCCGGGCATGCAGTTCGCCGGCGCCACCGAGCGACTACTGAACCAGGTGGCTCGGCAGTCCTGATCCCACCATTGGGAGGGGCCGTCTACGCTCGCCCACATGTTGGAGGCGATGTTCGAGCGGGACGGCCCGCACCTGGTGCCCGGCCCGATCTGCACGGGACCATGGGACCCAGCCGTCATGCACGGCGGACCGCCACTTGCCCTCTGTGGTCGAGTCCTCGCCGACCATGCCGGAGGCTCGGACGAGTTTCACCTGGCGCGGATCACCGTGGAGTTGGTCCGTCCGATCCCGCTGGCTCCACTCACCGTCGAGGTGATCGAGACCCGAATGGCGCGTCGCATCCAACTGTTGGATGCCGTTGTGCGATCCGGCGATGGCCGTGAACTCGCCTTTGCACGTGCGATGCGCATCCTTCGCGCCGACAACGGGCTCGACGAAGCCACCATCGACATGCCCGGTCCGCTCGACCTTCCCGGTCCCGAGGAGTCGACACTGTTCCGTCACGACTATCGGCTCGCTCCGGGAGGGTTCTATCTCGATGCGTTCGAGATCCGTTCGTGCGACGGCCGAACATTCGGTCCGCTCGGTCCGTCCGCAGCTTGGTTCAAGCTGCTCGTACCGGTGTTCGCCGGTGAGGACATCACCCCCCTCGATCGGGTTCTGTCGGTCGGTGATTTCGGGAACGGAATCAGCAACATCACACCCAGATCGAGTCACGTGTACATCAATCCCGATGTCTCCGTACATCTGCACCGCGTGCCGATCGACCACTGGGTCGTCAGCGATGCCGTCACCCACGCCCGTGCCGCAGGATTCGGAACTGCGTCGGCCGTGCTCGGCGATCGAGCCGGTCACCTCGGGGTGGCCAACCAGTCGTTGATGGTGCAGCAACAGCCATGAGCGAAAGCGCCGGACTTGCCCTTCACCGTCGGAGCGGTACCGGCGTCGAGGTCTTGATCGGCCATATGGGCGGCCCCTACTTCGCCAACAAGCACGAGGGAGGATGGACCTTCCCCAAAGGGCTGGTCGAGCCCGGCGAGGATCCATGCGCCACCGCAGAGCGAGAGTTCGCCGAAGAACTCGGCGCTGCTGCCCCGGCGGGCGACACCCACGACCTTGGCGTGATCGAGACGCACGGAAAGTCGATTCGCATGTTCGCCCGTTCAGGAGACTTCGACCCCGACATGATCGAATCGAATGGGTTCGAACTCGAATGGCCGCCGAGGTCGGGGCGTTTCTCGACCTTCCCTGAGCTCGATCGGGCCGCCTGGGTTTCGCTCGACGATGCGGAGCGACTGCTCGCCAGGAACCAGCGAGGGTTCGTCGATCGGCTGCGGACAGCCCTCAGCTGAAGGCGTGCGCAGCTTCGGCCAGGTTTCGGAGCTTTGCCAGGGCCAGTTCGCGGGGGAGGTAGCCGAGTCCACAATCGGGGGCGGCCATCAGCCGATCGGGAGGAAGATGGACAAGCGCAGCTTCGAGACGGGCAGCGATCTCGGGCACGGTCTCGACCCGACTGCGGGCAACGCCGATCACGCCGAGCGCAATCGTGGTCGATGCGAAACGGGGAAGGAGTTGTGCCAGATCGTTGTTCGCATGAGCGTCCTCCAGTGAGAGGACCTCGATCGTCGTCGCATCGAGCGCTTCCGCCAGCTCCAGGTAGGCATGGCGGTCCGCCTTTTCGTAGTCGTCTTGATCGAGGTGGTTCGGGTACCCGCAGCATGCGTGGGCGATTCGGGTGACACCGGCGGGAAGGCCGTCGAAGCAACGATCGAGTTGGGCGATGCCGTAGGCAAGTCCGACTGCAGGCTTGCGGGCCAACACCGGCTCGTCGATCTGGATGTGCTGGCATCCGGCTGCGGCCAGGGCCAAGACGTGCTGGTTGATCGCAGCAGCCAGCGCGGCGCCCAAGGCATGATCGTCGAAGTAGTGGCAATCGACGGTCGAATCGATGATCGTCATGGGGCCGGGGAGCGTGATCTTGATCGGTCGATCGGTCGCAGCCTGCGCAACTCGGAAGTCGCGAGGCAGGGGCGAGTCACCCGTCACCGTGACCGGTCCGGTGATCGTCGGCAGCATCGCCGAGGTGATGCCTCGGATCAGCCGATGTTCGAGACGCTCGAAGTCGATTCCCCCGAGGTGACGGCAGAGATAGTGGATGTAGTTCTCACGGCGGACCTCTCCATCGGTGGGGATGTCGATGCCGGCATCGACTTGGGCCATGACGACGTCACGCACAGCGCTGTCGAGTGCCTCGTCGGTGGTCGAGGCGAGCTCGTCGAGATAGGTGGTGGTGTAGTTGCCGTGCTGCTTGGTGAACCAGTCCGTCAACGGGATCGAAGCTGGTTTTGGAAAGGCACCGATGGTCGTCGTGAGCATCGCCGCGCACTGTACGGCGTACGCTCGCGGCGTGTCGCGCTATCAGGCCGTCGTCTTCGACAAGGACGGCACGCTCATCGACGTTCAACGCACCTGGGGTCCGGTGTTCGCTCAGGTCATCCCGGCCCTGGTGGGCGATGATGCACACGAGGTGTCCGCTGCCCTGTCGCTCGACCTCGCGACCGCCACCATCGGAGCCGAATCGGTGGTTGTTGCGGGAAGCAACGCCGAGATCGCCCAGGTCATCGGATCGACCATCGGTGAGCCTGCGGCCGACGTGCTGGCACGGCTCGAACCGCTGATCGAGGACCTCGCCGTTCGCCATGCCGTTCCGCTCGACGCGACCGGTGACGTCTTGGCGACGCTGACCGGTCGCAGGGTCTGGCAGGCCGTGGCGACCAACGACAGCGCCGTCGCAGCCGATCGGCAACTCGAACACCTCGGCTGGCGACATCACTTCGCCAGTGTGTTGGGGTACGACTCCGGTTTCGGTGCCAAACCCGAGCCTGGCATGCTGCACGAGTCGGCGCGGCGAGCCGGCGTGGCGATCGAAGAGTTGGTGTTCGTCGGCGACAGCGAGACCGACCGACGAACCGCAGCGGCAGCGGGGTGCGACTTTCACCTCGTCGATCCCGAGCACCCGCTCGATCGAGTGCTTTCTCATTTCTGATGTCTGTGGCAGCGTGGTGATCGTGGCTGGTGCTCCGTCGTTGTGGCTCGATCAGCTCGGTGCGTTGCCCACGCGTCCGGCATTGCAGGGTGAACTCGAAACCGACGTGGCGATCGTCGGCGGCGGCTTCACCGGTCTGTGGACCGCCTACTACTTGGCCCAGCTCGATCCGACACTCCAGATCACCGTGCTCGAGCGCAACCATGTCGGATTCGGGGCATCTGGTCGCAACGGCGGCTGGGCGGTTGGCGAGTTGGCGGCGGGGGTCGAGAAGTACGCAGCCCGAAGCTCACTCGATGCCGCACGTCGCCTGACACGTGAACTGTTCGCAGCCGTCGACGAGATCGGACGGGTCATCACTGCAGAAGGAATCGATTGTGGCTACGCCAAAGGAGGCAACATCCGGCTCGCCCGGAATCGCTTCCAGCGAGACCGCCAGATCGAGGAGGTCGAGCATCACCTCGAACTCGGGTTCGCCGAAGACGATCTGCGGTTGCTGTCGGCGCCGGAGGCCGAGGCGATGTGTGCAGCTACGGGAGTCCACGGTGGGATCTTTTTCGCGCACTGTGCCGCTGTCGACCCGGCCCGACTCGTCGCTGGGCTGGCGAGAGCCTGCGAAGCTTCGGGGGTGTCGATCTTGGAGCGGTCCCCGATCGAGGCGATCGAGACGCGTCGTGTCGTCGGCGAGTCCGGCACGGTACGGGCAGGCATGGTGGTGATGGCCACCGAGGGCTACACCCGCGATCTTGCCGGTCGTCGCCGCGACCTCGTACCGACCTACAGCCGCATGCTTGCGACTGCGCCGCTCGCTGCTGACCAATGGGCCGAGATCGGGCTCGATCACCGCCCCACCTTCTCCGACGACCGGTACATGGTCATTTATGGCCAGCGCACCGAAGATGGCCGTATTGCATTCGGTGGGCGCGGCGTGCCCTATCTGTTCGGTTCGCGTATTGACCCCGCCTGTGAGGTGCGCGCCGATTCGCATCGCCTCGTTCACGAAGCGCTCGTCGATCTCTTCCCCATGCTTGCCGATGTGGAGATCACGCACCGGTGGGGAGGCGTACTGGGCGTCCCCCGGGACTGGACACCGTTCGTGCACGCCGATCTCGCTGCGGGCTTTGCCGCCGCGGGCGGCTACGTGGGTGAGGGGGTGGCCGCCGCCAACGCTGCAGGCCGCACGCTCGCCGAGTTGATCACGCGCACGGACTCGGCGCGCACCGATCTTCCCTGGGTGGGCCCGACGCCGCGCCGATGGGAGCCCGAGCCGCTCCGTTGGATCGGTATTCGGGGCAGTCGTCGCATCATGGCCAGCGCCGATGCTCGCGAAGCCCGAGGCCGGGAGGCGAAGCTGGCGGTGCGTGTCTCGCGGTGGCTGCGCGGCAGCTGAAGGTCAGCTGTCGAACCCGACGCCGATCGAGTCGAGGAGCCGCAACCAAGGCCCGGACTCTCCAGTCCGGTCCTGCTTGGCGAGCGCATTGCGGGTCGTACGGATCGCAAGCGATCTGAGCGGCTCGGGCGGGAACGGCATCGGGCGACGGCGGACCATTTCGATCATCGAACGCTCGGTTGCGAGTCCATCGACGAGGTCGAGTGCAACTCCCGCTCCGAACCGGCTCGCAGCAACGCCGAGCCCGGTATAGCCGCCGACCCACGCGAGCCGATCGCCGTGTTTCGTTCCGAAGGTGGCCGCGAACTTGGTAGTCGTACCGATTGGTCCAGCCCAGCGGTGACTGAAGCGGAGACCCTCGAGTTGAGGGAAGGTTTCGAAGAAGTGGCGGGCCAGGAGTTCGTGGCTTTCCGTGCGCTGTTCGTAGTCCGGACCCATGCCGTTGTTCCAGTGGTAGTTCGCGTCGTAGCCGCCCCACAGAATGCGGT
>JBMTIM010000037.1:0-31759 GCA_049437325.1 Acidimicrobiales bacterium
GCGACTGCTCGTTTCCGAGCTCATGGTGCTTGCCGGCGACGTCGTCGGGCAGTTTCGGCTCGTCGTAGTCGGCCAGCAACTGCTGTGCCTTCCTGGTGCCGCGAGCTTCGGCGTCCTCACCTCCAGCCGCAAGCCACTGCTCGTAGCCATCGCTGTCCATCAGTTCCGGCATCGCAAACGCCGATTCAAAATTGGCGAGTGTGTGCGTCGTACCGAGGAAGTGACCTCCCGGCTCGATCTCGTCCAACGCGGCGAGCGCGTCGTCGAGCTCTCCGAAGTTGATCCCCTCGACGAAGCGACGGAACATCTCGGCCTGTTCGCCGTCGATCGCCGCCTTGGCGTAACTCTGGCACAGCGCCGACTCCATGTAGCCGGTGGTCGACAACACGAAATTGGCGCCGGCGAGGGCGGCACCAAACATGTTGCGCGCCGCCTCGTACCCGGCTTGCGCGTCGAATGCCTTCGAGGCCGTGCACATTCCCGAGCACCGCCACGGAAGCCGGTAGCGACGAGCAAGCTGGCCGACCAGCAGGTTCATGTGGTCGATGTCGGGTGTGCCGGCCATCGGGGCACCCGATTTCATCGAGACGGTGGCGAGCCACTGGCCGTACACCGCCGGCGAGCCGGGGCGGACGATCTGACTGAACGCCACACCCGCAAGCGCCTCAGCGTTGATCTGCACGACCGAACCGATCGTCGATGCCGGCGTCGACGCCCCGCCGAGCACGAACGGCGAGAACAGCATCGCCTGGTTTGCTCCGCTGTACACCTTGACCGCGTCGAGCATCGTGGCGTCCCACACCAGCGGCGAGTTGCCGTTGGCGAGGCACGTCATGACCGTGTGCTGATCGACGAACTCCTCACCGAACAGCAGTCGCGCCATCTCGAGCGAGTCCTCGGCTCGCTCCCGACTGGTGACCGCACCCATGAAGGGCTTGGTCGAATGCTTCAGCAGCGAGTAGGTCATGTGCAGATGCCGGTGTGGCACGGCGATGTCCATCGGCTCGCACAGCACTCCCCCCGACATCTGCATCGCTGGCGTCATCTGGGCGATCTTGGCGAAGTTGTCGAAGTCGTCGAGCGTGGCGTTGCGGCGGGTTCCGTCGAGATCACGGACGAACGGTGCGCCGTACGCCGGTGTGAAGATGCTCTTGCGGCCGCCCAGGGTCACGGTCCGCTCGGGATCTCGAGCGATCATGGTGTACTCGGCCGGCGCGGTGGCGATGCATTCCATCAGGAACTCGCGATCGATCCGCAGGCGATGGCCGTCGATCGCCACGCCCCCGCCCGCACCGGCCCGCCGCCACATCTCGATCGAATCGTCGTCACGAAACTCGATTCCGGTCGTCTCCAGCAGCGTCATCGTGCGGTCGTGCACGATGTCGACTTGTTCGGGCAGGATCGCATCGAGATACGGAATGCCTCGCTCCATCTCGGGCAGGAATCGCTGGGTGTACGCCGTTCGTGCGTCACGACGAGCACCGCGCCCTCGACGACTCGGGCGGGTCGAGGCGGTGTCCGTCACGATCCCGCTCCTGCGAGCGCGAGATACGAGCGACCGGACTCGGTATCGGGGCACACCGGTGCGTCGTGATGTGTTCTCGCCACGGCGCAGATCGTGACAGTGCGCCATTTCCGAGGCAAGACCACCCTCGACGCGCGCCGAGTTTGCAGCCCGGTCTGCTGCAACCGCCGTCGGGTTCGCTCATCAGGGGGCAGGTTGCGCACCCCGGACGAGCCTGCCGTTGAGAACGCCGGTGGGGTCCCCATTGCGAAACGCCACCTCGCCGGCGACGATCGTGTACTCGTACCCGGAGGCTCGCTGCACGAGGCGACGGCCGCCGGCCGGGAGGTCGTAGGCGACGGTCGGCTCGTGGAGCGTGAGGTTCTCGAAGTCGATGATGTTGAGGTCGGCCTTGTATCCCGCTGCGATCACTCCCCGATCATCGAGACCCACCAGACCCGCCGTCTCACTCGTCTGCATCGCCACCAGTCGCTCGAGCGGAAGCTTCGGCCCCCGGGTGCGATCGCGGCCCCAGTGCTGGATCAGTGTGGTCGGAAAGCTGGCGTCGGAAATCACGCCACAGTGCGCGCCACCGTCGGACAGTCCGAAGGTCGTGTGCGGATGCTCCAACATCTCCTGCACAAACGACAGATCGCCGGGGAGATAGTTGAACAGCGGGTGGTAGACGAGCGCCCTGCCGTCCTTTTCGAGCAGCGCGTCGTAGGCGATCTCCTGGGGGGTCGAACCGTTCGCCAACGCCAGCGCTGCGAACGAATCCTCCGGTGCCGGTTCGTAGTCGGCCGGGTCACCGAGTCGGAACATCTTGTGCCAGCCGCTGATGATCTCTGCAGCAAGCCCCTCGGTGAGCGCAGACTGCTCGGCGAGCAGCGCCTTGCGAACCTCAGGTTTGCGCATCTCGGCCACGCGTTCTTCGAGCGGCATCGGATGCAGTCGGCGATACGACGGATGGAACGAGAACGGGTTGAGCGTCGCGGTCAACCCGAGCAGCACACCGGTGGCGCGGGGTGGGACCTGGCCCCGCATCGGCAGACCGTCGTTTTGGGCCTCCGTGACCGCATCGAGGAGTTCCCTCCACCAGTCGGGGCGGGCATCCTGTTGCTCGACGGTGATCGATGTCGGGCGCCCCGACGCTTCTGTCATCGCGCGGAACAGCCGAAACTCTGCCGGGAAGTCGTAGAAGTCGGAGATGCCCTGCAGCACGCCAGCGTCGAGTTCCCCAAGCGCCTCGGCGATGCCGACGAGTTCATCCTCGAAGGCGGTGATCGACGGGGTGAGCACCCCGGAGGAATCCTTGTGCTTTTCGGTTCGGCTGGTCGTGAACCCCAGCGCACCGGCTTCGATCGCTTCCTTGACCACCCGCTTCATGTCGGCGATCTCCTCGGGTGTCGCAACGTCATGGTTCGCACCCCGGCGACCCATGACGAAGGTGCGCACAGCCCCATGCGGGATCTGGGTGCCGACGTCGATGGCGAGGCTGCGTCGCTCGATGGCATCGAGGTATTCGGGGAAGGTCTCCCAGTCCCACTGGATCCCCTCGTGCAGCGCAGTTCCCGGGATGTCTTCAACCCCTTCCATCAGACCGATCAGCCAGTCCCGCTCTTCGGGCTGGCACGGGGCGAACCCGACGCCGCAGTTGCCGGTGACGATCGTGGTGACACCATGGAACGACGACGGCTGGACGTACGGATCCCAGGTGATCTGCCCGTCGTAGTGTGTGTGCGCATCGACGAACCCGGGGGTGACGATGCGGTCGGTTGCATCGATGATCTCGGTGCTGGCGCCGATGAGAGATTCGTCGATCGAACCGACTGCCACGATGGTTGCACCGGTGAGTGCGACGTCGCCGTCGACGGGCGGCGCGCCGGTTCCGTCGTAGATCGTGCCGTTGCGGATCACCATGCTGTACACGGCGCTCATGCTACGACACCGGCCGGCGCCAACCCAGATCCGAGCGACCTCTGACCCGCACCCACGGCTAGGGTCCGGCCATGCTTCCAGAGGACATCAAACGACTCGTCTGGGCCTCCGATCCGCAACTGTCGCCCGACGGCTCGCAGATCGCCTACGTCGTCACCCGCGTCGACGACGAACGAAACCGATATCGGAGTCGGGTGTGGCTCGTGCCATCCGACAGCTCTGCGCCACCGCGGCCGATCAGCGCCGGTGAGGAGAACGACGCCTCACCTCGGTGGTCTCCGGACGGCCGTCTCCTCCTCTTCACCTCGACGCGACGCACCGACCAGGCGGGCAAGACCACCTCTGCGCTCTATGCCATGGTCACCGACGGTCCCGGGGAAGCGTCGCTGCTCGTCGAGCACGACGAGGTCATCTCCGGGGTCGCCGTCTCACCCGACTCACGCAAGGTCGCCTACGCCTGTCGAGTACGAGGTGAGCACTATGCGAGCGACGACATCGATCGCCGCCCGCCTCGCCGAATCGATCGACGCATGCACCGACTGAACGGCGTCGGGTTCACCCTCGACCGACCAACCCACGTGCACGTGATGTCGCTCGACGGTGACGGTGAACCACTCGATGTCTCTCCCGGCGATGCAGAGTTCGAATCACCGTCATGGTTCCCCGACGGCCGGCAACTCGCAGCGGCGCGAACCAACACCGCCGAGCGGATGCTCGCCGGAGACATTGCGGTCATCGACCTCGACACCGGGTCCGTCGAGATCGTCACCGACGGGACCGGTGTCTACCGATCACCGGCGGTCGGCCCCGACGGCACCGTGGCACTGGTTGGTCATGACAACGCCATGCTCTTCCCGCACAACAGCAAGCTCGGTGTTCTGGAGGACGATGGCTCGGTGCGATGGCTGACCGAACGTCTCGATCGCGACTGGAACACCTTCCCGGTGAGCACGGCCGCGACCTGGAACGCCAACGGCAGTGGGTTGGTCGGCATCGTCGCAGATCGGGGTGCCGTACACCTTCGCCAGGTCGACCTCGACGGCACGATCACACCTCTCGTCACCGGTGCCCGCTGGGTGACGGGCTGGTCTGCCGTGAACGGGGTGATCGCCTTCGTCGCCGAGGACTCTGAACGACCTGGAGAGCTCCATGTCCTTCGCGACGGCCACGAAACCCGGCTCACCAACGTGACGGACTCCTTCGTGCGCATCGCCGAGCCAGCGCCGGCGACACGGTTCACGGCCCCCGCCCCTGGGATCGATGACGAGGTCGACGCGTGGATCGTCACCCCGCGCGACCTCGATCCCGACCTCACCTATCCGATGCTCCTGTCGATCCATGGCGGCCCGTTCACGCAGTACGGCGACTACTTCCTCGACGAGGCACAGCTGTATGCCCGAGCCGGGTTCGTGGTCGTCTACGCCAACCCTCGGGGTGGTTCGGGCCGTGACAACGACTGGGGCCGCTGCATCAGGGGCAAGACGCTCGGTGGCCCGGGATGGGGATCGGTCGACTTCGACGACTTGATGTCGGTCACCGACACCGCCCTCGAACGGTTCCCGTTCATCGACGAGCGCCGGGTCGGCGTGATCGGCGGCAGCTACGGCGGCTACATGACGAGTTGGATCATCGGGCACACCGATCGCTTCGCAGCCGCCTGCTCGGAACGAGCGGTCAACAACGTGTCGACGCTCGACATCGGTTCCGACATCGCCGGTGTCGCCAAGTTCTGGTTCGGCATCGACGCACTCGACGATGACGGACTCGACGAACTCATGCGCCTCTCCCCCATCAGCTATGTCGACAAGATGACCACCCCCCTGCTGATCATCCACTCCGACGACGATCTGCGTTGCCCGTTCGATCAAGCCGATCAGCTCTACTACGCACTGCGCGACCGCGATCACGACGTCGAGTACTACCGATTCCCTGGTGAAACCCACGAGCTCAGTCGCTCCGGTTCCCCGGTCCATCGGATGCAACGAGCCGAACTCGTCATCGACTTCTTCACGGACCGCCTCGGCGCCGTCTAGGGATCCACCACCTCGGCATTCCAGGTCGTGACCGCGCCAACACTCCCCGGGCGCGGGGTCATCAGCTCGGTGTGACCGCCGACCACATACCCGTTCTCGATCGCCGCCCAGGTAAGCAGGTCGGGGTCGGCAGTCCCCGAGTCGTCGAGGCCGCGGCTTGTGTCGAAGTCCTTGCGCAGTCCGATCCAGTTCTCGAGGTGGGTTGCCCAGACCACGATGACCTCGCGGTTGTTGTTGATCACCTCGAGGAGGTTGGTGAGGTGGATCCCCCGAGCCTCGAGTTGCGGCACCCGCTCCTCGGCGACCTCGGCGAGGTAGTCGATCTGACTTCCGGGTCGGACCTCGAGGAGTTGATGGACGAAAACCGTGCATCGAAGATTGCGGGCGTCCAACTCCTCACGCGTCGGACAGCCCGGCACGGAACCCCCGATGCGATCGACTCCACCGGTACGGAACTGTGAGGCATCGTCCCACCAGTCGCCGTAGAACGTCGCCCGACGCTTGAGATTGAGCCGGTCGAGGTTCCGGGTCCAGGCGTCCCAGCCGTCGGGTCCACCGTCGTGGATGTTGACGACTCTGGGCCAGCGACCACCCGATGCCCCGATCACGAAAAAGGTGCCCTGAAGCCTGAAGAGGCCGGGCATGGCGTGGACCGGTTCCGCTGCGGCGGCGTCCATGTAGTCGTACTGGCCCTGCCCGACGATGTCGATGCTTTCATGGAGGTAGAAGCGTCTCGGCATCGCTTGGCCCCTCAGGTTGCCTGCATCTCGGCTTCGCGACGAACGACGAGCGACAGCGCAGCCAGGGTCACAACCATGCCCGAAATCTGGAGCAGGTTCACGGTCTGGTCCAGCACCACGACGGCCCCAAGGGTCGACATCACCGGAATGGCGAGCGTCAACATGGCGGTGATCACAAGACGAACCTGGTTGTGCGACCAGTTGACGAGAAGATGACCGGTCCCGGGTACAGCGAGGAGCGCACAAAGCCAGATCCACTGTGTGCGCGACGGCCAGTCGATCCCGCCAGCGTCGATGACGGAGATGGGAAACAGGGTGATCGCACCAGTGATCCACAGACAGGCCTGAAACTCGATGATCGCAACCGTCTGGCGACCTCGCTTTGCCAGTGCGAAGTACGCAGCGAAGAAGAGCATCGCAACAAACGACAGCACGTCGCCGAGGGGCGACCAGGTCGAGTGCTGGGTCGACCCGAACACCACCAGCACCACGCCGACCATCGACACCACCGTTACCCCGATCAGCAAGCCTGTCACCTTTTCGCGGAACGCCCGGGCTGCAACGGCAAGCAGCACAATGGGTGTCAGATTCGAGATCACCGTCGCATTCGCGACCTCGGTCTCACGAATGGCGACGAAAAAGATGGCGATCTCGATGGCGATGACGATGCCGGCGGGTGCGACCGCCTTCACCATTGCGGCGGTGATCCGTCGACCCGAGACGTAGACCGCCCCGGCGTAGACGACGGCGCCGAGGAGGATGCGCCAGAACGCGATCTGCAGCCCATCCATCGGTGCCTTCACCACCATCACGTTCCCGGCCGCCCAGCACGTCACGCCGAGCACCGCCCCGGCGAGGCCCGCTGGGGTCGAGCGTTCGACGCTCACGCGCCGTCGATGCGTTTCTGCACATGGGGCATGAAGTACCCCGCGTACCGTTCTTGCACGTCGGCGCGTTGCCAATCGGTCTCGCGGACCGTTCCTCGGCACACGTCGGTGCCGCACAGGCACGCCAGTGCGTACGGCTCGACTCGAGCCATTGCATAGTCGTGGCAGAGCTCTTCACCCGCCTCGATGTCGCGGATCGCCACATAGGTGACGTTTCCCTCGAACCCGACGTTGGCATCGCAACTGTGATTGATGTGCACGACCATCGCCTCGTACTCGTCGGGTGAGCGAGGCGAAAGAAAGAGCCCCTCCGCGATCTGCAGGCTGAAGTCGCCGATCTCCTCGGTGAGGCGCTGGGCCTCGCCGAAACCGACAACATGGCCGACCTTGACCGCAACCGGTTCGTCCTTGGCGATCGAGTCGTTGGCGAAGACAGCGAGCCCACCGAGATGGCTCGCACGAACATCGACCTTTGGCGATCGCCAGACGGATACCGGCTCCATTTGCGGAGTATGGCAGGCTGAGCCGCGATGACCGATGTTGGCTCTGACGCCGTTTCCGAATTCGACCTGCCCGCCGTTCGCAAACGAACCCGATTGGCCCTGATCGGGTCGGTCTTCCCGGCTGGCATGGGCATGACGGCCACGTTCGCTGCGACGAGCCTCGCTGCGAAGGAGATCACCGCCAACGACGGACTTGCGACACTCGCCGCCACCATGACGGCAATCGGTGGCGCGATCGCTGCGGTGCCCCTCGGCCGTTACATGAACGAGCATGGGCGCCGCGCCGGACTGATGCGGGCGTGGCTGATCGGTGCTGCCGGCGCCGCCCTTGCCTTCGTCGGTGTGATCGCCGAGCTCTACAGCCTGTTGGTGATCGGCGGCATCGGAGTCGGCATGGGTCAGGCGGCGAGCCTCGCCGCCAGATATTCGGCTGCCGATCTGGCCCCAGAGGATCGCAAGGCGAGCGAGATCGGAATCGTGATGTGGGCTGGGTCGATCGGGTCGGTGCTCGGTCCGACGGTTGCGCTCGGCGGTACAGGATGGGTTGCTGCCAACCTTCTCGGACTCGACGAACTCGCCGGTCCATACCTCATGGGCACGCTCGTCTTCGTCGCCGCTGCTCTGATCGTCACCACCTTCCTTCGCCCCGATCCGCTGCACGTTGCGAAACAACTCGGGAACGCAACAGAAACGAAGCGGCCCACCCTGGCGGAGTCGTTCAAGAAGTTGTTCACCAACCGTCTCGCCACGATCGCGGTGTTTGCAACCGCCGTCGGTCAGGGGGTGATGGTGTCGGTCATGACCGTCACGCCACTTCACATGGACGATGGCGCCCACGAAAAGACTGTCATCGGCCTCGTCATCTCGCTGCACGTCGTCGGCATGTATTTCTTCGCCCCGGTGGTCGGCTGGCTGGTCGATCGCGTCCGCACTGAGCTCATGGTCGCAGCGGCGGGCCTGATTCTGTTCACCGGAGCCGAGATTGCGTCACACACCGACCCCGAGGACAGTCTCGGCGTGTTCGTCGGGCTGTTCCTCGTCGGACTCGGCTGGTCGTTCAGCATGATCGCCGGCAGCGCCCTGCTGTCGTCGGTCTTCCCAGTCGAGGAGCGGGCATCGGTGCAAGGTGCTGCCGATTTCACGATGATCACGTTCGGTGCCACCGGCGGCATCCTTGGCGGCATCGTCGTCGAGGCGACCGGGTACCACACGCTCTCGCACTACGCCGCCGTCCTCGCCCTTTCCCTGATTGCTGCCGCGCTCTACCCGATCGTCACGAACGTGAAGGGGCCGAGGGAGCCTGAACCCGTTCCCAGCTGACAGCGACGCAGACACACGCTCGCTGGGCCCGGCGTCGCAAACCTCGTCAGGACGCATTCAGGCCAGCAGTGCCTCGTCGAACGGGTACTGCGACATCAGCTCGGTGCCGGTTTCGGTCACCAGGATCTGCTGCTCCAGCTTCACACCTTCGGTCGTGTCCGGGCCACCGATGAAGCTCTCGACGCAGAGGGTCATGCCCGGTTCGATCACACCGTCGTACCCGAACGGGGCGAAATCCTGTGCGTGATAGAGGTACGGATACTCACCGGTCATCCCGACACCATGGCTCGACAGGTAGTAGCGATGGGCGGCGAATCGCTCGGGCAGATCCCAGGCCCGTTCGCTGTACTGCGCGAACGTCAGCCCTGCCTCGATGATCCCCATGTTGTGGTGCACCTGTTCGAACGCAATCCGGTAGAGCTCCCGCTGCTCGGCACTCGGCGTACCGGGGCCGGCATGGAAGGTCCGCGAATAGTCGGCGTAGTAGCCGTGGCAGCCGACGACGTCGGTGTCGAACGCAACGAGTTCGTCGGCACCGATGATCTTCTCGCTCGTCTCCTGGAACCATGGGTTGGTGTTGCTGCCCGAGGACAGCAGGCGGGTCTCGATGTAGTCGGCACCCTGGGCGATCACGTGCTGATGGAAAACCGACCACAGCTCGTTCTCGGTCAGTCCCGGTCGGAGTTCCGCCTCCATCGCCTTCATGGCGCGCTCGGTTGCGCGCATCGAGGCAACCTGACACGCAAGCTCATCAGGCCCCTTGACCGCCCGTGCCCGCTCGACGGGAGCCTGCGCATCGACGATACGAACACCCTCGGCGGCCAGTGCGACGGCGGCTCCGGCATTGACGCGCTCGAGGCCGACCGTCGTGTCGGTTCCGACGGTCTCGCGCACCAGCGAGGCGATCTGTGCCGCCCATGCTCTCTCGACGTCGGCAATGGCTTCCCCGGCTGCCACGAACGAGGCGGTGGTTGCATGCCGGACCTCGGTCACCGTTTCGAGCCCGTCGGCGAGGTGGAGCGCGCCGGTGAACTCGAAAAGGATGACCGGACCTTCGACCGTGACGAAAAGGTACCGCGCCGGGTTTCGAGCCGTGAAGATCTGCATGTTGCGGGCACCGCAGGCATACCGGATGTTGACCGGGTCGGTGAGTACACAGACCCCGATGTCGCGATCGGCCATCTCCGAACGCAGCCGACCGAGGCGAAAGGCCCGCAACGCCACCTGATCGATCGGCGTGTTCTCGTTCGGGAGCATCCCGGCAACCTACTCTGGGGTGATGTCCGGGCGCGATGATCAACAACGGCTGATGGACGGGATCTTTTGGTACGGCATCCCGACGCTTTTCCGGGCCGAGCACGACGAAGATCCTGGCAACGCCGACATCGGACTTGTCGGTGTGCCGCACTCGACCGGGAACGGCACTACCCAGCGAGACCAGCACCTTGGCCCGCGCGCCGTCCGCAACGTGAGCGCCATCGGACGTCGTGCGCACAACCACTTCGGCATCGATCCGTGGGACATGTGCAGCATCAAGGATCTTGGCGATGTTCCGCTCAGCGAGGGCAACAACAACGAGCGATCGATCGAGATGATCACCGAGTACTACGCCCGCGTCGATGCTGCCGGTTGTCGACCGGTCTCGATCGGTGGCGATCACTCGATCACCGGTGGGATCCTCCAGGCACTCGGCGGCCCACACGGCCACCTCACCGGAGGTGAGCGGGCCTGTCTCCTGCATTTCGACGCCCACACCGATGCGTTCCACAACATCCCCCATTTCATGGGGGCGGTGAAGAGTGCTGCGCACTGGGCGAGCTACCTCGTCACGCAGGGCCATGTCGACCCCGAGCACTCGGTGCAGGTCGGGATCCGGGGCAATACTCGCAGTCTCGAGTGGCTCGAGCCGTCCTACGACCTTGGCTACACCGTCATCAAGAAGACCGAGTACGACGAGATGGGGGCCGAGCGGGTGATGCAGACCATCGTCGACACGATCGGTGACCGACCGCTCTACATCACGTTCGACCTCGACTGCCTCGATCCAACGGTCGCCCCCGGTGTGGCCAATATCGAAGCAGGTATCGAGGGTTTCGGAATCGACCAGGTCATGGAGTTGCTTCGATGTGTCCGCGGAAAGAACATCATCGGCGGCGACGTCGTGTGTCTCATGCCCACGGTCGATTCACCGAACCAGATCACCAGCTACCGCTCGATGGCGATCATGTTCGAGATCGTGAGCCTCATCGCCGACCGTCATCACTCGGCGTGACGATCACGGCGAGGTTGCGTCAGTCGCAGAATCCGCTTCGATATCCGGTGCTTCGGGGGCTGCATCGACAATAACGAGGTTCGAATCCTCGATCGCCGGAATTTGGAGCCGCGACAGCGAGATGCAGCCGTTGTTCCCGGTGACGAAGAACAGGTAGATGCAGTCGCGACCGGGATCGATCATCGCAACGAAGCTGCTGTCCGGCGCCCACAGCGGCTCGAGACCTTGCACCCGTTGCTCGAAGTCGAGAAGCGTTCCCGTCTCGATCTCGTACAGCGCCGGGAAGTCGTCGTACTCCCGTCCTTTCGGGAGGAAGATCCACGCACCGTCGGGGCTGATGGACGGCCCGAGTCCGAAGTCGAGCAGGTCGTTGTCGAGGGTGTACTCGACGCCGTCGGCACCAGCAGCGCTGGTCACGACCATCTGGTTGGCGTCGATGGTGCTCCGGCGGTACTCCAGCCATCGGCTGCCGTTCGTCGCCACGACCTCGTGCGGCGAGATGCGTTCGAGGCCGCTTCCGGTCACTTCGAGTGTCCCGCCGGTCTGGGCGGTCACAAAGGCGCCGACCCCGGGAACGATCTCGATGTCGGTGCCTCCGGGCAACAGTGACCGCTCATTTGCGAAACCGGGGACGAACTCGCCGTACTCGACACCGTCGTCGGTGGAAACGAGCACAAGCAGTTCGCCGGTGTGGCGCCGCACCAGCTGGACACCGGTCGCGAGGCGCAGCGCCCGAGTCGGGTCGGCCGGATCGAACCCGAGGGCACCGTCGCTGGTGGCCAGCACCGCCTCGCCGCCATCACCGCTGGCTCGCGTCTCGTCCCGCACCGACACAAGTTCACCGGTCCCAAGATCGATCACGACGGGAAATCCGTCGGCACCCATGTAGGCGAAGCGATAGTCGCTCGGCACCATCTGAACCGGGCGGAGCAACGCATACTTGTCGACCTCGTCGGGATCGACCTGCACTTCGAGCCACGCCGTCACGAGGTCCTGTGCAGTGAGGCCAGCGATCGATGCCTCCAGGTCGAGGGCCGGGTCGGGTTGGGTTGCAGACGAGGCGGCGCCGTCACTGTTTTGCGGTGTTGCGTCGGATGCAGGGCTTGCAGGCGCTCGGGTGGTGTCACCGCCAGACAGGACCCAGATCACGAAGATGAGGGCCGCTGCAGCGATCAACCACCGAGCATCGAGACGGCGAGCGGCATGGGGTCTGCGCTCACCACGCCAATCGCGGATGCGGTCACGCCGAGTTCCTGTGTCGACGCGGTGTGCACGATCGCGCGGTTCGTTCCATTCGAGTTCGACGTCGAGAACCTCGGCGCTCGGGTTGTCGGCCACGAGGTCCACGATGCCATCCCCCATGGCTGTTGTACGACTCTGATGCACGGTCCGGATGCGCCGCACACGAGCCTCCCGCATTCCCAAGGTGCGCAATCCAGCGGCGATGGCACCCGGGGTGTCGGTCTACGCTGCGCCGATGGCCGATCAGACAAACCACTACCACACTGGCCTCGCCGGCCGAACAGCGCTTGTCACCGGCGGAGGCTCGGGCATCGGTGCGGCGATCGCCACCACACTTGCCGGTGCAGGAGCGACGGTGCGGACGTGCGACGTCGACAGTGCAACCGGCGCCGATTACCGCTGCGACGTGTCCGACGAGAGGGCAGTCGCGACGATGTTTGCATCCATCGACGACGAGCTCGGTCATCTCGACATCGTGGTCAACAATGTTGGTGTCGCAGGTCCGACCGGTGGGGTCGAAGACATGAACCCGGACGAGTTCGATCGCTGTGTGCAGATCAACATCGGGGGTACGTTCCGAGTCGCGCAGCACGCCGTGCAACGGATGCGCCAACAGGGTCGCGGCGCGATCGTCAACATCTCGTCAACAGCCGGGCACGTTCCCTACCCGTTGCGGTCACCGTATTCGGCATCGAAGTGGGCCATCGAAGGCCTGACCCGCTCCTGGGCGATGGAACTCGGTCGGTTCAACATTCGGGTCAACTGTGTGGCACCGGGCACCATCGCCGGTCCGCGCATGCAGGGCGTCATCGAACGCGAAGCAGCAGCGATGCAGACCACGACCGACGCGGTGAAGGCTGCCTACGAGGACCAGGTGTCGATGCGTACCTTCGTCGATGCTTCCGACATCGCGGCAACCGTTGCGTTCCTGTGCAGCGACGCAGCGCGGTTCATCAACGGCGAGATCATCAGCGTCGACGGCCATTGCGAGACGTTGCGGACCGAGTTTCCCGACGACGTTCGAGTGCGGGGCGTGACCTTCTAGGCGGTGATCCGCTCACCCACCCACGACCGGCGCAAGAAAGTAGATCTCGGTGTCGACACCGACTCGCACATACTCGGGATCGGCATGGATCTCACCGTCGATGCCCGCCGACGAGCCGGCACGCAACGCACGACCGAGGCCCGGATAGGTGGCTTCGAGATCATCGATGACCTGACCGACCGTGGCGCCGCTCGCCTGCACAACCGCCTCACCGCCGGTGAAGGCACGGTGCTGGGTCATGAGATGAACGGTGGCCACGGTGATCTGGATCGTCAGTGGACGACGAAGGTGCTCAGCGCTCGTTGAGCCTCTTGAGCACCTTCGGAGGCGACATCGGAAGGGAGGTCATACGGACACCGGTGGCAGCCTTGACCGCGTTGCCGATGGTGGCCATGGGCGGAACGATGCCCGTCTCGCCCACCCCGCGCACCCCGTAGGGATGCGCCGGGTTCGGGACCTCGACGATGATCGTCTCGATGAGCGGCAGGTCGGACGCAACCGGAATGCGGTAATCGAGGAATGATGCGTTCTCCATTGCGCCATCCGCGTTGTAGATGTATTCCTCGTTGAGCGCCCAACCGATGCCCTGCACCGAGCCACCCTGCATCTGCCCCTCGACATAGCTCGGGTGAATGGCGGTTCCTGCGTCTTGCACCGCGGTGTAGCGGACGATCTCGATCTCGCCGGTCTCCTCGTCGACCTTCAGGTCGGCACAGTGCACGGCGAAACTCGGACCCGCACCGGCTGCGTTCAGTGACGCAGTGGCGGTGAGCGGACCACCGGTGCGCTTGGCCTGCGCGGTGATCTGCGCAAGGGTCAAGGGGTCTCCGCCCTCTCCACCGCCGTGGCCGGGTGAGACGGCGGCGCCGTCGACCCAGGCGACCTCGCCGACATCGACCCCCATGATGGTGGCGGCCCGAGCCTTCAACTGTTCGATGAGATCCTCACAGGCCTCCACCACGGCTTTGCCGGTGGCGAACGTGGCACGCGAACCTTCGGTGACGTCGGTGAATCCGACCGATTCGGTGTCGGCAACGATCGGGGTGATCGAGTACACGTCGATACCGAGCGTCTCGGCTGCCATCAGTGCCATCGAGGCCCGCGACCCACCGATGTCGGGCGAGCCGGTGATGACGTTGGCTGTCCCGTCTTCGTTGAGGTTGACCGTGGCACTGGACTCTTCACCGATGTTGAACCAAAAGCCGACAGCCATACCGCGCGACGA
Organism: Acidimicrobiales bacterium; assembly: GCA_049437325.1. Classification (GTDB taxonomy): domain Bacteria; phylum Actinomycetota; class Acidimicrobiia; order Acidimicrobiales; family Aldehydirespiratoraceae; genus UBA11606. The sequence continues at coordinate 14,710 of JBMTIM010000037.1, forward strand.
TCCCTCGGCGGGCTCGGACTGGTAGTGGTCGGACGACTTCAGCGCTTCGAGACATTCGACCAGACCCACCCTCGGGTGGGGCATGCCCATCGCAGTGAGATCACCTTCGACAGCGGCGTTCTTCAACCGCAGGTCGATCGGATCCATCCCCAGCTCGGTCGCAACCTCGTCGACGACCGACTCGATCGCCCACGCTGCGTGCGGCGCCGAGGGCGCCCGGTACGCCGCTGACTTCGGCGTGTTGGTCAGCGCTGTGTAGGTCTCCATGCGCAAGTTGGGGAACTTGTACGACGCCACCGACATTGCGCCGATCAGCCCGGCCATGTCGCTAAATGCACCAACGCCATAGGCCATCCAGCCGTCGATCGCAGTGAGTTCGCCGTCCTTGGTCGCACCGATCTTGATTCGGAGTTCGGCGCTCGGTGCCGGACCCGATCCCCGCAGCACCTCTTCGCGCGTCATGGTGATCTTGACCGGCTTGCCGGACTTCTCCGACAGCTTCGCCGCGATCGGCTCGAGGTAGATCGTGGTTTTGCCGCCGAAACCGCCGCCGATCTCGGCCGGGACCACCTTGACCTTCGAATTGTCGACGCCGAGCACATCGGCGGTCATCGAACGGACGCGGAAGTGGCCCTGCGACGAGCACCACACGTTCGCCTTGCCATCGCCATAGTCGACCACACAGGCGTGCGGCTCGATGTAGCCCTGGTGGACGTGGGCACAGTCGAAGCCCATCTCGACGACGACGTCGGCGTCGGCCATGGCCTGATCGACGTCACCCCGATCGAGGTTGGTGATTGTGGCGAGGTTTGAGGGGTCGCCCGGAGGCGCAAACTTCGTGTGGTTGTTCGGGTTGGCGAGCGGAGCACCATCGGCCATGGAGTCGGCGATCGACAGGACGGCAGGCAGCACCTCGTACTCGACCTCGACGGCTGCAGCGGCGGCCTTCGCCTCCGCCTTGGTGGTGGCGGCAACGGCTGCCACCGCATGACCGTGGTAGAACGCCTCGCCCCGGGCCATACAGTTGACTGCGGTGTCGTAATTCGGATGCGTCGGATCGAGCGCCGGGAAGTCGTCACCGGTGACAACGGCCTTCACGCCGGGCATCGCCTCGGCCGCAGACGTGTCGATCGACACGATTCTGGCGTGAGCGTGCGGTGAGCGCACAAATGCACCATGGAGTTGACCGGGAAGGTTGAGGTCGGCCCCGAATCGAGCCTTGCCGACGACCTTGTCGAAGCCGTCGTGACGGATCGGACGGGTGCCGACCCACTTGTAGTTGGTGGGATTCTCGGTTGCGGTCATCTCACACTCCCTGCTTGCTGGTCGAGTTCAGTTGCACAGCGGCTTCCTGCACCGCTCGGACGATCTTGTCGTAGCCGGTGCACCGGCAGAGGTTGCCGGCGAGGCCATAGCGGATCTCGGTCTCGGTCGGGTCGGGGTTGGCGTCGAGCAGTGCCTTGGCCGCCACGAGAAAGCCGGGCGTGCAGATTCCGCATTGGAGGGCCGCGCCCTCCAGGAAGGTCTGCTGCAGTGGGTGGAGTTGGTCACCGTCGGCGATCCCCTCCACGGTGGTGATTTCGCGTCCTTCGGCCTCGGGGGCCAGGATCAGGCACGAGCAGTTGAGTTTGCCGTCGACGAGGACCGAGCAGGAGCCGCAGTCACCGGTGCCGCAGCCTTCCTTGGTTCCGATGAGGCCGAGTTCGTCGCGCAGGGCGTCGAGCAGCGATGTGGCATCGGCGGCCAAGAAGTCGGTTGGCTCACCGTTGACGATGCAGTTGATGTGGGTACGTGACATGTGGATCAGGCTCCGTTCTGGGCGCGTTCGGCGGCGATGGCTGCGGCACGCTTGGCGAGGACACCGGCGACCTGGGTGCGGTACTCGATGGTGCCTCGCTTGTCGTCGATGGGGTTGCAGGCCGCCGACGCCGCAGCGGCAACGGCGGCGAGGGTGTCGGCGTCGAGGCTGGAGCCAACGAGCGCAGCTTCGGCCTCGGGGACGCGCACGGCGGTCGGGGCCACTGCACCGAGCACGACGCCGGCGGCACTGACGGTGTCGCCGTCCATCGTCAGTCGAACCGCAGCGCCGACGACGGCAATGTCCATCTCGGTTCGCGGGATCATCCGCAGGTAGGCATCACCGGTGTTGGCCGGCGGGTCGTCGATCTCGAACTCCACGATGAACTCGTCGGCGGCCAGAGACGTTTGACCCGGCCCGGTCACGACATCGGCGACCGGGATGGTTCGCTCCCCACCGGCGCCGGCAATCACGGCCCGGGCGCCGGCTGCGATCATGCCTGGTACCGAATCGGCTGCCGGTGAGCCGTTGCACAGGTTCCCACCGAGGCTCGAGCGGTTCTGGATCTGGTCCGAACCGATCAGACCGGCACCTTCGGAGATGCCGGGGTGCATGGCGGTGAACGCTGCATTGTGGGTGAGGTCCGATGCCGGGGTTGCCGCACCGATAGTCCACCGACCGTCGGCATGCGACACCGACATCAACCGATCGATCCGCTTGAGGTCGACCATCACCGACGGCTCGAGCCGGCCGGTGCGCATCTGGGGAACGAGATCGGTCGCCCCGGCGAACACCCGGGACCCCGGGTTGTCGGCCAAGAGCGAGCAAGCCTCGCCCACCGTGGTGGGAGCGACGTAGTGCATCCAGCGATCCTTTGCTTGTGAGCTGCGAACAGCCGTGAGCATGCCACGCGGAAACGCTCCACGCTGAACCCGCCGACAACCGACGCGTGCCATCATCCGATGATGCAGCGAACGTCCATCGAAATCGAGAGCCTGTCGCATCTCGCACCGCTTCCCGCCGCCAGCAAGGTAGGGCCCCTGCTCGAGTCGAGTATCACCACACCGTTCAACCCCGGTACCCGCGATCTCCCCGCCACGTTCGAAGAACAGGCCGAAAACCTTTTCATCCATATGGGACAGATGCTCGAGGCTGCTGGTGGTGGGTGGGGGCAGGTGGCAAAGGTGACGTTCTTTCTCGCCGAACACGAGAGCAGAGCCAAGTTGAACGTTCCGTGGTTGGAGCGATTTCCCGACGAAGCGTCACGTCCTGCCCGGCACATCATGGAGGTCGGCCCGGGCGCGTCGAAGGTTACGTGTGTCTTCACCGCCTACATTGCCTGACCATGGAAGATCCTGGCTACGACAAGGACACTCGCCCTGTCATCCTCACCGATGAACTGAAGGCGAAACTCAATGGTGTGGCAACGCCGACGTTGGCCGGTGCCTTGCAGGACCGCGGCATCGAGAACGGCATTCTCGTCGGTCTCAAGCCGACCCGTCCCGACCTTCGTCTGCTCGGTTACGCCCACACCCTCCGCTACGTCCCGAAGGCCCCGGAGTTCACCGCTCGAACCAAGGGCCGCAATATGCAGCGCGTCGCAATCGAAACGATCGAGGCCGACGAGGTACTGATCATGGAGGCCCGCTACGAGGTCCTCGCCGGCACCATCGGCGACATCTACTCGATGCGAGTGAAACAGCGCGGCGGTACGGGTGTGATCACCGACGGCTGCCTGCGGGATACACCGGGCATCGCCGAGATCGATCTTCCCGTGTATCACTTCGCCTCGCACGGTGCCCGGGTCGGCCGGGTTCACACGCCGCTCGACCATCAGATCCCGATTGTGTGTGCGGGTGTCACCGTCTTCCCTGGTGACATTCTCGTCGGTGATGCCGAAGGGGTCTGCGTGCTTCCGGCCCGTCTCGCCGAGGAGATCGCCGATCAGTGTGTCGAGGACGAACTTCGTGAGGAGTGGGGTCTCTGGCGCGTCTCGCAGGGTGAATCGATCGACACCACCTTCCCTATGGACGAGAGCCGCCGGGCTGAGTACGAAGCCTGGAAACACGAGGTCAAGGGTCGTTGACTCGAGCGAACCGGTGTCCGTGCGTCGAGGATGCCCGCCCGGTGACGTTGGGGTTGACCAGCGAGCCAAGCAGTGGCAGCACGATCGGGTTGAGGGCACGACTAGTCCAAAAGACCTAGTTTCTTTTCCACAACGCTCATAACCGGACGTAACATGCCGATTTCATGCGAGTGACTGATCCGCTCGAGCCTGTAGTTGGCTCGCCCTTGACGCCATCATCGGTAGCTCCTCACCTCGTCGCGACCGACGCGCTCGCGTCGTTCGCCTCCGCGCTTTCGCTGCTCCAAACGACGGGGTTCACCATCGGATCCCACACCGATCTCGAAAAGTTGGAACCTGCCTTGCAGACGCTGCGCAGTTTGATCGGTGTCGACGACCTCATTTTGGGCTACCGAGTCCCCGGCACGCTGCGCCTGCAAAGCGCACTGCACCACGATGTTCTTCTCGACTTTGCCACCATCAGAGATCGTTCGGACGGTTCTCGTGACGACACTCAATCGCACTCGTTGCGGGAGGCGCTTGCCCAACGCTTTCCGGGGTCGACTGGTATCTGGATAGAGCTTCTGGGCGGCTCGCAGGACGAACCAAATGGCGCACTGATCGCTCTTCGAAGGGAGTCGGAGCTCAGCAACGAAGCGAAAAGTCTTCTCGCGCCAGCCTCGCGCACGATCGCCACCATTCTCGATCGCATAACGGACCGAGAAGCGAGCCGAGAAGCGAGCGCATTGCGCTTGCTTCTGACAGAACTGGGCTCGCCTTTGCTCCAAGAGACCCATGGCGAATCTGGTGACTTTCGTGCAATGACCAGCGCTCTCGCGGGCATCGCTGAGATCCTTGATGCCGACGAGGTGCTTTGGGGCAATCGTGGCGACGTCGGGGGTGCCAACAACGCGCAGCGGTACCGTCGCGGTCACGCAGCCGAGAAACTCCCGGGCGAGAGGCTGCGTATTGCAGCTGAGTTCGATCGTACGAGCGGGGTCGTCGTCTCTACGTTCACCGAGGAGGCGCACCTCGCCCTCGGCATAGAGCCAGCCGACGCGACGGACTCGACGGTGTGGGCGGTCCCTATTGCGAGCGACGAGCAACCCATACTCGGACTGGTGCTTTTCTTCCGCGGGCGCCAACCTGATCTCGGTTCCGAAGAAGTTCAATTCCTGCTTGAGGCCAACAAGACGCTGTTGCAGTTCGACAACCGGATCTCAGAGCTGCGCTCCCTCGAGCGTCGTACTTCTTTTCGCCGTCTTGAAGAAGACATTGGGCACTACCTCGTCGAAGCTGCGGGCCGCCACACGTCGCCCACCGTCGTGATCGAATGGACCCTCGAGCAACTCGGGCAAGCCTTCAACGCCGACATGGCTACCTGGGATTCCACGACGTCGTATGCGAACTGGGGGACTTCGGATGGGCTCGATATCAATCGACGTTTGATCGACATCGAACCGTTTCCTTTTGTCCGAGACACAGCTCGAAGCGTGTCGAGCGAAAGAGGCACTGCACTGCTCCGGCTCCCTGACTTCCCCGACGCCGGCCGTCCAATCCTCGAGCAACTCGGAGCCCAAGACATCGTCGCCGCTGCGGCCCTCGCCGAGGGCGAAAGCCCCGGTTTCATCGGCATATTGTCTTGGCACGGACAGGATTGGACCACTGACCATCTCACCGTCCTGAAGTCCGTGGGGGTCATGCTCAACCTGGCAACAGATGCGATCGAGGCACGGCTCCATGAGCAGCTCTCGGGTCAATTGAAGGACCTGGCGGGGCGGGTGTCGTCATGTCTCAGCCGAGGTGCCGATGCCGAGCAGGCCCTGACCGAGATCCTTCCCGACATCTGCTCGACGGTCGGTGGGGTCGGCGCCTCATGGCTCGAGGTTTCACCGATCCTCAGGCGCTATGACCTCCTTGGGACCGTGGTCATGAATGGCAGCGACAAGCTCTTCCCACCACAGACCACCATCGAGTTCACACTTGACGACTGGGCAACGATCGGCGACAGACCTTGGCCCCCCGGGCTCTATGGCGCTGAGAGTGAGCTCATGGCCACGGTCAAAAAGTACCTGAACGTCACCTGGTTTGATCGGCTGCTGATCCCGGTGAACCGCGACGGGAAAACGATCGCTGCTCTCACCATCCTTTGGGATACCAATGAGACGGAGCTCGATGTAGGTGATGTCGTTCCCGTCTTGATGACGATCGCAGAGCTCATATTCGAGTCGTTCGAGGCGGGCCGGCTGTCCCAGCTGTTTTCGGCAACGTTCGACTCGGCGCCCTCGGGGCAGCTCATCCTCGATGTGCAAGGCCAAGTGCGAGCAATCAACACGGCTGCTTCATCGTTGGGGCTCATCGACATCGGACAGGACTGGCGCGTCGTGGACCCGACCTTCGCCCCAACCCGCGGCGAACACGAACTCTTGGTTGAAACCGGGCGGCAACGCCGCTGGCTCCGCGTGCAAAGTTCGGAAATCAAAAACAAAGCCACTCAGGACGTCGTGATCAACATCGAAGACATCACTGAGGCCGTCGCCGCACGACAAGCGTTGGAGCACGAAGCGTCCCACGATCAGCTGACAGGCCTTGCAAACCGTCGACTGCTCGACACACGACTGACCCGTGCCGTCCGAGACTTGGGTGCGTCAATCGTGATGATCGATGTCGATCGCTTCAAGTCGATCAATGACTCACTCGGACACCACGCTGGTGATGCCGTGCTTGTGACCTTGGCAGACCGGCTCCGCACCAGCGTTCGCTCAGGCGATCTGGTCTGCCGCTTCGGCGGTGATGAATTCGCAATCCTTTTCGAAGGCCCTCGCGACCGCCACGAACTCGCCGGTTTCGCCAACCGAACGCTCGACCACTTGCGCGCCCCCATCGATCTCGAGGGCTACACCGTCAACCCAACCTGTTCCCTGGGTATTGCCACGATCCAGCGCGGTGAGGACCCCGAGTCGGTGCTGCGTTTCGGCGACGCAGCGCTCGTCACCGCCAAGAACGCCGGCAAGGATGGGTATGCATTTTTCCAAGAATCCGACATCAAGCAACTCGGCAATCGCCTGAGTATCGAGACGGGTATCCGTGACGGACTCGACAACGACGAGTTCGTCACTTGGTTCCAACCCGAGTACAACATTGACACCGGGCGAGTGTGCAGCCTGGAAGCGCTCGTGCGTTGGCGCCGACCCGGTGTTGGCTTGGTGGCCGCCAACGAGTTCATCGATGTTGCCGAGGCGATGAACGTTGCATCCAGACTGAGCGAAATCGCACTTGAAGAATCCACTGCGCATGCTTCTGAGTGGACCGCCCAAGCCGAAGACCTCATGATTCGGGTCAATATCACCGCTGGGCAACTCCAGGGCAAACAGCTCGAAGTGAGCGCGCTGCGCGCCTTGAGCCTCAACAACCTCAAGCCCGAGAACCTCTGCCTCGAAATTACCGAACGGTCACTGCTTGTCGATGTTGAGCAAAGCATCAACTCGCTCGGCCGCCTCCGCTCGCATGGTATCCAAATCGCCATTGACGATTTCGGGACCGGATTCAGCTCACTCAATTGGCTCAAACGTTTGCCGGTCGACGCGATCAAGATTGATCGCTCCTTCATCGGCGGCATCACAAGCGACCCCGTCGATCGAGAAATCGTGGGGACCATCATCAAACTCGCCGATGCCCTCAACCTTGAAACCGTTGCCGAAGGCGTCGAGAACGAAGATCAAGCTGCCGTCCTCCTCCAGCTCGGTTGCAGCCGCGCGCAAGGCTGGCTGTGGTCCCAAGCTGTTGAAGCAGCCGATGTTCCCCGCCTCCTCCCTGCGTGAGCCTTCTCATCTGCATGCGCCCATGGCGCCTACCATCCGGCCATGGATTTCTCGCCGAACCCCGACCACGAACTGATCAAAGCGGCGGTCGAGGCCGTCTGTGCTCGGTACGACGACACCTACTGGGCTGAACGCGACGAGAAACACGAGTTTCCCTGGGCCTTCTACGATGACATGGCCGCCGGAGGCTGGGTCGGTATTGCGATTCCGGAGGCGTACGGCGGCGGGGGGCAGGGCATCACCGAGGGTGCGCTCGTGCTCAACCGAGTCGCAGCGAGCGGCGCTGCGATGAACGGTTCGACCGCGTTGCACCTCACGATGTTCGGCCTCAACCCGGTCGTGAAATTCGGCAACGAACGCCTCAAGCAGACGTTCCTTCCCCGCGCCGCAGCGGGCGACCTGCATGTGGCCTTTGGCGTGACCGAACCCGATGCCGGCACCGACACCAGCCGGATCGTCACCCGCGCCGACGAAGACGGTATGGGGGGTTGGATCGTCAACGGTCGCAAGATCTGGACAAGCAAGGCACTCGAATCCGAGGTCTGCCTCCTCCTCGCCCGCACCGACGGCGAGCCCGGTTCCTTCAACGGGCTCACTCTCTTTCTGGTCGACCTCGACCCCGCCCACTGCGACATCGCGCCGATCCCGAAGGTCGGTCGCAACGCGGTCGCATCGTGCGAGGTCGCCTACGACGACTTGCCGGTCGAGTCGTGGCGGATGGTCGGTGAGCGGGGCCGAGGGTTCCACCACATCTTGCACGGCCTGAACCCCGAGCGGATCCTGCTCGCCGGCATGGCCTGCGGTATCGGCGAAGCTGCATTGCGACGAGCGACGAACTACGCCGTCGAACGAGAGGTGTTCGGTCGCCAAATCGGCGCGAACCAGGCCATCTCTCACCCACTGGCGAAGGCCCACATGGAACTCAACGCAGCCATGACCCTGATGCTGCGCGCGGCCTGGATGTACGACAACGGCCACGAGTGCGGTGAGCTCGCCAACACCGCGAAGTACCTTGCGGCCGAGGCCTCGTTCTTCGCCGCCGACCAGGCGATGCAGACCCATGGCGGCGTGGGCTACGCAAGCGAGTATCACGTCGAGCGGTATTGGCGCGAGGCCCGACTGCAGCGGATTGCGCCAGTCAGCCAGGAGATGACGCTCAACTACATCGCCCAGAACGTGCTGGGGCTTCCGAGGAGCTACTGATCACCACTCGACTGGCAGACGCTCCAGTCCCAAGACGAAATTGCCCGTGCGCTCGTCTCGTTTCTTCTGGGCCCCAGCGAGGCGAATCTCGGGGAGTCGGTCGAGTACCTCTTCGAACAGGACCGTGAGCTCGAGCCGGGCCAGGCTCGCGCCCAGACAGAAGTGACGGCCGTTCGCCCCGAACGCCTGATGCTTGTTCGGTGACCGCGTGATGTCGAACTCGTGTGCGTCGGGACCGAACTCCGCCTCGTCTCGATTCCCGGAGAGATAGAGCAGCAGCGTGCGGTCTCCGGCCAGGATCGGTTGACCACCGACCTCCACATCGGCTGTCGCCGTCCGATTCATGTTGCGAACAGGGGTGACCCAGCGCAGCATCTCCTCGATCGCACCCGGCAGCAATGTCCGGTCGGCTCGGAGCGCGTCGAGTTGCTCGGGGTGCAGAAGCAGCGCCTCGAGTCCGCCCGACATGACGTGGCGGGTGGTCTCATCGCCGCCCACCAGAATCAGCATGGTCTCGTAGATCAGATCCTCGGCCGACATCGGCTCGTCCCGGATCTCGGCATCGGGGTACATCAGCAGCGTGATCAGGTCCTCGGCGTCGGCATCGGTGCGCGTCCCCATCTCGGCGACGATGTACTCGACCCACTCCATCACGGCGGTCACGACCTGATCACGAAATGCCTCGTCGACGCCCCCCGTTGCGAAGAGATCGGACCAGTGCAAGAGCTTGGCTTCGTCGGCAAGGGGGAGGCCCATCAGGGTGGCGATCATCCGCAGCGGGATCGGTGTGGCGATGTCGGTCACGAAGTCGCATCCACCGTCGTCGATCACGGCGTCGATCAGTTCGGTGACCGTCGCACGCAGGAAATCCTCATGGGCCGCGACCCGCTTCGGCGTGAAACCCGACGAGACCAACCGGCGCCGCCGTGTGTGATCGGGTGGGTCGGTGTTGATCATCGACGGTACTGACGACTCGGGACGTGAGCCCTTGACCGAACAGAAGGTGACGTGATCTGCCTCGATGCGTTGGATGTCGGCATGGCGGGTGATGGCCCACAGTCCTGTCTCGTCGTCCCAGTAGACCGGCGCGTGCTCACGCATCCACGCCATCCGTTCGAACGGGTCGGCGTGGAAGTCGGTCGACATCACCACCACATCGTTCCGTGTCGGATGTGCGGGGGTGCGATGAACGATCGTCGATCGATCGAAGGCGTAGCTGTGCAGCGGATTGTCGCCGGATTCGTCAGCGCGAGCGTCAGCCATCGCGGCCGAGTCTGTCAGACCCGCGGCTCACGCGGCAGCCCGAGGACACGTTCACCGAGGATGTTGCGCATCACATTCGAGGTTCCGCCCATGATCGTGTACGCCGGGTTGTACGCAAATGCATGGGTGACGAGGCTGTCGGTCACCGCTTCCATGCCGAGGGTCCTGGCCGCGAAGTCGGCAACCCGTTGCTGATGCTCGGTGCAGAAACACTTGGTGGCCGCACTGAACCCGACCGGTGCCTGTTTGAGCGCCTCCCGATACACGAGGATTCGACCGAGCCGGTAGCCGGTCTCGAGCGCTGCGATCTCCTGGCGAACGAGTGGGTCGTCGGTGTCGGCCACAGCACGAGCGCGCAGGTACAGCGGTTTGTTGGAGACAAGCCGGTCGATGCCACCTCGCTCATCTTCCAGCTGCGACATCGTCTGCTTGAAGGCGGCTCCTTCAACCCCCACCAGATTCTCGACCGGCACGCGGACCTCGTTGAAGAACACTTCACAGAAGTGCTGATTGGTCGTCATGTCCTTGATCGGCCGCACCTCGATGCCGGGCAGATCCATCGGCACGATCATCTCGCTGACGCCCTTGTGCGGCGGGCCGTCCGCTGTGGTGCGACAGATCAGATAGATGTAATCGGAGGTGGCTGCGAACGACGTCCAGATCTTCTGCCCGTTGACCACGAACACGTCGCCGTCGCGGACCGCCGAGGTCTTGAGACTCGCGAGGTCGGAGCCGGAGTCAGGTTCACTCATCCCGATGCACCAGGTGGTTTCACCACTGAGCATCCCGGGAAGGAACTCCACCTGCTGATCGGGTGTCCCGTAGTTGATGAGGGCAGGACCCATCTGACGGTCGGCGAACCAACTCGCCGCGATCGGGGCGCCGACCGAGATCATTTCTTCGCCCATGATCATGCGGGCGAGGTTCGAGTGACCGCCACCTCCGAACTCGGTCGGCCAGGTCATGCCGATCCAGCCCTCGGCGCTGAGCCGTTTGCTGAACTCTTTCGAGTAGCCGTTGATCCAGGAGTCGGTGTGGGCGCCGAACTCGGCGACACCCTCCGCTGCGAGCGCGCGGGCCCGATCCCGGAGTGCCTGGAGTTCGGCTGGCAGTTCGAAGTCGAGCATCGTCAACACCTCCTCTGGGCACGGTAGCTTCGCCCGATCGCGTTCACCCCAGCGGACCCGAACGGATGAACGCCTCTCGCTCGACCGTTCGCAGTGTCGCACCGGTCTGGCTCGGAACCGGCTCAGGCGAAGTCGCCGGCCGCCGATCGCAACTCCAGAATCGCGCGATCTGTCGCGGCTCGGGCGCGTGGGCTCATCCCGGCGACCCCGAACTCGATGTCGGCCAGGACAGCGGCACCGCGCTCAGCTCGCCGGCGCCCCTCGGCAGTGAGCACGGCCAGCGTCGCTCGGCGATCGGTTGGATGCGGCTCGCGACGCACGTAGCCATCGGCCTCGAGACGGTTGACCGTGTTGGTGACGCTTGCCGGATGCACCTGCAGTCGGTCGCCGACCTTGCCGAGCGGCAGCATGCCCTCCCGGGTGAACGACAGCAGCGCCAGCACCTCGAAACGACTGAAGTTCAGACCGAGCGGCGCCAGAGCTGCATCGATGCGGCCGGTAAGGATCTGATGGGCGCGAGTGATCGAAGTGGCAGCGGTCATTGCGCCGATCGCAGTCCATCCGGCGGATCGCCAGTTCGCAGCCGCCTCCTCGATGGGGTCGAACTCCAGCGTCACGTGCGGTAGTCTACGAAGAAATAGTTGGACGTCAAAGTATTTGGAGCGTCGACCATGAGCGAGCAGTCACGATGGCAGGAGCAGTACGACGCAACCCGGCGCCGCGACGTGCCGTTCGAGACGATGTCAGGGGTGCCGGTCGACCCCATCCACGGCGATGGGCCATTCCCCGGTCAGTACCCCTACACCCGCGGCCTCCATGCGGCCGGGTATCGGTCCCGTCTGTGGACGATGCGCATGTTCGCCGGCTTCGGGACCGCCGAGGACACCAATGCCCGCTTCAAGGAGATCCTCCGCAACGGCGGGACCGGACTCTCCACCGCGTTCGACATGCCCACCCTGATGGGCTACGACTCCGATTCGCCCTGGGCGCTCGGTGAGGTTGGCCGCGCCGGTGTTGCGGTCGACACCCTGCGCGACATGGAGGATCTCTACGCCGACATCGACCTCGGCTCGGTATCGACGTCGATGACCATCAATGGACCCGCCGCCGCCGTACTCGCCATGTACATCGCGGTCGGCGAGAAGAACGGCGTGGCCAAAGCCGATCTGGCCGGCACGATCCAGAACGACATCTTGAAGGAGTATCAGGCCCAGAAGGAGTACATCTACCCACCGCGGCCCAGCATGCGGATCATCACCGACATGATCCGTTACACCTCCACCGAAATGCCGAAATGGCACCCCGTCTCGATCTCCGGCTACCACATCCGCGAGGCGGGCTCGACCGCAGCACAGGAACTCGCCTTCACGCTCGCCAACGGCTTTGCCTATGTCGAAGCGGCGCGGGCCGAGGGCCAGGACGTCGATCAGTTCGGCCGGCGGCTCTCGTTCTTCTTCAACGCCCACTCCGATTTCTTCGAGGAGATCGGCAAGTTCCGGGCGGCCCGCCGGATCTGGGCCCGCTGGATGAAGGAGCGCTACGGCGCCACCGACGAGCGGGCAATGATGTGCCGCTTCCACACCCAGACCGCCGGCGTCTCCCTCACCGCTCAGCAACCCGAGAACAACATCGCCCGGGTTGCCATCCAGGCGCTCTCGGCTGCGCTCGGCGGTACCCAGTCGCTGCACACCGATGCCTTCGACGAAGCCCTCGCCCTTCCCACCGAGAAAGCGGCCCGCATTGCACTGCGCACCCAGCAGATCGTCGCGCACGAAACGGGGGTGGCGAATGTTGTCGATCCCCTCGGCGGAGCGCCCTACATCGAGTGGATGACCGACGAGATGGAGCGCCAGGCCGAGGCGGTCTTCGCTCATCTCGAGGAGTTGGGTGACGGCTCGATGCTCGAGGGGGTTTATGCGGGCATCGAGAACGGGTACTTCGTCGGCGAGATTGCCGATGCCGCCTATCGCTTCGAACGTGAGGTCAATGCGGGTCGTCGGGTCATCGTTGGCGTCAACGAGTTCGTCGAGGGAAACGAAGACGACGAGACCAATCTGCTGCGAATCGATGCGACCACAGAGGAACTCCAGCGCAAGCGACTCGAGGCGGTGAAGCACGAACGCGACTCGGTTGCGGTCGAGGCATCACTCGACGCGCTCCGCAACGCCGCGCAGGATCCCTCGATGAACCTGATGCCTCCGATCATCGATGCGGTCAAGACCTACGCCACCGAGGAAGAGATCAGCAACGCCATGCGCGACGTGTTCGGTAGCTACGTGGAACAGGCGATCGTGTGACGAGCGAACCCGTCATCCGGATCGTCCTCGCCAAACTCGGCCTGGACGGTCACGACCGCGGCATCAAGGTCGTCGCCCGCATTCTGCGCGACGCCGGTATGGAGGTGATCTATCTCGGTCTCCGCCAGACCACCGCGTCGATCATCGCTGCCGCCGAGGAAGAAGATGCCGACGCCATCGGGCTGTCGATGCACAACGCCGGCCACCTTGCGCTCGCTCCGGCGATGCTCGCGGCGCTCGACAAAGCCGATCTTGACATTCCGCTGATCATCGGCGGGATCGTTCCCGACCAAGACATCCCGATTCTCGAGGCAGCTGGGGTCGCTGCAATCCTCGGCCCGGGCGCCCCCGCCGAAGAGGTCGTGGCGGCCGTCCGCAACGCCGTTTCCCCGTGACCGACAGCAGTGAGTCGGCGTGAGCGTCAGGGATCTCTCCACCGTCGACTTGGTCGAGCGGGCCATCGGCGGTGACCGCCGAGCGATCGGCCGCACCCTCACGCTGATCGAGCGGGGCGGCGAGATCGCCGACCAGATCACCGAGTTGACTCACCCAGCAGCCAAGGGGTCGCACGTCGTGGGCATCACCGGCGCACCCGGGGCCGGGAAGTCGACCTTGACCGGGCAACTGATCCGCCATCTACCGACACTCGGTCTGCGGCCGGCCGTGCTTGCGGTCGATCCGTCATCCCCCCTCACCGGCGGTGCAATCCTCGGCGATCGGGTGCGCATGGACGACGTTGCCGGTGACGGCGGGTTCATCCGGTCCGTTGCAACCCGGGGCCATGCCGGCGGGCTCGCCCTGTCCGTACCCGGCTCGGTGCGTGCCTTCGATGCATGCGGCTTCGATCCGGTACTGATCGAGACGGTCGGGGTCGGACAGGTCGAGGTCGACGTCGCCGGCGCAGCCGACACCACCGTCGTCGTGGTCAACCCGGGCTGGGGCGATGCCGTCCAGGCCAACAAGGCCGGCCTGCTCGAGGTCGCCGATGTTTTCGTCATCAACAAGGCCGACCGCGACGGCGCCAACGACACTCGCCGCGACCTCGAGCTCATGCTCGACCTCAGCCATGTGAGCGGCCATGAAGACGAGTCGGGTTATCGACCGCCCATCATCATGACGACGGCCACCGACGGCGCCGGCATCGACGCAATGTGGGCTGCCGTCACCGACCACAGAGCCCATCTGCAGGCCAGCGGCCGGCTCGAGCATCGTCGAGCGGCCCGCTTCCGCTACGAGGTTCGCAGCCGACTCACCACCCGACTCGAGACCTCGATCAACACAGCGACCCACGATCTCGAACCCGACGGCCGCTCACCCGCCGCCGTTGCGAGCGAACTGGCCGGTCGGCTTCTGGCCTGATGGGCTCCTCGGACCTAGGGTCACGCCCATGGGACGACTGGACGGCAAGCACGTACTGATCACGGGCGGCGCCCGCGGCATGGGAGCGGCAGAGGCAGCGCTTTTCGTCGGCGAGGGAGCGACCGTGTGCATCGCCGACGTTCTCGACGAGGAAGGTGAAGCAACCGCCGAGGCCCTCGGTGATGCGGCCAAGTACCACCACCTCGACGTTCGCGACGCCGCTGCCTGGGCCAAGACGGTCGAAGGGTGTCTTGCGAGCTACGGCAAGATCGACTGTCTGCTCAACAACGCCGGCGTCTATCGGGAGGGCAACCTCGAGACGACGACAGCAGAGGACTGGGAGTTCCAGATCGGCATCAACCAGACCGGCGTGTTGCTCGGCATGCAGGCGGTTGCGCCGTCGATGCGAGAAAAGCAGCGTGGCAGCATCGTGAACATCTCGTCGATCGCAGGCCTGCGGGGTACGCCGAACTGCATCGGCTACGGCGCATCCAAGTGGGCCGTCCGGGGCATGACGAAGAGCGCTGCCAAGGAACTTGCGCCGTTCAACGTGCGGGTCAACTCGATCCACCCCGGCCTGATCGAAACCGACATGCTGCCGCTCGTCGGGCCGCCGGAGATGTTGGGGCCGATGGTGCCGATGGGGCGAACCGCCCACGCCGACGAGGTTGCCGACACTGCGCTGTTCCTTGCGTCCGACGACTCGAAGTACACGACCGGAACCGAATTCGTCGTCGACGGTGGCTTCACTGCATGAGCGAGTGGACCCGGATCCGCTTCGACCGACCGGCCGAACGAGTCGCCCGCATCACCCTCGCACGGCCCGAGGCGGCCAATGCGCAGGACTACCGCATGTTGTCCGAACTCAACGAGGCGTTCGACGAGGCCTCTCGTGACGACGACATCCGCGTCATCGTGCTCGCCGCCGACGGCAACCACTTCTCGTCGGGTCACGATCTGCGTGACGACCCGGACATGGCCGACGTCGAACCGGTCGGCACCCAGTGCCACTTCGAGGCCGAGGGAGCCGAGGGCTACATGGCTCGTGAGGCCGAGATGTATGTCGGGCTGTGCTGGCGGTGGCGCAACATCCCCAAACCGACGATCGCATCAGTCCAGGGCAAGGTCATCGCCGGCGGCCTGATGCTCGTGTGGCCGATGGACATGATCGTGTGCAGCGACGACGCAACGTTCTCCGATCCGGTGGTCGCGTTCGGGGTGAACGGACACGAGTACTTCGTCCATCCCTACGAGGCCGGCCAGCGCTTGGCCAAGGACATGCTTTTCACCGGCCGGTCGATCAGCGCACGCGAGGCATTGCAGCACGGCATGGTGAACCGAGTCGTGGCACGCGAGCAGCTCGAATCGGAGACGCTTGCGCTGGCATCCCACATCGCGAAGCGGCCCATGTTCGGACTGACCCTTGCCAAGCAGTCGGTCAACAACTCGATGGATGCGATGGGTATGTACACGTCGATCCAGTCCGCGTTCGGGCTGCACCATGTGGGGCACAACCACAACCGTCTCGTCCACGGCTCGCTCGTCGACCCCGAGGGGGTCCACGTCATCCGCAGCGAGGCCTAGCCGTCGACGGCGTCACCGGTGCAGCAACCTCGTCCCATGAGGGGATCGGGCGGCGGACTGCGCTAGCCCTTGCGGGTCGGTGGGTCGAGCGGCTGTACGTACTGCCAGCCGAACCGACCCTTGACACAGAGCATGCCGCTGGTGACGGAGTGGTCGGCCGGCGAGGTGACCTTCACGATCGTGTCGTCCTGGGTGTGGAGTTCGAGGTTGCATCCCACACCGCAATACGAGCACACCGTGCGGGTGATCTCCTGGTCATCGGGACGCCAGTCATCGACCGCACGAAGGTCGTACTCGGTCTTGAATTGGATGGCGCCGGTCGGGCACACACCGATGCAATTGCCGCAGTAGACACAGGCCGAGTCGGGCAACGTCACGTCGAACTCGGTGGAGATGCGGGCGTCGAAGCCCCGGCCACTGACCGCGATGGCGTAGGTGTGCTGGGCATCGTCTCCACAGGCTTCGACGCACTTGTAACAGAGCACGCAGCGGTCGTAGTCGCGGATGTAGAGGTTGTCCTGGATCTTCGGCGC
>JBMTIM010000038.1:0-31647 GCA_049437325.1 Acidimicrobiales bacterium
GTAGTAATGGAACTGATTGCCGGCATCAGCGAGCCCTTCGCGACCCGACCAGCCGATGTCGGCCATCTGCGCAGCCGAGAGGGGCTCGGTCATCAAGACGTGGTCGTACACCGGGACGATGTAGCGACGCATTTGTCTGAGCGGCTCGGCCCATGCGTTGGTTGCAACGATGACGCGTTGTGCGTGGATCGCACCGTGATCGGTGCCGACTCGGATCCGCTGTTCATCGGCGTCGATCTGGGTCACGCGCGAGTGGTCGTGGATCACGCCGCCCATGCGTTGGACGGCGCGCCGAAGTCCCCAGGCGAGGCGGGCCGGATCGACGAGCGCGATGTCGGAGCTGGTGAGCCCACCCAGATAGGTGGGTGAGTGCGCCACGGCGTGAGCAGCGCGCTGGTCGAGCAGGGTGTGCTCGATGCCGTGGGTCGTCAGTGTCTCGGACTCTTCCTGCTGCCATTCGAGTTGGGTTTCGCTGGTTGCGAACGAGACCTCGTCGACTCGTTGGACGTCGGCGTGGATGGCGAAGCGATCGATCGAGTCGAGCAGGTCCTCGAAGTTCTGGCGCCCGAGGCGTTCGAGCGTGTGGATTTCGGCGGGCCAGTGCATGAGTCCGTTGAGGAAACCGTGGGTCAGGCTGGGGTCGCAGAACCCGCCGTTGCGGCTCGATGCTCCCGAGCCGCACACATCGGCCTCGAGAACGACCACGCTGCGACCCGGATTGTCCTCGAGGGCTTGCAGTGCCGCCCAAAGACCGGTGAATCCGCCGCCGACGATGCAGAGGTCGGAGCTGAACGAGCCGTGAAGCGGCTCAGCAGGGCTTGGCGCATCGGCTCGGTCGGTCCAGAAGACAGCAGGTTTCGCTGCCGCAACGAGCGCGCTCGGATCGCTCACGGAAGGACGACGTAGAACTTGCGCATGTCCTCGACAACCTCCCACGTGCCCGACCAACCCCTCGGGAGGTGAAATGCGTCGCCCGTGCGGAGGTCGTGCGTCGCACCGTCGCTGTCGGTCAGGCGAAGGTGTCCGGCCAAGACGACACAGACCTCCTCGACGGGATAGTCCTCCTCGGTCCACGTCGCAGCGGTGGCCTCCCACACTCCAGATTCGAGTGATCGCGAGCCGAGCGGCGCATACCGCCAGACCGAGTCGAGATCGGTGGGCTTTTCCGGGTCGGACTCCATCGCATCGAAGAGACGGTCGAGGGTGGCTGTCAGGGTGCGGAAGGTGTCGGAGTCGGTCATGGGTGGCGCTCAGGATTCTCCCACACGATGAGTACCGAGTTGTTGCCCACCGACGGGTCGTGGAGGTAGTTCTCGATCACCCCGCGGGCTTCGAAACCGTTCTCGAGTTGGAAGGTGAGGGTCGGGTCGTAGAGTTCGCCAGCCACCACCCTGTCGATGTACGTCTGCGCACTCATCTCGTCGATGTGGTTTGCGTAGCCGGGAATGACCCCACCGGCGACGATGCCTCGCTTGCCGAGTGATCGGACACACTGCTTCCGGAGCTCGTAGAGGCGACGCCCGACTCCTCGACCTCGGTACTCGGGATACACCGAGATGTCGGTGCCGTAGTACCAGTCTGCGTCGGGATCGTGAAGCTCGGTTCCCCCCACCTCGGACAGTGAGTGCTGAGCGTGCGCGAAGTCGAAGTCGGTCAGGATGCCGAGTCCCATGCCGACCGGTCTGTCCTGGTCGAGGACCACGAAATTGCCCTCGGGGAACACCGCAGCAAGAGCGCGGAGTTCGGCTGCGTCGTAGAGGTCGTCCGGGTTGATCGTGGAAAAAACTGCAAGTTCGAGCTCCTCGAGCGCATCGGCGTACTCGGCGGAGAGATTGACGTACTGCAACTCGCCCATGAACACCGATTCTGTTGGCCGAGATCGACTTGCGCAACCGATTCGGTTGCAGCTGCCCCGGTCGTGGTGTTGAATCCGTGGCGAGCTGAAGGGATCACGATGGCATCGAACGTCGAATTGGCCGAGTTGGCAACCCGACACCTGTGGGGTCAGTTCTCGAGCCTCGGCCGCAGTGTCGACGGCATGACGGTCATAGAACGCGGTGAGGGCTGCTACGTGTGGGACTCGCAGGGCAGGCGCTACCTCGACGGTCTTGCAGGTCTCTACACGACCCAGGCCGGATACGGCCGGCCCGAACTTGCCGCCGCCGCGGGCGCACAGGCCGAGACCCTTGCCTTCTTTCCGATCTGGACCTATGCGCATCCGGCCGCGGTTCACCTCGCGGCGCGACTCGCCGACCTGGCGCCTGGTGACCTGAACCGGGTGTTTTTCACCAGCGGGGGGTCCGAGGCCGTCGAGTCGGCCTGGAAGCTCGCCCGTCAATACTTCAAGGCGAAGGGTGAGCCGCTTCGGACCAAGGTGATCAGCCGCGATCTCAGCTATCACGGCGTCACGATGGGGGCGCTGTCGATCACCGGGCTCGCTTCGGTGAAGGGCATGTTCGAACCGCTGGTTCCCGGCGCGATCAAGGTGCCTGCCACCAACAGCTACCGTCTGCCGCCGCACGCAGCCGATGACTCGTACTTCGCAGAAGAGATCGAGCAGGCCATTCTGCGGGAGGGTCCCGAGACCATCGCTGCCGTCTTTCTCGAACCGGTGCAGAACGCAGGTGGCTGTTTCGTGCCACCCGACGGGTACTTCCGGCGGGTACGTGAGATCTGCGACACCTATGGGGTGTTGCTCGTCTCCGACGAGGTGATCTGCGCCTATGGCCGACTCGGAACGATGTTCGGTTGTGAACGTCTCGGCTATCAGCCCGACATCATCACCTCGGCCAAAGGGCTCACCTCTGGGTATGCCCCGCTCGGTGCCATGCTCGTGAGCGACAAGATCGCCGAACCGTTCGCCGACACCGACGAGCAGTTTCTCCACGGCTACACCTTTGCCGGGCACCCCGTTTCGTGTGCGGTGGCGCTCGCCAACCTCGACCTGTTCGAGCGCGACGATCTCTGCGGCAACGTACTGGCAAACGAGGCCTCGTTCCGGGCTGCACTCGACGACCTTTCCGACCTGCCGATCGTCGGTGACGTCCGCGGTATGGGCTACTTCTACGGAATCGAACTGGTGAAGGACAAGGGGACGAAAGAGACCTTCACCGCCGAAGAGGCGCAGCACCTGCTCCGGTCGTTCCTCTCGAACCGCCTCGCCGAACTGGGATTGCTGTGTCGAGCCGACGCCCGGGGTGAGCCGGTGATCCAGTTGTCGCCTCCGCTGATCGCAGGCCAGGTGGAGTTCGACACCATGAATCAGGTCATCCGCCAGGCCCTCACGGAAGCCATGGCTGAGATGGAGCGGTTCCACTGATGGACTCGGTCCATCTCGACGACGTCGACAAGGCAATCATTCGCGAACTCCAAGTCGATGGTCGCGCCGCCTACTCACGGCTCGCCCCCCTCGTCGGACTCAGCGAAGCCGCCGTTCGTCAACGAGTCAATCGCCTCCAAGATCGCGGCGTGATCCAGATCGTGGCAGTCACCGATCCCGTCTCACTCGGCTATCCGTTCCAAGCGATGCTCGGCATCAAGGTTTCACGTGCCGTCGACACGACGGCGGAAAAGATCAGTCAGATCGACTCGGTCGACTACACGGTCGTCACGACGGGTCGATTCGACGTTCTCGCCGAAGTCGTCTGTCGCGACCGCGAACACCTTCTGGAGGTGAGTGACAAGATTCGTGACACCGATCCCGTCAGTGATGTCGAGATCATGACGTACCTGCGGATGGTGCAGCAGAATTACGACTGGGGAACCAACTGATGACCGCAGCAGTCGAGCTCAAAGGAATCACAAAACGATTCGGCGATGTTGTTGCCGTCGATGCCATCGATCTCGCAATCGACGACGGTCAGTTCTTCGCCATGCTCGGCCCTTCCGGGTGTGGCAAAACCACCACACTGCGGATGATTGCCGGCCTCGACTTCCCGACCGAGGGAAGCCTGAAGATCTTCGGGGACGAGGTTGGAACGCTGCCGCCGAACAAGCGGCCCGTCAACACCGTCTTTCAGAGCTACGCACTCTTCCCGCACATGAACGTGCTCGACAACGTTGCATTCGGACTCCGGATGCAGGGGGTGAACAAGGGCGAAGCCCGAGTGAAAGCGGCGCAGGCAATCGATCTCGTTCGCCTTGCCGGAATGGAGATGCGCAAACCCTCCCAGATGTCGGGAGGTCAGCAGCAGCGGGTAGCTCTGGCCCGAGCGCTCGTCAACGAGCCCAAGGTGCTGCTGCTCGACGAGCCGCTCGGTGCGCTCGACCTCAAACTTCGACAAGAAATGCAGGGTGAACTGAAGCGGCTCCAACAAGAACTCGGCGTGAGTTTCGTCTTCGTCACCCACGATCAAGAAGAAGCGCTGACGATGAGCGACCGTATCGCTGTCATGGATCAGGGCAGGATCTTGCAGGTCGGGTCCCCCGAGGAGATCTACGAACACCCCGCGAATCGCTTCGTCGCCGACTTCATCGGCCAGACCAATTTGCTCGAAGGCACCGTCGAGGACTCGTCGACCGTGTGCCTGGCGAATGGGGCGAGAGTGCAGGCCTCGAGCGACCGGCCCGTCGGCACGGCGGTGGCCGTGAGCCTGCGTCCGGAGCGTGCGCACATCGCAGCCACGGAAGCAGTCGAAGATCGACCATCGGTCGAGGGTGTCGTCGATCGAATGACCTACTTGGGAAACGCTCGCGTCTACACCGTCCGTCTGGATTGGATGGAGGTAGAGGTCCGCGAGGAGAACCGGCCGGGGGCAGCGTTGCACGAGCCTGGTGCAACCGTGTCCATTTGGTGGGACCCAGGAGCCGTGTGGGTGGTGGGCGACGAGTGACCGTAATCGATGTTCCCGAAGCCGACCGGGTGACGCCGGAGTTCGAGGCACTCGCTCAGCGCCAAGCGCGCCGCCGCGGGTTCCTCCTTGCGCTCCCTGCGTGGATCTATCTGATCGTCTTCTTCGCCGTCCCGTTCGGGATCGTCGTGGTCTATTCATTCGCCACGCGCACCAGTCGAGGCGGGGTTGCACTCAGTGACTGGAACCTGGCGTCCTACGAACGACTCGGTGAGGAACTCGTCCGCAACGTTCTCATCCGTTCGCTCGGGCTCGCCCTGTTGACCACGGTCATCTGCCTCGTCGTTGCGTACCCGTTCGCATACTTCATGACGACGCTGTCGGCGCGAGCCCGCAACCTCATGCTCGTGTTCGTGATGATTCCGTTCTGGACGAATTTCCTGGTCCGGAATTATGCGTGGCGGCTGATTCTCGCCGAAGACGGTCCGTGGAATACCACGGCCGAGGCGTTCGGCATCGACACGGTGACTGACTGGGTCATCGACCTGCCGGATTGGATCGCCCCCGATTTTCTCGTCGGGTGGCTCGTCGATGTTCCCGAACCGCTGTTCACGAAGCTCGCAGTCATCCTCGGTCTCGTCTACAGCTTTCTGCCGTTCATGATCCTGCCGCTCTACGCATCGATCGAGCGAATCGATGCGGCGCTGCTCGAAGCGAGTCGCGATCTTTACGCCAATGCGCGCCAGAGTTTCGTGCGGGTGCTTCTGCCATTGTCGATGCCCGGCGTCGTCGCCGGTTCGATCCTGGTGTTCGTGCCGAGTCTCGGTGCGTACGTCACCCCCGACATTTTGGGCGGCGGCAAGGAAGTACTTCTGGGTAGTTACATCGTGACCCAGTTCGGAACGGCCCGGAACTTCCCGTTCGGTGCGTCGCTTTCTGTGGTGCTGATGGTTGTGATGCTCACTGCGACGATCGGGTATTTCCGGAGTGGAGGTCGAAACCTGTGACCGCCACCGGGACGCGAATGGGTCGACGGATGCTCGGTGTGCACGCCGCTGCCGTCTACGGCTTCTTCTATGCGCCGATCCTCCTCCTGGTCGTCTTCTCGTTCAGTGGAGACCGACTCGTCGGGCAATGGGGTGGCTTCACCTTCGACTGGTATCGCGAGTTTCTCGACAACGAACAGCTCACGGCGTTTCACGACGGCGCGATCTGGACGTCGCTGAAAGTGGCAGCGGTGTCGACCATCGTCTCTGTCGTGCTCGGAACGCTTGCGGCGTTGAGTCTCGAACGCTTCCGGTTCCGCGGTCAGCGAGTCTTCGATGCACTGCTGTACCTCCCGATCATCATTCCGGACGTCACGATGGGCATCATGATGCTGATCTTCTTCTCGGAGGCGATCACCTTCGCCGACACGTACCTCGGCTTCGAGTTTGCGAAGGGTTTGCAGACGATCATCATCAGTCATATCGCCTTCAACATCAGCTTCGTCTCCGTCGTGGTCCGCGCCCGACTCGCGGGGATGGATGATCGCCTCGAAGAAGCGGCCATGGACCTCTACGCAACCCGCTGGAAGACCTTCACCCATGTGACCTTTCCGCAGATCCTTCCGGGCGTTCTCGGGGGAGGGCTGCTTGCACTCACCTTGTCGCTCGACGACGTTGTCGTGACGCAGTTCTCGGCCGGGCCCGGAGCAACGACACTGCCAGTCTTTGTCTTCAGTTTGATCCGCAAAGGGGTCACACCGATGATCAACGCAGTGTCCGTCGTCATGTTGGTGGCGTCGCTGGTGCTGATCGCCATGATGCTGCTCGCCGACGGTCTGCGTTCGGAAGCCGACGAGACATCGTGAAAATCTGACAAGATCGCGGTCTATCTGGGCCGTCGAGTCCCTACACCTCAAAAGGGGAGAACCGAACCATGAATATCAAGACTTGGGGGCGGCTGCTGGCTGCACTCCTCGCGCTCACCCTCGTCGCCGCTGCGTGTGGCGGTGACGACGACGGTGGCGGTGAAGCAGCCTGTGCGGTCGGTGAGACCGATGGTGACCTGAACCTCTACAACTGGTCCGAGTACATGGATCCCGACCTGCAGACCGCCTTCGAAGCGGAGTTCGGGGTCTCGATCAACGAGGACAACTACGACTCCAACGAGGCGATGCAACCGATCATCTCGGCGGGCAACAGCGGCTATGACCTCATCGTGCCGTCCGACTACATGGTCTCGATTCTGATCGACTCGGGCGACATCATGCCCATCCAAAAGGACGCGGTGCCCAACCTGAGCAACTTGGCCGACGAGTTCGCCTCAGGTCTGCCCTTCGACCCTGACGCCGAATACTCGGTGCCGTATCAGTGGGGCACCACCGGGCTCGGTGTCGACCTGGCGGTGACTGGTCCCGACGTTCCGGAAACCTGGGGTCTGATCTTCGACCCAGCGCTTGCTGCGGAGTACAACCTCGAGGGCGCGATCACGATTCTCAACGATCCTCGTGAAACCATGGGTGCAGCCCTCAAGTATCTGGGTTACTCCTTGAACACCACGAGCATCGACGAGCTCGACGAGGCCAAGGCACTCGTGGCAGATGCCACGAACCGGGTGGCTGCCTTCGATTCCGACCAGTACGACGAGCTGCTGGTCTCGGGCCAGGCGGCCGTCACGCACGGCTACAGCGGCAACTTCCTCGTGCAGTTCTTCGAGGCCGATGATCCCGAGCAGTACACCTACTTCGTCCCGCAGGAAGGGGGCACGCGATGGGTCGACAACATGGCCGTCGTCGCCGACGCACCCCATCCGTGCACTGCGCACACGTTCATCAACTTCTTGCTCGACGCCGAGAACGGTGCTGCGTTGACCAACTGGAACTACTACGCCAGCCCAAATGCTGCGTCGGAGCCGTTCATCGATCAGGAAGTCCTCGACGACCCGATCGTCTATCCGACCGATCAGAGCAAGCTCGAGTTCATCGCTGACACCGGCGACTTCGAGATCAACTTCTCCGACGCCTTCACCGAGGCCAAGGGCTGATCGGCGGTTGCGACGTGTCCACACCCCCGACGGGTGTGGGTGTCGTCGCGACGCGTGACGTGTGAACGACAGGGCCGTCTTGCCTCAGGGCGAGACGGCCCTCGTCGTTGTCAGCCCCCGGCAAGCAGGGCGGCCGACCGGACGGCATCGATGTCGATGTAGCAGCCCTGGAGGTGGCGCGATTCGGTGGTGGGGAACGCGCTCCGACCGTGAAGGACCCGTTGATTGTCGAACGCCACCAACTCGCCGGATTGCAGTGTGATCTCCAGTGCGAAGTCAGGACCTTCGAGCATCTCGACGAACGAACGGTAGGCGGCGTAGAACCGTGCCGAGGCACTCGGCGACAACCGAGGTGCCTCCATCGAGCGGTTGTTCACCCGTACCGCCCGCACCCTCCCGGATCGATCGACCTCGATCAAGGGTCGGGTGGCACGAAGATCGACATCGTCGGCGTGAAAGCGGAACATGACGTCGGTGGTCGTCAACATCCGGAACTCGTTCGGCGCCTGGTCTCGAAGCTGCTCGGCTGCTGCGAAGCCGTCGACGAAGCGGCTGGCGCCACCCTCACTCGCCGCCTGCAGGCAATGGAGCAACTGCACGGTCGGGCACGGCTCCCGGTACGGATTGTCGGTGTGGGCCCCGAGTCCGACCGGTGTGTAGGCGAGGTTGATCGGATCGGGTTCAGCCCGCACGTCGAACAGGGTCCCGTAATTGGTTCGACGAACGAAGCCGATCGTGTTCCCGATCTCCACGACGGTTCCCTCGGCGTCACCGCACTCGTGCAACAAGGCGATGCCGTAGGTGGCGAGCTGCCTGTTGAACTCGGCAAGATCCCCGGATCGGGCCGTGCTCTCGGCGCGAACCTGTGACGAGAAGTCCGCCGGCCAGCCGAGGTGCCGGTCGCCATGAGGCGACGGCGCCGGGATCATCGCCTCGTGTCTCGTGCCGTCGACATGGTGGAGGAGCACACGACGCACGCCGTCTGTCTCCGAGGACGTGATGACCGTCCAACCGTCGAGATCAGCAGCGCCGAGGAGATGCTGGTCGGTCCCTGCATCTCGACACGAAGGACAGCGGCAGGCATCACGAGCCCAGGCAGGGTCGATCGGCGGTTCGGCTGCGAGTGCCGCATCGAGCAGGGGGCGGAAGGACTCCAGTGGTTCGATCGCGAGGCCCTCGACCTTCCCGTCATCGTCATAGGTGCGCAGGCGGACGGCTTCGTCGGCGAACGGGAGCTGTCCGAACGCTTCGATCTCGTTGGGCGGGAGTGGGCCACCCTGCTCGAGCAGCGACATCTGCGAGGCCTGACTCAACCGCTCGTGGTAGCCGGGTTCGACGGCGACCCGGTACCGCTTGGCGCGGACATGGTGCCGAATCGGCTCGACGATCGCCGGCTCCAGGAACGGCTGCAGCGCCTGTGCTCCGACCTGTGCATGTCCCGGAAAGCCCCAGTGCCCCGCATCGCCGAGCGCATGGCCGATGTCGTGGAGCAGGCAGGCGAGCACCATCTCGTCGCCTTCGCCGTTGGCTCGGGCCAGCGCAGCGGACTGCAATGCGTGGTCGAGCATGGTGACCTGCTCGCCGTACGACGCATGGGCAGTCGCGGCGAGCCACTCCATCAGCACGTCGCTCAGCGGGCGTTCGGAGCCGAGCAACGAGCGGCCCTCCCAGTGCGGGTCTGGTTCGAGTCGGCACAGATCGGCCACGGTTGGGGCAACGTCGAGTGCGCTGGCGCTGTCCCACACCGACGCCGGCGCAATGCGTCCCGGTGAGCGAACAACGATGAACGTCTCGAGAACTGCAGGAATCTCGTCGGCGTGGTTCTTTTCGAGGCCGCCGTGATCTGTCGTGACGAGTACCGGGCTGTTGGGCCCTACGGCGTCGAGGAGGCGGCCGAGTTCGGTGTCGGAGCGCCTCGCAGCGTCGAGATACTCCAGGCTGTCCCAGCCGAACCGGTGCCCGTCGGCATCTGGCTGGCTCAGGTAGACGAACACGAGGTCGTGGATGCCCTCGGCGAGCGCCTCGAGGGCTGCGTCAACCGTGCGGCGGTCGTCGTCGGGTCCATAGCCGCCATCGATCACGAACCGGCGCTCGGCTGCATCGCGCTCGAGTACATGATCGAGCGGCAGCCAGTTCAAGAACACCGCCGTCGAGTGGCCGGCGTCTCGAACGTGGCGGAGAAAGGAAGGGGCAGGTGTCTTCGGTTCGGTGGGTGTGTTGTCGACGATGGAGTGGCTCGACGGGTCGACACCCCGAAACATCGAGGTGTGGACTGGAAGCGTCCAGGGTGGCCGCACCGTCTGTGCACGAAAGCACGAGGCACCTTCGCGGACGAGCGTGGTCAGCGTGGGCATGCTCGAACGCGTGATGTGCCGAGGTGCCATCCCGTCGATCGACACCACGAGAACCGGCGAGGTCGTCGTCATGCGCGCAGCGTAGACCCGACCCGGCTGGCTGCATGTGGCAATCTCACGTCGTGTCGAATGCTCATGGCCTCGATCTCAGCGAGTCGATCGAGATCGTGGGCTGCCATGCCGAGGGCGAGGTCGGCGACGTGATCGTGGCTGGAGTCGACCCGCCACCCGGAGATTCGCTCTGGGCTCAGTCGAGGTGGATCGACGCCGACCAGCAGCTTCGCAACCTCGTCCTCAACGAGCCCCGAGGTGGCGTGTTTCGCCACGTGAACCTGCTCGTACCTGCGCTCGCGCCAGAGGCGGTGGCCGGCTTCATCATCATGGAGCCGTGTCACACGCCGCCAATGTCGGGAAGCAACTCGATGTGCGTGGCCACGGTGCTGCTCGAGACCGGTCGGGTTCCGATGATCGAGCCGGTCACCGAGTTCACGATCGAAGCTCCCGGCGGTCTTGTTGCGGTTCGGGCCGAGTGCCGGGCCGGGAAGGTCGAGCGGGTCGCAGTCCGGAACCTTCCATCCTTCGCCGATCGTCTCGATGCCGAACTCGACGTTCCTGGGATCGGTGTCGTGCGGGTCGACACGGCATTCGGCGGTGACAGCTTCGTGCTGGTCGACGCCGTCGATCTCGGGATGTCGGTGGAACCGGCGGCTGCCTCTGAGCTCGCCGAGCTCGGCGCCTTCATCACGGTGGCGGCCAATGAGCAGTTGGGCTTTCGACATCCCACCAACCCGGACTGGGCTCACATCTCGTTCTGTCAGATCGCAGGGCCGCTCGAGGAAGGTCCCGAGGGGTTCGAGATGCAGAGCACGTCGGTGATCGACCCGGGCAAGCTCGACCGTTCGCCGACTGGGACCGGCGTGTCGGCTCGTCTTGCTGTGCTGCACGCCCGAGGTCTGCTTGGCATCGGCGAGCAGCTGCTCATGCGTTCCGTCATCGGATCGGAGTTTCGTGGTCGGATCGTCGAGGTTGGGGTGGACGGTTCGATCATTCCGGAAATCAGCGGGCGGGCGTGGATCACCGGTATCACGCACCACCTCGTCGATCCGACCGACCCGTGGCCCACCGGCTACCGAGTCGCCGACACCTGGCCGGGGGCGTGAACCGACCCTAGGGTTGGTCGTCATGACGCAACCGTTCCGCTTTGGACTGCAGACCCACGGCCCGATCGAAGGTATGACGTGGGTCGACACGGCGCGCTACGCCGAGCAGGCGGGGTTTTCGTCGCTGCTCATGCCCGATCACTTTCACGATCAGTACGGAGTGCTGAGCGCGCTCTCGGCTGCCGCGGCCGTGACAACCGAACTCACCGTCGGTGCGCTCGTCTTCGGCAACGACTACCGGCATCCGGTGGTGCTGGCCAAGGAGATCGCCACGCTCGACCACATCGCCGAGGGTCGTGTCGAGTTCGGTCTCGGTGCGGGCTGGATGCGGACCGACTACGACGAGTCGGGGATGACGTACGACACCCCCGGCGTGCGCATCGAGCGTTTCCTCGAGAGTCTCGAGATCATCAAACGCTGCTGGCAGGAAGGGGCCTTCGACTTCGAGGGAACCCACTATCGCATCAGCGGCTACGACGGACTCCCGTCGCCCTACACGCCCGGCGGACCCAAGATCATCATCGGCGGTGGTGGCCCACGCATGCTCGGGCTTGCCGCCGAGAACGCCGACATCGTCGGGATCACCGCCAACCTCCGAGCCGGCGAGGTGGGTGCCGACGCCATCGCCGACTCGATGCCCGATGCCTACGATCGCAAACTCGCCCGGGTGCGCGATGTGGCCGGTGACCGGGTTGGAGAACTCGAACTCAGCTCACTGTCGATGAACACCACCATCACCGATGACCGAGATGGAGCCCTGGAGTTCTTTTCGCAGATGTTCGGCGCTCCGACCGAGCACGTCGCCCAAACACCGGCGCTGCTCGTCGGTTCGGTCGCCGAGATCGTCGAGCAGTTGCAGCAACGCCGTGAACGCTGGGGTTTCAACTATGTCGTCGTCCAGCACGGTGACGGGCAGGGCATGGAACGCTTCGGTGAGGTCATCAACGCGCTGGCCGGGACCTGACCGGGCAGCTCAGACGCGGATGACGACGAGATCGGTTGGTTCCTGATCCTCGGCGTGCGGGAGCGGGGTGACCCGCCGGCGCCGCCCCACGACCTGAATCAGCAGTCGGGAACCGTCCGGTCCCTCGGCGACGCCTTTGGCCCGCACGACATCGTCGCTCAGCCCCTCGAGAAGGTCTCGGAGCGCGGCCTCGGAGGTAGGTCGAGGGAGGGGATGCAACTCGATGCGGTGCGGATCGAGCAGCGTCGGTGGCGGGACGGCAGTGACATCGCGGCCGCGCCGGGTTCCCAGGTCGAGCAGGGTAGAGCCGACGGTCCCGTCGAGGTCGTCGACCACCGGAAGACCAGGCGACACGTCGAGCACGGCTCGCTCCACCATGGCGCGTTGATTTTTGCTCACCAGCTCGGATTTCGTGATCACCACAAGATCGGCAGCGCTGATCTGTCGCTCGAGCAGCGGTCGTAGACGCTCGTCGCCGAGTTGGACGACGGCGACGGTGGCATCGACGAGGATGATCAGACCGTCGAGCCGGAACCCGTCGGAATTCGTCCACGGCAGAACCTGGGTCGGGTCGGCTACACCGCTGAGCTCGATGATCACATGATCGGGTGGCGTGGGTCGGGCTCGTAGTTCGGCCAGGGCCGCGCCAAGACCCTCCCTCATCGAGCAGCAGACGCACCCACCGGTGAGCTCCAACGTGTCGCCCGAGCGCTTCTGAAGCAGACGAGTATCGATGTTGATCTCACCCACATCGTTGACGAGCACGGCGAGTGGCCGGTCGGTTGCGCGAAGCAACTCGTTCAGGATGGTGGTCTTTCCGCTGCCGAGGTACCCGCCGAGCAACGTCATCGGTACGCGGCGGCCGTCCCACGGGGCGATGCCCTCTTCGACGTCCTGCTCGTGTGGGCCGACCGACGACATGGAACCGATGCTACGTCGACTCGTCCTCGGGCCCGCGGCGTAGCATCACGACATGAGTGGAACCGAATCAGTCTTCTTCAACCCACTCGAAGCGGGCTACATCGAGGACCCGTGGCCGCACCTTGCCGAGATCCGCGCCCACGATCCGGTCCATCATCTGTTGACCGGGCAATGGGGCCTGTTTCGATACGACGACACGTTCACGCTGTTGCGGGATCCGACGTTGAGTGTCGATGACGAGAATCTCGACATGGAGCGCCTCGAGCGGACTGCGCTCCTCGAGGATGTCGGTCTCGACGACCGCAACCGTTCGATTCTCAACATCGATCCTCCCGATCACACCAGGTTGCGCCGCCTTGTCGGCAAGGCGTTCACGCCGCGAACGATCGAGGCTCTGCGCCCACTGATCCAACGCATGGTCGACGAGATGCTCGAGCAGATGGCAGTCGAGGGAGACGCCGATGTGGTCGAGCGGCTTGCGTTCCCGCTTCCCTTCGATGTCATTTCCGAGATGCTCGGCATGCCAGAGGCCGACAAGGATCTCATCCGCGACTGGAGCGGCGCGATCGTGAAGATGATCGATCCTGTGGTCAGCGAGGCAGAGGTCGCAGCAGCGCTCGATGCTGACGAGAAGATGGGAGCGCACCTCGCAAAGGTCATCGAGTGGAAGGCCGAGAACCGGGGAGACGATCTGCTGACGGCGCTGATCGACGCAGAAGACGAGGGTGACACCATGACGGCCCGGGAGTTGCGTGACCAGGTGTCGCTGCTGTTCATCGCCGGGCACGAGACGACCGTCAACCTCATCGGAACAGGGATTCGTGAACTGCTTCGACATCCCGACCAACTCGAACTCGTTCGCACCCACGGCATGCCACCAACTGGAATCGATGAACTCCTTCGCTGGGTTTCGCCGGTGCAGATGACCCGTCGAGTGGCAACAGCCGACCTCGTGTTTCGCGGGATCGACATCCCCAAGGGTGCGCTCGTCCTCGCATCCCTGGCCTCAGCCAACCGAGACCCAGACTTCTGGGGTCCGACCGCCGAGACCTTCGACCTCACACGGGCCAACGCTGGTCAGCATGTGTCGTTCGGCTCCGGTATCCATTACTGCCTGGGAGCCTCACTCGCAAAGCTCGAAGCGGAAGTGGCGATCGAGAGTTTCGTGACGCGGTTCGGTCAGGTCGACATTGTGGATGAGCCGAGGTGGAACGGTCGGATCAACCTTCGCGGCCTCGACGAATTGATCGTTCGTACCCGCTGACCCTTACCGGTCGACGGCGTCGTCGAGGATGGCGTTCAGTTCGGCATCGACATCGGGTCGAGGGGGGTTTCGCCAATCCTCGATACACCGCTCTGCCAACGGCACCGGCACGTTCTGGCGCAGCATGTCGTTGTAGGAGATGTGCACACTGGGCGGAATGTGCGGGTCGAACGACTTTTCGTACGCCTTCGAACTCTCGGCGATCCGGTCGTAGCCGTTCGACATCAGCGCGCCGGTGATCCCGGCGATCTGTCGTGCGCTGTTCACCTTCGGCCTGACGATGCCCGCCCGCCCGGCGCGACGGGCCCTGATCTCGATCCACGTGTCGCGCATGGCACGACGAATCCGCGTCACCGAAAGGTCCATGGGCAAAGCGTATGGCGGTTTGCCGTTCTTTGTCAGTCGCGGCCGGATTCCCAGCGCGTCTGGAGTCTGTGGTCGGTGTCGCCGACGGTCATTTCGACGGCTCGTGTGACGACCCGGGTCATCTCGTGGGACCCGCTCCACTGGACCCCGTACAGGACGGTGTCGCCCGACTCCTGGCGGTGTCGGATGGTCACGTGATCGTCGACGCCTCCGAGCCGAACGTTGACCCGGTCGTTCTCTGCATGCGTGTCTGGAGCGCTGACCTCGACAAGTGCACCCCCGAGGGAGAGGTCCAGAAGTACCGCTTCCTTCTCCGGAGTTCGGCGGCGACGAAGGGGATTGGCTGACTTGACGTCCCAGCCGATGCGAGGTCGCTGTCCATCCAGAGAGTGGCGGGGGAGCAACCGGTTCCGGAGAAAGTCGTCCCCCCTTCTGAGCGACTGCACCTCGGGCGTTGGGGACGGGGCTTGCGCCCATTCCTCTGGGAGCTCACCAGTGGCCCGCACCAGTCCGACCGCCGCTTTGATGAGGTCGACCGCATCGACAGAGACATCCCACTCGACCCCGAGGAGCGCACCGTTTTCGACATCTTGTCGGTGCCGGATGATCACGTGGCCCTCGATGTCTCCGAAACGCATCATGACCTTGTCGCCAACCGCAGTGGCATCGTCTCCGGCAGCTTCGATCAGCGCGCCACCGAGGGAAAGATCGACAAGAAACGCCTGGTCCATCGTCTCGGGCCGGGGAGGCTTTCTGGTCGCCGGTTGGATGTTCCAGTCGATCTCGGGTCGTTGCCCGGCGAGTTCATAACGAGGAAGGAGGCGACCCAGTGGATCGTCGGGGGTCATGGGCAAAGCATAGGTACTGGCGTGTCA
Organism: Acidimicrobiales bacterium; assembly: GCA_049437325.1. Lineage (GTDB taxonomy): Bacteria > Actinomycetota > Acidimicrobiia > Acidimicrobiales > Aldehydirespiratoraceae > UBA11606. The sequence goes on from JBMTIM010000038.1 coordinate 15,722, forward strand.
GAACTGAAGCTAGGTTTTGTGTTCGTCCCCACCGATGGAGTGTCCCGTGTCCCTGATCCACGCCAGCAGCCTGCCCGACGTCGTGATCCCCGAGGTGTCGATCACCGATCATGTCTTCGCAACGGCGGGTGAGTATCCCGACCGCATTGCCGTGTCCGACGGTCACGGCAACGAGTACACCTTTGCGCAACTCGAGCGGGCCGCTCGCAGCTTTGCCGGCGGCCTCGCCCAACGCGGCGTCGGTCCCGGCTCATGCATCGCGCTGATGGCACCGAATCTGCCCCAGTATCCGGTGGTGTTCCATGGCGTGGCGACGGCGGGTGCGACGCTCACCACCATCAATCCCACCTACGGTCCCGGTGAGGTCCGGCACCAATTGCAGGACGCAGGCGCCAATCTGCTCGTCACGATCGGAATGTTCGTCGACGTTGCCCGCGAGGCGATCGAAGGTACCGACGTGACCGAAATCGTCACGATCGATTCTGTCGAGGGCACCACACCGTTCGTCGACTATCTGGGAGAGCCGATCGAGCAGGTTGCCGTCGACGTCCGAGATCACGTCATGGTGCTTCCCTACTCGTCGGGTACCACCGGCCTGCCCAAGGGCGTGATGCTCACGCACTACAACCTCGTGGCCAACATCTGTCAGATGGAACATGTGCTCGTCTACACCGACGACGAAGTCGGCCTGTCGGCCCTGCCGTTCTTCCACATCTACGGCATGCAGGTCCTGATGAACGGCATGCTCGCCAATGGCGTCACCGTGCTCACCATGCCGCGATTCGACATGCAAGAAGCGCTCCAGTTGGTGCAGGACTACAAGGTCACCCGTTTCTTCGCTGTGCCTCCGATGGTCCTCGGGTTGGCGCAGGCCCCCATCGTCGACGACTACGACCTGTCGTCGGTCAAGCAGGTCTTCTCGGGTGCGGCGCCACTCACCGTCGAACTGCAGGAGGCATGCGCAGCGCGGATCAACTGTGAAGTCGTCCAAGGGTTCGGTATGACCGAACTCAGCCCGGTCACGCACTGCACCCCCGAAGGTCGCAACAAACCCGGCACCAGCGGCGTTGCGGTGAGCAATGTCGAGAGTCGAATCGTGGACCCCGAGACCGGCGAGGATCAACCGGTTGGCGAACGAGGCGAACTGTGGGTCCGTGGACCGATGGTGATGAAGGGCTACCTCAACAACGAGCAGGCGACCGCCGACACGATCGATGCCGACGGATGGTTGCACACCGGTGACGTGGCCATCGTCGACGACGACGGCTATTTCTCGATCGTCGATCGCATCAAGGAACTCATCAAGTACAACGGTTTCCAGGTGCCGCCGGCCGAACTCGAAGGCCTGATCGTCACGCATCCGAAGGTGCTCGATGTCGCGGTCATCGGTGTGCCCGACGCTGCCGCCGGCGAACTGCCGAAAGCCTTCGTGCAGGTTGTTCCCGGTGAAACTCTGACGCTCGAGGAACTGCAAGCATTCGTTGGCGAGCACCTCGTCTCGTACAAGCAGATCCGCCTGATGGAGACGATCGAGGCCATCCCGAAGAGCGCCTCGGGCAAGATCTTGCGTCGCGAACTGCGCGATCGATAGTCGAGCGCGCATTCGTATCGGGACGGCGCCAGCAACAGTTAGCCAGCGGTGAAGTCGTACGATTCGGAGTCATGACCGGTTCGATCCTTGCGGAGCTCATCGCAGAACGTGAGTTCCTCGTCGTCGACGGCGCGACAGGAACCCAGCTCATGGCGGCCGGCCTCGAGGCCGGGGACGCACCGGAGCGCCTGAACCTCGACCGCCCCGATGTCGTGCACGGGCTGCACGAGTCCTACGTCAACGCCGGATCCGACATCGTGTTGACCAACACCTTTGGCGGAAGTCGCTACCGGCTCAAGCTGCACAAGCTCGATGACCGGGTGGTCGAACTCAATCGAGAGGCGGCGCGTCACGCACGTCACGTCGTCGATCAAGCAACGCGACGGATCCTCGTTGCCGGCTCGATCGGGCCGACCGGCGAGCTCATCGCCCCGCTCGGTTCGCTCGCTGGGGCCGACGCAGCAGCGGCCTTCGCCGAACAGGCAACCGGTCTGCGCGATGGTGGTGCCGATCTGCTCTGGATCGAGACGATGTCGTCGATCGAGGAGATCGAGGCGGCCGTGCAAGGGGTTCGTTCTGTGTGCGATCTGCCGATCGCCGTGACTCTCAGCTTCGACACCGCCGGCCGCACGATGATGGGGGTCACTGGGGCCCAGGCCGCAACCCGACTGCTCGAGCTCGAGGTGGCTGCGTTTGGTGCGAACTGCGGGAACAACCTGCCCGACACCGAAGCTGCACTCGCCGAGATGGTCGCCGTTGCCGGCGCAACGCCGGTGATCTCGAAGGCCAATGCAGGTATCCCGCACTGGCACGGCACTGAACTTGTGTACTCCGGATCTCCCGACGTCATGGGTGCCCATGCGCATCGGGTCCGTAGCGCCGGGGTATCGGTCATCGGCGGCTGTTGCGGCAACGATCCCTCCCACATCGCTGCGATTCGGGGAGTCCTCGACGGCACCCTCCCGGTTCCCGAGGTCGACTTCACGCCGGCTGAGCGGGCCCCGACCGAAGCGAGGCGCCGGTCGCGCCGTCGCGGCTGAGTCTTGCGTCGGGAGTGACGGCCCGACAACGCTTCGGTATGCCCCCGCCTCAGCTGTCGATGACGCTTGTCACCTTCGCCGCAGAGGATCCTGGTGACTGGTCACATCTGATCGACCGTGCGGTTGCCGCAGATCAGGCGGGTCTCGACCGACTGGCGCTGCCGGACCACGTCGCTTTCGGCCCCGACCTGTCGGCGTACGCCGACCCGACCAAGGGTGGAATCGACGGCGGCCGTCAACCAACCGGACCCGATGGCCTGTGGCTCGAACCGTTGACGGTCGTCTCGTACCTGATGGCGGTGACCAGCCGCATCCGGTTTGCCACCAACATCCTTCTCGCTGCGCTCAGACGGCCGATCGTGCTCGCCAAGACCGCAGCGACGATCGACGTGCTGTCGGGGTCGCGTCTCGACCTCGGCGTTGGTGTGGGCTGGCAGGCTGCCGAGTACGAGGCCGCCGGCCTGTCGTTTTCGTCACGGGGAGCGCAACTCGATCACACGCTCGCCGTCTGCCAGCAGGTCTGGGCCAACGAGCGGGCCTCGTTCGACGACGGGCAACTGGTCTTCACCGATCTTCACCAACACCCGAAACCGAGGGATGGGGGAGTGCCGATCTGGGTCAGCGGCACCGTCAACCGGCGAGCCATGGAACGTCTCGCCCGATTCGGGGTCGGCTGGATCCCGTGGGGACCCGACGCCGCTGATCTGACAGCGGCGATTCCGCGCATGCGCCGCGCAGTGACGGAGCTCGGAGGTGACGGCGCCAACGTCGGGGTCGTCGGCTCGCTCCCGACGACGTACCACGAGGATGGCGAGATCGATGGTGCAGCGACGCTGGAGTCGGTCCCTCGGCTGGTGGAGGCCGGGGTGACCGATTTTCGGAGCAACGCTCGTTTCGTGACAAGTGGCGAAGCGTTGACCGATCAGATCGGCTCGTTCGTGGCAGCCTTTCGAGCCGCCAGCGCCTGACCTACCAGCTGTCGATCATCGGTCGGTTCTGGCGTTTGGTGCTGGGGGCGGCAGCCAAGACCTGTGTCACACGGCGTCGGGTGTCGGCTGGATCGATGACATCGTCGATCTCGTTGTGGGCGGCAGCATTGAGCGCCCTGGCGTTGTCGTACATCCGCGCCACCAATTCGTCATATCGCTCGGCGCGTCGAACGGGATCTTCGATCGCATCGAGTTCGCGCCGGGCGCCATGTTTCACCGCGCCCTCGATACCCATTCCACTCACTTCACCGGTCGGCCACGCCACCGACAGCAGCGCCGCATGCATCGAACCTGCGGTCATCGCCATTGCGCCGAGCCCGACCGCCTTGCGCAGGATCACCGTGACGAACGGGACGCTGAGGCTGGCGCCGACGACGAACATCCGCCCGAAGTGCCGGACCTGGGCGGTTTGTTCGGCGTCGGGCCCGACCATGAAACCCGGTGTGTCGCACAGAGACACGATCGGCAGTCCATGGGCGTCACACAGCTGCATGAACCGAGCGCCCTTGTCGGCTGCGTCCGAATCGATTGCGCCACCGAGATGGGCGGGGTCGTTCGCCATGATTCCCACGGGCCGACCTTCGAGGCGAGCCAATGCGGTGACGATCGAACGGCCCCACGCCGGTCGAAGTTCGAGCACAGAGTCGACGTCGGCGAGGGTGTGGATCGCGTCGCGCACCTCGTAGACCCGCTTCCGGTTCTCGGGGACGATGGTGCGCATGGCGTCTTGATCGGGAGCCTCCCACTGGTCGAGCCGTCCCTGGAAGTAGCTCAGGTACCGCTTGGTCAGTTCGACGGCGTGGGCCTCGTCGTCCGCGGCGAGATCGACCACACCGTTCGCGATGTGAACGTCGATGGGCCCGATGTCTTCGGGTCGGAATACGCCGAGACCTCCGCCCTCGATCATTGCGGGCCCCGCCATGCCGAGGTTGACGTCGGGTGTGGCGATGATGGCGTCGCAGACTCCCGCCAGTGCTGCGTTTCCTGCGAAACAGCGACCACTGACGATCGCCACCGACGGAACATGCCCACTGAGCTTTGCGATCCAGGCGAACGTGTTGAGCTGAAGCCCGGCCAGGAACGGCGTGTCGGTGTCACCGGGGCGGCCCCCGCCACCCTCGGCAAACAGCACCAGAGGCACCTCGAGCTGGTGCGCAACGGACAGGAGACGATCTTTCTTTTCGTGACCCCGAAAGCCCTGTGTTCCGGCAAGGACCGTGTAGTCGTACGACATCACCGCCACATGCGCGTTCGCTTCGCCGAACAGGTCGGCGTTCACCGTCGCCAAACCACCGACGATGCCGTCACCGGGTGTGTTGGCGATGAGGTCATCGATGTCACGGCGACCTCGTTGGGCGGCGTACATGAAACTCCCGTATTCCTGGAAGCTTCCCTCGTCGACGAGATCGGCGAGGTTCTCTCGAGCCGTTCGCCTTCCGCGTCCGTGGATCTTGGCGACCGCCTCTGGTCGGGCCTCGTCGGTGAGCAGCTCCCGGCGGGCCTGGAGCTCGGCGAGGTCGGCACGATCGGCCGCCGCCGTCGTGACCTCATCGAGCGACTGGGCACCGGTTGCGCCGGGAATGAGCGTGGCAATCACCGCCCCCGCTTTGAGCACCTGGCCGGGTTCGGCCCTGATCTCGGCAACGACGCCCGCTTCCGGTGCTCGCACCAAGTGCTCGATTTTCATCATCTCGACGATTGCCACGATGGTGTCGGCGGCGACTTCGGCTCCTGCGTCGACCGAAACATCGACCACAGTGCAATCGGTTGGTACCGAGATCGGGACAGACATGGCGGCGCAAGTCTCCCAAAGCCGCCGTCCAGCACCAAAAACGGTCCGGACGTGTCTGGGTTTCACCGTTGAGATCCCCTAGCGTCTGCACACCGAAAGGGATCCGACGTGAGCAACAACCGACGTGATGCAATCCGGATGAACGCCGACGAACTGACGCTGTTCTTGGCAGCTCAGAAGAGCTTGCAGGTCGGCACGCTCGACCGAGACGGCAGTGTGCACCTCTCGACGCTGTGGTTTGCACTCGTCGAGGGAAAGATCGTGTTCGAGACGTACACCAAGAGTCAGAAGATCGTGAACCTCCGCCGTGATCCTCGGATCACCGTGTTGGCCGAGGACGGACGTGTGTACGAAGAGCTTCGAGGCGTGATGATCAAAGGCACCGCCACGCTCGTCGACGACCCGGCCGACGTCCACCCACTCGCACGTGCGGTGCTGACCCGGAACCAACCCGAGATCCCACCGGAGCTGCTCGAGGAAGCGGCGAAACACATGGCAACGAAACGGACGGCGGTGATCGTCGAGCCGGCCAAGACGGTCAGCTGGGATCACACGAAGCTGTAGTCGGCCCCGTCCCCGTCATCGAGCGCTCGATTGGGGATCGAGCAGCGCTTCGATGGCCAGACCGGTCGCGACCGATGGCCATGGTTCGGCTCCGTCGGCGGTGCGTCTGAGACGATCGAGTTGGCCGACGAAGCCGAGCGCATCGAGCGGGTGGAGGTCGGGTGGCTCGAGTTGGCGGCCATCGATTTCGAGTCGAGGGAGTGGGTCGAGCGTGAGCAGAATGACGCCGCCATCGTCGGCGACTTCGAGTTCGATCCGCGACGAGCCTTCGAGCCACGCGACGTCGAGCCCGGCGCGCCGACCGGACGCGAGTTCGATCGCAGCGTGGACACCGCCCTCGATCTCGATCTGCTCGACATGCACGGCCGCCTCGGATGCAGCTGCCAACAGCAACGACGCAAGCCTGATGCCAGGATCGTGAAGCGGTCCACCGAATGCTGGGGTGCCGTGGGCGCCCCAGGTCGGCTTGGGCTGTCGAACCCGGAGTTGCAGATGATGGGGCGTGTGCATCGAACCGATCGCTCGCAACGCCTGCTTCACGACGGGCGCATGAAGCAGGTTTGCGGCAAGAACGGTGGGGACCGAAAGCTGAGGGAGGGACCGCAATGGCGGTTCGATCATCACCGCCCGAACCGGCGCGCCCGCGAGGATCTGTTTCGCAACGAGTTCGGCAACCGTTGTCACCTCCGGCGGTGGAACCGCAATGACGACGAGGTTGGCCTCGCACAGCGCCGGCAGTGCCAGGTCCGGGACAGCTGCACTCGCGGCGAGACGATCGGCGGTTCCGGGCCGACCTCCAACCCCGATCAGTTCGACTCCCCGCATCTGAAGAGCAGCATCGGCGTGCAGTGTGGCGGCCTTGCCTCCCCCGATGATGCCGATCGTGGTCACGGCTGCATCGTGTCACGGTCGAGCTGCTGTCGTCGCTACAGCCGGTCCCGGGTGGGGGAGTGGCCTCGGGGTCGTGCGCAGTCTGGTCGGTCTGGTGCGCCTCGCAGCGATCGTGCTGTTCGGTGGATGGGCGTTGGCCTTCACGGTTGCGGCGCTCGCTCCTCGGCTTGCCGAGCTCTAGGCAGCAAACACCTCGACGTCGGCCCAGATCGACCTCGATGAGTTGGCCCTTCGTTCAGTGCGAACGTCAACGAAGGTGGTGTCGAGCAGGGGGGATCGACGATCACGCAGCAGCTTGTGAAGAATTCGGTGATCGGCGATGAACGCAATCTCGAGCGCAAGATTCCCGAGGCAGCGATCGCGATCCGCCTCGAACGTCAGCTCTCCAAAGACGAGATCCTCGAGGCGTACCTCAACACCGTGTATTTCGGGTCGGGTGCGTATGGCGTCCGGGCTGCAGCCGAGATCTATTTCGGCACCACCCCCGATCGGCTGACCTGGCCCCAGTCGGCGCTCCTGGCGAGCCTGATCGCCAACCCAGGCCGCTTCGATCCGACATTGTTCCCCGACCGGGCCCGGGAGCGGCGAGCGATCGCGCTGACCCGGTTGCTCGAGACTGGCCACATCGACGACTCCGCGTACCAGCGGTACCTGAACGCGTCGTTGCCCTCGTCGCGCAATGTCGCTGCAGAATGGGAGCCGACCAACTACTTCATCGAGGAAGTCCGCCGCCGCCTGCTCGACGATCCTCGGCTCGGTGCAACCGAAGCTGCGCGGGCCGAGCTCCTGTTCGGGGGCGGGCTTCGCGTCCACACGACGTACGACCCTGCGGCGCAATTGGCGGTGGAGGCGGCGATCGACGGTCTCCTGCCCGACGACGAGCGAGCCTTCGCCGCTGCCCTGGCGGCACTGGAACCGGGAACAGGACACGTGCGCGCCCTCGTGGGTGGACCGGGCTTCGAGGTCTTCGAATTCAACATTGCCACCCAGAAGGGTCGGCCGACCGGCTCGTCGTTCAAGCCCTATGTGCTCGCTGCGGCGATCGAGAAGGGCTTCGTACCGGACGATCTCCTCAACGGCACTGGTCCCTGTGAGTTTGCGAACTTCGGCGGCTTCCCCGATCCCTACATCGCGAACAACTTTGGCGAGGATGATGGTTCGGTTGCGACGGTGCGGTCCCAAACGTTGGCCTCCTCGAACTGTGCCTATGTTCGCCTCGGACTCGCAGTGGGCCTGTCCAATGTTGCTGCCACTGCTCGTGCGCTCGGGGTGACAACCGACCTGTCCGACCTGCCGATCTCGATGCCACTCGGCCCAAAAGACGTCACGCCGCTCGACATGGCCACGGCCTACGCCACCTTCGCCAACGACGGCTTGCAGGTCGACCCGATCTTCATCACTCGGGTCGAGGATCGGCAGGGAAACGTGATCTTCGAGAACGCACCCCGCCCCGAGCGGGCGATCTCGGCTCAATCTGCCCGGCTCGTCACGAGCGTGCTCGAAGCCAACATGCGCAGTGGCACCGGCACGCGGGCCCGACTCCCCGAGCAGGCCGCGGCGGGCAAGACTGGTACGGCACAGAACTTCGCCGACGCCTGGTTCGTCGGTTACACGCCATACCTTGCCACCGCAGTGTGGATGGGCAACCCCGACGAACAGGTCCCGATGACCCGGGTCGACCGAGGGCCACTCGGCATCGGCAGTGTCACCGGTGGCTCGCTGCCTGCGATGATCTGGGGGGCATTCAACACCGGCTACCACGAGCGACTCGATCCGGTGCCGTTCGTCGCACCGGCGTCGACGCGCGAAGGGTTACGGATTCGAACCGATCGGGAAGAAGACGTCTACAGCGAGGTGATTGAAAGTCTCTGCGGCCCCGGTAACGAGGACGCCGAAATCGACACCGACGACGACGGACTCGCCGATTACTGCGATCCCGAACGCTCGGAGTTCGAGTTCGATCCGGGCATCGGGGAGTGTCCGGCGCTGTACGAACCCATAGATTTGGACGAGGACGGTGCGTTGGAGGGTTGTACACCACCCACCACCACGACGGTTCCATCGTCTTCGTCCTCCACGACCACCACGACGCAACCCCTCGACGAATGACCGACGCCCTCCTCGACATCCAGCACCTCGACGTTTCTGCCGATCAACTGCGGCATCGGCGTGACAACCTGCCGGCACGCGCCACGCTCGAGCAGGCGCTCGCCGATCAGCGGGCCCAGCAGGACCGGATCGACGAGGTGGCAATGGCGCGGGTCGATGTTGCGAACCGTCAGCGACGCCTCGAGAACGAGGCCCAGATCGTGTCGGATCGAGCCGATGCAGACGAAGCGAAGCTCTACAGCGGTGAGGTGAAGGGCCTCAAGGATCTCGAAGCGTTGCAGCACGAGATCACCACCCTGCGAGATCGCCAGCGTGGGTTCGAAGACGAGACGCTCGAAGCGATGGAAGAGGCAGAGGTTCTTGCGGCACGGATCGCCGAACTCGAAGCAGCCCGGCAGAGTGCTGATGAGCGGGTGTCGGTGCTTCGCGCCGAGATCAAAGCGCTCGAAGCCGAGATCGATGACGAACTTGCTCGGGTGGCGGCCGATCGCTCGAGCAAGGTCGGCGAAGTCGATGGCGCCCTGCTGGCAGAGTACGAGCGGCTCCGCCCGGCGTTCGGTGCCGCAACTGCTGTGATGTTCGACGGCTCGCGTTGTGTCGGCTGCCCTTCGACCATGCCTGCAATGGAAGTCGACCGTCTCAAGCACCTCGACGGAACCGACCCGGCAGCGTGCAGTGAGTGCGGCCGGATCGTGCTTCGCTGACGTGTTCGTCTTCTTTGCTGTTGCCGCAATGGGTGTGGTCTTGTTCGTGTTCGACTCACCGGCGGTCGACTACCGATGGGTGGCACTCGGTGGTGTTCTGCCGCTGGTCGAGGCACTGACGTTGCGACCGCTGCTGCTGCACACCCTGCTCGGCTCGGTGCTGCTCATGAGCATCGTGATGGTGCTCACCGTCGGCCGTCGTCTGGTTCGACGTCGCTGGCTCGGTGTTCCGATCGGAAGCTTCGTGTTCTTGATCGTGGCTGGTGTCTGGACCCGCACCGAGCTGTTCTGGTGGCCCTTCGCCGGGCTGGATGGGATCGCCGAGCGCCCGTTGCCGGAGTACGACCGTCCGCTCGTCGTTCTCGTGCTCCTCGAGCTTGCTGCGGTCGTCGCTGCGGTCGTTCTTGCGCGTCGACTCGGCCTCGATGAGTCGGCCAATCGCCGCGCCTTCGTTCGTACCGGTCGAGTCCCGTCAGATCGGCTCCGCTGCTGCTGATCATCGCTCGCCACGGTCGCACTCCGGCCAATGCTGCGGGTCAACTGCTCGGTCGCCGCGATCCCGGGCTCGACGATCTTGGCCGTGATCAGGCCGCCGCGATCGCCGAGGTGGTGCCCGAGGGCGCACGGGTCATCTCGAGTCCGCTCGTGCGGTGCCGTCAGACTGCTGATGCGATTGACCGCGAGCACGAGACCGATGATCGGCTCCTCGAGATCGACTACGGCGAACTGGAGGGTGTGCCCGTCAAGGACGTGGCGCCGCAGACATGGGCCGACTGGCGCAACGACAACGCATGGGCGCCCCCGGGAGGGGAGAGTCATGACCAACTCGCCACTCGGGTGTGGGAGTTGCTCGACGAGTTGGCTGACGAGGCTGCGCAACGTGATGTCGTCCTCGTGAGCCATGTGTCGCCGATCAAGGCTGCGGTTGCCTGGGGACTCGGCGTGTCGATCGACATCTCCTGGCGGTGTTTCGTGCAGCAGGCGTCGATCGTGCGGATTGCGACAAACGGACCCAAGCCGTCGCTTCGATCGTTCAACGAAACAGCCCATCTCGACCACCTGCCGTGACCGAACTCCTGGTGGTTCCTCTGCCCGCTGGGCTGGCCGCCGGGGGCGCTAGCGTCGGCTCGGCGGGGGGTTGGTGATGGATGGCGAGTGGGCGGTGCCCGAAGCCGAGATCGAAGTGCGTTTCACCGCTTCGGGTGGGCCGGGCGGTCAGCACGCCAACCGTTCGAACACAAAGGTCATTGCGGTCTGGCGGCCTGACGCGTCACCGAGTGTTCCGCCGGCGGTTCGGGTTCGGGTGATGGAGCGACTCGGTGATGCAATCCGGGTTGCGGTCGACGACGAGCGATCGCAGAGCCGTAATCGTGAGATCGCGGTCGAGCGGATCCGGGCCCGGGTGGCGAATGCCCTGGTGGTCGAACGTCAGCGTCGCCCGACGAAGGCGACCCGGGCCAGTAAACGGCGACGGGTCGACGCAAAGCGCCAGCGGGGTGAGGTCAAGCGCGGTCGCCAGAAACCCCAGATCGACGACTGAGCATCGCTCCCACGTTGGGAGGGCTCTTCATCGCCCGATTCGCCTGGTTGTTACGAAGGTTCAGAGCGGTGGGTGGGGGCACGGCGAAGCGCAATGAATGCCGTTGCCCAGATCGGAATACCGGCGAGCAGCCCGGTCCACAGCGCCCAGAGCCAACGGTTCGATGGTGGGACGACGAGCCCGAAGGGAACCGTCTCGGAGACATCGGATTGGGTGGTTGCTTCCTGTACGTCGGTCTCGGAGGGGGCAGCTGCGGTTTCTGCGGCGTCGGTTGCGGCATCGCCCTCGTCTTGCGGAGTCGTATCGTCGCTGGGGCCCGACGGCTCCGCTGCGGTTGTGGTGGAGGTCTGCTCTTCGCTGTCGCCGGGGCTGGTCGTGGTCGGTGCGTCTGGTTCGACCGTGGTTGTGGTGGAGGTCTGCTCTTCGCTGTCGCCGGGGCTGGTCGTGGTCGGTGCGTCTGGTTCGACCGTGGTTGTCGGTGCTTGGGTGGTGGTTGTCGGTGCTTGGGTGGTGGTTGTCGGTGCTTGGGTGGTGGTTGTCGTGGCTTGGGGGTCGAGTACCACGAGCGTGGTGCGGTGGCCGAGGTTCCGGTGGGGTCGGCAGTAGAGCTCGAACGTGCCGGCTTGGCTGATCGGCGCCGTGACATACACGGCGCCACTGCCTTGTGTGCCCGTGCTGATACCAAGTTCGTCGACTTCTGCGCTGTGCCCACCGCTTTCGAACACGAACCGAAGCTGATCGCCGACGTTGGCTCGGACCTCAGCACGCGATCCGGTCGAACCATCCTCGAAGTAGAAACTGCCGACGTTCACCGTCACGACCTCGGCAGCAACCGGGTCGGCCTGCGAGCCTAGAAAGAACAGTGCACCGATGACGACTGCCGGCACGGCGAGCAGCTTCGTCCTCATCCGTAGACCACCTCGCCCGCAAGGAGGCCGGTGACCACCAGCGCCCAGAACCCTGCGCTGGCAAGACCCACATCGATTCTGACGGCGCTGCCGACAACGTCTCGCTGTCGACGCCAGACCGCATGAGTGGTGAACAAGAGCACCGTCAGCAGGCCGAACATGATGTGCCAACGGAGTGGTTGCGACCACGACGTTGTCTTGAATACGTCGAACCAGCCTGCATCGCGAAAGCCGGTGAGAATGGTCGGTGCGAGTGCGATGACACCAAACACTTCGAGTGGTCTGATGTAGGCCTTCCACTTCGCCGTGTCACCCCAGCCGGCATGCATCGCAACGATCGCAATCCACGCAAGCGTCAGCGTTGCGATCGGAAAGTGCACGACCAACGGATGTATCCGCATCTCGGCGAACCACTCGATCATGACAAACCACCGTCGGGCGACAACCGCATCGGGTCAAGATCCTACTGGCGCCCTTCCTCCTATGGCTGTCATCGACGGCTGGTGCCAACGAACGCTGACCGAAGGGCCGTCCCCCCGAAGACTCAGGGGCACAAGCGTTCGATCTCTTCGAGAAAGATCTCCACCACTCGATCTGCGATCGCCGGGGTCAATTCGATGTCCTCATCGGCGAGGATCTCCCGGACGGGACGACCAGATCCGTCGTACTCGTTCTCCGGGTCGTTGAACGCAGCGGCAAGTTGTGCTTTGACAAGATCCCTCCCGCCGTCCTCCGCCAGGGCGGTGCAAATCGGCACAAGGTCACCGGCGATCTCGGGCGATGGGAGGTCGGCGCGAACTTGATTCCGGAATTCCTGCGTCCATGCGGGTTCGCTTTCACCGCATCCTCCCAGGACAATCGCTACGACCACGCCAGCCAACAGCCTTCGCATCATGGCAAAGACTAGACCGCACCCAGATGGCTATCCGTTGATGCATCGAGTTACGCCTGCCCCGGATTGGAGTTGTTGGACGTTCGCGAGGCTCGCCGATGCGGGCCGCAGAATGAAGGGAATGAACGGCCATCTCGATGCCATCACGCAGGTAGTCGGGACTGCCCGACCGCCCCTTGGCAATGCGTCGCCGACACCTGTCGAGGGCATTTTTGGCGTCGCGACGGTTGAACTCGGGTGATCACTGCCCGTGGTTGTCCTCGAAGGTTCGTTGGTGCGCAGACTCAGCTTGCCTGGCGGATCTCAGACTCGTATTTGCGCCCCAGGTACCCCTCGACGGCATGAATGATCAGCTTGTTCAACGAGATGAGGACGAACCCACCGAACGCAACCCAACCAAGTGTGGCGGTCGTCAGTGTTGCAACGCCCCAAGAGACAACCGCCACAAGCACCAGTGCTGCGGTGGAGGAGATGATGAATCCGATGAGTTGCGAAACGAGAACCATGAACGGACGGTACGACGCGGCCCGCACCGCCCAGTAGGGCCCTAAGTCCTAGGCGCCTGTCGATCAGCCGGGGACGCAGAGGAGCGGGGCTCCGTGTGAGCATCGTGTCTGGAGCTGCGGGAGCGACTGCTGGAGTGGCACAGCATGGGCAGGGCTGTTGACAGCGCGTATCCTCTCACCCGTGCGAAAGTGGAACCGCGGCGTCACCAGCGTTGTGCTTGCGGGCGGGTTGTTCGCACAGGGCTTCGTTATCCCTGAGGGTTCCTCCGTGTGGCGCGTTGTCATCAGCGCGCTGGTCGCGTGCGGACTCGGCTATGGATTGGTTGCAATCATCCAGCGTGTTCGTGGTGGTGCTGGCAGGTCGCGGTCGCCCGAGTCGACAGTTCCAGCCCCGACAGGAAGACCGTCTCTGAGAGCGACAGACCTGAACCTTGCAGAGCGAGTAGTCACCTTTCGGCGATTTGCTGGCCTTCGTGAAAAAGGTTTGCTCACCGAAGCGGAGCTTGCTGCGGCCAAGGCACACCTGTTCCCCGGCATCGCCGCTCTCGCTGGCGAGCAACAAGAGCCCGAGTCAGGTGGAGACGCATCATCGTCACACGGTGATGATGCGGCAGACGCTGATGATGCGGTAGACGCTGATGACGCGGCAGACGACGAGGAGACCCCACCAGAGGGCGTTTTTGACTCGGTCGGAGCGGGTTTGGCAGGAGCGGTTTCGGTACGGACGTGGCCGTGGATCGCCGTGGGTGTTGTCGCGGTTTTGACCGGTGTTGCAGTTGCTGCGGGGGTGTTGGGGGGTGGTGGTTCTGAAGATGACGCTGTGGCGACGTGCTCGGACAATTGGCCGATCAGTCAACGCCAGTGTGAACTCATCATCGACGCCTCGAACAAGTGCCCGGCAGACAAACGTGACGATTTCCGGCTGCTTGCGCAGATTGCGTTCGGCTCAGGTGACCTCGGTCTGAACGCTGCAATCGACAGCGCGACATCTATCTTTTGTGCAGCCCCCGACGCTGCTGAGGTGGTGACAACGACGTCGCGACGGCCGACCACGACGACGGGTGCGCCGACGATCACTGCGGCACCGACCACCATCACGTGGTTGTCGTACCCGACAACAGCACCGACAACCTCCACCGTCTTCCAGTACCCGACAACAGCACCGTCGACGACACCGTAGGAACGTCGCCAGGCCAGCATCACTTGCGGCGCAACGCGGAGTGAGCAGCGCCATGGCCGAAGGCGGTGGGAGCGGCCGGCCCCGCGCCCCTCCGTCTTCCGTCGGATCGGTTTGTACGCCACTTCGCATCGCGAACTCAGCAGCAAGGGGTCGATACAGCGTGCCTCATCGTTGCCAGACATGGGCCACGGTCAAGGCCTGTTCGGACACGACGATCCGGCTTTCGTCGGGTGGGGGTGTCAGCCCGGCGGGTAGCCGGTTCTGCTCGTGGGCAACGAGACGAGCACCAGGCCGAAGGGTCCTGAGCAGGTCGGGGAGAAGTCGGGCGACCACGTCGGTTGGAAGGAAGACAAACACGATGTCGGCGTCATCCAAACTGACGCCGCGCGCATCGCCGGTGGTCACGGTGACAAGGTTGTCGATCCCGGCGTCGGTTACTCGCTGCCGGGCTCGCTCGGCGAGTTCCGGGTCGTTTTCGAACCCGACTGCACGACAACCGCGCCGTGCTGCGGCCTCGAGGAGTCGGCCGTCGCCACAGCCGATGTCCACGACGGTGTCACCTGGGGCAGCCTCGACCAGGTCGAGCAGAGGGTCGAGCAGTGACACCGGCGTCGAGAGAAACGGGCCGAGGTTCGAGTTGTGGCGATGCCGGAGCCCGACTCGTTCCGCCACGAGACGAAGCACACGAACCACCGGATACCCCCACCACAGCAGTGTGGGTAGACGGATCGTTGCCCAGTCGGCGTCGGTTGGGCGTAGTGCTCGAGTGGTCCATGAGTTCGGTGCCGTCCGACGGTCCCACTGCAGATGCACCACCGATGTGGCGTCGTCGGACCGGACCACCGTCCGTTGCCCGCTGTGACGCTCGAAGGATCGGCGTGCTCCGCCCGACCAGCTCGCCCAGGGTTCGAAGCCGGCATCGACCAGTACTCGCTCAGCCTGCATCGCAGTGGAAGCGTCGGCCACTTCGAGCGTCAGGGTGTGGCGCTGCTGCTGGCCTGGTGCCGGTCTGGAGTCCACCGGCACGCCAGCCCGTTCGAGACGGGCCACAACGTCAGCTCGGGTATCGGCGACACGTGCGGTGATCGTCTCGCAGGCGGCAACGATCGCACGAGCCGTAACCGACAGATCACCGCCGACATCGACGAGATCGAGCGCAGCCGCCGCAACGTCACCGGCGTGGACCCGCTCGATCAGCACCTCTGTCGACACCAACCCAA
>JBMTIM010000039.1:0-30664 GCA_049437325.1 Acidimicrobiales bacterium
CCCCCCCCCCGTTTCGCGATCCGCTGCGTGTGAGCCAGGACGGACCGTCGAAGGAGACGAGTAGTGTGACGAACGGTATGTCTCCGGAGGACCCCGCCCCCAGCGTCGCCATCGTCATCCCCTGTCGCGATGAGGCGATCACGATTCGTCAGGTGGTCGAGGGTTTTCAACGGTCGATGCCGGACGCTGCGATCATCGTCTGCGACAACGGCTCGAACGATCAGACGGCGTCGCTCGCCCGTGCGGCCGGCGCCCGGGTGATCGAAGAGCCACAACCCGGAAAGGGTCGCGCGCTGCGTCGACTGCTCGCCGATGTCGACGCCGACTGCTACGTCATGGTCGACGGTGATGCCACCTACGATCCGGCGACTGCACCTGCGATGGTCGCAGAGGTGCTCGACAACGGTGTCGACATGGTGGTTGCGAGACGGGTGTCCGACGGCAGCGCATTCCCCGGTGGCCACACGATCGGCAATCAACTGTTGACCTTTGTGTTCCAGCGGCTCTTCCGGCTTCGTCTCACCGATACGTTGAGTGGTTACCGGGCCTTGAGTCGACGGTTCGTGAAGACCTTCCCGGTCCTCACCCGGGGTTTCGAGGTCGAAACCGATCTCAACGCACATGCGGCAAGTCTCGATCTGCGTCATGTGGAGATCGAGTCGGCGTACACGAGTCGCCCGACCGGGTCGCACTCCAAGCTCGGGACCTGGCGAGACGGATTTCGAATCCTTCGGCGGATGTTTCGCCTGTTTCGCGACTGGCGCCCACTTCTCACCTTCTCTCTCGCAGGTCTGGCCTGTGTCTTTGCCGCAACCGTGGTCGCGTTGCCGATCGTGCTCGACTTCCTCGATACCGGGTTGGTGGAACGGCAACCGACCCTGATCGCAGTGGCGGTGGCGTACCTGCTCGGTTTCGGCATGATCTCGATCGGCATGGTGCTCGAGCGGATTGCGCAGATGAGACGAGAAGTGACCAGGCTGCTCTACCTCTCGCTTCCTGCACAGCGGACATGATCCATGCTGCGATCGGCACGAAGGCCGAGTACATCAAGACGGCGCCTGTTCTGCGCGAACTCAGCGCTCGCGGCACCGCCTACCGCATCATCGACATCGGCCAGCACGGCGGCCTGTCCCGGTCGTTCCGAGCCCCACTGGCGATCGAGGAGCCCGAAGTCCGATTGGGGAAGGGCAGCGATGCAGAGACGATCCCCGATGTGGTTCGGTGGGCTGCAGGCGTAGCGAAGCTGCTCGTCCGGCGTCGCAAGACGCTTCGCCGCCAACTCTTCGGAGACGACGACTGGGCGATCTGCCTCGTGCACGGTGACACGCCGGCGACACTGCTTGCGAGCCTTCTGGCGAGGCGAGCAGGGGTTCCGGTGGCCCATCTGGAGTCGGGCCTTCGCAGCTTTCACCTGCTGCAACCGTTTCCCGAGGAACTGAGCCGAATCGTGGTCATGCGCCTCTCCTCGGTGCTCTACCCCCCGAACGATGAAGCGGCGGCAAACATCGCAACGATGCGGCTGAAGGGCGACGTCGTGCAGACGCCCGGAAACACGGCGATGGACGCAGTGGTGCACGCAGTGGGGACCGGCGACCGGGAGGTGACGGGCCCGGGCATCATCGCCATCCATCGGGTCGAGAATCTGCACAGAGGTTCGCGGGTCGACGGATTCATCGAACTGCTTCGCACGGCCAGCGCCTCTGGCTCGACCCGCTTCCTCGTGCATCCGCCGACCGAGCGCGCGTTGAAGTCACAAGATCGCTGGGACGAGGTCCTCGCAGCCGGGCCCGATGTCGGACCGCTCCTTCCCCACGACGAATTTCTCGAGGCATGTGCTGCGGCCCCATGGGTCGTGACCGACGGTGGATCGATTCAGGAGGAGTGTGCCGTACTCGGGGTTCCCACACTGCTCTGGCGTGCCAGAACGGAACGACCCGACGGACTCGACGGTTGCGTGGTGATGTCGTACTACGACCAGACCGTGGTGACGGAGTTCTTTGCCGACCCCGCACGCTACCGGCGAGACCCTCGCCCGTCTGGGCGAACGTCCCCGGCAGCAGTCGTCGCCGACGACCTCATCGCTCGGATGCGGCAGCGACCAGCTTCCTGATCACTTGGCGGTTCACTTCGCTGCGTTGTTCACGATTCGAGACGTCACCCGGGAGTGGTCCGTCCAAGAGCGCCAGAGCAGCTGCACGCAGTTGCTCTGGAGGTGCCGTCGGATCGATGGACGCCACGCCGTCGCCTACATCGGCTGCGAACGATGCCATCTTCGGGGAGTAGTCGAGCAGGAGCGCCCGTCGCCGAGTGAGAACGGCCGCCACTGCACCGTGATAGCGCATCGAGATGACCAGCTGGCCCGACCCCATGAGATCGATCACGTCAGCGGTTCGGGGTCGCACGATCTCGGTCGGCACGCGCATCGCTGCGGCAACCGCCTCGTGGATGGAGTGGTCGTGGTCGCTGTCCCAGGTCACGAAACGGACATCGAGCCCGGCCGACGTTGCGATGTCGTCGATGGCGGTGGCCCAGCTTCGAATCTGCGACGGCGCCGGTCCTGGTTGTTCGGCCAGTCGGCGTTGCGAAGGCGAGTTCAGCGGTCGAAGTGAAACGACGAGATGATTGGATGCAACGACGTCGCGAGTGGGCTGCGCAAGCACCGGATCGATACCGAGATCGAGGCGGAGGCCGGTCAACGCAACGAAACGATCGCCTGCATTCTCGTCGCGGACCGACCCTGCCACTGGATGTCGAGCGACGGTGCGAACGAGGAGGCGGCCGAACGGGCGCCGAACGTCACCCACCCCAAGTCCGATCGCAGCCCATGGTCGGCGCAAGAGGCGTGCGGCCCCGAGGCGGGTGAGGTGAAAGGGAAGATTGAGCGGCCCGGTTTCGTCTTGAATCAGGCCTCCACCACCGAAGAGAACCCCGTCGTGTCGGCGAAGTTCACGCAGCAGCCCGAACGTGTCGACTGCGCTCTCGTGCCGGATCCGATGGACAGGATCGGCGTGATCGCCGTCACCGATCGTGACCAGACTCGGCTCCCCTCCGGCTTCGTCGATCATGTGCACGACCCGTTCGGCGATCAGTTCGTCACCGAGATTCGACGAACCGATCCAGCCGAGCACAGCGATGCGTGGCCGACTCACCTGTCCTCCGGTCCGATCCGAACGCCCACTGCGGCGACGACTGCGGCGGCAGGAAGCAAGATGCCGAGCCCAACGGCGCGATCCACAACTGCGATCACCGCCGCCTCGGCCCCACCGAGCCCCGAGATGGCGCCGAGGGCGGCAGCAAGCGACTCTCGAACACCGAGCCCCGCTGGGACGAACCCGACGGCTGCTGACGCTGGGCCAGCTGCTGCAAGTGCAGCTGTCTCTCGAACGGTGCCCGGAAGTGCAAGCATCGCTGCAACGGTGAGGAAACGAGCGATACCGACCAGCGTCAGCGTCAACTCTGTGGCGATGAGCAGGCCGAGGTTGCGCGTGGAGCTGCCGCGTCGGCGAAGGAGGATCAGGCCGGCAGCCAGCGAACCGCTTGCGCCTGCTGCAAACGCCGCAGCGACAACCGGGGACGACCCTGCCAATCCCGCTCCGGCGATGAGTCCGGCAACACCGAGCCAGGCGAGCGCGCCACCGAGAAGCACTGCGGTGATGGTTGCCTTCGTTGCACCGGCGCGCTGCAGAACGACAAATCTCGTGATGGCCGAGCCAGGGACTGGAAGAAGATTGGCCGCAGCACCGATGACCGAGACTCCGAAGGCCGTTCGATGCGAGATCTCGACGCCGGTGATGTGGGCGAGGACGCGAAACTCTGCGGCGACGATCGACAAGGTGCACAGGGCAAGCACCGTCAGCACGATGAGCCAGGTCGGCGCGAAGCTGCCGCTGTCGAGCTCGGCGGAGCGGAAACCGAAGCCGGCGACGCCGATCAGCAAGAAGAAACCGACGGAGAATCCGACGACCCGCAGCGTCAGCGAGGAAAGCGATCGCGCGACTGCCACGAGCGGAGTGTAGGTGCGATGACACCACAGTCCGGCGAGAACCGACCGTTGCTAGCATGCCGGGAGATGGCGGATCACCGAAGAGCATCGGCCGACCGGGTCTGGTGGCCATGGGCTGTCTTCGGAGTTTGCACACTGGCCCTGCTGTTTCGTCCCCTGCTCGGCCTCGGTGCCCTTGTGCCGATCGATATCGCCGAGGTGTACGCGCCGTGGCGCTTCGACCCGCAGTCGGGGAACAGCGAGGTGGCGAACCCGTTGCTGTCGGACACGCTCGATGTTCACAGTCACTTCTCGTCGATGGCGAGCGACCTTCGTGCCGGGAAGTGGGCGTTCTGGGATCGTTCCGTTGGGGGTGGGATACCGACGATGAAGGCGGGACTCCCGATCTTCCAGTGGGTCTATCTCGTCGTGCCTGCCTGGTATGCCCCCGGCCTTGCGGCTGCGGTTCGAACGATGATGGCGGCTGGCTTGACGTTCGGCCTGACGCGACGACTGGGTCTGAGTCGCGCAGCGGCAACCGTGAGCGGGATCGCCTATGCCCTGTCGGGCTACCTCGTCGGGTGGTCGGGCTGGCCCCAGGCAAACGTTGCGGCCCTGTTGCCGGGGATCTTCTGGTTCGCCGAGTCGGTGGCGCGCCGGCCCCGGCCACGACAGGCAGTCGGCTTCGGCCTTGTGCTGGCGGCAATGGTGTGGGCGAACTTTCCGGTCGTCACGGTGTACGGCCTCGTGTTCGGTGCTGGGTATGCCCTCGCTCGACTCTGGGCGAATCGTCCGGCCGATCGATCGGCAGGGGCGTGGTGGCGAGCGGTCGCTGTCGCCGGCTGGGGCACAGTGCTCGGCGGTGGTCTTGCCAGCTACCACGTTGCCCACTTCGCGCAGAATCTGCGGTGGGCCGATACGGGGGCTCGTGAACGACTTCCCGCAGACACTTCGATCGGGGCCGAGTTCCTGCCCGGTGTGGTGGTTCCCACTCCCTACGGGTCGACCCACGATGGCGGCGTCTTCTGGGCATCGGGTCAGAACTGGGTGGAGACGCAGTCCTATGCGGGCGTCACCGTCATCGTGCTCGCGCTTGTGGCACTCGCGCACCGTAGGCCCGGTCGCACCGGCCCGACCACCGCTATGGGGGGGCTTGCTCGCACGTGGTGGGTCATCGTCATCGTGGCCCTCTGGATCTCGTATGTCGGAGGACCGCTCACCGAGGTCGTGAACTCCCTTCCACTCGTTCGATACAGCACTGTCGGTCGGGCACGGGTTGTTGCCAATCTGGCTCTGGCTGTGCTGGCCGGTCTCGGAATCGAAGCCTGGCTTCGGGGACGGATGCACCATCCCGACGTGGATCTGGTGCAGGGCATTCGTCGGGCAGTGCTGGCGTCGCTTGCCGGTGGGCTCGTCTGCGCCCCGTTCGTCTTGTCGTGGTTGCGGATCACCCGGGAAGCCGGAGCTGTCAAAGAGGCGGCAGTGGGCATGCTCGTTCCGCTGGCGCTTGGTTGTGCCGCCGCAGCGACACTGTGGTTCGTCCTTCGACGCCGGCTGCCCGACAGCGTTGCGGTCTCGCTTGTCACGCTCCTCGTCGCAGTCGAACTGCTCGTGGGCCTCGGCTCGATGGCGACGATCGTGAGAAAAGAGTCGGTCGATCTGCGCACCTCTGCGCATGAGGTCGCCATCGAAGCGCTCCGTCCCGGCGAGCGGATGAACGCCGAGGGGCGCGTCTTTCTTGCCAATGCAGGTCAAACCGTTGGTCTCGACGACGTCCGTACCAACGGGTTTCTTCCACCCGGCTGGCGGGAGGTGTTCAAGGCGGTCGACGACGACCACTTCCTGCCACCAGGAACGGTGGCCAACCCGTACTTCTCCGATGTCGACATCCGGAGCGAAGCGTTGGCCCGCTTGGGAGTCGGGGTGTGGGCTGCCGACCCGCACACACCTGCGAAGGGTCTTCGATCCGCCGTTCCGGATGACGGTGACCACCTCGCCCTCGATCGGGCGCGTGATGGATCTGCAGTCGGTGTCGTTCCCGAGTCCGGCCTGCGGGCCGTGACGGTGGACATCGTCCAACCTGCACGGGGTTCGATCGACGTGGAAATCCGAGCGGGGGAGCGGGTTGTGTTCGGTTCGGCCCGCATCGATGACCACATCGGGCCGGTCGATCTCGTGGTTGTCGGTGAGTTGTTCGATCCGGGCCGCACGTTCACGGCACGCTTTGCGTTCCGAGCCGATCCGGAGTCGAGATCGGTACCGGTGGTTCGCGCCGAAGGGGAAGCCGTCTCCTTCGGCACCGTCACCGGCGGAGATGGCTGGGTTGTCGTCCATGGTGGCGACGTCGTCTTGTACGACCGGATCGAGGATGTCGGGGTGCGTCTGGCCCACGCCGCGCGAGAGGTCGAGCGGACAACGGTGGCAGACCACCTTGCCCGCCGCGATGTTGCGCTCGTCGAGCCGGGGATTGCTGCGAGGCTTGCGTTGCCCTCTGCTGTCCCCGGTGGGGTCGACGCATCGGCACTCGTGCTGCGCGCCGACCGAGACACGACCGTCATCGACGTCGACACGACGCATCCGGCTCTGGTCGTTCTGCCGAATCCCGACTACCCGGGATGGTCGGTGACGGTGGACGGCGAACGGGCCGAGGTTGTTCGCATCGACAACGCGTTCCAGGGGGTTCTCGTGCCCGAAGGGCGATCTCGCGTCGAGTTCGGCTTTCGTCCGTCATTCCTTGGACTCACGTCCTGGCTCACGCTGCTGACAGTTGTGGCGTCGGTGGTGACCTGGTGGGTCGGAGGCAACCTGGGTGAGCGTCGCCGGAAGTCTGTGTCTGAGGGTTGAGGTTCCCCTCCCTGCCTCGTATGCTTTTGCGCTGGCCTCGACGCGCGTGCCGCGGGCACCGCTGTGTCGGCCAAGTGAAGTTCTCCCACGTTTCGTTCAACCAGGAAGCATTTTCGTGCCCACCATTCAGCAGTTGGTCCGCAAGGGCCGAGACACCAAGCGTCGCAAAGAGGCGACTCCGGCGCTCAAGGGTGCCCCCCAGCGCCGCGGTGTCTGCACCCGTGTGTACACCGCCACCCCGAAGAAGCCGAATTCTGCCCTTCGCAAGGTTGCCCGTGTCCGTCTGACCTCCGGTACCGAAGTCACCGCCTACATCCCGGGCGAGGGCCACAACCTCCAGGAGCACTCGATCGTGCTCGTGCGCGGCGGTCGTGTGAAAGACCTTCCGGGTGTGCGTTACAAGATTGTCCGCGGCACGCTCGACACGTCGGGTGTTCGTGACCGCAAGCAGGCTCGAAGCCGCTACGGCGTCAAGAAAGAAGGCTGACGATGCCGCGCAAGGGCCCCGCACAGCGCCGCGAAATCGTTCCGGACCCGATCTACAAGTCGGTTCTGGTCACCCAATTCGTGAACAAGATTCTGCAGCGCGGCAAGCGCAGCACCGCTGAGCGCATCATGTACAACGCACTCGAGCTCGTGCAGGAGAAGACTGGCGACGATCCGGTCGCAGTGCTGAAGCGTGCGGTCGACAACGTCCGTCCTCAACTCGAGGTCCGCAGCCGCCGTGTCGGTGGCGCAACGTACCAAGTGCCCGTCGAAGTGCGACCCCGTCGTGCCACCACGCTCTCCATCCGCTGGATGGTTGGCTTCGCCCGTGACCGGCGTGAGCGCACGATGGCCGAGCGCATGGCCAACGAGATCCTCGACGCGAGCAACGGCATCGGCGCGAGCTGCAAGCGCCGCGAAGATCTGCAGAAGATGGCGGAGGCGAACAAGGCCTTTGCCCACTACCGCTGGTAGCGGATACCTCGGTATTCGCACCTTCGAGCACTACCCTTTTCCGACGACCGGGCGTCACGCTTCAGCCGAAGCAGCCCGGTCGTGGTGTGTCTTTGCACCGCCCCCCACCCACTTGAGGAATACCCATGGCTGAGAAGCGAACCCCCCTCGCCAAGACCCGCAACATCGGGATCATGGCCCACATCGACGCCGGCAAGACGACCACGACCGAGCGGATCCTGTTCTACACCGGTCGCTCCTACAAGATCGGCGAGGTCCACGACGGTGCAGCGACGATGGACTGGATGGAGCAGGAGCAGGAGCGAGGCATCACGATCACGTCGGCCGCCACGCACTGCATCTGGAACGACCATCGAATCAACATCATCGACACCCCGGGCCACGTCGACTTCACCGTCGAGGTGGAGCGTTCCCTGCGCGTGCTCGACGGTGCCGTTGCGGTCTTCGACGGTGTCGCCGGTGTCGAGCCCCAGACCGAGACGGTGTGGCGACAGGCCGACCGTTATCGGGTGCCGCGGATGTGTTTCGTGAACAAGATGGACCGCACCGGTGCCGACTTCTACTTCTGTCTCAGCACGATCAAGGAACGTCTGACCGAGAACGTGCTCGTCCTGCAGCTGCCGATCGGCGCCGAAGGCGACTACGCCGGCACCGTCGACCTCGTGAAGATGAAGGCCCTTGTCTGGCCGGCTGCCACCGACGAGAAAGACCTCGGTGCCACCTACGAAGAGGTCGACATCCCGGCCGAGCTTGCCGATGATGCAGAGCAGTACCGGGCCGAACTGCTGGACTCGCTCGCCGACCTCGACG
Source organism: Acidimicrobiales bacterium (assembly GCA_049437325.1). Classification (GTDB taxonomy): domain Bacteria; phylum Actinomycetota; class Acidimicrobiia; order Acidimicrobiales; family Aldehydirespiratoraceae; genus UBA11606. Next base: position 8,597 of record JBMTIM010000039.1, read on the forward strand.
AGGACCTCATGATGAAGGTGCTCGAGGAAGAGGAGATCACCGAAGAAGAGATCAAGGCCGCCATCCGCAACGCCACGCTCAATCACGGCATGGTTCCGATTCTCAACGGCACCGCCTTCAAGAACAAGGGTGTCCAGCCCCTGCTCGACGCCGTGATCGACTATCTCCCGTCCCCGCTCGACGTTCCGCCCGTGAGCGGCGAGAACCCTCGCAGCGGCGAAGAACTGCAGCGTAAGGCCGACGACTCCGAGCCGTTCTCTGCACTTGCGTTCAAGATCATGACCGATCCACACGTGGGGCGTCTCACCTACTTCCGCGTGTACTCCGGCAAGCTCGACAAGGGGGACCAGGTCCTCAACACCCGCACGTCGAACAAGGAGCGTGTGGGGCGGATCCTCGAGATGCACGCCAACGACCGAGTCGACAAGGACGCAGTGTTCACTGGCGACATTGCGGCTGGGATCGGTATCAAGAACACCCGCACCGGCGACACCCTGTGCGACCCGTCGAATCCGATCACGCTGGAGAACCTCGACTTCCCCGACCCCGTGATCCATGTCGCCGTCGAGCCGAAGTCGAAGGCTGATCAGGAGAAGATGGGCAAGGCTCTCCAGGCGCTGGCCGAAGAGGACCCGACCTTCCAGGTCCGGACCGATGAAGAGACCGCCCAGACGATCATCGCCGGCATGGGCGAGTTGCACCTCGAGGTGCTCGTCGATCGGATGATGCGGGAGTTCAAGGTCGAGGCCACGGTGGGCAAGCCGCAGGTTGCCTACCGTGAGACGATCACACAGTCGGTTGTCGACTACACCTACACCCACAAGAAGCAGACGGGTGGTACCGGTCAGTTTGCCGTCATCCAGGCGACGATGGAGCCCTACGCCGAAGGCGAAGAGGAATACGCCTTCGAGTCGCAGATCACCGGTGGTGCCATTCCGAAGGAGTACATCAAGCCGGTCGATGACGGGATCAGGGAGGCCATGAGCAACGGTGTCCTCGCCGGCTTCCCGACCGTCAACATCAAAGTCACCCTCACCGACGGCAAGACGCACGATGTCGACTCGTCGGAGATGGCTTTCAAGATCGCCGGCAACGCGTGGTTCCGTGAGGTCGCTCCTCGCTGCAAGCCCACGCTGTTGGAGCCGATGATGGGCGTCGAAGTCGTCACTCCCGACGACTATCTCGGCGACGTCGTCGGCGATATGAACTCTCGTCGCGGGCAGGTGCAGGGCACCGAGCAGCGCGGCCAGAACCAGGTCGTGAACGCACTCGTGCCGCTCTCCGAGATGTTCGGATACAGTACGGATCTGCGTTCACGCACGCAGGGGCGGGCGACGTACACGATGCAATTCGATTCGTACCAACCCACGCCTGCAAACGTCCAGGAAGAGATCGTCGCCCGCGTCCGCGGCGAGTGATCGTCTCCTCACACCAACCTCACAGAAGAAAGCAAGGAAAACGTCATGGCTAAGGAGACGTTCGAGCGGACCAAGCCCCACGTGAACGTGGGGACCATGGGCCACATCGACCACGGCAAGACCACACTCACCGCTGCGATCACGAAGGTGCTCGCGGACAACGTCGAGGGTTCGTCGTTCACCGAGTTCGAAAACATCGACAATGCGCCCGAAGAGCGCGAGCGCGGCATCACCATCAACGTGTCGCACGTGGAGTACGAGACGGAAAGCCGTCACTATGCCCACGTCGACATGCCGGGTCACGCCGACTACATCAAGAACATGATCACCGGCGCAGCACAGGTCGACGGTGCCATCCTCGTGGTGTCCGCCGCTGACGGCCCGATGCCCCAGACCCGTGAGCACGTGCTGCTCGCCCGTCAGGTCGGCGTGCCGAAGATCGTCGTTGCCCTCAACAAGGTCGACATGGTCGACGACGAGGAGCTTCTCGAGCTCGTCGAGATGGAGGTGCGCGAGCTCCTCAACGAATACGACTTCCCGGGTGACGACACCCCGGTGGTCCACGTCTCGGCGCTCAAGGCGCTCGAGGGCGATGCTGACTTCGCCGACAAGATCATGGAGCTCATGAGCGAGGTCGACGAGTACGTGCCGACCCCCGAACGTGACCTCGACAAGCCGTTCCTGATGCCGATCGAGGACGTCTTCTCGATCACCGGTCGCGGCACCGTCGTCACCGGCAAGATCGAGCAGGGCGCCGTTCACACCGGCGACGAGCTCGAGATCATCGGCATCAAGGACACCTCGAAGACCACCTGCACCGGTGTCGAGATGTTCCGCAAGCTGCTCGACGAGGGCCAGGCCGGCGACAACATCGGTGCCCTCCTCCGTGGCATCGACAAGGACGAGGTCCAGCGTGGCCAGGTGCTCGCCGCTCCCGGCAGCATCACCCCGCACACCGAGTTCGAGGCCCAGGTCTACGTGCTGTCGAAGGAAGAGGGTGGCCGTCACAAGCCGTTCTTCTCCAACTACCGCCCGCAGTTCTACTTCCGGACGACCGACATCACCGGCACCATCACCCTCCCCGAGGGCACCGAGATGTGCATGCCCGGCGACAACACCACCATGCACGTGGAGTTGATCAACCCGATCGCCATGGACGAGGGCCTTCGCTTCGCCATTCGCGAAGGCGGCCGTACCGTCGGTGCCGGCTCGGTCACCAAGATTCTCAAGTGAGCGTTTGATGGCTGCAGGACAGAAGATCCGGATCCGGCTCAAGGCCTACGACCACGAAATCATCGATCAGTCGACGAAGAAGATCGTCGAGACGGTGAAGCGGACGCAAGCCGAATTGTCGGGTCCGATCCCGCTGCCGACCGAGAAGCACCGCTTCACGGTGATCAAGTCGCCGTTCAAGGACAAGGACTCCCGGGAGCATTTCGAGATGCGTATCCACAAGCGCCTGCTCGACATCCTGGACCCGTCGCCGAAGACGGTTGACTCGTTGCAGCGGCTCGATCTGCCTGCAGGTGTCGACATCGAGATCAAGATTCAGCAGGCCTAGTGCCGAAGAACCGTCGGACTGTCGTCTGACGCTGATCTGTCGAAATTCAGAGGAGCCCCGGATCCCTGTCCGGGGCTCCTCTGCGTTTTCGGATGCTGTTGCGGACCCTGAAACGGGATACTGCGGTGCCAGGCGCCATGGTGCACGACACCCCGGGAGGAGTCGGACGCAAATCCATTGGTGATTTCTTCCTATGCTGACGGTCACTCGACATCAGCCGGGGGTGCCTGATGACCAAACGACGAGCACAGATCACCGGGTGGGGCAAGTGCGTCCCGCCCGTGAAGCTGACCAACGCCGCCCTCGAACAGTTGGTCGACACGAGCGATGAGTGGATCGTCGAGCGCACCGGCATGAAGGAGCGCGGCATCAGCCATGTGGAGGTCACCGATCTTGCCGAGGTTGCCGCCAAACACGCGCTTGCAGCGGCCGGACTCGACGTGACCGACATCGATCTGTTGGTCATGGCGACGGTCACCCCCGAGATCACGTGCCCGAGCAACGCCTGCTTTCTGCAGGAGCGCCTCGGACTCGTCAATGCCGCTGCCTTCGATCTGAACGCTGCGTGCAGCGGATTCGTCTACGGCACGGCGACCGTCGCCTCGATGATCGAGTCGGGTCTGGCCGAGCGGGTGCTCGTGATCGGTGCCGAGAAACTCCACTTCGTCATGGATTACTGGGACCGCAACCACTGCATCCTGTTCGGCGACGGAGCTGGAGCTGCAGTCTTCGAGGCCACCACCGACGGCTCGGGTCTCGTGGCCCATGACATCGGGGCCGACGGTGTCGCCGGGAGAACGATGGTGTTTCCGACGTTCGGGAGTCGGGGAGAACTCGATCGCCAGCGCGACCCGGCTGTGGACCGCTTGCACTTCGAAGGGCAAAACGTGTTCAAGCACGCGGTGCGTGGCATGGCTGCGTCGGTGGAGCGTGCGCTGGAGAACGCCGCACTGACCCCCGACGATGTCGATCTGGTGATCCCTCACCAGGCGAACCGGCGCATCATCGAAGCCACCACCAGCCGACTCGGGATCCCTGACGAGAAGGTCATGCTCAACATCGAGACCCACGGCAACACCTCGGCCGCCTCGATTCCGATGGCGCTGCACGACGCCTTGGCCCAGGGCCGCATCGAGCCCGGCATGACCATCGTGCAGACGGCGTTCGGGGGTGGGCTCACGTGGGGCACCAACGTCATGAGATGGGGTGACCGGGTCGAACCGATCGCAACCTCCGACGCAGATCTGCCGCCCACCGACAAGACCGTCTTCGATCTACTTGCACCGAACCGTGAGTTCTTCGCGCCGTTCCACAGCACGACCCACCTGACCTGATCACGGTTGTCTGCAAGCCGGTTGGCTTGCGTGGATCGGATGGTGATGGAGGTGAACTCAGCTGGGCCGTCGGCGGCGGCCGCGGCGTTCGGCGCTCTCGGCCAGCGTGTCCTCGGCGACATCGAAGTGCTGGCGATAACCCGACACGAATGCTTGGGTCGTGGCAGCGAAGGGTAGGGCGAGGAGCGCACCCACAACGCCAAGGAGCGCGCCACCTGCGATCACCGACCCATAGGCCACAGCAACGTGGATCTCCATCGTCTCGGCCGTGACCCGCGGCGCAAAGAGATAGTTCTCGAGTTGCTGGTAGGCGATCACGACGACAAGAACGCCGAGCGCCGTTCGAGGATCGTCGACCACGGTGATCAGCAGCGGGAGCGCACCGGCGAAGTACGTGCCGATGACGGGGATGAATTGGCTCATCACCCCCACCCAGATTGCCAGGGGCACGGGGAAGGGAACACCGAGGATCGTGAAGGCGATGTAGTGCACCGCTGCCGACAGCACGGCGAGAATACCGCGGGAGGCGATGTAGCCGCCCGTCTTCTCGATGGCGAGATCCCAGACTGCGAGCACCGTTCGCTGACGATGCGGTTGGAGGAAGGAGCAGACGTTCCGGCGGAGCTGCGGGCCCTCTGCCACCAGATAGAACGTGAACAGCAGCACCGTGAAGGTCTGGAACACGACATTGAGGACTGACGTGCCGAGCGAGACGACGTCGTCGGCAAAGCGGGTGGCCAGATCCGACGCCCCTCCACCGTCGACGAACTCGTCGCTCAGTCGCTGCAGATCGATGTCCTCGTCGATGTTGTTCTGCAGCCAACCCTCCATGTCGTCGAGATAGCGCGGCGCCTCCTCGACCAAGCTGTTGATCTGGGTTGCCAGCGCAGTGCCGATCGCGGCTGAGAATCCGACCGTTGCGAAGAACAGGCAGAGATAGACGATCCAGACCCCCAACCCTCGCCGGAGCCCCCATCCTTCGAGGCGATTCACCGCGGGTTCGATGGCGAACGACAAGAACAGCGAGATCAACATGACGACCAGCAGCGCTCGTAGGTTCCGGACCATGCCGGTGCCGATGTAGGTGACTGCCCAGCCGACCCAGAACAGGGCGATTGCCTTGATCACCCATCTCGGTACCTTGCTGCTCTGGCGGTGCCCGACGTCCGTGTCGGACCCGGGTGGGCTGTCGTGAGCGTCGGGCGGATGTTCCGGGTCCATGACCGCCGAACCTAGTCCGCGTTTTCTCCCGTGCGAGCCGTTGGTTCCCCAGCTCGACCCCGGTAGCCTCACGTTCTTGGGTGACCGGGATTTCTCGGGAGCCGTCAATCGACGTCTGTGCAGGCCTCCGGGAACCGCACAGCAAAACCGATCCAACGCTCCGCCGGGCCTGCCCGTGCGGAGCGTTCGCGTGAACTTCACCGAGTGCATGCACGGATGAGATGCAGCGGGACTCGATCCCGCATGACCCACAGGAAACAACCATGGCCACCAAGGCGATCGTCGGCGAGAAGGTCGGCATGACGCAGGTCTGGGACGACGAGAACCGCATCGTCCCGGTGACTGTTCTGCGCGTGTCACCGTGCCGTGTCGTTCAGGTCAAAACACCTGATACTGACGGCTACAGCGCCATCCAGGTCACGCAGGGCGTGAAGGATGCCGGCAAGCTCACCATGCCCGAGGCCGGGCACTTCGACAAGGCCGGCGTCGAACCCGGAACCAGGCTGGTCGAGTTGCGTCTCGACGACGTCAGCGAATTCACCATCGGTCAGGAGATCTCCGCCGAAATCCTCGAGCAGGGTGAACTCGTCGATGTCACGGCCGTGAGCCGCGGCAAGGGTTTCGCCGGGGCGATGAAGCGTCACGGTTTCGGTGGAGCACCTGCGTCGCACGGTGCTCACCGCGTGCACCGCAAGCCCGGTTCGGTGGGGCAGTGCGCCACCCCGAGTCGCGTGTTCAAGGGAAAGAAACTCCCGGGCCGAATGGGAAACGACAAGGTCACCACCCTCAACCTCGAGGTCGTGAAGAGCGACCCCGAGGCGCAGGTGTTGCTCATCAAGGGGTCTGTGCCTGGCGCTCGTGGCGCGACTGTCATCGTCCGCAACGCGGTGAAGGGAGCCTGATCATGGCCAGTGTCACGATCCTCACCCAAGCCGGAACGTCCGCTGGTAGCGCCGATCTGGCCGACGCCATCTTCGGCGTGGAACCGAACATGCCGGTGATGCACCAGGTCGTCACCGCCCAGTTGGCCGCCAAGCGGGCCGGCACTCACAGCACCCTCACCCGGCGTGAGGTGCGGGGTGGCGGCGCCAAGCCGTGGCGCCAGAAGGGCACCGGTCGGTCCCGGGCCGGTACCACCCGGGCTCCGGGGTGGGTTGGCGGTGGTGTCGCTCACGGTCCCAAGCCCCGCGACTACAGCCAGAAAACGCCCAAGAAGATGATCAAGCTGGCGCTCGCCTCGGCGCTGTCCGACCGTGCCGCCGACGGCAACGTCGTTGTCGTCGACAAGTGGGAGTTCGAGTCTCCGAGTACCAAGGCCGCTCGTGCTGCCCTTGCTGCCATCGGCGCCGAGGGCAAGATCCTCGTCGTGCTGGGAAGCGAGGACACCAACGCCTGGAAGAGCTTCCGGAATCTCACCACCGTGCACTGTGTCCAGATCGGTGAACTCAACACCTACGACGTCCTCAATGCCGATGTCGTCGTGTTCACGGAGGCAACCCTTCCCACCGGTGACTCCAGCATCCCGGCCGTCGACTCCACGGAGGAAGAAGAGTGAAGGACCATCGCGACGTCCTCATCCGCCCCGTCGTCTCCGAGAAGTCGTATGGGCTCCTCGAGGAGAACGTCTACACCTTCGAGGTTGCCAGGAGCGCCTCGAAGCCCGAGATCCGCGACGCCGTCGAAGCCCTGTTCGACGTCGCCGTGGTCAAGGTGAACACGCTCAACCGCGCCGGGAAGCGCAAGCGCAACCGTCGCACGGGTGGCTGGGGCCAGCGCCCCTCCCAGAAGCGTGCCCTCGTCACTCTCGCCGAGGGTGACTCGATCGATCTGTTCGAGGTCTGATCATGGCGATCCGCAAGCGCAAGCCCACCAGCCCCGGCCGTCGCTTCCAGACGAGTTCGGACTTCTCGGAGATCACGACATCGACACCCGAGAAGAACCTGCTTGCCCCGAAGGGCAAGACCGGCGGTCGAAACAACTACGGCCGCAAGACCAGCCGCCATCGCGGCGGTGGTCACAAGCAGCAGTACCGCATCATCGATTTCAAGCGGACCAAGGACGGCGTGCCGGCCACGGTTGCGTCCATCGAGTACGACCCGAACCGGACCTGCAACATCGCCCTGCTGCACTACCACGACGGTGAGAAGCGGTACATCCTGGCGCCGCGTGACCTCCACGTCGGCGACAAGCTCGAGTCCGGCCAGGGCGCCGAGATCCGTCCCGGCAATGCACTGCCTCTCCGCTACATCCCGGTCGGTACCACCATCCACAACGTCGAGCTCAAGGCCGGTGCGGGCGCAAAGCTGGGTCGCTCGGCCGGTACGGCGGTCCAGTTGGTGGCCAAAGAGGGTGATTTCGCCACCCTGCGCCTTCCGAGCACCGAGATGCGCCGCGTGCCGATCGACTGCCGGGCGACCGTCGGCGAGGTCGGGAACGCCCAGCACGAGCTCATCAAGATCGGCAAGGCCGGCCGCAACCGTTGGAAGGGTGTCAAGCCCCAGTCCCGTGGTGTGGTCATGAACCCGGTCGACCACCCGCACGGCGGTGGCGAGGGCAAGACGTCGGGTGGTCGTCACCCGGTCTCGCCGTGGGGCAAGCCCGAGGGTCGTACCCGTCGTGCCAACCAAGAGTCCGACAAGTTGATCGTGCGCCGTCGCCGGACGCGCGGTTCGCGGAGGTAACTGCAATGCCGCGCAGCCTGAAAAAGGGTCCGTTCGTCGACGATCATCTGTTGAAGAAGATCGATGCGCTGAACGAGACCGGAGAGAAGAAGGTCGTCAAGACCTGGAGCCGCCGCTCCACCATCATCCCTGACATGATCGGGCACACGCTGGCTGTTCACGACGGCCGCAAGCATGTCCCGGTGTACGTCACCGAGGCGATGATCGGTCACAAGCTCGGCGAGTTTGCGCCGACCCGCACGTTCAAGTTCCACGCGGGCCAGGAGAAGGGAGCGCGGCGCTGATGGCTGGCATCAAGACCAACGAGCGTCCCGGCACCCGCGCCAAGGCGTCGTACGTGCGCAGTTCGGCCTACAAGGCCCGCGAGGTCCTCGACCTGATCCGCGGCAAGTCCTACGCCGAGGCGGCCGAGATCCTGCAGTTCTCCGAGCGGGGCATCGCCGACGACATCCTCAAGGTGCTCGACTCGGCTGTTGCCAACGCCGAACACAACGACAGTCAACTCGCTGAAGAGCTGTTCGTCTCGGCGTGCTACGCCGACGAGGGTCCCACGCTCAAGCGCTGGCGCCCCCGTGCCCGTGGTCGTGCCACACGCATCCGCAAGCGCACCTGCCACATCACCGTGATCGTGAGCCGTTACTCCGACGAGGCGCTCGAGGCCATGCGTGAGCGGGAGGCGGCTTCCGGTCGCTCGGGTTCGAGTCAGGCTGCAGAGGCTCGTCGTGCCCGCGTCGCCCAGAGCCGGGCCCGCGACGAACACGATCATGATCACGAACACGATCATGATCATGATCACGAAGAGCCGAGCGTCGAAGAGCAGGCGGCCGAGATCGTCGAAGCCACTGAGGCTGCGATGGCCGAAACTGGCGACGATGCCGAGACCAGCGGTGACGAGACCGGTGGCGATGTCGACAACGCCAAGGCGCTCGATGATGCCGACGACGCCGAGGCGGTCGATTCAGCCGCCGACGGCAGCGACCAGGGCGACGTATCCGAGGAAGAGGAGACCGACTGATGGGTCAGAAAGTCAACCCGTACGGCTTCCGTCTCGGGATCACCACCGATTGGAAGAGCCGTTGGTTCGCCGATCGTGACGAGTACGCCGACAACGTCGTCGAGGACTGGAAGATCCGCGACTACCTGCTCAACGAACTGCCGCACGCCGCAATCAGTCGGGTCGAGGTCGAGCGCACCCGTGAGCGGTTGCGTGTCGATGTGCACACCGCTCGCCCCGGCATCGTGATCGGACGCCGTGGCTCCGAAGCCGACCGCCTTCGTGCCGGTCTCACCACGATCTCCGGCAACGCCAAGGTGCAGCTCAACATCCAGGAGATCAAGCAGCCCGAGCTCGACGCTGCGCTGATTGCTCAGGGCATCGCTGACCAGCTCGCCGGTCGAGTGGCGTTCCGCCGTGCCATGAAGCGTGCTGTCCAAAACGCCCAGAAGGCCGGGGCGCTCGGTATTCGAGTTCAGTGCTCGGGTCGCCTCGGTGGTTCCGAGATGGCCCGCACCGAGTGGTATCGCGAAGGCCGAGTTCCGCTGCACACCCTCCGCGCCGACGTCGATTACGGCTTCCGCGAGGCGAAGACCACCTACGGTCGCATCGGCGTCAAGGTCTGGCTCTACAAGGGCGACATCCTTCCCTACAAGACCCAGGCCGAAGACAAGGCCACGCTCGAGGCCGCAATGGCAGCGGGTGAGACCTCTGGGCAGAGCAAGCCCCGCAAGGTCGTGTCCAGCGCAGCCCGCAAGCGTGTGTCCACCCCTGAAACGGATGCTTCCGACAATGAGGTCGACGAAGAGCCGGCACCGCTGATCAAGGAAGCCGACCCCGAGTTCGAGCGTCTGCTCGACGAGGAAGATGCCATCGAGGCATCGACTCGCGAGCAGAGCGAGACACCGAACTTCCGGGCGAACGACTGAGGTAATCGATCATGTTGATGCCCAAAAAGGTCAAGCACCGCAAGCACCACCGAGGCCGGATGTCCGGCGCGGCCAAGGGCGCCACCGAGGTCACCTACGGCGACTTCGGTATTCAGGCCCTCGAACCAGGCTGGATCACCGCCCGTCAGATCGAGGCCGCTCGTATCGCCATGACTCGTCACATCAAGCGTGGCGGCAAGGTGTGGATCAACGTCTTTCCCGACAAGCCGGTCACACAAAAGCCTGCGGAAACCCGTATGGGTTCGGGCAAGGGCAATCCCGAGAAGTGGGTCGCTGTCGTGAAGCCCGGCCGGGTGCTGTTCGAGCTCTCGTTCCATGACGAGGAGATCGCCCGAGCGGCGATCAACCGTGCCATTCAGAAGCTGCCGATCAAGGCGCGCTTCGTGAAACGTGAGGAGGGGTTCTGATGGCCAAGGCCAAGGCCCTCGCCGAACTCGGCGAGACCGATCTCCTCGAGAAGCTGTCGGATGCAAAGGAAGAGCTGTTCAACCTGCGGTTCCAGTTCGCCACCGGCCAGCTCGAGAACTCGGCTCGCATGAAGCAGGCCAAGAAAGAAATCGCCCGGTTGCTGACTGAACTCCGGGCCCGTGAAATCGCCGATGCCGAATCGTTGGAAGCGGCAGTGTTGGAGGATTCCGATGACTGACACCGAAACCCGCGAGAACGCCCGCAAGGTCCGAGAGGGCATCGTCGTCTCGGACAAGATGGACAAGACCGCCGTGGTCGAGACCATCGACCGTGTGCGTCACCGCCGCTACGCCAAGACCGTGCAGCGCAACAAGAAGCTCCACGTCCACGACGAGGAGAACACGCTGAACATCGGCGACCGCGTGCGTGTCCAGGAGACTCGCCCGCTGTCGAAGAACAAGCGCTGGCGTCTCGTCGAGATCCTGGAGCGTGCGAAGTGATCCAGCAGGAATCCCGTCTGCGGGTCGCCGACAACTCGGGCGCCAAAGAGGTCCTGTGTATCAAGGTCCTCGGCGGCTCGAAGCGTCGCTACGCCTCGATCGGTGATGTCTTCGTCGCCACTGTCAAGGACGCCATCCCAGGTGCACAGGTCAAGAAGGGCGACGTCGTCAAGTGTGTCGTCGTTCGTGTGAAGAAGGAGAAGCGTCGTCCCGACGGGAGCTACATCCGCTTCGACGAGAACGCGGCTGTGCTCATCAACGAACAGAAGCAGCCGCGCGGTACCCGCATCTTCGGCCCCGTCGGCCGCGAGTTGCGAGAGAAGCAGTTCATGCGGATCGTGTCGCTCGCTCCGGAGGTCCTGTGATGACCAAGAAGACCATGAAGATCATCAAGGGCGACCGCGTGGTCGTGCTCGCCGGCAAAGACAAAGGCGCTGAAGGTGTCGTCGCACAGGCGATTCCCGAGCAGGGAAAGGTCATTGTCGAGGGTGTCAACATCGCCATGAAGCACCAGGCCCCGACTCGGGCCGATCAGCAGGGCGGCATCATCGAGAAGCCGATGCCGATCGATGTGTCGAACGTCGCTGTGGTCAGCCCGAAGGATGGCAAGGCGACCAAGGTCGGGTACAAGATCAACGCCGACGGCACGAAGGTTCGTATCTGCCGTCGCACTGGGGAGGAGATCACGTGAGCACTGCAACCCTCACCCCGCGCCTCCGCACGAAGTACAACGAAGAGATTCGGCTGCAGCTCAAAGAGACGCTCGAACTCGACAACATCATGCTCGTCCCCAAGATCGAGAAGATCGTCTTGAACATGGGCGTTGGTGATGCCGTCGGCCAAGCCAAGCTTCTCGAGGGCGCGCTTTCCGATATGGAGACGATCGCCGGCCAAAAGCCGGTCGTCACCAGGGCCAAGAAGAGCCTCGCCAGCTTCAAGCTGCGTGAGGGTCAGGCCATCGGCTGCAAGGTCACCCTCCGGGGCGACCGGATGTACGAGTTCCTGGATCGCCTCATCTCCCTGGCGATTCCGCGAATCCGCGACTTCCGCGGCCTCCCGCCGAAGGCCTTCGACGGCAACGGCAACTACACGTTCGGTGTTACCGAGCAGCTCATGTTCCCCGAGATCGACTACGACCAGGTCGACACCACCCGGGGAATGGACATCACGATCGTCACCACGGCGAAGACGAACGAGCACGGCAAGGCCTTGCTCGAGGCGTTCAATTTCCCGTTCCGACGCGAGGGGCAGTGACCCATGGCGAAAAAAGCACTCAAGGAAAAGCAGCAGCGCACGCCGAAGTTCAAAGTGCGCCAATACACCCGTTGCCGCCGCTGTGGCCGGCCGAAGTCGGTGTATCGCAAGTTCGGCCTGTGCCGGATCTGCCTGCGCAAGATGGCGCATGCCGGCGAGTTGCCGGGCGTCAAGAAGGCCAGTTGGTGAGGGGAGGAGCTGAACGATGACGATGACTGATCCGATTTCCGACATGCTCACCCGCATCCGCAACGCCAATGTTGCGATGCACGACGAAGTGTCGATGCCCTCGTCGAAGCAGAAGGTTGCACTCGCCAAGGTCCTCCAGTCGGAGGGCTACATTGCCTCGTTCGCCGAGGCTGAGAACGGCGATCAGCCCGGAAAGACGCTGACCATCGAGATGAAGTACAGCCCGGAACGGGCTCGGGTCATCTCCGGTCTCAAGCGTGTGTCCAAGCCCGGCCTGCGCATCTACCGTCAGCGCAACGAGATCCCGCGCGTGCAGGGCGGTCTCGGTGTGGCGGTCGTGTCGACCAACAAGGGCCTCATGTCCGACCGCGAAGCACGGAAGAACCGCATGGGCGGGGAAATCCTGTGCTTCGTCTGGTGAGGAGCGAACCATGTCGCGAGTAGGCAACGCACCCATCACCATCCCGAGCGGCGTCGAGGTCTCGATTTCCGGCTCCTCGATCTCGGTCAAGGGTTCCAAGGGCACGCTCGAGCGCGAGCTTCCAGGTGGGATCACCGTCCGCGAAGAGGACAGCACGTTGTTCGTGGAGCGTCCCGACGAATCCGGCGAATCGAAGGCATTCCACGGCCTGTCGCGTTCACTGATCCACAACATGATCGTTGGCGTCAGCGAAGGGTTCACCAAGGAACTCCAGATCCAGGGTGTCGGCTATCGAGCCACCGCCAAGGGCAGCAACGCGCTCGAGTTGGCGCTCGGTTTCAGCCACCCGGTCAACATCACCGCACCGGAGGGCATCGAATTCGAGGTGCCGCAGCAGACCCAGATTTTCGTGAAGGGAATCGACAAGCAGTTGGTCGGCCAGGTCGCAGCTGATATTCGCAAGTGGCGCAAGCCCGAGCCGTACAAGGGCAAGGGAATCCGGTACGCCGGCGAGCGCGTCATTCGCAAGGCCGGAAAGGCGGCGAAGTAATGCCCGATATGGCAAAGAAGCGTCGTGATGCTCGCATCCGTCGCCACAACCGGGTCCGCAAGACCATGCGCGGTACGGCGACACGTCCCCGCGTCGCAGTGTTCCGTTCCAACAAACACATTTCGGCGCAGGTCATCGACGACATCGCCGGTGTGACGATCGCTGCGGTGTCGACCACCGAGTCGGCACTTCGCAGCGCGATCAACAGCAACATCGAGGCTGCGTCCAAGGCTGGCGCGCTCCTGGCCGAACGGGCCAGAGCTGCCGGCATCGAGGAGGTCGTGTTCGACCGAGGTGGCTTTCGCTATCACGGTCGGGTTGCGGCGCTCGCCGACGCAGCCCGCGAGGGAGGACTGAGGTTCTGATGGCTTTCGAACGCAAAGACGAGCGCGACAATCCGCGCGACGGCGGTGAGGGACTCCGAGAGTCTCGCGTCATCAACATCAATCGTGTGGCAAAGGTCGTCAAGGGTGGCCGTCGCTTCTCCTTCACTGCGCTCGTGGTGATCGGTGACGGCGCCGGTCAGGTCGGACTCGGCTACGGCAAGGCAAAGGAAGTGCCCCTGGCCATCCAGAAGGGCACTGAAGAAGCACGACGCAACCTGTTCACCGTGCCGATGGCTGGGACCACGATCGTGCACGAGACGATCGGACAGCTCGGCGCCGGACGCGTCATGCTCAAACCGGCTGCGCCCGGTACCGGTGTGATTGCCGGTGGTGCCGCTCGGGCCATCCTCGAGGAGGCCGGCGTGGCCGATGTGCTCTGCAAGTCACTCGGATCGCCGAACCACATCAACGTTGCCCGAGCAACCATCAACGGCCTGCAGTCGCAGCGTCGGCCCGACGAGATCGCGAAGCTGCGCGGACTCGAGCCTGACGAGTTTCTGCCCAGTGCGCTCTGGCAGGCCTACCAGGAGAGCGAGCGCGGCGAGCACAAGCCGAAGCTCGACAAGGAGGACTGATGGCGCTCAAGGTCACCCAGCTCAAGAGCAATATCGGCTGCAAGCCCAAGCAGCGAGGCACCCTTCGGGCCCTCGGATTGCGCGGTATCGGCCGAACCAACACGTTGCCTGACCGGCCCGAGATTCGCGGCATGCTCGCCCGGGTCCCACACCTGGTCAGCGTCGAGGAGGTCGACGACTGATGGCGATCAAACTGCACGATCTCGAGCCCGCTGATGGCTCCAACAAGCGGGGAAAGCGCAAGGCGCGCGGTATCGGTGGCAAGGGCGGCAAGACCGCAGGCCGCGGCACGAAGGGCCAGCGGGCTCGCAACACCGTGCCGGTGGGCTTCGAGGGCGGTCAGATGCCGCTGCTCCAGCGGGTTCCCAAGCTGCGAGGCTTCACGAACCCGTTCCGGGTCGAGTACCAGGGCATCAATCTGGACACGATCGCCGAGTCCGGTCTGTCCGAGGTCTCACCCGAGTCGCTGCTGGCCCGTGGCCTCGTGGGCAAGGGCTCGTTGGTCAAGATCCTGGGCCGCGGCGAGCTCACCACCGCAGTCAACGTGAAGGCGCACGCCTTTTCGAAGACCGCCGAGGCTGCCATCACCGCAGCTGGGGGTACCGTCGAGGTCTTGCCCAAGCCGTTCGGGGTTCGTCCGGCGCACGGCAGCTACAGCCAACACACCAACCGATGATCGATCGCCGGCGTTTGCATGCGCCTGCTCGGATCATCTGACCGCTCCGGGAGCGTCACGTGCTGCAACGAGTTCTGAACATCTTCAAGGTCGCCGACCTGCGGGGCAAGATCCTGTTCACCCTCATGATCATCGGCGTCTACCGGTTGGGTGCGTTCGTGCCAGCACCGGGTGTCGACATCGAAGCGGTGCAGCTTTTGCGCGACCAAGCGAACGAAGGCGGCATCCTCGGTTTCGTCCAGTTGTTCTCGGGTGGTGCACTCACCCAGTTGTCGATCTTTGCCCTCGGCATCATGCCGTACATCACCGCCTCGATCATCATGCAGATCTTGGGCGTCGTCATCCCCAAGATCGAGGAATGGCAGCAGCAGGGGGCGGTGGGTCAGCGCAAGATCACGCAATGGACCCGGTATCTCACGATCACGATCGCCGTCGTGCAGTCGACGTCGTTCGCCTTCCTGTTCAACGGCGGCGGGCTCGTCGGTGGTGAACTTCGACTCATCCAAAACTTCGGTGCGTGGAGCGTGTTCGTGGTGGTGCTGACCCTCACCACCGGCACGGCGTTGCTCATGTGGATGGGCGAACTGATCACGCAGCGCGGCATCGGGAACGGCATGTCGCTGCTGATCTTCACCTCGGTCGTCTCGACACTGCCGGCCCAGGGATCGCTCGTGCAGGCCGAGAACGGCACGCTTGCGCTCGTCATTCTGATCGCCGTGGCGGTCCTCCTGCTCGTCGGCATCGTGTTCGTCGAGCAAGGTCAGCGTCGCATTCCGGTGCAGTTCGCCAAACGGGTGGTCGGGCGTCGCATGTACGGCGGCCAGTCGACCTACATCCCGCTGAAAGTCAACCAGTCGGGCGTGATTCCGATCATTTTCGCCAGCTCGGTGCTCTACCTCCCGAACCTGATTGCAGTGGCCCTGCCGGACGGCGGCATCGGTGGATCGATCCAGCGATGGGTCGACAACCACTTGGCCAACCCGACGTCACCGGTGTACCTGACGATCTTCGGTCTGATGATTGTTGGGTTCGCCTACTTCTACACTGCGATCCAATTCGACCCGGCGAAGCAGGCCGACACGATCCGCAAGCAGGGTGGCTTCATCCCCGGTATCCGTCCCGGGCAGCAAACCGAGGCGTATCTCGCCCGCATCCTTTCCCGGATCACGTTCCCGGGAGCGATGTTCATCGCCGCAGTGGCCCTCGTGCCGTCGATTCTCATTGCGGTCACGATCGGCACCGACTCGCAGTCCGGTGCCGGTGCCGGTGCCGGTGGCTTTGCGTTCGGCGGTATCTCGCTCCTGATCGCCGCCGGCGTGGCACTCGAAACCATGAAGCAGATCGACAGCCAGTTGATGATGCGCAACTACGAGGGTTTCCTCAAGTGACAGTGCTCCGCATGGTCATCCTTGGCCGTCAAGGATCAGGAAAAGGAACGCAATCGGCGCGAATTGCCGGCCGCTACGGCTGTGTGCACCTCTCGACCGGTGATGTGTTGCGTGCTGCGGTGGCAGAGGGAACCGGACTGGGGCAACAGGCTGCCGGCATCATGAACTCGGGTGGGCTCGTCGGGGACGACATCATGATCCCGCTCGTTCAGGAGCGCATCGGCAAAGACGATGTCGTCACCGGTGGCGTGCTCCTCGACGGCTTCCCCCGCACTGCCGATCAGGCCAACGGACTCGAAGCCATGTTGGCAGAGCTCGGTCAGGCCCTCACCGTGGCGATCAACCTCGAGGTCCCCGTCGAGGAGGTCACCCAGCGAATGATGGCTCGGGGCCGCGAAGACGACACCGAAGAAGCCATCACTCGCCGTCTCGGTCTCTACGACCAGGAGACAGCGCCGCTCCTCGACTGGTTCGACGAACGGGGCCTGCTGGCCACGGTCGACGGACTCGGCGAGGAAGACGACGTCTTTGCTCGCCTCGAGGAGGTCATCTCGTCTCGTCTGGCATAAGCCAGCAGGGTTGGTCGACATCGCGAACTCCGGTAGCGTTGTCGTTTGGCCTAAGACGAAAATCACCCCGCGATTCCACCCCGGAATCGCTTGTTTCCAGGAGGAAACGCTCTGCCAAAGCCCAAGGAAGACGCAATTGTCCTCGAGGGGACCGTTTCCGAGTCACTCCCGAACGCAATGTTTCGGGTGGAACTCGAGAACGGTCATGAGGTGCTCGCGCACATCAGCGGAAAAATGCGCATGCATTACATCCGTATCCTTCCCGGTGATCGCGTCCAGGTGGAGCTCACCCCCTACGACCTCCAGCGAGGTCGTATCACCTACCGCTACAAGTAGTTCTCCCATCATGAAGGTTCGACCCAGCGTCAAGAAGATCTGTGACAAGTGCAAGGTGATTCGTCGCCATGGACGCGTCATGGTCATCTGCGAAAACCCGCGTCACAAGCAGAGGCAAGGCTGACATGGCACGTATCAGCGGCGTGGACATTCCACGCGAAAAGCAGGTGGGCACCAGCCTCACCTACATCTATGGCGTCGGTCGCAAGACAGCGAGCGACATCTGTGAAGCCACTGGCATCCCGTCCACCACACGGGTCCGTGATCTCACCGAAGACGAGGTGGCCAAGCTGCGCTCGTTCATCGATGCAGAGGTTCGCGTCGAAGGTGACCTGCGGCGCGAGGTGTCGCAGGACATCAAGCGGAAGATGGAGATCGGCTGCTACCAGGGCCTCCGTCATCGCCGTGGACTTCCGGTCCGGGGCCAGCGCACTCACACCAACGCACGTACACGCAAGGGTCCCAAGAAGACCGTTGCCGGCAAGAAGAAGTAAGGAACATGGCAACTCCTTCGGGTCCGCGCCGTCGTCGCGGTAGCAAGAACGTGACGCATGGCGTTGCGCACATCAAGAGTTCGTTCAACAACACGATCATCTCGATCACCGATCAGCGCGGCGACGTGATCGCATGGGCATCGGCGGGCAACGTCGGGTTCAAGGGGTCGCGCAAGTCGACCCCGTATGCGGCGCAGATGGCGGCTGAGCAGGCTGCCCGCCGGGCGATGGAGCACGGTGTGCGGAAGGTCGATGTTCAGGTCAAGGGGCCTGGGTCGGGTCGGGAGACCGCGATCCGTTCGATTCAGCAGGCCGGCATCGAGGTGACCGGCATCAAGGACTGCACGCCGATCCCGCACAACGGCTGCCGTCTCAACAAGCGGCGGAGGGCCTGACATGTCGCGCTACACCGGACCCCGCGCTCGCGTCTCACGCCGGCTCGGTACCAATATCTGGGGAACGAAGGGCGAGACGATTGCGCTCGACAAGCGTCCCTACCCGCCGGGCGAGCACGGTCGTTCCCGTCGCCGTGGCTCGGTCAGCGAGTACCTCCTGCAGCTGCAGGAGAAGCAGAAGGCCCGTTTCAGCTACGGCCTCACCGAACGCCAGTTCCGCAACATTTTCGCCGAGGCCTCTCGTCGTCAGGGTGTTACCGGCGAGAACATGCTGCGTTTCCTCGAGCTTCGCCTCGACAACGTCGTGTACCGCACCGGTTGGGCCGCCACCCGTCCGCAGGCTCGCCAGTTCGTGGGCCACGGCCACATCAACGTCAACGGTCGTCGGGTCAACATCCCGAGCTACCGCGTTCGCAAGGGTGACGTCATCGAACTTCGCCCCGCCGCACGCGACTTCAACGTGGTCCAATGGAACCTCGATGTGCTGGACCGCCAGCCCCCGGCGTGGTTGTCCCGCAACGAGCAGTTCGAGACCACCGTCCTCGAGCTGCCCATCCGAGAACAGATCGACATTCCCGTCCGCGAACAGCTCATCGTCGAGCTCTACTCGAAGTAGCAGAGGTACCGATGCTTGTCATCCAGCGTCCAACTGTCGAAGCGATCGACGAAGCCGAGGGAAACCTCCAGCGCTTTGCGATCGGCCCGCTCGAACCCGGCTTCGGGCACACGATCGGCAACTCGCTTCGTCGCACACTTCTTTCGTCGATCCCGGGTGCTGCTGTCACGCAGGTTCGCTTCGACGATGCCCTGCACGAGTTCGACACGATCACGGGGGTTGTGCAAGACGTCACCGACGTCATCCTCAACCTCAAGGACCTCGTGCTGATGGTGCACAGCGACGAGCCCGTCACGCTTCGGCTCGATGCGCGGGGCCCAGCCGATGTCACGGCTGCCGACATCCAGCAACACCCCGACGTGGAAATCCTCAACACCGACCTTGCGATCGCCACGCTCAACGGCAAGGGACGACTCGCCCTCGACCTCACCGTTCAGGTTGGTCGCGGCTACGTCTCGGCTGAAAAGAACAACACCGGTTCTACCATCGGTGTCATCCCGATCGACTCGATCTACTCGCCTGTGCGCCGCGTGAGCTTCCAAGTCGAGACGACTCGTGTCGAGCAGTCGAACGATTTCGACCGCCTCGTGCTCGAGATCGAAACCGACGGCTCGATCAGTCCCCGCGAAGCGTTGGCTTCTGCGGGTGGGACGCTGCGTGCACTGGTCCAACTCGTCGAGGAGATGAGTGACGAACCACAGGGCCTCGAGCTCGGCGAAGCTGTCCAAACCGCCTCGGGTGGTCCCGACATGGAACTTCCCATCGAGGATCTCGAACTGTCGGAGCGTCCCCGCAACTGCCTCAAGCGCGCACAGGTGAACACCGTCGGTGAGTTGCTGCAAAAGAGCGAGGACGACCTTCTGGCGATCACCAACTTTGGCCAAAAGAGCCTCGACGAGGTCATCGAGAAGCTTGATGAGCGAGGCCTTTCGCTCCGGAATCGAGACTGATCATGCCCGCACGTCCCCGCAAAGGTAAGCGCTTCGGCGGCAGCGCCGCCCACCAGAAGGCCATGATGGCCAACCTGGTGGCGTCGCTCATCGCCGCAGAAGGCATCAACACCACCGAAGCCAAGGCAAAGGCCATGCGTCCGATCGCCGAGAAGATGATCACCAAGGCGAAGAAGGGTGGCGTTCACAACCACCGTGAGGTTGTGAAGTTCCTTCGCGATCGCGAGATGGCTACGAAGTTGTTCGACGAGATCGGCCCCCGCTACGAGGACCGCGCCGGCGGGTACACCCGCATCATCAAGCTCGATCCCCGCTCGGGCGACAACGCGCCGATGGCGCGTATCGAACTGGTCTGATCGCTGCCAGACGCAGAACGCTGATCGGGATGCCCCTCGTCGGAGGGGCGATCTAGCCTGACGGCATGGCTCCTCGAGTCGTCGCTCCGCCGCCTGCCGGGTACACCCGCGTCCGGATGACGGTCGCCTACGACGGGACCCCCTTCCACGGGTTTGCCACGAATCCCGATGTTCGCACGGTCCAAGATGACATCGAGTGCGCACTTGCGACCGTGCTCCGCCAACCGACCCCGACGACGTGTGCAGGACGCACCGACCGCGGTGTCCACGCCCGTGGTCAGGTCATGAGCTTCGACGTCGATGCCGCGCACTTCGACGCCGACGCCCTCACGCGGGCACTCAACCGCATGCTCAGCCCCCACATCGCTGTACGCGACGTGGTGGAGGTGGCCTCCGACTTCGACGCTCGTCTCTCGTGCGTCGCTCGCAGCTACCGCTACCACATCATGAATGCACCGACCCCCGACCCGTTGCTGCACAACCGGGCGTGGCATGTCCGAGAGCGGCTCGAGGTCGAACCGATGCAAGTGGCAGCCGATCGGATCCTCGGCGAACACGACTTCACCAGCTTTTCCAAACGCAACAAGTCGAAGGCGAACGAAACCTTCGTTCGTCGGGTGGAGCAGGTCCAGTGGTTCCGCAATGGGGATGCCGTGCATCTCGACATCACTGCGAATGCCTTCACCCATCAGATGGTTCGGAGCCTCGTCGGGATGTTCGTTGCGGTGGGCCGCGGCCGCCGCCCGGCCGCCGACATCGATGTCGCTCTCGGCGCTCGTGATCGAGCGGTTGTCCCGACCCCTGCGCCGCCACAGGGACTTGTCCTCATGCAGGCGCGTTATCGCTCATGACCGAGGGGAGCGCGCATTTCCCACCTCGGGCGATTGTTGTTCCCGGGCGGTACCCGTAGGCTTGCCCTTCGGTCCTGCCCGCGATCGCACGGCATCGAGACCGCCACATCGTACGAAGTTTCCGCGGAGGAAGCGTGTCCACCTACACCCCGAAGGCCAGTGAGATCCAGCGTTCCTGGCACGTTGTCGATGCCGAAGGCATGGTGCTCGGCCGCCTCGCCACCGAGGTCGCCAACGTTTTGCGCGGGAAGCACAAGGCCACCTACACGCCCAACATCGACATGGGTGATCACGTCGTCATCGTCAACGCCGACAAAGTGGTGCTCACCTCTGGGAAAGCCGAACGCAAGCTCGTGCACCGGCACAGCGGCTACCCGGGCGGTCTCAAGACCGAGACGTATGCCGAGAAGATGGCCCGCAAGCCCGAGCAGGCCGTGATGGACACCATTCGCGGCATGATTCCGAAGACCCGCCTCGGCCGCGCCCAGATCTCGAAATTGAAGGTCTATGCCGGCCCGACCCATCCGCATGCGGCTCAGAACCCCCAGCCGCTCGAGTTTGCGCACGCCGCCCACCGGCCCCGCGCCTGACGAGGAAGAGTTCGATGCCCGCACCTCTCTGCCAGACCACCGGTCGCCGGAAGCGCTCCGTTGCTCGGGTCCGTTTCGTTCCCGGCTCCGGTGCCGTCACCGTCAACGGTCGTCCCGTCGACGAGTACTTCCCCTCGAAAGTCCAGCGCGAAGCGTTGCTCGAGCCGCTCACCATCACCGAGACGGTCGAGAGCTACGACATCGATGCAACGATTCACGGCGGTGGCACGACGGGCCAAGCAGGTGCCCTTCGTCTCGGGATCGCTCGCGGGCTCGTCGAACTCGACAGCGAGCACCGAGACTCGCTCAAGAAGGCCGGATTCCTCACTCGCGATCCCCGCAAGAAGGAAAGCAAGAAGTACGGCCTCAAGAAGGCCCGCAAGGCTCCGCAGTACAGCAAGCGCT
>JBMTIM010000040.1:0-27997 GCA_049437325.1 Acidimicrobiales bacterium
GCTCATGGCGAGGCCGGCGCCATTGGCGATCACGCCGACGCTGCCGTCGAGACCCACATACTGCAAGCCCTTGGCATGGGCCGCTTCTTCGCGTTCGTCACGGGGCTGGGTGGCGTCGTACTGCTCGTAGGACTCGTGGCGAAACGTGCTGTTGCCGTCGAGCGTGACCTTGGCGTCGAGTACGTGGACCTTGCCCTCGGGGGTGAGGATGAGCGGATTGATCTCCACCAGATCACAATCGCCTTCCGTATAGGCCCTGTACAGCTTCTGAAGAATGTCGACCGATCCTTCGACTGCGGCGTCGGGCAGGTTGGCGGCGGCGACCCATTGGCGCGTCGCCTCCTCGGACAGTCCCACCACAGGGTCGACCCAGATCTTGGCGATCGCGTCCGGATTCTCCTCGGCGACGGTCTCGATCTCGACACCGCCTTCCTTGGAGAGCATGCCGAGGTGCTTCTTGGCCGACCGATCGAGCGTGAACGAGGCGTAGTACTCCTCGGCGATGTCGGATGCCTTCTCGATCCACACCCGCTGCACGATGTGGCCGCGAATGTCGAGTCCCAAGATGTTGGTTGCGTGTTCGCGTACGGCCTCGACATCAGCCGCGAACTTCACGCCACCGGCTTTGCCGCGTCCGCCCGTGTGGACCTGCGCTTTCACCATGACGGGGGTACCGAGTTCTTCCGCAGCAGCGACGGCCTCGTCGACCGTGAACGCCACCCGACCAGGGCTCACCGGCATTCCGAACTGGGCGAAGAACTCCTTGCCCTGATACTCGAACAAATCCACCGGCGTTGCCTCCCGGATCGCGTACGGGGAGATACTAGGCAGCACCATTCCCAGTCCCTCAGCCGGAGGACCGATGCCCGTTGCTCGTGGCCCCCAGATGAATGCCCGCTCTGCGGTGCTGGTCGGACTGACTGGCATCGTGATCGCTGTCGTGCTCGGCGGTGGCGTGCTTTTCCTTGCGTCGCAGGGCGGCGATGTCGAGATCCAGTTGGGCGACACCGATTTCGACGCCGGCCAGATCGGCCGCATCTCCGAGGAGATCGAGGATCGTGGCCCGATCCTGTACAGCGACGTCGCCGGTCGCTCGCGTGATCTGATCCTGCAACACCTCGGCGACATTCCCGAGGATGGCTGGCTGGCGTTCGATGCCCGGCCGATCGGCGAACCGCGCGATTGCTTCTTCCAGTGGGACCCCGACGCCCAGCGATTCGACCTGGTCACCATCGCCGGTGATGTCGAGTGTGCCGACGTCACGAT
Organism: Acidimicrobiales bacterium; assembly: GCA_049437325.1. Lineage (GTDB taxonomy): Bacteria > Actinomycetota > Acidimicrobiia > Acidimicrobiales > Aldehydirespiratoraceae > UBA11606. The sequence goes on from JBMTIM010000040.1 coordinate 1,267, forward strand.
GGACGAGCGCGGGAACCTTTCGACCGGAGGGACGATCGACATGTATCCGGTCTCGATCGACGACGACAGGAACGTGCGGGTCGATCTCAATTTCGATCGCGACACCGACGGCTGAGCCGCTCGCCGGCGTTGGTGTTCATGGCGAGACCACGACCCGCTGCCATACGGTGCACGCATGGAAACCACTGACCGGATCTACCTGCGTGAAGCCGAGCAGCGCGAGTTCACGGCGCTGGTGATCGACATCGATGACGAAGGCGCCGTCGGGCTCGACCAAACGTGCTTTTACCCGACCGGTGGTGGCCAGCCCCACGACACGGGGTTCTTCACATGGCATGGCGGCGAATGCACCGTCACCGATGTGAAGGGGCGGAACCCGATCGTCTACCACACCGTGGAGGGTGACGTTCCCGACCCGGGCACCCTCGTCGTCGGGGTCGTCGACTGGGATCGTCGCCACAAGTTGATGCGAACCCATACGGCGCTCCACATTCTGTGCGGGGTGATCTGGAACGAGTGGGGCACGTCGGTCACCGGCGGCAACATGGAACCGCTCACCGCTCGGATGGATTTCGAGTTCGATCCGCTCCCCGACGGATTCGCCGATCGGGTCACCGAGCTGGTCAATGCCGAAATCGCAGCCGACCGGCCCATCGACGTGTCATTCCTGCCGCGCGACATTGCGCTTGCCGACGACGATCTCATTCGCACGAAGGTCAACCTGATCCCCGACACTGTGACCGAAATCCGGGTCGTCGACATCGTCGGTCTCGACAAACAGGCGGACGGCGGCACCCATGTGGCCTCGACCGGCGAGGTCGGCCGGTTCGAAGTGGTCAAGACCGAGTCGAAGGGCAAGGGCAACAAGCGCCTGCGTATTCAGTTGCACGACAGCTGACCGCGTAACGTCGGGGGATGCAGCTCCACGACATCGACCTCTCCGACCTCGAGGGCTTTTGGATGCGCCCGATGGCCGAACGCGACGCCGCATTCGAGACGCTGCGCCGCGAGGACCCGATCCGGCACTTCGCCGAACACGAAAACGACTTCCTCCCCGCCGGCCCGGGCTACTACGCCATCACCAAACACGCCGACATCGTCGAGGCGAGCCGCCGCGCCGACCTGTTCCAGTCCGGCAAGGGCGTCAACGTCCCCGACCTGCCCCAGGAGTTCAACGAATTCTTCGGCTCGATGATCGCCATGGATGATCCCCGCCATGCCCGCCTGCGCAAGCTTGTGTCGGCCGGGTTCACACCGCGCATGCTGCAGCGCAACATGGAGGACGTGGAGGCGGCGGCGAAGCAGATCGTCGAACGACTCCGCGAACGGGGTCCCGGCTGCGACTTCGTCACCACCTGCGCCGCCTGGCTCCCGGTGAAGATCATCTGCGACATGATGGGGATCCCCGAAAGCCAGTACGAGTTCGTCTTCGACATGACGAACATCATCCTGAGCCAGGGCGACCCAGAGTTTGTGCCCGAGGACGAGAACCCCCTCGAGGCCTTCCTCGGCGCCGGTGCCGCCCTCGCCGGCCTGATGGACGAGATCGCAGATCACGCCAAGGGCAAGGACGCCGACGATCTCACCCATGCCCTTGTCAACGCCGAGATCGACGGCGACAAACTCACCCGCCAGGAACTCCAGAGCTTCTTCGTGTTGCTCTGTGCCGCAGGCAATGAGACGAGCCGGAACTCGATCTCGTGGGGCCTGACCTACCTGACCGAGAGTCCCGAGCAGAAGGCGCTGCTCCAGTCCGACCTCGACCGCTATGCAGCCGGTGCGGTCGAGGAGATCGTGCGTCTTGCCAGCCCCGTCATCGCATTTCGCCGAACCGTCACCCGCGATGGCGTGCAGTTGGGCGACAAGGCCTTCGAGGAAGGCGAGAAGGTCGTGCTGTTCTATGGCTCGGGCAACCGGGACCACGACGTGTTCGATGACCCGTATACGTTCGACATCACTCGCGACAACACCAACCAGATCGCCTTCGGTGGACCGGGCCCGCACTTCTGCCTCGGCGCACACCTGGCCCGCCGCCAGATCAACGTGCTGTACCGGGAGCTCCTCACCCAGCTGCCCGCGCTCCATGCCTCCGGTGAGCCCGACCGCCTGCGGTCGAGCTTCATCAACGGCGTGAAGCACCTCGAGTGCGCCTGGTGACTCCCACGGCCCCGCGGTCGACGGTGCTCAGATCTTTTCGAGCGGTGCCCAGCTGAGGAGCAATCGCTTCTCACCCACGGAACCGAAGTAGACCGACGCTTCGGCCTTGTCGCCCACACCTTCGATGTCGGTGATGACGCCTTCCCCCCACTGGGTGTGGCGGACATCGTCGCCGACCTTGAGACCCATCGCCTCCGCACCCGATGGGGTGGGTCGGTTGGCTGCAGCGAGTGCCGCCTCGACCACGTCGTCGGCGTGTGAGCCCCCGCCGCCGAAGGTACGACCCGTCGGCGTTGTGTCGCCGTCGTTGCGAGAGCCGCTGCGCTCACGGCGAGATCGCAACATGCGGTTGCCACCATGTTCGTCGAGCAGTTCCGACGGGATCTCTTCGAGGAACCGACTCGGTGGGTTGTACTGGGTCTGCCCATGCATCATCCGGCTCCACGCCGACGTGAGATGCAGCTTCTCCATTGCCCGAGTGATGCCGACATAGGCGAGCCGGCGCTCCTCTTCGAGTTCGTCGGGTTCGCCGAGCGACCGGATGTGGGGGAACACGCCGTCCTCCATCCCGATCAAGAAGACGACCGGGTATTCCAGGCCCTTGGCTGCATGGAGGGTCATGAGCGTGACCGACGAATCTTCCTCGTCGATCTCGTCGGTGTCGCTCACCAGGGCGATCTGTTCGAGGAACTCGTCGACGGTGTCGTATTGACGCGCCATGCCGACGAGTTCCGACAGGTTCTCGAGGCGGCCTTCGGCTTCGACCGACCGTTCGATCTGCAACTCCTCGAGATAGCCCGACCGGTCGAGTGCTTCTTCGATGATCGTTGCTGGGCCGGCGTCGAGCTTGCGGATCTCGGTGGTGAGCACGAGGAAGCGCTCGATGCCCGATGCGGCCCGACCGCCGACGCCCGCCTCGTCGAAACGCAACACGGCCTGGTCGAACGACTCACCCGTCTCGGCCGCCCACGCATCGAGCTTGGCAATCGAGGAGTCGCCGACGCCGCGCTTGGGTGTGTTGATGATCCGCTTGACCGAAACCTCGTCGGTCGGGTTGACGATCGCACGCAGGTAGGCGATGGCGTCCTTGATCTCGCGACGGTCGTAGAAGCGGGTGCCGCCGACCACCTTGTAGGGAATGCCGACGCGAACGAGGAACTCTTCGACCACACGCGACATCGAGTTCGTTCGGTAGAAGACCGCCATGTCGCCCCAACGCATGTGGTCGTGGTCGTGAAGCTTGGCGAGTTCGTTGGCCACGAACTGGGCCTCGTCGGCTTCGTCGTCGGCGTGGTAGCGGACGATCTTCTCGCCGTTCCCTCGGTCGGTCCACAGTTCTTTGGGCTTGCGCGACGTGTTCTTCGAGATGACCGCATTGGCCGCATCGAGGATGGACTGGGTCGACCGGTAGTTCTGCTCGAGCACGATGACCGTCGCATCGGGAAACGCCTCTTCGAACTCCAAGATGTTGCGGATGTCGGCGCCGCGGAACTTGTACACGCTCTGATCGCTGTCGCCCACGACCGTGACCTGACGGTGTTCCTCGGCCAGCTGCAGGACGAGCGCGTTCTGCACCGGGTTCGTGTCCTGATACTCGTCGACGAGAACGTGGCCGAATCGGCGTCGCCACGATGCGAGCACGTCGGGGTGCTCGCGAAAGAGCTGTGACGTCCGCATGAGCAGGTCGTCGAAGTCCATGGCGCCAGCGGTGCGCAGCCGCTTCTGATATTCGACGTAGACGTCGCTGAGCTTGCGCTGCACGAGCTGCTCGGCTTGCGCTGCGTACTGCTCGGGACCGACGTTCTCGTTCTTCGCCATCGAAATGGTGGCGTGGACGGAGCGGGGTGGGAATCGCTTGGGATCGAGATTGAGGTCGCGGATGACATAGCCGGTCAGCCGGACGGCATCCGCTTGGTCGTAGATCGAGAAGCGGCCGGGAAACCCGAGTCGTTCGACGTCGCGACGCAGAATCCGGACGCACGCCGAGTGGAAGGTCGACACCCACATCTTCTCGGCGACCGGACCCACCAGCGTGCCGACGCGATCCTTCATCTCACCTGCGGCCTTGTTGGTGAACGTGATCGCCAAGATCTCGAACGGCGACATGCCCTCCTCGACCAGATGGGCAATGCGATGGGTGAGGACACGGGTCTTGCCCGACCCGGCGCCGGCGACGACGAGCAGCGGGCCGCTGCGATGAACGACCGCGTCGTATTGAGCCGGGTTGAGACCGGCGAGCAGCTGCGACTCCGACATCGAGGTCACCCTAGCGAGCAGCTGCGACAGGGTCTGTTACGGCCATGCGCCGTCGAAGGTGTCACGGGCCGCCATCGCCGACGGCGGTTTGCGGTTGATCGGACCGTGGCCGGTCAGGACCGGATACCCGATCGGCACCATCCCAACCGTCGCCCATCCGTCGGGAACACCGAGCAGTGCCTTCACCTCGTCCTCCCGATAGCAGTGCAGGGTGGTGAGCGTGCAGCCGAGCCCTTCGGCGACGCAGGCAAGCATTGCGTTTTGCACCGCCGGGTAGACCGAACCACCACCCACCATCGAGATTCGGTCGAGCTTGGCGTCGGTGATCGCCATGAAGGCGGGATTGGCGAGGAACACCAGGATCACCGGCGTCTCGTGAAAGTGCTCGGCCAGATGATTCCCGGCGGCGGCGACCTTCTTCCACTGGGCCTCTCCTGTGGTGCCGGCAACCCGGTCGAGGAAGTTGACGACGTACGGGTCCCACTCGGCCTTGTAGATCGTCTTGAGCGCAGCCTTCAGTTCGGGGTCGGTGACGACAAGAACCTTCCACGGCTGCTGGTTGCCGCCGGTCGGTGCCCAACACGCAGCCTGCAGGATCCGTTCGAGTACCTCGTCGGGAATCGGATCGGGCCGCAGGCGGCGAACGGCTCGCAGGGTGCTCATTGCGTCATACAGGTCGATCGTCACCCGCTCAGCCTGGCATGGGAGCGATCACGAGTTCAGCTTGTACCCCAACCCGCGGATGGTGACGATGCGCTCGGGAGTGTCGGGTGAGGGCTCGACCTTGGCTCGCAGCCGCTTGATGTGCACGTCGAGGGTTTTCGTGTCTCCGACATAGTCGTAGCCCCAGACGCGGTCGATCAGGGTCTGGCGGGTGACGACGATGCCGGCGTTCTCCATCAGCAACGACAGCAGCTGGAACTCTTTGAGGGGAAGCTGTACGGGCTCACCGGCGATCTCGACCTCGTGGCGTTCCCGGTCGAGTGAGATGTCGCCAACTCGGAGCACCGTCGACTGGTCAGAGTCACGGCCACCGCCGCCGCCGGTCCGGCGCAGCACCGTTCGCATCCGGGCGACCAACTCGCGGACCCGATACGGCTTGGCCACATAGTCGTCGGCACCGACCTCGAGCGCCACGACGGCGTCGATCTCTTCGTTGCGAGCCGACACCATGATCACCGGTGTGTCGTCGACCGCCCGAATCGCTCGGCACACATCGATGCCCGACATGCGAGGCAGCATCACGTCGAGCAGCACGATGTCGGGGTGGTACGCCCGCCAGACGTCGAGGGCTTCCTCCCCGTCGGCGGCGAGATGCACCACGAACCCTTCCTGTTTGAGCGCCTGGCGCAGCCCTTCACGAAAGGCCGGTTCGTCGTCGACGACCAGGACGCTCAGCAGGTCGGTCATGCCCGTGACCCTAGAGTCGGGGCAGCTCGATGGTGAATGTGGAACCGTCGCCCGGCTTCGACTCGACCAGCACACGACCACCATGGTTCTCCGCAACATGGCGGACGATCGCCAAGCCGAGTCCAGTGCCACCGGTCTCACGACTCCGGGCCCGATCGACTCGGTAGAACCGTTCGAAGACGCGCTCGAGTTCGGCGCGAGGGATGCCGACACCGTCGTCTTGCACGCTGATCGCAACGACGTGGTCGCGCACCTCGACCGCGATCGTGACCTGTTGATCGGCCTCGGAGTACCGCACGGCGTTGTCGATCAGGTTCGTGAGCGCTCGGACGACGGCCCGCCGGTCGACCTCGATCTTTTCGTCTCCGGCATCGCCGGTGACCGCCACCTGCACCCGCATGCCCTCGGCGAACGTCCGGACCTTGTCGACCGACTTGGCGACGAGCTTCGAGACCTTGACCTTCTCCGTCTCGCGTTCACCCTCTTCGAGCCGGGTGAGTTCGAGGAGGTCGTCGATGATGTCTTCCACCCGTTTGGCTTCGCGCTGCAGCATGTCGCTCAGCCGGTCGCGGTCCTCGGGTTCGGTCTCGCCGGTGAGGGCTTCGACCAGCAGACTCATGGCACCGACCGGCGTCTTGAGCTCGTGCGACACGTTGGCCACGAAATCACGGCGGATCGCGTCGATGCGACGCTCCTCGGCGATCGAGTCGATGACGGCGAGACCTCGGTGGGGTTTCAGTTCGCCCTCGTCGAGCCGGGCCCGGGCCCGCTCTGCAGCCTGGGCCTCCGGCAGCCACCCGTCGACGATGTAGCGAACCCGTTCACCGATGTTCTCTGCGTGGTCACCGATCCGCTCGTAGAACCGGCCGACAAGCGCGAGTTGCAGCGACTGCTGCGGATCGAGATCGCCACGACGGGCATCGGAAATGACGTGCTGGATGTATCGGTAATGCAGGTCGTCGAGCAGATCGTCGAGTTCGTCGATCGATGCCGCGAGTTCGGCGTCGCGGGTCACGAACGACTCCGACGCCCGACGAAGCAGTGTCTGGGCCTCCGACGACATCCGGGCGACCAGATCGCGGACATGGTGATCCGGGTGCGCGCCCTGCAACCGACCGACCGCTTTGGCGATGTTGGCAACGAGATCACCCGAACGCTCGACGTCGCTGTTCATGTGAATCGCCGCAACCACGAAGCGCAGATCGGATGCAACCGGCTGTTCCCGGATCAGCGTCTCGACGCAGCCCTCTTCGACTCGCAACGACAGGAGGTCGATCTCGTCGTCGCCCGCGATCAGTCCGTCGGCAGCCTCGATGTCGCCTTCCAGCATGGCGGAGGTCACCTCGCCGACACGCGTGGCAACGGTCTCGATCATCTGGGTGAGATCGGTCTGGATCATCGCCAGACGTTGGTCGAGTTGGGATCGGGTTTCGCTGGATTCCATGATCGTTCCTCCCCTCAGCCGAAGCGGCCGGTCACGTAGGCCTCGGTGCGTTCGTCGCCGGGGTTCGAGAAGATCGCGCCGGTGTCGCCGAACTCGACCAGCTTGCCCCGCCGCTGTCCGGAGTGCTCGTCGATCTCGGCGGTGAAGAACGCCGTTCGGTCGCTGACTCGGGCGGCCTGTTGCATGTTGTGGGTCACGATGATGATCGTGTATTCGCTCTTGATCTCTTTCATGAGTTCCTCGATCACGCCGGTGGCGATCGGATCGAGGGCCGAGCACGGCTCGTCCATCAGGAGTACGTCGGGATTCACCGCAATGGCGCGAGCGATGCACAGTCGCTGCTGCTGACCGCCCGACATCCCGAGGGCCGACTCGCCGAGCCGGTCTTTCACCTCGTCCCACAGGCCGGCATCGCGAAGCGAGCGCTCGACGATCTCGTCGAGATTGCCTTTTTGGCCGCCAACCCGAGGGCCATAGGCGACATTGTCGTAGATCGACTTCGGGAACGGGTTCGGCTTCTGGAACACCATGCCGATGCGGCGCCGCACGGCCACCGGATCGACGGCCTCGTCGTAGAGATCGACACCGTGGTAGCGGACGGTGCCCTCGACTCGGGCGATGTCGATGAGGTCGTTCATGCGGTTGAAGCAGCGCAGAACCGTCGACTTGCCACAACCGGACGGGCCGATGAAGGCGGTGATCTCACGCTCCTTGATGGTCAGGTCCACCTCGGACACGGCGTGATGATCGCCGTAGAAGACATTGAGGCCATCGACCGTGAACACGTCGTTGGCACCCGGTACGGCATCGGCTGCTGGATCGGTGGTCACGGCCGGGTGGGTCATGGTCATCAGTCTCACTTCTTCGCAGGTCGAGGTCAGCGACCGAGTCGCTTGGAGATACGGGCTCGGACGACGATCGCCACGAGATTGATCAAGAACACGAGGATCAGCAGCACGACGCTCGCCGCCGCGGCGTGGCCCCGCCACGTCTCGGCGGGCAGTCGCGCATAGTTGGCGATGTTCATCGGCAGTGCGGTGAACGCGCCCCGGAGTTGTTCGAAAAAGTCCTGGTTGCCGGTGGTGTAGAAGCCCACCGCACCGATCACGAGGAGCGGTGCTGCTTCGCCGAGCGCTCTGGCAATACCGAGCACCGTGCCGGTGAGGATGCCGGGCAGCGCGGCGGGCAGCACCTGGGTTCGGATGACTTCCCACTGGGTCGCACCGAGCCCGTAGGCACCTTCCCGCAGCGGCGTGGGTACGGCGCGAAGTGCCTCGCCGGCGGTGATGATGATCACCGGCAGCACCAGGACCGCAACGGCGAGGCCGGCGGCAATCACACTGCGGCCACCGGTGAGACCGTCGAGGCCTTTGACGAAGACGGCGAGACCGAGCAGGCCGTAGACGATCGAGGGCACACCGGCCAGGTTGCGCACGGTCACCTGGATCAGCCGAGACAACCACGTGTCGTCGGCGTATTCCTCCAGGTAGACCGCGGCCCCGATCCCGACCGGGAACGTGAGGATCACGATCGCTGCGATGAGGATGCTGCCCCGGATGCCCTGCGAGACCCCGGATCTCGCCTCGTCGGCCGAGCTCGGTGAACCAAGAAAATCCCAGAGCCGCTCGGTCAGGATGTCCCACGCTTCGACGACGACGTCGACACCCACGGCACCGACCATGAAGAAGGCGAGCCCGACTGCGGCGGTGATCAAGACGAAAAAGACGTGGCCTGCGGCATCATCGCCGCGCCGAGCTCGGAGCGTGTCGAGCGAAACGGTCTGACGCTCGTGCATCAGTAGACCTGCCGGAACCGGCGAACGATCGCGTCGGACACGACGTTGAGCAGCAGCGTGATCACGAACAACAGCGCTCCGAGGGCATAGAGGCTCTGGAAGGCGATGCCGACACCGGCGACGGAGTCGGTGCCTGCGCCGAGCGACGCCATCGCAGCGGTGAAGGTCTGGCCCTCGTTGCGGGCGTCGTACTCGAGGACGGCACCACCCGAACCACCGGCCGCGATGTACACCACCATCGTCTCTCCGATGGCCCGAGAGATGCCCACGATGAAGGCAGCCGAGATACCCGAGAGTGCGGCGGGGAACACGACCCGAAGCGATGTGGTCACCCGGCGCCCACCGAGGCCGTAGCTGGCTTCTCGAAGCTCCATCGGGACGGCCCGCATGGCGTCCTCGGAGATCGAGGCGATGATCGGAACGGTCAGAATGCCAACACCGAGACCGGCGGCGAGCAGCGATGCAAACCCGATCGAGTCGTCGATCGGTTGCAGGACCTGCGGGGTGATGAAGCTGATGGCGAACAGGCCGAGCACCACCGACGGGATACTGGCGAGCGTCTCGATGATTGGTTTGACCGTGCGTCGAACCCGCGGATTTGCGTACTCCGAGAGGTAGAAGGCGACGCCGAGGCCCACCGGGCCGGCAAGGGCAATGGCGATACCGGTGATCCACAGGGTGCCGATGAACAGGGTCCAGACGTCGAAGATGCCGCGACGGGGGAACCAACCGATGCCTTGCAGGCTCGACCAACTGAATGCGTCGGCTGCGAAGAATTCCCAGGCCTCGCTGAAGATGTTCCAGACGATCAGGGCGCTGACCAGGATCGATGTCGTCCCGAGGGCGAGGACGGTGGCTCGGGCCCGGCGGTTCTTGCGGTTTCGGGAGTCGTCGAGTTGCAGATCGGTGGCGGAGTGAACCTCGGTTCGTTCGAGTGCTGCTGCCGGCCCGCCGAAGTCATCGATCACCACGGTGCCGGCAAGGAAGTCCCACGGCGCCCGCCGCCCGGGGGCTTTGGCGATCACGAGACCCGACAGGGCCATGAGTGCCAGCACGGGGGCAATGTTCGCCTCGATCGCAAGCAACGGCAGGCCGTAGAGGATCCCGACGCGGGAGAGCTCACGGGCCGCAAGGGTGACGGGTGCTGCTGGCCGACCGTCGAGCATCGCGATGTGGTTGCCGGTGAAGGATGCGGCCAGGGTTTGGGCTGCGGGCCAGTGCCAGGCGCTCCACATCGCCATGACCCAGAACGCAAGCCAGAATGGCGACGGACCGAACCCACCGATCGGATCCTGCACAGCGTGTTCGACGACTGCGATCGCAGCGGCAACGACAAGAAAGATCGCCGGTTCGAGGATTGCCCCGACCGCCCGCGAACTCACCGACGGCAGCGAGACCGTGGGCGTCGATGCCGAGGGATCGACCGACGCAGTGGTCGTGTTCACTCCCACGCCGGTCCTGTCACCCGGTTGGCCCAGATCGACTGGGCCCGACGTTGGTCCGGCTCGGCGAGGTCGATGTAGCCGGCGGAACTGACGGCTTCCAGACCGGCGTCGCTCAACATGTAGTCGACGAAGGCAATGACGGCCGGCTCGTTCGCAGCTGCATCAGCGTTGACGTAGGTGTAGAGGTAGCGGGCGATCGGGAACGCAGCGGAGGCGATCGTCTCCTCGGTCGGGCTGACACAGGCGCCACCATCTTGTTTCGCGACCTGCAGGAGTTTGGCAGCACCGGCCGCCTCGGCTTCCTTGGCGAACGCGAAACCGACCCAGCCGATCGAGTGGTCCGAGGCACCGATGCCTTGCAGGATCACGTTGTCGTCGGGGCTCGACGTGTAGTCGGGCCGAATCGACCTCACGAAGTCACGGGCATCGGTATCGAGTCCGGTCTTTCCCTTGGCAACCCCCTCGATGACGATCTCTACGAACGAATCGAAGGTGCCGGACTCCTCACCGGGGCCGTAGACGTCGAGGGCAACATCGGGGAAGTCGGCGCCGCCCCATACGGAGGTGAGGGCATTGGCGTCTGCCCAGCGGTCGAAGCCACTCGCCTCCTCGGAGATCAGGGCGTAGAGATCGTTGAACGACACACAGTCGACGAGATCATTTGCCGGTGAGGTGATGACGGTGATGCCGTCGATTCCGCGCCGAAGTTCGATGTACTCGATGCCGTTCGCGTCGCAGATCTCGAGTTCTTCGGTCTTGTAGAGCCGAGACGCATTGGCGATCGGGACTTCGCCGTCACAGAACTTCTGGGCGCCATCGCCGGACCCTGGACCTTCGACCGAGATCGCAACGCCGGGGTTGGCGTCGGAGAAGACCTCGGCCTGCTCCAGCACGATCGGGTACACGGTCGACGAACCGGAGATCAGAAACTCGCCCTCGATCGGACTCGTCGACGGATCGCCATCGTTCGTCGACGCGGCGCTCTGCTCTGTCGCCGCGACGGTGGCCGTGTCATCGCGGTCGACGAGGCCGGAGATCAAGGCAAAGAGACCGAGAAGGGCGATGACCAAGCCAACACTTCGGAGTCGATCGGAGCGACTCGGAGGGAGAAGTTCCTGCACGGACTCCCACCCTATGGACCGGAGTCGTCAGCGCCGGGTGATGCAGGTGAACGCTCGACCCCACCCGGGTGAACAAATGGTGAACGGCAGCGAGCGGCACCCACGATCGGGTGATACGTTCCCGCCGCTGACATCCGGGGGGGCGATGACGGGGATCACCACAGCAACCAACCGAACCATGCCCACATGGGCGAGGTCGGTGCTGGTGTTCGCACTGATCTACATCTTCCTGGTCGGGGTCTCGAGCCTCGAGTCCGGCATCAAGGTCATGGGAGCCGACACCCAGGCCAACCTCTTCGAAAGCGTCAACAACCCGATCGCCGGTCTGTTCGTCGGCATCTTGGGCACCGTGCTCGTGCAGTCGTCGTCGGCGAGCACCTCGGTCGTTGTCGGGTTGGTCGCCTCCGGTGCACTCGGCGTCGATGCTGCGGTCCCGATGATCATGGGCGCGAACATCGGCACCACCGTCACCAACACGCTCGTCTCGCTCGGCTCGATCCGTCAGTCCGACGAATTCAAACGGGCATTCGCTGCGGCAACGGTCCACGATTTCTTCAACCTGCTTGCGGTGGCGATCCTGCTGCCGATCGAACTGGTGACGGGCGCACTCTCGAACATCGCCACATCGATCACCGAAGCGCTCGGTGGTTCCGCCGGCAGCGAGTGGAAGAGCCCGATCAAGAAGTGGGTCAAGGAACCCGTCGGCTGGCTGAAGGATGGTCTCGGCGAACTGGGATTGGAAGAAAATCTTCTCGGCACGACGATGGTCCTCGTCGGGCTGGTCATCGTGCTGGCTGCACTCACGTTCATCACCAAGAACATGAAGAAACTGGTGGCCGATCGAGTCGAACGTTCGCTCAACGCCGTCCTCGGCAGTGGCGGCGGCGCTGTTGCGATGGTGCTCGGCCTGATCATCACCGTTGCCGTGCAGTCCTCGAGCATCACCACCTCGATCATGGTGCCGCTTGCCGCTGCCGGCGTCGTGACGTTGCGCAACATCTTCCCGGTGACCCTCGGTGCCAACGTGGGTACCACGATCACCGCCTTGTTGGCCGCGCTGGCGTCGGGGTCGGTCGACGCACTGACCATCGCGTTGGTCCACACGACCTTCAATGTGACCGGCATCGCGATCCTGTACCCGATGCCCCGCATCCGAATGATTCCCCTTCGGGCCGCCGAGCGCATGGCCGAACTCGCGGTCGAGCGTCACACGATGGCCGTTGCGTATGTCGTCACCCTGTTCATCGTGATCCCGCTGATCGGTGTGGTGATCTTCCGATGACGCACGCGAAACTGATCTCATCCATACAAGGAGCGACCTCATGGTCATGACCTTTTTCCGCCGCGGCGACGGCGAGAACAGCCTCGATCAGATCACGGCTCGGACCGTGTCGATGGTGTCCGATGCCCGCCACAGCTTCGACCTGGCATCGACTGCACTGCTGAGTGGAGCCACCATCGACGTGGTCGCCGACGACGTGCGCCGCACCGACGAACGCATCAACAAGGCCGAACAGGACCTGCGGGGCCAACTCGTGGTGCACGTGAGCGTGCAGGGCAGCAGCGACATCGGCGAGGTGCTCGGCCTGATCTTGCTGATCAAGAAGATCGAACGCATCGGTGACCAGAGCAAGAACATTCTGTATCTGGCCGAGGACGGGGCCGATCTGCGCGATGCGCCGGACCTGGACACGCTGGTGGGGTACCGCCGCACGATCAGCGAGATGCTCGGGCAAGCGGCTGACATCATTGCCGTGGGCGACGAGGCGGGGGCGACCGAGCTTCGCACTCGCGCCAACGCCCTGCAGATCGAGTTGCAGGACCACATCCGCGAGCTGATGCATTCCGAGGAGCCGGGTCGGGAGGTCGTGCCGCGAGCGATTCTGTATCGCTACTGGAAGCGCATCGTCGCCAACATCGCCGGGGTTGTCACGACCGCCACCGAACCGCTCCAGCATCAGGGCTACGAAGACGACGGCACCGTCGACATCGACGACTGAGCTGCCGGGCCCAGCGACGACGAACGGCCCCGGGCGTGTGCCGGGGCCGTTGTCGAGGGGGGGATTCGATGTCTGCGCCGATGGCGACGGGTGATCAGCCCCAGCTGCGGCCGGTGGTGCGGTTCTTCCAGATGGCTTGGGCCAGGTTCTGATCGACGTCCGACAGATCGATGTAACCGGCGCTGGTGACCGACGCCAGACCCGCATCGCTCATCATGTAGTCGACGAAGGCGACCACAGCAGGGGCGTTGGCTGCGGCGTCGGCGTTGACGTAGGTGTAGAGGTACCGGGCAATCGGAAACTCGGCCGACGCAATGGTCTCGGGGCTCGGAACGACGCACTCGCCGCCGTCGTCCTTGCTGACGGGGAGGAGTTTGGCCTGACCGGCCGCTTCGGCTTCTTTGGCGAACGCAAAGCCGACCCAACCGATGCTGGAGCGACTCGACGAGATGCCTTCGACGATGATGTTGTCATCAGGGCTCGACGTGTAGTCGGGCCGGATCGTCTTGACGAACTCGCGGGCGTCGGGGTCGAGGCCGGTCTTGCCCTTCGCCACCGCCTCGATCACGATCTCGCCGAACGAATCGAAGGTGCCGGACTCTTCGCCGGGGCCGAACACGTCGAGCGGGGCGTCGGGAAACCCGGCGTCGGCGGCACCCATGTCGGCGAGCAGGCTGTTGCCGTCGACCCAGCTCTCGTTGCCGGTGGCTTCTTCGGAGATCAGCGAGTACAGCTGGTTGAAGCTGATGCACTCGACGGCGTCGTTCTCCGGGGAGGTGATGACGGAGATGCCATCGATTCCCCGCCGGATCTCGATGAACTCGATGCCGTTGGCTTCACAGATCTCGAGTTCTTCGTCCTTGTAGAGCCGGGACGCATTGGCGATCGGTACTTCGCCGTTGCAGAACTTCTGGGCCCCGTCACCGGACCCCGGTCCTTCCACGGAGATCGCAACACCGCCGTTGGCCGCACCGAACGCCTCGGCTTGCTCGAGCACGATCGGGTAGACGGTCGACGAACCCGACACGAGGAACGAACCCTCGAGTTCGCTGCCGGCTGTGTCGGCGGTACCGCCAGCCGAATCGGAGGCGGCAGCGTCGCTGTCACTGCCTTCTGCACCGCTGTCGGTGCTTCCGTTCTCCATACCGCTGTCGCCGCACGCAGCAGCGAACAGTGCAACGACGGTCAGGAGGATGAATGCGAGCAGACGTGCTCTTGGAGGGTGGGTTTCATGCATGCCTCGAACCGTAGAAAGCCCAGATTTCGGTCCGGGGCGCGTTGTGTAAACCCTTCCGGGTCGTTGTCTGAACGTTCGATGAACAAGATCAGCTACGGCGGCCCATCAGGCCCAGAAAGCGCTCGACGACGGTGGCGTCGGCAGCCGGCTCCACCGGCGTATCGGGCAGAATCCCACCGGCCAACACGGCATCGGCGTGGTCGGCCCAAAAGTCGAGGCAGGCCTCGGCAAGGTCCTCGGGGATCTCGACCGGGCGACCGACTGCACAACCGATGTCCCAGGCCCGAACCAGATTCTCGCTCACCCGTTGCGCGAGCAGGTCGCTCAACAACACGTGGCCGTCCGGGTGCGGAACGACGACGGTCGCCGGATCGATGTCCTGCAACGCAGTGATGGCGGCAACCGCCGTACCGCGCCATGCGGCAACCGGATTCCCGCCGAGGATGGCGGCATCGAACTCACCGACCTGCGCCAACGCCTCGCCCCGTGCAGCCACGGCGAGCTGGGAGTCACCGACGACAACCCACGCTGTGCTGGTGACCGCCGTCCAGTCATCCGGATGGGTGGGACGGTCCCACTCGTCGTCCGACAGGCTCGCAATCGTCTCACCGAAGAACGCGGCCGCCCGCTGATAGGCAGCTGCGGCGAGGACCTGGTTCACTCCCACTCGATCGTGCCGGGGGGTTTCGAGGTGATGTCGTAGGCGACCCGGTTGACCCCGGACACCTCGTTGATGATGCGGCTGCTCATCGCCTCGAGGGTCTCGTACGGGATACGGGCCCAGTCGGCGGTCATCGCATCCTCGCTGGTGACTGCACGGATGATGATCGGGCGACCGTAGGTGCGTTCGTCGCCCATGACGCCGACGCTGCGGATGTCGGGAAGCACGGCGAACGACTGCCAGATCTCACGCTCGAGACCCGCCTTGGCAAGCTCTTCGCGAACGATGAAGTCGGCGTGCTGCAACGTCTCGACCTTGTCGGGGGTGACCTCACCGATGATCCGCACACCCAACCCCGGACCGGGGAACGGCTGGCGTTGCACGATCTCGTCGGGCAGCCCGAGCTCCGAGCCGACCATGCGAACCTCATCCTTGAAGAGGCTTCGCAGCGGTTCGATCAGTTCGAATTCCATGTCGTCGGGGAGACCGCCAACGTTGTGGTGGCTCTTGATGGTCGAGGCGTGTTCGCTGCCCGACTCGATCACGTCGGGGTAGAGCGTGCCCTGTACGAGGAACTCGGCGTGGGCACCACCGGCAGCGGCCGCTTCGGCCTTGGCGTCTTCGAACACCCGGATGAAGAGCTCGCCGATCGCTTTGCGTTTCGCTTCGGGTTCGGTGACACCAGCCAATGCAGTGAAGAACCGCTCGGATGCGTCGACGAAGATCAGCCGCACACCAAAGTTGCGCTCGAACGTTTCGATGACTTGGTCGGCTTCGTCGAGCCGCATCAGACCCGTGTCGACATGGACACAGGTGAGCTGGTCGCCGATCGCCTTGTGCACGAGCGCCGCTGCGACAGCAGAATCGACACCTCCCGACAACGCACAGATGACCTGCTTGTCGCCGACCTGAGCACGGATCTGGCCGACCGACGTATCGATGATGGATGCCATCGTCCAATCGCCTGCCGTCCCGCAACCGGCTCGCAGGAACCGCTCGATCACGTGCTGACCGTGCTCGGTGTGCATCACCTCCGGATGGAATTGCACGCCGTACAGTCCCCGCTCCGTCGACTCGAACGCAGCGATCGGTGCATCGGGGGTCGACGCAGTGGCGGTGACCCCGTCGGGCGCGACGGTGATCGCATCGAAGTGCGACATCCACACGTTCTGCTCGGCCGGCGTATCGCCGAGCAGCGTGCCGCCGTCGCCGGCGAGTCGCAGGACGGTGCGGCCGTACTCGCCGCGATCGGTGCGCCCCACCGTTCCGCCGTTCTGCTGGGCAATCAGCTGGGCGCCGTAACAGATACCGAGGATCGGCACACCGAGTTCATACACACCGGGGTCGATCGCAATCGCACCCTCGGCGTGCACCGAGTCGGGACCGCCACTGAAGATGATGCCAGCCGGGGCTTTGGCCTCGATCTCGGCAGCACTGATCGTCGGCGCCACGATCTCGCTGTAGACGTTGGCCTCGCGCACTCGCCGTGCAATCAGCTGGGCGTACTGGGCGCCGAAATCGACAACCAACACCCTGTCGAAACCGCCGTCCGTGCCAGGTGCAGGAGGCGTGCTCACCGAACGACGACCTCGGCCTTCTGGAACGACTTCACATCGGTGTAGCCGCAGAGCGCCATGGTGGAACGAAGCGCGTCGGCATAGCCCGAGACATCACCGTCGATCATGACGGCATCGGCGCCGATCGCGATCGCCTTGGCGGCGTCGACCCCGTTCGTCGGTCCCATGGCGATGATGTGGCAGTAGACGCCGGTCTCGTCGAGATGGCGGAGCCGCGCGGCTCGGGCATCGGCGATGGCGGTTGCAAGCGGCACGTCCATCCCGAGATCAGGAAGACCGCCACCGATGAGAATGCCTGCGGCGCCGGTGCGCATCAGGTGCTTGGCCGAGGTGTAGCTGACACACCCCCCGACGATGACGGGAGCATCGGTCGACCGGATGAGGGAGCGGAGATCACTGTCGCCTTCCGACGACACACGGTCGGCCGAAACGATGTCACCACGAATGACAACGAGTTCGGCTTCGGCCTTCACCGCCATCGGAACCAGTTCCGGTGCCCGAGCGGGTGAGACGCTGACTGCCACCCGACCGTCGCCACGAGCCTCGGCGACAGCGGCACGCAGCGCGCCTGCGTCGGGCTCGGCATCGCCGATCAACGCTTCGAAATCGATCACCGGCAAGACGCCGTCGGTGCCGGAACCGTCGACCGCCATGACCGGCAGACCGAATCGATACGCGTCGATCTTCCACGAGAGATCGACGTCGCTGCGGTCGCGGACTCGACGGCTCGGTACGAGCACGATGTCGTCGAGTTCGAAGGCCTGCCGGGCGCTTTTGCCACGTCCGATCGCTACGTCGGCCATGCGTCCTCCCTGGTGGAAAGCATCGATGCTACCGGCCACGGCACCGACGGAGACCGACTAGGCCCCGTCGCCCTGCGGGCGCCGACCGAACAGGCTCTGCAGGATCTGCCGAGCAGTCGCCTGGTTCATCTCGTAGGCCGCCTTGGCTCCCTCTTCACCGACCTTCTTGACGAGGCGACCATCGGTGACTGCTGCAAGGCCGTCGAGCCCGGCCAGTGTGGCGTCGCGTGCGGCGTCGGTTGCCTGATGGCCGAGCTTCGTCAGCTCGGCAACCAGGTCGGACTGGGCGATCGGGGCCGGGGCGGCACCGGCGATCAGGCGGAGCGCATCCTTCGTGAGTTCGGCACTCGCCTCGACAACGTCGGCAACACTGCGCTCCGCCGTTGTCGACTCGAGCCACACCCGAACCTGACGGACCAGTTCGGGATGTGTGTCAGCAGCAAAGCGGATTTCCGGCATGCGGTCAGCGTACGCTCGACCGGTGACGTTGCTCCGACGCCTGAGTACCGGGCTGAGACGCCGTTTGCGTCGCCTCCTCGTGCGTCGTGTGCTCGGCTCGGCCTTCGCGACAGTGTCCGGGACCGAACCGGTCCGCGATCATGTCCAGGCATTTGTGACGATCTACGGGGTGAAGCCCACTGCCGAACAACTCGAGACGCTCGTCGAGACCGTCGGGAGTGCCGATCCAGCCGACCCGGTTGGAGCCTGGCGCCGGATCGTCGCCGCCTTCGATCACCACCATGCGCCCACCCCATTCACGATCCGCTTCCGACCCACCGACATCGCCGAGGTCGGAGTCGACGGCGCAACGCTGGTGATCGACACAGCCGACCTCTCGGTGAGCCAACCGATCGCCGAGGGGACCTACGAGCCGCATCTGGTCGCGTTCGTGCGCAGCTTTCTGCAACCGGGGATGACCTTCGTCGATGTCGGTGCGAACGTCGGCCTGTATTCGATTCTCGCAGCTGGCCTGGTCGGCCCGTTGGGTCGGGTGGTGAGCGTCGAACCGAACAGCGAGAACTGTCGGCTGCTGCTCACCAGTGTGGCGCGCAACCGCTACGACCAGATCGAACTGCACCCGGTCGCCTGCGGGCCGGCACGCGGGCATGCGGTGATCCGGACCGCACTCGGTTCCAACGGCGGCTTCATCACAGGAGCGGACGACGCCGTCCTCGATCCGACAGCGATGGTCGTGGCAGTGGCGCAACTCGACGAGCTCGTCTCCGGTCCCGTCGATCTGATCAAGGTCGACGTCGAGGGTGCTGAGGCGTTGGTGTTCGATGGAGCCGAACGGATTCTCAGCGACCTCCGGCCAACGGTGATCAGCGAGTTCTCACCGGAGATGCTGCACCGAGTGTCGGGCATCGAAGCGCTGGACTACCTGCAGGGCTGGATCGACCGCCGCTACACCATCCACCACTGCCGGCGCAGAACACAGGAGCTGGTGCCCGTCCCCGATCCGGCTGCGTTCCTCGCCAGCTACGGCAGTGATCTCCGGATCGAAGACCTGGTGATGCGACCGCAGTGAGCGGCGAGTGGCCGGGACCGCAGTCGCATGGGCCCGACCGCCGACTGCGGCCCGTCAGAGCAGCGTGCGGAACGCAGCACGGAGCTCGTCGACGAAGACGTCGGGTACCTCCCACGCGGCGAAGTGGCCCCCAGCATCGAGTTCGTTCCAGTACCGGATGTCGAGGTAGCGACCCGCTGCCCAGCGCCGTGACGATTTGATGATCTCGTTGGGGAACAACGAACACCCCGTCGGGATCTCGACCGTGCCGGCCCCGAACTTGGCGAAGCTCTCCCAGTACAGACGGCCCGACGAGGCCGCTGCAGCGTTGAACCAGTAGATCGAGATGTTGTCGAGGATCTGGTCACGGGTGAGCGCCGACTCGGGGTGACCGTCGTTGTCGGTCCAGGCCCACATCTTTTCGGCGATCCACGCCGCCTGCCCGGCCGGCGAGTCGACGAGGCCGTACCCCAGCGTCTGGGGTCGGGTCGACTGTTGCTTGCTGTACCCCGAATCCCAGTCGTTGTAGTAGGTCATCGCCGCAAGTGCTGCGTGCTCGGTCTCGTCGAGATCGTCCATGTTGTTCGGGTCGGGACGGGCGATGGGCATGTTGGTGTGGATCGCCTGGACCCGGCCCAGCGCCTGCGCACCGATGGCGGTGGTGACGGCACCACCCCAGTCACCGCCCTGCGCAACGTAGGTCTCGTACCCGAGTCGACCCATGAGCGTGTCCCACGCGGTGGCGATCCAGTCCACTCCGTGACCGGGTGTCGTGGGCTTCCCGCTCCAGCCGTAGCCGGGCAGCGACGGGACGACGAGATGAAACGCATCGTCGGCCGTGCCCCCGTGTTCGGTCGGGTTGGTGAGCGGGTCGAGCACGGCCATGAATTCGGCGACCGAGCCGGGCCAGCCGTGGGTGAGGACCATCGGCGTGGCCTCCGCATGAGGTGAACGCACATGCATGAAGTGGATGTCGACCCCGTCGATCTCGGTGATGAAGTTGTCGTACGCATTGACCGCAGCCTCGAACCGGCGCCAGTCGTACTCCGTCGCCCAGTACGCGCAGAGTTCCTGCACGTACGACAGCGGGATGCCCTGGGTCCAGTCGTCGACCGGTTCGGCTTCGGGCCAGCGGGTCCGGGCAAGCCGTTCGCGCAGGTCGGCGATCTCGTCGTCGGACACATGGACGGTGAAAGGGTGGATCTCGTCGCTCATGACGACATCGTCGTCGGCCGTCCATGCGAGGAGCAAACAGGCGGCGCCGACCCACCGGTAGCTCTAGGTTGCATCCATGGATACGCCCGCCACTCGTCAGGCTCGGGAGCTGTTGCCGTGACCCCGGCGCTGAACCTGCCGGTCGTGCCGCCAGTGAAGCCGATGCTGGCCAAGGCTGTCGGAGGTATCCCCGAAGACGGCGACCTGGCCTTCGAGCCGAAATGGGACGGCTTTCGCTGCATCGTGTTTCGAGACGGAGACGAGATGTACCTCGGATCACGGAACGAACGACCGCTCACCCGCTATTTCCCAGAGTTGCTCGCCCCGCTCGAGGACTGCCTGCCCGAGCGGTGCGTGATCGACGGCGAGATCATCGTCACAGTCGGCGAACATCTCGGTTTCGACGCCCTGCAGCAGCGCATCCATCCGGCCCAGTCCCGCATCGAACGCCTCGCGGCGGAAACACCGGCCGAGTTCGTCGCCTTCGACCTCTTGGCGCTGGACGACGCCGATCTCACAGGTGCACCGTTCCGTGAGCGCCGCCGGCTCCTCGAAACGGTCGGTCAGGCATTCAGCGCCCCGATCCATCTGGTGGCCTCGACGCTCGATCGCACCCTCGCCCTCGACTGGTTCGTCACCTTCGAAGGCGCCGGTCTCGACGGTCTGATCGCAAAGCCCCTCGATGGCACCTACCAACCCAACAAGCGGGTCCAGTTCAAGGTGAAACACACCCGCACCGCCGATGTGGTCGTGGCCGGCTACCGCATGCACAAAGACGGCCAAGGGGTGGGTTCGCTCCTGATCGGCCTCCACGATGCCGACAGCGGCCGCCTTCAGCACATGGGGGTGGCATCGAGCTTCACGGCGGCCATGCGAGCCGAGCTGGTCCACACCCTGGCGTCGTTCATCACCCACGACCCGGCCGAGCATCCGTGGGCCGACTGGATGACTGCTGCTGCGCACGAGGACGGCCTGATGCCCGGAGCGCCGAACCGATGGTCGGCCGGCCGCGACACGGCCCACTGGGTGCCGTTGCGGTGTGAGCTCGTGGCCGAGGTGAAGTACGAGGCAGTGCTCAACGGGCGGTTCCGGGGCACCACCCGCTTCGTTCGCTGGCGCCCGGATCGTGACCCTACGACCTGCAGCTACGACCAACTGGAGATCCCGGCACCGCTTTCCATCGGTGCCGTTCTCGGGGCTCGCGGCTGACAGTCACTGGCACCGATCCGCAGCGACACGAGCTGTACTCTGCGGACATGCCGGAGTCTGTGCCGTTCCGACCGACCGCCGACGTCTGCGACGAGCACGACGACCATGGCGGTCCGCTCCCGCAGATCGTGGCCGAACGATTCCTGAACTTGGGCGGGCGTGACGGTTTCGCCGGTGTCGTCTCGACGGTGAAGGCACTCGACGACAACTCGCTCGTGAAAGAGGCGGTTGCCGAGCCGGGCGACGGCCGCGTCCTCGTCATCGATGGTGGCGGCTCGATGCAACGCTCGATGGTCGGCGGCAACGTCGCTGCCGAAGCGGCCGACAACGGCTGGGCCGGTTTCGTCGTCTACGGCGCCGTCCGAGACAGCCACGAACTGGCGGCGACCGACATCGGCGTGTTCGCGCTCGGCACGGTGCCTCGCAAAACCGAAAAACACGGGATCGGGACACGCGACGAACCGGTCACCCTCGGCGGAGTCACGATCAACACCGGCGACCGCATCTACTGCGACCGCGACGGGGTTGTCGTACTGCCACCGGCCTAGGCGGCTTCGAAAACCGCAGCCACACCGACCCCCGCCCCACCATGGGCCACCGCCAGACCGCGCCCGGATCCGGTGCGGCGAAGCTCAGCGGTGACCGCAGTGGCAAGAATCGCACCGGTCGCGCCCATCGGATGACCCATCGCCAGATGACCGCCATACGGGTTGACGCGTTCCATGTCGACGTCGTAGGTGCGTTCGAACAGGGCGGGCACGACGGCGAACGCTTCCATGTACTCGATGTGGTCCATCGCGGCGAGGTCGAGGCCGTTGCGGTCGAGCAGCCGCTCCATGGCGGTCGCTCCAGCCGTGAGTTGCAGGATCGGATCGCCGGCTGCCTCGACCAGGTCGACGAGACGGGCCACCGGCTCCAGGCGGTGGCGAGCCCCGGCCTCGGCCGAGCCGAGCAGCACGATCGACGCACCGTCGGCGATCGGTGGGCAATGGGCGATGGTGTGGCGGTGTTCGATCGGGCCGGTGCCGGGCCGAGCGGCCTCGACGACGGCGTCGAAGGTGGCTCGCCCCATGTCCTCGAACACCGGTGCCAGTGCGGCGATCTTCTCGGCGGTCATGTCGGCAACGATCGTCTCGTCACGGGCGAGCGCCACGTCACCATCGGCCCCGGTGATCGCCACAACACTGCCGTCGTAGATGCCGGCATCCCACGCAGCTGCGGCACGGTGATGCGAGCGAAGGGCCCACCGGTCGAGTGTCGCTCGGTCGATGCTGTTGAGATGCGCCAGCAGGTCGGCACCGATGCCGGGTGGCGCGTACGACAACGCACCGGCGACCGCAGGATCGGTGAAGTAACTGGCCCGGTCGGCCCCGAACGGGACATGCGACATCATTTCGACACCGCCGGCGTAGGCGAGGTCGACGACCCCGGCAGAAATCGCATTGGCGGCCGCACCGATCGCGCTCAACCCACCGACGCAATAGTTGTTGACGGAGTGGACGACCGTCTCGGCCGGAAGGCCCGCCTCCAGCTTCGACACCAACCCGATGTGGCCACCCTGGGCGCCGGTCTGGCCGACGCAACTCACGGTGAGCTGCTCGATGTGGGGATTCACGTCGTGGCGCCGGTCGAGTTCGGCGATCAACTGGGCGACGAGCTGATGCGGCAGCGCTGCGTCGGCCATCGGTGCGCCCGGCTTGCCCTTCCCCCGCGGGCTGCGGACGGCATCGAAGATGAACACGTCGGTCACGGTTGGAGTGTTCCTTCTTCGACCGCTCGGTCGATCATCGCTTCCGCCGCCGGCCACACGCTGGGAAGACCGATCTCGATCTTGCCGTTGACCTGTTTGACGCGAGCGGCACTCACCCCGTGCCTGCGCCAGCTTCCACCGTCGATCGCCACATTGAGCAGCAACGGCTGCAGGCGATCGCAGCTGTAGGCAAACCGTCCCTCGGGCGTCGACTGCGCCTCGTACTCGTCCCACAGAGCACGAAACTCGGTCGCCTCCGGTTCGGGCAGCATCCCGAAGAGACGGTCGGCCGCCGCCTGCTCGGCCGCCTCGGCTTCGGCTCGTTTTGCGTCGTCGTAGATGAAGGCGTCACCGGCATCGATCTCGACGATGTCGTGGACGAGCAGGATCTTGACGGCTCGCTCGACGTCGATCGGCTCGGCTGCGAGTGGGGCGAGCGTGAGCGCCGCCATCGCCAAGTGCCACGAGTGTTCGGCGGAGTTCTCCTGGCGGCTGTCGTCGATGAGCATGCTCTGGCGCAACACCGTCTTGAGTCGATCGAGCTCGTAGATGAAGTCGATCCGGCGGGCGAGTTCGTCCCCACCGTGTTCGGCCGCAATGGCGACCGCTGCGTCACGATCCATGCCGGTGGTCCTCCCAGAGTTCGTGGGCCCGTTCCTGCTGGCGTTGGGCTCCGAGTGCGACACACATCTCGTCGAATCCGGGACGGGGACCTCGCCACGCCATGTCGTCGACCGAGTCGCTGACCGGCGCAGCCAGGTCGACGGTTGCGATGCGTCGAAAGAGCAGGGCGTCGTCGATGTTGTCGCGAAGGGTGCCGGCGAGTTTGGCGGCACCCCGCACCTCGACATCCCATTCGGCGACATCGAGAGGGATGTGTTCGATGTGCCCGTAGCGGCGCAGGACTGCCGCAGCCGATTTCGCCCCCCATCCGGACAGGCCGGGGAATCCGTCGGCCGAATCCCCAACCACGCCGAGGTAGTCGGGAATCGATTCGGGGGGCACGCCGAACTTCTCGATCACACCGTCACGGTCGTAGAGCAGTTCCCGGCGACGGTCGTACTGCACGACCCTGCCGTCGGCGGTGACGCACTGGGCGAGGTCCTTGTCGGGTGTGCAGATGATCACCTGTTCGACCCGGCTATCACCGGCGGCAAGCGCCGCCGCAGCAGCCATTGCATCGTCGGCTTCGTGCCTGATCTGAGGCCACACCTCGAACCCTGCCAGCTCCAGCAGTGTTTCGACTTCGGGGAACTGGGCGAACAGGTCCGGATCGGTCCCGGCTCCGTCCTTGTACCCGTCGTACAGCTCGTTTCGCCACGACTCGATCACGTGGTCGGTCGCGATCCCGATGTGGGTCGCTCCATCGGCGACCAGATCGAGCACCGTGTTCAACACCCCTCGTTGTGCGCCGTGGCGGGCGTCCCGATTGCTCGGCGCGTAGTGGAACCGGAACAGCTCGTAGGTGCCGTCGACGAGGTGGACTTTCACGCCCTCGAGAATCGCACAGTTCGGACCCAGGACGGGCAACGACCTTGTCAGCGGGCATGATGCGACCATGGCCCTGCCACCCACCGGACTGCCGATCGAGGACTGCATGGAGGATCTCCGATTGGCCCTCGCCGATGCCGGGCAGGCGGTGCTGACCGCCGAACCCGGGGCAGGGAAGACGACGATCGTGCCGCTGCGCTTGCTCGACGAGCCCTGGCTCTTGGGACGGCGGATCGTGGTGCTCGAGCCTCGGCGCATGGCCGCGCGGGCTGCGGCCCGACGCATGGCGCGGTTGCTCGGCGAGGATCCTGGGGAGACCGTCGGTTGGATCACGCGCGACGACCGCGCCGTCGGGCCCAGAACCCGGGTGGTGGTCGTCACCGAGGGCGTGTTGACGGCGCAACTCGTGGACGACCCGGCGTTGCGAGAGGTCGGCCTCGTCGTCTTCGACGAGTTCCACGAACGTTCGGTGCCGGGCGATGTCGGATTGGCCCTGTTCTTGCTCGGTCGCGCCAACGACGAACACGACGCCCGGCTCCTCGTGATGTCGGCGACCATCGACACGGCCGCGGTGTCGGCGCATCTCGGGGATGCCCCCGTCGTCTCGAGCCCAGGCCGCGCTTTTCCGGTCGACGTCCTGTGGCGACCCCGAACGCGGCGTGCGCCACTCGTTCCTGCTGTCGTTCGTGCCGTGCAGGAGGCGCTGCGAGGTTCCGGAGATGTGCTCGTCTTCTTGCCGGGTGTCGGTGAGATCCGCGGCGCCGAACGGGAGCTCGCGGCTGCACTCGGCCCCGACGGACCGGTGATTCTGCCGCTGCACGGCTCGTTGCCGGCCGCCGAGCAGGACGCCGCACTCGTGACCCGCGCCGAGCGGCGCATCGTGCTTGCGACGAACATTGCCGAGACGTCACTCACGGTCGACGGCATCACGGTCGTGGTCGACGCCGGCCTCGAACGGCGCGCTCGGCTCGACCCACGCACCGCCATGACCGGACTCCACACGGTTGCGACGAGCAAGGCATCGGCGGAGCAGCGAGCGGGCCGCGCCGGGCGGCTGGGGCCCGGCACCGTCATCCGGCTCTGGTCGAAAGCAGAGCACGCAGCCCGGCCGACTGCTGCACCGCCATCCATCACCGAAGACGACCTTGCACCGGTCGTGCTCGACCTCGCACGGCGAGGGATCACCGACCCGGACCAGGTTCCGTTCCTCACCCCGCCCGGTGAACCGTCGTGGCGTGCGGCCGTGAAACTCCTGCAACGACTCGACGCGCTCGACGGTGTCGGCGTTGCGACCGACGACGGACGCCGGATGGCCGAGCTGCCGGTGCACCCTCGCCTCGCTCGCTGCATCGTCGGTGCACGCCACCCGTGGCTGGCATGCGTCGCTGCCGCCGTCCTTGATGATCGCGATGTGCTCCGGGGTCGCCCGGCGGATCTGCCACTCGACCTGTCGACGCGTGTCGCGCTCGTGCTGGATCCAGACACCGACCATCCGGCCGCTGACGGCCGCGCACGGCGTGCAGTCCGCGACCGGGCCCGCCAGCTCGCCCGTCGCGCCGGTGTCGAACCGGAACTCGGCTCGACAGGTGTACCACTCGATCTGCTCGGTGCCGCCCTGGCCCTTCTGATCGGTCTCTTTGCACCCGTAGCCGC
>JBMTIM010000041.1:0-27557 GCA_049437325.1 Acidimicrobiales bacterium
CAACGCTGGCTCATCACGATCGGCGAGGATCTGCATCGCGTTCGCAAAACCATGCGTGCGCTCGACGGTCCAGAGCACCCCAACGAGAGTCACAATGAACCCGACCAAGGCAGCCGACCGCAGCAGCTGTTTTCCTGCCGCAGAGGTGAGCACGACCGTTGTGAGGACGACCAACAGCGTGCCACTTGCGAGCAGGTAACGACCACCCCACTGTGGTATCGCTCCGCCGGTGTACTGCACAGCCCAGATCAATGGCAACGCCCCCACTGCGATGCCGCCTACAAGGCGACGATCCGCAGTGCCCCAGGTCCGGGTCAGGGACAAGAGCGCAACTGGCGTAGTCGCCGCAAGACCAGGCACAAATCCGAGACCACTGACAAACAGGTTGACCAGCCAAAGCATCCCGATGATTGCTCCCGCCGTCACGATTGGGCGCAACGGTTCGGTCGTGTCGACTCTTCGACCCAACTCGACAAGCACCATGACGGTGATGGCAGCAAGGGCCAAGAACAATGCTCCGGTTCGTGCGAACGGTGAACCGACAGTGATGAGTGCCTCCTCGAGACGCAACAAGCCATCAGAAAAGATGCGAACAGCTGTGCCAGTTGATCGATCGAGCCGCGTCGAATCACCGATGATGGAGGACTCCAGGACGCTGTTGATGAACCACGCAAAAACGAAGCCGACGCTGAGTGCGCCACCCCGCACGGTTGCTGCTACCTGAGACCCTGAGGTGAGGAGACGAATACCGAGCCCACAGCCGGATACGAAGCCATAGACGAGCGCTTCTTGACGCATCGACGCTGCGAGGCCAAAGCACGCCCCCGCAGCCAACGCTGTACGCCAACTACCCCCGTCGCGTGAAGCATCGAGCACCCAGACCACTGCCCAGACGACCAAGGCAACCCCAAGTGAGTGTTCCAAGAAGTCGAGGGCATAGATGGTGAGGGGCGATGCCGCCCCGACGATCCAAAACGCAGCAGTGCCATCGCTGCCGAGACGACGGCCAAGCGTTCGCGCTGCGAATGCGGCGAGCACGGTGCCGGCAAGGGGCACGAGGCCTGCGGCAAAGGCTCCTCCCACCTTGTAGAGAGGCAACGCAATCAGCAACATCGGCAATGTCGTGACGTTGATCCACGATGAGTCGACCTGCGACGTCGACCACATCGGATACAACGATCCGTCAGGATCAGCCGCAACCGCCCAATAACCGAGATCTGGCGAAAGGGTGCCATTTCTCTTCATGGCCTCGAGTGTGGCGACCTTCCCGCCGACATCGGTTGACAAAAATCCCATCGTGTTGGTGCACGTGAGCGCAACGAGCAGGAGCAAGGAGAGCGCCAGTGCAGACGGCACGGCACGGGCGTACCAGCGGGGCAAGGTGATCGTCTCGTCCTCTGATCGGTGCCTGAGCCGATCCCACTCGGTCTGCATCAGCGCATCTCACGCAATTCTCGTTTGAGCTCCTTGATTTCGTCGCGCAGCCGCGCTGCGTACTCGAAACGGAGATCGACCGCAGCGTCACGCATCTCCTGCTCCAGCGTGCGGATCAACCGCTCCAACTCGTCCTCGGGAAGGTCACTGAGATCATCGGTGGCGCGACGGCGATCGCGGATCTCGGACAGCTTCTCGGGCACCGGTGCGCGGTCTTCGGCCGGGCGGATCATCGACAAGATGTCGGTGATCTCTTTTCGGACCGACTCCGGACTGATGCCGTGTTCTTCGTTGTAGGCCTGTTGAAGGCCGCGGCGACGCATCGTCTCACTGATGGCCCGCTGCATCGAGTCAGTCATCTGATCGGCATACATCACCACCTCGCCCGCCACGTTTCGAGCGGCGCGGCCGATCATCTGGACCAACGATGTCTCGCTGCGGAGGAACCCTTCCTTGTCTGCGTCGAGAATCGCCACGAGTGACACCTCCGGGAGGTCGAGGCCCTCCCGGAGCAAGTTGATACCAACCAGGACGTCGAACTCTCCGAGCCGAAGATCACGCAAAATCTCGATGCGCTGGATGGTGTCGACCTCGCTGTGCAGGTAGCGGACGCGAACACCGAGTTCGAGCAAGTACTCGGTGAGATCTTCTGCCATCTTCTTGGTGAGTGTTGTCACCAACACACGCTCGTTCTTGTCGACTCGGTCCTTGATCAGCTCATGGAGGTCATCGATCTGACCCTTCGTGGGCTTGACGATGACCTCCGGATCGATCAGGCCGGTCGGCCGCACGATCTGTTCGACGACTTGTGTCGACACCTGCAATTCGTAGTCGCCAGGTGTGGCCGACAGGAAGACCACTTGGTTGAGTCGCTCCATGACCTCCTCGAACCGAAGCGGTCGATTGTCTGCCGCGGACGGAAGCCGAAACCCGTGATCGATCAGTGTCGCCTTGCGGGATCGATCCCCCTCGTACTGGCCGTGCAACTGGGGAACGGCGACATGGCTCTCGTCGATGACCATCAGAAAGTCTTCAGGGAAGTAGTCGAGCAGTGTGTAGGGCGGCTCGCCGTAGCCGCGGCCGTCGATCGGACCGGAATAGTTCTCGATTCCATTGCAGTATCCGACCTCCTGCATCATCTCGAGGTCGTATTCGGTCCGCATACGGAGCCGTTGTGCTTCGAGGAGCTTGCCGTCCTCCTCGAACGTCTGCAGACGTTCCTGCAACTCGGCTTGGATCCGTTCGATTGCGGCTTGCATGCGCTGCTCGGAGGTTGCGTAGTGCGTTGCCGGAAAGATCACGAGCTCATCGAGCTGCTCGAGGCGCTCCCCGGTGAGCGGGTCGACAATGGTGATCTGCTCGACGTCGTCGCCGAAAAGTTCGACCCGCACCGCTGTCTCGTCGTATGCCGGGTGGACTTCGATCGTGTCACCGCGTACCCGGAAGTTCCCACGTACAAGATTCATGTCGTTGCGCTCGTAGTGCAGTTCGACCAAGCGCTTGAGAATCGAGCGCTGATCATGCTCCTCCCCCACGCGGAGCACCAGCAACTGCGTCTCGTACTCCTCGGGTGACCCCAGCCCGTAGATCGCCGAGACGGACGCCACGACGATCGTGTCGCGCCGTGTGAGCAGCGACGACGTGGCCGAGTGACGAAGTCGGTCGATCTCGTCGTTCACCGACGAGTCTTTCTCGATGTAGGTGTCGCTCGAGGGCATGTACGCCTCGGGCTGGTAGTAGTCGTAGTACGAGACGAAGTACTCGACTCGATTGTCCGGGAAAAACTCTTTGAGCTCGTTGGCCAACTGCGCTGCCAGCGACTTGTTGGGCGCAAGAACCAAGGTCGGCCGCTGCACCTGTTCGATCGTCCACGCGATCGTGGCACTTTTGCCCGAACCGGTGATGCCGAGCAGCGTCTGAAACCGATCGCCCCGCTCGATCCCTGCTGACAGCGCTGCGATCGCATTCGGCTGATCGCCGGCCGGCTCGAAATCGGAACGAACCTGTAGCGCTGTCTTCGCCGAAGGGATCGTGACCGGAGGCATCGCGTCAACCTACCCAAACCCTGTGACCAACTCGGGTCCGTGGCCTGGAGAACAGACCGATATCGACGGACCAACGCCGGGGCGTGCGGCTCTGCATCCCACCCCAGAGGGAAACGTCATGTTGACGCGCAGGAGCCCCCGCTCGAATCACTCGCTTCAACGGGTGGCAAGGCCTGGGCCCACGACCAGACGTCGTCGACTTGCAGGGTCAACGCATCCAGCGACCCCGAGTTGTCGATGACGACATCGGCCACTGCTCGTCGTTGTTCTCTCGACGCCTGGTTGGCGATCCGGGCGCGAGCATCGTTCTCGTCGAATCCTCGCTGGTCGACGAGGCGATTCAGCGCAATATCCGGATCGACGTCCACAACGACGATCCCAGCCAGGTTCGCATACCGATCCTTGTCCGATGTGCCGTCAGCCCGTACAAGCAATGGAATGTCGAGAACCACAATCGCATCAGACCCCTGAACAGCCTCTCGCTGCGTTTTCAACTCTTCGGCAACCGCCGGATGCACGATGCCGTTGAGCGCCTCGAGTTCGTCGGCGTCGTTGAACACGATCGCTGCCACCGCCTGCCGGTCAAGTGTGCCGTCGTCCGCAATGATCCGTTCTCCCCAACGCTCCACCATCGCCGCAAAGACCGAGCCCCCCGGAGCTTGCAGGTCCCGAACCATGCGATCCGCATCGAGCAGGACAGCCCCCCGCTCTACGAGCATCTCCGCAACCGTCGATTTTCCCGAACCGATGCCGCCGGTCAATCCGATCTCGATCACCGCAGCAGAGTAACCGGCGGCACCGGCAGCACGGTCACGATCATCCTCTGGCGTCGGTCACAACGCTGGCTGTGTCGGTGAGGTTGCCGCTCACACCTCCACCCAGAATCGTCAGCGCCGCAAGGCACACGATTGCGAGAAGCGCGAGTAACAGCAGGTATTCGACAAGCGCAGCACCACGGGCCTCACAACGCGTTGGCCAACGAAGATGCACTCGCACCGCTACAGCCTCCCGTTCCCACCGTGGCGTACTTCAGGCTCTCACCAATGACGTACAGCGTAGGGGAACGGCGGCGCTCGCTGAGGGACCCGGCCGCTACTCCAGCGAGACGATACCCAGACGCACCGCCTGCAGGACTGCCTGCGTTCGGTCCCGAGCCTCGAGCTTTTGATAGATCGATGCCAAGTGATTCTTCACCGTCTTCTGGGAGATATACATCCGCTCGGCAACCTCGCTGGTCGAGCAACCATCGGCAATCAACTGCAACACCTCTTCTTCGCGTCTGGACACCAGTCGCTCCTCACGGATCTGGGTCGTGCCGAGCTTGCGCACCTCATCGAGCATGGACGCTGCAAGCTGCGGTGACAGTGCCGTCTCTCCCGAGGCCGCCATCTGCACAGCGCTGGCGATTTCCTCCGTCGAGCAGTCCTTGACGAGGTAGCCGCACGCCCCGGCCCGAATCGCATTGGTGAGCACATGCTGGTCGGCGTGCATCGTGAGCATCACGACCTTGATCTCGGGCATCTCAGCATTGATCTGCCGACACGCTTCGACACCGTCCATCTCTGGCATCGACACATCCATCAGCACCACATCGGGGTGAATGTTGCGGGCCAACTCGAGAGCCTCCAAGCCGTTCCGAGCCTCGCCGACGACCTCGAAGCCGTGCTCACCCATGGACCGACTCAGACTCTCCCGCAACAAGCGGTGATCGTCGGCCAGCATCAGTCGAATGGTCATCGTATGAGTACCTCGGGGCTCAGCATTGCCGTACCGGAGCTCGTTCGCGCCCCGTGAACCATCGGATCGCCCCACGACTTCATGAGGACCAGCGAACGAAAGCCGGCAACAGCCACGTCACATCATCGCCGTTTCGACATCTCCTGTCCGGCATCGCGATCAGCAGTCAACGTGCAACGGATCGTGGTCCCCCGACCGTGGCCAGAGTTGATCTCGAATGTCGCTCCGATGCTTGCCGCGCGTTCGCGCATCCCCACAATGCCATAACTGTCGACCCGTCCGGCGTCCCCCTCGAGAAATCCTTTGCCATCATCGACGATTTCGAGCGTCGCCGACTCTCGGCAGCATCGCCAGTGCACCATCGCGGTGTGAGCGTCGGAATGCCGTTCGACGTTCACGAGTGCTTCCTGTGCGATGTGCCACATCTCGCGCTCCTGTCGCATCGGGAGGCGAGAATCTGCATCGATGTGAACCTCGATCACGAGGTCGGACCGCTCCGCCAGCCGCGTCGCGAACTGGCTGAGGACATCACCGAGTCCCTCCGTGTCCGTAATGTCGGTACGCAGGTCGTACAGCGTTTCGCGAACCTCGCCGACCACGTTGCGAAGATCGCGACGGAGCTGGGGCAGCAGGCCGTCGAGTGACTCACCGCGATGTTCCTTGTCCACGATGCGGTCGAGTTCGAGCCCGAGGTACGCAAGTGACTGCCCGATGTTGTCGTGAAGGTCGCGAGCGATCCGCGTCCGCTCTTCGTCTGCGCCGACGATTCGGAGCCGCGAGAACAAACGGGCGTTGTCGATCGCAAGGGCGACTGGTGCGACAAAACCCTCCAGAAGCTCGCGCTCCCGCAGTCCGAATGCTCCGGCGTGTTTCGCCTCGACCGCGAGCAGACCAATCACGCTTCCGCGCGCCGACAGTGACATGTACAGACCCGACAGCGAGGTCGGCGAGAGGCCAGGTCCGCCGGGTCCCCGAAGGTCCTCGTTGTGCACGATCCCGCCGCTCGACAACGAGTCGAGCAGCAGTGTCGGCAGCTCATGTCGGGCGAGCCGAGCCGGAAGCGCCAACCCTTCCCGACGGATGACCTGCCAGGAGTGGTCGGTTTCGTCGAAGAGCAGTAGGGCCACTGCGTCGACGTTCACCAGACTGCGAAGTCGCGCAACTGTTGTCTCGACGACGTCGGCAAGGTCGAGTGATGCGGGCAATGTCTGCGCAACTCGATGCAGCGAGTGCAGCAATGCGTTCGCATTGGACAACTGCTCGAGCCGATCCATGGCCAGAGATTGCCGACGGTCTGCCTCACCACTGATTCGACGTGCATAGCCGGCAACAACACCGACGAGTCCGAGCACCACCGCCCACTGAATCGCCAGTCGAACGTCCTGTCCGTCGTACCCACGCCGCCATGCGTCGGCGAGGCTGATCGCGAGGGCGGCGGTCATCGCCAACCGCAACGCAAACCCGAACCCTCGGGCAAAGCCGGCGACCACGATTGCTGTCAGTAGCGAGAGAGCGAAAGGCGACTCCCAGAAACCGGTTGCGACGACAGCGGCAACATGGAGCCCACTTTCGACGATGACCTCGACGAGCGAGCGAGTACCGCCGATGTAGCGGATCGGGGTGATCGATCGGATGGCCGTGTAGCTGACAAGTCCAATGCACCAGGTGATGACATTCCATTCCTGATCGACGAACGCTGTTGCTGCGAGCGCCAGTGAGATGGACGTGGTGCTCCAGCGCAGCGCAAGCACGGCCGGCGCAAAGGTCGCGATTCGATCTCCCTGCGCTCCTGGGTCAGTGTGGCTGGTGCCCGACCCGTTGTCGGCCCGAACAAATCTGGCCAATGAGCGCATTCTCCGATTCGGTGGAATCTCGTCGGCACCGTCGTACAGGGAGGTCACCCCTACCTGCCTATCACGCAACGGTTCCATGATGGCGACCTCCTCTTCCGCTGGCCCCAATCGGCATCTCAGGCCGTTTCACAAGCGTTGTTGGGCCGGAACTGGGGCTGGGGACGATCAGCGATCGTTCGCCTCACGCCGGTGTGAGGACAACCCATTCATCGTCGGCCCAGACCACCGACCAGCCGTCGCTCGCGAGCAACTCGACAAGTCCCCGATCGCGCTCCCAGAGCACGGCATCGGGTTGCGTCCGCTCGATGACGTCACGCCACTCAGGCGTTGCGTGGAGGAGCGCGCGGTAGTCGTCCACGAGGTCGCTGTCATGGAGTTCGAATCGGTCATCGATCCATGCCGACCCGACACCCCCGAATCGCAAACCCAGGTAGTTGCCGACGAAGTCTTGGTGGATGACACGGTGATCGGCCGGCGAGACGTCGAGTTCTTCCATCGCATCGACCGCAGCGACCGGATACCGCTCGAGGTTCGCGTGAGGGGGCACAAGCGTGAGTGTCACGAGCAGGGCTACCAGCAACCCGAGCGCAACCGCTCCGAGTCGAATCGCACTCGAGCTGCGATCGCCAGCGGGGCCGGGGAGAGTCGGAAGCCCCTCGGCCAACAGCGGTAGCAGGACGAGCACTGCGACAGGGATGTTCCGGGCACTCAGGAGCGCTGCGACAACAAACAACACCCCGGGTACCACGAGCCGCAACGGTGCACGTCGCGACGCAAAGATTGCAGCTGCAAGCAGCACGAGAAAGAGTCGAGTCCACGTCGACTCGAAGCTCGCGGCCTGCCATTCGGTGACGTGACGTAGAACGTCGTGCCTTCCGAGCAAGCTGATGGGGAACCAGAGCAAGTCTGGTCCGTAGGGATTGACGATGCCACCGGCGATGACGCCGCCGGCGAGCCAACCCATCCGACGAGCGTCGTGCACCGCATCGACGTCAGGATCGAAACGAGCGCCGAGCCACCGGGCGCCGAGGAAGGCGATCCCGAGCGGCCAACTGCCGTGCACGTTGACCCAAAGAAAGCCGATCATTGCGAGCCACCGAGGGTCTCCCACACGTTCGGCGGCGAGCACAACGACCGCAAGCAGCACGAAGGCAATGAGCAGTGGGCGCTCGGTCCACGTGTGAACACCGACGACGAAGACAGCAACGATGAGGAACACTCGGGTGGTCACCGAGGCCGAACGTTGCGTCAACTGCCATACCAACCAGCCGAGCATGCAGGTTGTCACCGCCGTCAGAAGCCGCAACCCGGCAAACCCACCCAAACTGTCGACGAGGCCATAAATCAACGACGCCAGCCACGACTGGACGATGAGGGATTCACCGTTGGACGTCCACGTGAAGGCATCCTCCCTGATGATCCCTTCATCGAGCATGCGGCGGCCAGTCGCAAGGTGGGTCAGAAAACTGTTGTCGTCTACTTTCTGCGCTCCGATGCCAAACGCAACGACGGCGAATGCGAAACCGAGAAGTGTCGAAAGATCGAGTGGGCGTCGGGCCGGAACCTCAACGGCCGTCATCGCCAAACCTCAGAAGTTTTGGACGATGCGGACGACCGCCGGGCCCAGAACGATCGTGAACAACGCGGGGAAGATGCAGAACACCATGGGCACCAGCATCTTGACCGGCGCCTTCTGCGCTTTCTCTTCGGCTATCTGCCGCCGCTTGACCCGCATTTCATCCGCCTGGACCCGAAGCACACTGCCGATCGAGACACCAAAGGTGTCAGCCTGAATAATGGCAAGCACGAAGCTGCGCACCTCAGGCACCTCGATTCGGGCATCCATGGCCCGCATTGCGTCCGCTCGTGTCGAGCCAGCCCGAACCTCTCCGAGCATCCGGTTGAACTCATCTGGCAGCGGCCCTTCGACAGATGTCACCACCCGCTGAAGCGCTTGTTCGAAGCCGAGACCAGCTTCCACCGAGATCACGAGCAAGTCGATGATGTCGGGAAGACCTCTGAGGATCGCTATCTGACGTTCCTCCACTGCCCGATTGAGTTGCGCATCGGGACCGATGATGAGGGCGAGGACCACCAGCGCAGTGACACCGAGTCGGGTGTTGCCGGTCAGTCCAAGCGGATTCCAAAAGAAAAAGAACCAGACGGAGAGCGGCGCCGCCACCACTGTCACAACTCGGAGGGCAAGAAAGCGGTCGATCACCTGCGCCGATGGTCGGCCCGAAAGCACAAATTTGTGCCGAACACCCTCGACATACCCGACTGGTGTCAAACGGCGGCCAAGGCTGGTCAACCCAAGGAGCACCGGCTTGAATGCGCGCTCCGCCAAGGGGACCAAGAGCTCCTGGTCTCGGACGTTGTCGACCTGATAGTCGTCCAGTGAGCGGAGAGATTCGCGCACTGCCGCCTTCTCGACCGACCGGGATCCGAGTGCCCAGAGAACAAGGGCGATTCCTCCACCGAGCAGGGCAGCTGCAATTTGGGGGTCCACTTCTGGCACAGCGTTCTCAGATCTCGATGTCGATCATCTTTTTCATCCACACAAATCCGATGATCACCGCCACGATCGATGTGGCGAGCAGGATTTTCCCCAGTGTCTCGGTGAAGAGGACGCCAATGTAGTCCTTGTTCATCAGCCACATCACCCCCCCGAGAACGATCGGCAGCGCGCCGAGCAAGATGGCGCTCATCCTGCCTTCGGCAGTGAGCGACGCAATGTCACGACGCAAGCGTTCGCGCGCAGTCATGGTGTTTCCAACCGTCGCCAGCAGCTCCGACAGATTGCCACCAACTTCACGCTGGATCTTCACCGCCATGACCGCCCAAGCAAAATCTTCGGAGTCCATCCGCTCAGCCGAGGCATCCATGGCCTCTTCGAGCGGGCGACCGAGCTGCGCTTCGGTGACGATACGCCGAAGCTCACCGCCCATCGGGTCCTCGATCTCGTGTGAGACTGCCTCGACCCCTTGCATGAACGAATATCCGGCCTTGAGCGTCGACGACAGCAGAAAGAGGGTGTCGGGAAGCTGGTTCGAGAACAGTTTTTTGCGTTGCGAAGCGCGGAAGTTGAGAACCGCCGGCGGGGCGAGCACCCCGAGAAGCCCCATCGCAAGAAGCCCAGTGATCCCACCGACGAACAGAATGCCGATCGCGAGCGCGGCAAAGACGATACCGATATAGGCAGTCACTGCTTCACCAGCCCGCAACGGCACGTTGGCGCGCTCGAGTGTCGCCTCTGCCCGGTCCAAGGCGCCCTGCTTTTCCACCAGGCCTTCGGTCAGCTCCACCGCTCGCCGGAGGAACAGATTCTTGGCAAACGATCCTTTCTCCGCACCGGTGTCTGCCGCACTTTCTCCGAGGGGGCTCCCGTAGGCCTGCAGCACGTCGTCGAGGGCGGAAGGGTCATTGCTGAAAAGACTCACAGCCGCATAGGCCCCGAGGGCAGCAGCCAATGCGCCGAACCCCAATCCGACGAGTCGACCTGTCTGCCCCTCGAGAAACCCGAGGCCGGGGAGAGTCGTTGGTGGTGGTGCTAACACCGGAGCCAGTGCCCGGCCTGCGGCGACCGAGCCGAACACGTAGGAACCGCTGACGACGGAGCCGTCGACGTCCACCGTGATCGAGGTGCTCGATGGCACAGCTTCACCATCAAAGGCGACGACCCAGGTCGACTGAACAGCAGCGCTGAGCTGCGGTCCATACGCAGCGAGTTTTTCGAGATCCGTCTCGAGCGCATAGGAGCCACCGGCGCTGACACTCACGAGCAGACTCTCGGCACTCGATGTCGTCTTGCCGGCATGAACCATGAAGACGCCAGCACCACTGCCGAGCACGGAGCCTCGGGCCAAGATGTCAGAGTTTTCTGATCCGCCATCGACAGTGCCGGTCAAGACGATGATGTTGGTTGCGCCAGGTACGGGATCTTCGAACCGAAGGCTCACCCCCCGAACGGCATCCCACAGGTTGTTTGAGCCTGCCGCAGGAACCAGGCTCTCGATGACTCGAAGGGTCCGCGAGTCGGTGCTGTCGAAACCGACTCGGACCCGACTCCCACCTCCCGTCGTCCAGACCTCGATACGTTCGTTCGCAGGAGCCGCGTTCACGTAGTCGCTGGCGATGGTCTTGAAGGCGTCGAGCAGGTCCGACGATTCCGCACTGTTGTCGATCACGATCGCCGTCTGGACCTGAATCGACGTGTCGCGCAGTGCAATCGGCGACTCGGTGGCTGCAGCCACGCCTCCAGTGGCGATGGTCACCTGCGCCGGCTCGCTCGCTGATCGGAGAACGACGAAGGGATCACCGGTTGCGTCGACGAGGAGCAACTCGGGTGCCCCAGAGTTCTCTTCCGTCTGGCTCAGTGCCGGGCTTGTGCCCACTGTCACCAAAAGAACGGTGGCGGCACACAGCGCCGCAGCACCGATCCGGACACTACGTCTGGAGCGATCGGTCACGAAGCCCCCATGCCTCCACCAGAGGTCTGGAACGTCTCCGGCCCGAGCTTGATCCCCTCAGACGTCAACTTCTCAGCAAACTTCGGGCGGATGCCCGTGGGCTTGAGCGTGCCGCGGTAGCGGCCGCTGTCATCGACACCAGCACTGAAATCGAAGAGGAAGACGTCCTGCAGCGTGATGACATCACCCTCCATCCCCTGCACCTCGGTGATGTGGGTGAGTCGGCGCGACCCGTCTCGCAGGCGTGCGACCTGGATGATCACGTCGATGGCTGATGCCATCTGCTCACGGATGGCCCGCACTGGGAGGTCGAAGCCTGCCATGAGCGTCAGCGTCTCGAGGCGGGAGAGCGTGTCTCGAGGCGTGTTCGCATGGACTGTCGTGAGTGAACCGTCGTGACCCGTGTTCATGGCCTGGAGCATGTCCAGCGCCTCCCCGGCTCGACATTCGCCCACCACGATGCGGTCAGGGCGCATACGCAGTGAGTTCTTCACGAGATCGCGAATGCTCACCGCGCCTTTTCCCTCGATGTTGGCCGGCCGGGTCTCGAGGCACAGCACATGATCCTGATGGAGTTGGAGTTCCTTGGCGTCCTCCACGGTGACGACCCGTTCATCAGACGGGATGAAGGAAGAGAGCACGTTCAGCGTTGTGGTCTTGCCGGTGCCTGTACCGCCGGACACGATCATGTTCAGGCGCCCGACGACACAGGCCTGTAGGAAGCGGGCTGCGTTTGCGTCGAACGTTCCGAAGCGGATGAGGTCATCGACCTGAAGCGGATCGGCTTTGAACTTCCTGATGGTCAGGAAGGGGCCGCCGATCGTCAGCGGCGCAATGACTGCGTTGACACGAGACCCATCAGGAAGACGGGCATCACACATCGGCGACGACTCGTCGATGCGGCGACCGACCTGCCCGACGATCTTGTCGATGATTCGCCGCAAGTGTGCTTCGTCGACAAAGGTGATCGGATCTTTGGTGAGTTTGCCCGAGCGCTCCACATAGATCGAGTCCGGACCATTGCACATGATCTCCGACACGTCGTCGTCACGCAGCAAGGGATCGATCGGCCCGTACCCGAGGATGTCGTCGGAGACCTCGTCGATCAGTTCGGCCCTGTCAGCTGCTGACAGTGGGGTGCGCTCCTTCGCAATCGCCGCTTGCAACTGCTCGAGGACCTTTGCCCGCAACTCGTCGTCGTCGAGATCTGCGTCATAGAGAGTGGGCCCAATCTCGACGATCAGGTTTTGATGGATGCGGCGACGCAGTTCGTCGCGAGCGGGATCGCGACGATTCGTGGGATCCTTCGCTGGCTCCGCCTTCGCCCGTTGTGCGGC
Source organism: Acidimicrobiales bacterium (assembly GCA_049437325.1). Lineage (GTDB taxonomy): Bacteria > Actinomycetota > Acidimicrobiia > Acidimicrobiales > Aldehydirespiratoraceae > UBA11606. The sequence continues at coordinate 12,876 of JBMTIM010000041.1, forward strand.
AGCAAGTCCGGTTGACGTTTTTGCGGGTGGGGGACTCGGTTGTGTGGGCGTTTCATCGCGCGCCGTCGAACCCTCATCTGGCACCGGCCCCGATTCGACCGCCTGGTCAGATTCTTGGAGACGCTTGAAGAGACTCATTGGTATCCCTCACACGGAAGTACAGGTACGGATGACTGCCCACCCTACTTGCGTCGCTTCTTGCTCTTGGCGGTGGACGAGGGCTGCGGCGCAAACAGATCGGCGAGCTGCTCGATTGCTTTCGTGACCCCTGAGCGCGCAGCGCTCTGCACGACCGGCACGCCTCGGTTGACGGCCTGCGGCACCACGATGTCACTCGGAATCAGCGCGTCCGCGGTCACCTGAAGGTTCCGCTCCACCTCGCCCACGTCGAGCATCACCTTCGAATTCGAGCGGTTCAGGACCAGACGAAGCTTTTCCATGGGCGTGTTGAGCAGTCGCAGCGTTTGCAAACCGATCTTGACGTTCTTGATGTTCGGGATGTCCATGCCGGCCACGAGCAGAACTTCATCACTCATCTCGATCAACCCAAGTACGACGTCGTTGAAATACGCCGGCGTATCGACGACGACATGCGAGCAGAAGCGACGGAGGAGGTCGATGATCTGGGTCATCTCTGGAGCGCCGATTTGGTCAGCAAACGCCGGCTCGAGCGGTGCAGGAAGGATCAGGAGACCGGACGACTCGTGGGTGACCAGCAGACTCTGGATCAGGGTCTCGTCGAGGCGATCGAGCGAATTCACGGCATCGACCACTGTGTGCTGGGGCGAGAGCTTCAGCATCACAGCGATGTCGCCGAACTGAAGATCGGCATCGACCAAACAGACCGGCTTCTCGCTGCGCTCGGCGAGTACGACCGCGAGATTGGTAGCGATGACCGACTTGCCCGCACCACCCTTCGTGCTGAACACGGTGATGACTTTGCCCAGTTCTCCGTCAGCCTCGAACACCTGATCTGCACCCGCCGGTGCAAGGGGTGAATGCCCGGTAGCGACAACCTTCGTGGGCGTCGCCCGCACAATCGACTCGGCAAGTTGCTCTTGGTCGATCGGGGCGGCGATCACATCTTTCACCCCTGCCCGCAACGCTTGGGTGAGCAGGCTGGTGTTGATGTCCTCGGCGACCAGAATTGCGCCGATTTCACTGTGATCGCGCAGGACCTGCTCGATTTCTGGGAGGGAACCGTCGACCATGCAGCTCGGACCGAGCACCAGCACAACGATCTCGCCGTCGAGGTACGGCACAAGATCGGCAATGGTTGCAAAGCCGACGACCTCAGAGCCCGCCTGGGACATGAGATCATGACGAGACGTCTCATCGGAGTCGATCACAACCAGGTTCACAGCCGCCCGATCAGCACGTGGGCTGGCGGTGTCGGCTGGTGACAAGGCGTCAGCATCATCGATGAAGGAACCCGACATCTCCTGGGCTACTCCTCTTCGTCCTCGACCCAGAGCGTATCGCAGCTGAAGTGCTGGGTCGGCTCCCCGCCATCGTCGCCATCGGTGTCCGAAGAGTCGTCGACCAAGTCACCTTCGATGAATCCATCCGGGCCGTACGGAGTGAGACACTCTGCAATCTCCGCCGGGGTCGGTCCCCGCAACAGATCGAGGGTGAGGGCGCGAAGCGGCTCGGCTTCGTAATCTTCGGGCAAAAGCGTCAGATAAATGCTCTGCTCCGAAATCGAGGCGAGAAGCTGCGCAGCCTCGTTCGGCACCGCAAAGGTGATGGCGCCACCCTGGGGGATGATCGCACCGGAATCCTCTTGCCCGGGAGCCACGAGTTGCCGGGCACCGATGGCGAGAATCTCGAGCCGCTGAAACACGTAGCGGGCTGGTTGTCCCCAGGTGCAGTACAGCTCCTCGACCGGCAACTCCTCCAAGTCGATCGACGTGTCACTTTCGACGGCCGTGACCGTTTCACCATCGACAGTCGTAGTTGTTTCCGCGTCTTCTTCTTCCTCTTCGAGGCAGCTGAACGGGTCATTGCGAACCAGGAGGTTGACCTCGTCTCCGGGCTGCAGATAGCCCCCGACGCCGCTGATCTGCCCGATCTGCAGCGTGATCGCAACCTGTCCTGACGGGATCTGGTCGACGAAGCTCCGACGCACGAGCTCAGGCCTCACCCACTGGCCACTGGCCAAGATCACCTGATTCTTCGGGATGATGCCACCCGCAACCAGGCCGGTGATCTGTTCCTCGCCATCGATCGGAAGGAACGTGCTGGGCCGCAACTCGAGCGGGATCTGCGCCACCTCGAACAGCAGCAACGCCTCCGCAGCCGGCGTACCTGCAGGTATGTCCTGGGCGGCGATGTAGACGTCGACGGATTGCTTTTCCGCAGCGATCTCGTCCTCGATGCCGCGGACGTAATTGATCAGGGCGACCGCAGAAAGGATGCCCACGACGATTGCGATGACGAGAATAAGCGTCTTACGGGAACTCACGAAAACCTCGGGACTGGGTCCGACAACCTGGGCTGGCTAGAACAACGAACGGCACAGCTGGGCCAATTGGCCCAGAGCTTCTACAAACAACCTACAGCAACAGTTCCTTGTCTCTCGTCACCGACAGCCATCTCCTTGACGAAAGACTTCAGGGGGATGGTTGGAGCGTCGGTTGATAGTGCTCGCTGGCCGTGCAGAAGTGGCTCATGTGGTCTCGGGTTCGACCGACACTTCCTCTTCGACATACTCGTACTCGTACTCCACGCCCTCTTCACCTTCAGGCAGAGCATCACTCCCGGCGGTCTCACCCTGCTCGGCGTAGTACTCCTCCCACGCAGCCTGGCCTTCGGAGGCCTCGCTGCCTCCGATGTAGTTGCCGTCGGAGTCGTAGGCGTGTTCTCCGAAGTGTTCTTGGTACTCGGCTGCGACGTCGCCACCCTCGGCCGCCTGCTTGATCGACAGGCTGATACGTCGACGTTGCAAGTCGAGATCGATGATCTTGACCCAGAGCTCCTCCCCCGGCGTGACGACCTGTTCCGGCAGATCGACGTGGTGGGCCGACATCTCCGAAATGTGGACAAGCCCCTCGATCCCATCGCCAACCTGCACAAACGAACCGAAGGGAACCAGCTTGGTGACGCGTCCGTACACCAGTTCGCCGACACGATGTCCAGAGGCGAACTCCTGCCACGGGTCTTGCTGTGTGGCCTTCAGGGAGAGGCTGATCCGCTCGCGACTGAGATCGACTTCCAGAACCTCGACATCGATCTCGTCGCCGACCGACACGACCGCCGACGGGTGATCGACGTGCTTCCAGCTGAGCTCGGAGACATGAACGAGCCCGTCCATGCCGCCGAGATCGACGAACGCACCGAAGTTGACGACGCTCGACACCACACCCTGACGACGCTCACCCGGCTTGAGATTGTCGAGGAAGGCACCGCGCTGCTCTTTCTGGGTCTCTTCGAGCCAGCCTCGCCGGCTGAGCACCACGTTGTTGCGGTTCTTGTCGAGCTCGATGATCTTCGCCTCGACCTCCTTGCCGATATAGGGCTGCAGGTCGCGAACCCGACGCAACTCGACGAGCGACGCCGGGAGGAAGCCGCGCAGGCCGATGTCGACGATCAAGCCACCCTTGACCACCTCGATGACCATGCCCTTGACGATGCCATCGGCCTCTTTGAGTTCTTCGATCTTGCCCCACGCACGCTCGTACTGGGCCCGTTTCTTCGACAGGACGAGCCGGCCGTCTTTGTCTTCTTTGGTGATGACGAGCGCTTCGATTTTCTCACCCATCGAGACCACATCGGACGGATCGATGTCGTTGCGGATGCTCAACTCTCGCGACGGGATGACGCCCTCGCTCTTGTAGCCGATGTCGAGCAGGACCTCGTCTTGGTCGACTCGGACGACGGTGCCCTCGACGAGCTGACCGTCCTCGACGAGGACCATGGTGGAGGTGTAGGCCTCTTCGATATCGACACCACCGAGGTCGGTGTCGATGATCTGGCGGGGGATGTAATTGCCTTCGGAATCAAAGGTTCCGAATTCGGACGTATCGGTCATGGGATTTTTCTCGGCGAATCGAGGTACCCGGGCGGTATCGGACCACGCGGGCCTGTCAGGCAGACAGCCGCTCCAGCCTAGCCCGGCGTCAAACGATGTCCTCGGGGCCGATCTCTCGCTTGCGGCGCTCGACAAAGTCGACCAACGCAGCCCGCCGTCCAACGTCGAGGGCTGGCTCTTCGTAGGTTTCGAGCAGTTCTTTCCACGCCACGGTTGCCCGATCGATCACCCGGGTCGCGCCCGCCTCGGCCCAAGCCTCGTAGTTCCTCCAGTCCGACAGCTTCGGCGTGTGAAACTCGGACTGGTAGCGGCTCATGGTGTGCGATGAGCCGAGGAAGTGGCCGCCGGCCCCCACGGCCTTGATGGCCTCGATCACTTCGTCGGCATCGCTCAAGTCGATCCGGGGCTTGATGGCGTCGTACATCTCGATGAGATCGGCGTCGAGCATGGTCTTCTCGAAACCGGTGGTGAGACCACCCTGCATCCAACCATGCCCATGGTGAACGAAATGCGCTCCCCCCATGTGCGCCGCCATGATCGACATCATCGACTCGTAGGCGGCTTGCGCGTCGACCGTGTTGGATGTGCTGCCGAGCCACGTGCGGTAGGGCATGGCGTAGAAGCGCGCCATCTGACCGGCGGCGATCGCTCCCGTGACTGCCTCGGGAACACCCATCGCCGGGGCACCGCTCCGCATGTCGACGGCGGCGACCAGAGAACCGTAGAAGAGGTGACAACCGGGAACCTCCATCTGCAGATAGGCCGACACTCCGATGCTCTCTGCGTTGTGCTGAATGAGGCTTCCTGAGGCGGTGATCGGCGACATCGCCCCTGACATGGCCACCGGGGAGACCACCGTGGCCTGGCCTCTTTTGGCCAACGCGATCGAGCCGAGGAGGAGCGGCTCGTCGACGAGCAGCGGGGAGTTGACGTTCAGGATCGACATGGTGTGCGGTGTGGCCCGAAGTTGATCCTCGTCGATGCCGTATCCGAGCTTGATCATCTCCAGACCGTCATCGACCCGGGTCTCGCCGATGCCGTAGACGCGCAGGACTTTGTCGGACAGGGTGATCCAGTCGAACACGGAGTCCAAGTGCCGGGTATTCGGTGGCCGGTCGATCGGCTCGACCGAATGGCCACCGAAGAGGTGGCATGTCGGAAGCATGTGGCCGAGCTTGATCAGTTCCTGCAGCGCTGCTCCGGTACCGGGACGGCGACCACGTTCAGCATCGACGACGTTCGGGGCACTCGACGCCGACCCCCAGACGATCGAATCACCACCGAAGTGCACCGTCTTGGCTGGGTCTCTCGCTGCCATGTCGAAGTCCGGCGGCGACATTCCCACGAAGTGTTCGACGACAGCGGGATCGAACCGGACATTGCCGGTGCTGCGATCGACTGCGCAGCCATGTCCCTCGAGCGTGTCCCAGGCCGACTCGGCATGAAAAGTGAGGCCGATCTCGGAAAGGACCCGCAGTGACAGGTGGTGAACCTCTCGCACCTCGTCTTCGGTGAGCACGGTCGACGGTGCGAACTTCCGGCGCATCGCAACGAACGTCGAAGCCGACGACGACTCCGCAGCGACCGCACCCCGACGACGTTCCCCCCGGCGAACCATCCGAGACGAAATTACCCCTCCCGCCGAGCGATCACGAGCAGTTCCGGGAAGTTCCCGTCAGGCGGGAAATCGGTCCAGTTGCCCGGCTCGGCCGCAGTCATCGACTCGATGGACAGACCTGCCAGCTCACACAGCAGGCGAAGCTCGCGCGGTGTGAAACAGGTCGTCCAGAGCTCCACCTCCTTCGCCGCACCTGACGGATCGCGGACCTCGGTGACCTCGCAGTGGACACCACGCTCGGCGTCGAACTCGTTGCCGTCGAGCAGGTTGGCGACTTGCAGATAGGCATTGAACGCCGTGAACACGACATGACCGCCGGGCCTCACCGCTCGTCCCATCCGTTCGAGAATCTGGCGGTCCGGATCCAGCGAACGACCCGCTGCGGGCCCACCGCTCAATCCGAACGCTCCCTGACAGACCGAGAGGACGAGATCGAACTCGCCATCGAACTTCATCGTGCGCGCATCCATCGCTGCGAACGTCACCCCTCCTGGTGCATCGACCCCGGCGAGATCGACGAATGCCTCACTGATGTCCACGCCATGGACGACGAATCCTCGCCGCCCGAGCTCGTGGGCATGGCGACCAGGACCACATCCCACATCGAGCACACGGGCGCCGTCCCGCAGCGGCACGCGCCGGAGCAGTTCATCGATCTCTGCTCGGGTTCCCTTCGTGAACGCGTAACGCAAGTAGGCCGGCCCCATATGGTCGGCAAGTTCTTCGAACCAGTGGCGCTGCGTACCTGCTGCCATCCGGCCATCATTGCCGCTGTGACAGGTCCCGACCGCGTCGAGCGGCTCCAGATCATTCTGACCCGTGATGGCCCCACCTGTGTCTGGTGCGGATGCGCTGTCGACACGGCACTGGTCCGGGCCACCACCGAACATGTTGTGCCTCGTCTCAAGGGCGGGCCGTCGTGGCTCGAGAACGAGGTCGCCGCCTGTGGTCGATGCAACGGTCGTCGCGGCCACCGGAACCTGACCGAGTGGGCCGACGAGTGCGAGATGAGCGGTTGGTCGGTCGACCGGGGGCGCCTGGTCCGAGTCCTTGAGTCGTTGGAGGCTCGGATTGCGACCGAGGGTGGTCAGCGCCGGGCCCGCCCGTACATCACGAGCCAGCTCCGGCGCCTTCGCCGCCAGCTGTCGTGACGACGAGGCGGGTCAGTCTCCCAGCCCCAGAAATGTCGCGTCGACGTCGGAGACGGCGCCGGAGCGGGGGCCCATCAGCTTTGCCAGGAGATGGTCTCCTGATGTGGTCGGCGGATAGCGAGGCGGGTTGTCGTCGTCGCAGCACACGTCGAGCACCTCGATCACGGCATCGTGGTTCGGTTGCTGGAACCAGGCGATCGACCGCCGGCGAAACGGTCCGAGCGTGCCCTGTGGTGGAGGGACGACGCGATGTACGGTCGAGCGCCAACGATTGTTCGTCCACTCGGCGAGGAGATCACCGAGATTCACGAGGAATCCTCCTGCCGGCGGAAGGACATCGTGCCATTCGCCTCGGGTTCCGAGGATCTGCAGACCAGGTACGGGGTCGGCCATCAGGATGGTGAAGCTGCCATAGTCGCTGTGCGCGCCCATTCGTAGCTGATCGGGGCTCGGTTCAGGATGCTCCGGGCGACGCTCGTAGTTGTTGGCGCGCATGACGCTCGGCGCTCGATCGTGCACATCGACGAAGAAGTGCTCCTCGAGCCCGAGCGCGCGGGCGAAGACCTGACACAAGGTCCGGCTGAGTTGGGCACATTCGGCAAAGTATTCGAGGTAAGTCGATCGAAGACCGACCGGCTTGTCGGGCCAGACGTTCGGTGCGAAGAACTGCGCTCGGGCCTCGGCCGATACGCCTGCCGGTACGGCTTCACAACCGATGTTGAACGCCTCGAACATGTCGGGCTCGGACTCGATCCCCCGACTGTAGGCCAGGGCCTCGGTCCCGAAGGCTGCGTAGCCCCGATTGGCCACCTTGTCGTCGACCATCACGCGCCGCTTCGTCTCGAGCGGAAGATCGAAGAACGCTGTGCTCACCTCAAGCACCTGCTCCATCACGGTGGGATCGACCCCGTGGCCCGTCAGGGCGAGAACACCCGAGGAGGAACACGCCCGGTCGACCGCGGCGGCGATGGCGTCGCGGACTGCGTCACCGCCGAGGGACCAACCAGAAAGATCAACCGGTACCGCCTCAGCGTCACCGGCAGGAGACGACATGCCAGCTCATCCCTTTGCCTCAGCCCAGGTGTCGACAACTTGCAGGTCGATCTCGAGCGGTACACGCAGCTCGAAGGCTTCTCGCATGATCGACGTCATCAGGTCCCCGGCATGACCGGCTTCCGACTCGGGGGCCTCGACGATGATCTCGTCGTGGACTTGGAGCACGATCGCGCTCTGCAGCGCCTCCTGCTCGAACGCTCGGTCGAGATTGACGAGTGCGACCTTGAAGATGTCGGCTGCGAGACCCTGGATACCGGCGTTCATCGCCTGGCGTTCACCAGCCTGGCGAATCTGGCGGTTCCCCGATGACAGTTCGGGGATCTGGCGACGTCGACCGAACAACGTCTCGGTGAAGCCTCGCTCGCGAGCCAGCTCGACAGTGGCGTCCATGTACGCCTTCACCGCCGGAAATGCACTGAAATAGTTCTCGAGGATCTCTGCAGCCTCGGGAACTGCGATGTTGAGACGCTGCGCCAGGCCGTAGGCCTCCATGCCGTACGCGAGGCCGTACGACACCATCTTCGCCTTCGAACGCTCCTCGACATGCACGTCCTCGGGAGCAATACCGAACACCCGTGCCGCTGTCGCAGTGTGGATGTCGTCACCGGCTTCGAATGCCTCGATCAGACCGGGGTCTTCGGCGAGGTGTGCAATGCAGCGCAGTTCGATCTGGTCGTAGTCGGCGATGAGGAGTTTGTGGCCAGCCGGGGCGACGAAGGCGGTGCGGAACACCCGCCCACGCTCGGAGCGAACGGGAATGTTGTGCAGGTTCGGCTGATCGGACGAGAGCCGACCGGTGCGGGCGACGGTCTGCTGAAACGTCGCCCGAATCCGATCGCCCTCCCCCACCTCGGCGAGCAGACCCTCGCCATAGGTCGAGCGAAGTTTCTCGACCTCGCGATACTGCAGAAGATCCTCGACAATCGGGTGCTCGTCGCGCATCTTCTCGAGCGACTGCGCATCGGTGGAGAAACCCGTCTTCGTCTTCTTCTGTGGTGTCAGACCCAGCTCGTCGAAAAGGACCTCACGCAGCTGTTTGGTCGAGTTCACGTTGAAGTCGTGTCCGGCATGCTCGACCACCGCATGGCGCCTTGCGTCGGTCTCGGCCACCAACTCGTCACGGATTGTCCGCAACACGGTCGGATCGACGCCGATCCCTCGATGTTCCATCTTCGCAAGCACCCTCACGAGCGGAACCTCGAGATCGTCGTGCAACGAAAGCAACCCCTGCGCCGCCATCGCCTCGCGCAGCGGACTCACGAGATGATGGACCGCAAGCGCTGCGTTCGCCGGCGCCTCGGACTCGTCGGTCAGCGCACCGGCATCGAAGTCGAGTTGCCCGTCCGGCGGACCCGACTCGCGCAACTCGACGCCGCAATGCCGCGACAGCAGCGACCCGAGTTCGTAGACGTTGTCGGCCGGGTCGAGCAGGTATGCCGCAAGTCGGGTGTCGACCGCAAGGTCGCGAACGTCCACACCGAAGTCGAAGAGCCGCCGCATGGTGGCCTTTGCGCCGTGCATGGCAACGGGTCGACCGCCGGGGCCGAACAGTGAACGCAGAGCATCGAGCAGACCGGCATCAGCAAGGAACGCGCCCCTGACGAACCCGACCTCACCGGTGCCACCATCGACCACGAACGCAAGACCCGCGTCGACTCCGACCTCGGACACCCCGAGCGACAGAACATCGGCACCCGAACGCACCCGTTCGAGTGCCGCAGTTGCATCAGCCGGGGTCTCGTACACCGTGATCGTGGGCTCGAGGACCTCCGCAGGTTCCGAGCCGACCTCTCCGAACATCGGCGCCAACCGATCCCAGAGCGAGCGGAACTCGAGAAAGTCGAAGAGCTTCTTGATGGCGTCGACATCGGGAGACCCCTGCACGAGTTCATCGAGCGAGAAGTCCATCGTCACGTCACGGACGAGTTCCATCATCTCGACGTTGTTGCGCACGTTTGCTTCGCTGGCCGCAAGGTTCTCGCGAAGCTTCGGGGTGAATTCGTCCAGCGCCGCATAGATCCCATCGATTCCGCCGCGCTCGTTGATCAGCTTCGCCGCAGTCTTCTCGCCTACCCCGGGTACGCCGGGGAGATTGTCGGAGTTGTCGCCACGCAGTGCCGCGTAGTGGACGTAGTCCGTCGGCTTCACTCCCGTGCGGTCGAGAATTCCAGCTTCGTCGTACAGCGCGTAGTCGCTCACACCACGCTTGTTGTAGAGAACCTTGACGTGCGGATCTTCGACAAGCTGGTAGCTGTCGCGGTCGCCGGTGACGATGATCACGTCATCTCCACGGTCACGTCCCTGGGTGGCGAGCGTGGCAATGATGTCATCGGCCTCGAACCCCACAATCTCGACCTGGGGAATGGCCATTGCGTCGAGGACTTCGCGAACGAGTCCCATCTGTTGGCGAAGGATGTCGGGGGCCGACTCTCGCTGGGCCTTGTAGGTCGGTGTCATCTCGTGCCGAAACGTCGGCTCCGGCCGGTCGAACGCAACTGCGATGCAGTCAGGGTTGTGGTCCTTCATCAAATTGATGAGCATCGACGTGAATCCGAACACGGCGTTGGTCACCTGTCCGGAAGCCGTCGCCATATCGGTCGGGAGTGCGAAGAACGCGCGGTAGGTGAGCGAGTTCCCGTCGATCAGCATCACAGTCGGCATCGTGGCCGACCCTACTGCTCCACAATCTCTCGCGCGATGTCGATCATCCGTCGACGCCCTGACATTGCGCTTCGTTGCATGAAGCGGAATGCATCACCTTCTGACAACGCGTTGCGATCCATCAGGATTCCCTTCGCCCGTTCGATCGTCTTGCGTTCCTCGAACTGCTCTTCGAGTGCGGCCATCTGTCCCGCAAGTGCCTCTGCCTCGCGTCGTCGTGTGACCGCAAGCTCGACTGCCGCAATCAGATCGGCGCGACGATAGGGCTTGATCAGGTACGCCATCGCCCCAGCGTCACTCGCTTCCTCGATCAGCTCACGCTGACTGAACGCCGTGAGCATCACGACTGCAGTCGACGACTCGGCGGTGATGGCCCGAGCCGCCTCGATGCCGGTCAGTCCGGGCATCTTGACGTCGAGGACTGCGAGATCAGGTTCGTGCTCGGCCACGAGTCTCACGGCATCGTCACCGCGACCACAGGCGGCGACGACCACGTAGCCGCAGTCGTGCAGCGCTTCGACGAGATCGAGTCTGATGATCGACTCGTCCTCTGCGACGACGAGTCGCAATCCGTCGCTCACGAGCTCGTGAGGCGATCGAGCAGCTCGTCCTGCTCGGCGTCGAGTATCGCGATCTCGGCCAGCAGTCGGTCACGATGCTTGCGCAACCGTTCGGCGTGACGGCTCGCCTTCCGATGTTCCTTCTCGGCGATCGGTGTTTCCGACACCAGGGAACGGAGTCGCGCATCGTCGGCCTCGTCGGCAAGCTGAACCAGTTGCTCTTCGGTGACACCGAGGTCGTCGCGCGCCAACTTGAGTCGTTCACCCACGCTTCGGAGTCGGCGCTCGATCTGGACCCGAGACATGTCGCCGAGCATAGGCTCGCTGCCGTGCGCTCCCTGCGATGGATTCTCGCTGCAGTCCTGCTGCTCTCCACCTGCAGTTCGGGCGACGAGTCGGTGTGCACCGAACTCCGCGAACCGGAGGACCCCACATCGGATCGACACATCGTCGGCAACGACCGATTCGAGTATCTCACCCATCCGCCGACCTCTGGCCCGCATGTGGCTGGGCCGGTTCCGAGCGGCGTGTTGACCGAACCCGTGCCACCCGCTCTGCAGGTGCGGCTGCTCGAAGCTGGCGGAGTGATGGTGCAGTACGACCCGTTGGTCGATGCCGCAGACCTGCTGCCTCTTGCCGACGACCGCACGGTCGTCGCTCCCGGGGACGAGCTCCCAGCACCCGTGATCGCAACAGCGTGGACGTGGAAACTCAGCTGCGCCGTTGCCGCCATCGAACAGATCGAACGCTTCGCCGACGCTCGACGCCTCACCGCACCCGGACTCGACTGACCTTCAGCTCGATCGGCTCGCCACGACCTCTTCCAGTCGTTCGAGGGTTGCCTCCAGATTCGCTTGGTGACGAGCGGGATAGCCCACCCGTTCGATGAACCGAGGGGAAATCGCCTGAGACCAGTCGAACGACTCGGTCACGCGGGTGCCACCCTCGACCGGTTCGAGTTCGTATCGCCAGCGGTGCTTTCCGAAGTGGGCCCACGCAATCAGCCGATACTTCTCGTACTCCACCACGGTCGAGCGCATCTGGTAGGGCATGCCAAGACGCATCTTCATCCGAAACGTCGAACCCTGCTCGAGTTCGGCAGGCCCGGCCGCAACACCCTTCACCGTCCCCGAGCCATCCATCTCGACGTGGCCCTGCGGACTTGCGACAACCGACCAGACCTCCTCGGGCGAGAAAGGCATGATCCGCGATGCTGAGATCACTCGGGACGACATGCGAACGATGCTACCAACGCCCAAACGGCCCGATAGCGGCGCACCCGACGCCTGCGACAGCCGTCGAGCAGCGACGATCAGGCTCCAGCGCCGGGCCTCGGGCCGGTTGTGGAGCGTCGCCGCATGGTCGCGAGCCGAAGCAGCGCCGACGCCGACATGGTGAAGAGCACGAACGCCACGACCGGTCGCTCAGCGACCGTGAGACCCCCGACGAACACCAGGACTGGCACGGTTGCGCCAATCGAACGAACAAGGATCGCCTCGGGCCCTTCGGCTCGCACCCAGGCAAGCGCGAAGGTCGCTCCCGCTGCAATGACGAGGGGACCACCGAGCAGAAGGCCGAGGTAACCGAGGGCAAAGAACCCCATCAACGCTCCCGCTGCATAGCTTCCGGAGCGAGCAAGCACCACGGGATCGAATGCCGGCTCGACCCGCCGTGCCCGTCGGTGCTGGGTATGGACGACCGCAACGAGTGGCGGCCCGGCAACGACGGCCCACACGGTCGGAAGCAACGTCATCAGGCCACGCGAATCGACCTGCCAGAGAAACGCCCCGAACAGCAACACGACTGGGAGGGCGACCAGCAGCAACACCTGCGCTCGCTGGAGCGCCTGGGCTGCAGGATCGACGTCCACCGGATCAGTCACAGCACTGGACGGTACCCGCCTGCCGGGCCGGAGGGATCCGCTCGGCGTCCGCCTGCGCAGGTCCATGCTCTGCAACGGCGAGCATGGCCGACACCTCCAGTGGTACCCGGGGCGGGACTTGAACCCGCACGCTCTAGGAGCAGCGGATTTTGAGTCCGCCGTGTCTGCCAATTCCACCACCCGGGCCAGGTGATCGTCCGCCAAGAGCGGGACGACCGGTAGCGTACCGCCCCGAGGCCATGACAGATTCCACGTCGATCTACTCGCCGGTAATGAAACGTTCGGTCACGCTGGGAGGTCTCAACGCCAGGCGGAACTCGACGCGTCCGCTCCCCTGCTGGAAGGCACCGCTGTCATGATCGTTTTCACCTACCCCGGGCAGGGTTCTCAGGCTCCGGGAATGGGAGCCGCCTGGGTCGACCATCCATCCTGGGAACTCGTCGAAGAAGCATCCGACGCCACGAGTCGGGACATTTCGACACTCCTGTTGGACACGGAACAGGACGAACTCACCAAAACCCGCAACGCGCAGCTCGCCACCTTCGTCACGAGCATGGTCGTCCTCGATGCGGTCAGCCGCACCGGTGCCGAAGCAGCCGCGCACGCCGGTCACTCCCTCGGCGAGTATTCAGCACTGGCCGCCGCTGGTGTTCTCGACTTCGCCGACGCCGTCAAGCTCGTCAACGAACGGGGCGACGCCATGCAGGCCGCCGCTGATGAGCAGGACGGCACGATGGCGGCGATCCTCGGTCTCGATGACGACCAGGTGGACATCGCATGTCAGAAAACTGCCGGGAATGCGTGGATCGCCAACTACAACGCACCCGGCCAGGTCGTGATCGCCGGGTCGCCCGACGATCTCGACCGGGCCTGCGACACCGCAAAGGAACTGGGGGCCAAACGGGCCATGCGTCTTCCGGTCGGTGGCGCCTTTCATTCACCCCTCATGGCCCCGGCGCGCGATCGCCTCCGCAAAGCGATCGATCAAGTCGAGTTCCGCACTGCCGAGCAGGCGGTGTATTGCAATGTCGACGCAATGGCGCACACCGATTCCGCCGACTTTCCCGACTTGCTCGGTGCACAGCTCACGTCGCCGGTCCGCTGGCGTCAGACGCTGCGGGCGCTCGAGGCCGATGGCTTCACGACCTTTGTGGAACTCGGGCCCGGCACCGTCCTCACCGGCCTCGTCAAGCGAGCGGTGAAGACCGCCGGTCGCTGCAGTGTGCAGACACCTGCGGAGATCGACAGCCTGCTCGAGACCCTCGCAGGCGCCAAGGAGACAGACACTGCGGCTGACGCAGCGGCAACACCTCTCCTCGAAGGCGAGCATCTCTTCGCCACGGAACGCATGGTCGTCTCCCCTGCGGCTGGGATCTTTTCGCTCGGTGACGGGTGCGCAGAGGGACAACGCATCGGGATCGGTCAAGTGCTCGGTACCGTCAATGGCCAGGATGTCGTCAGCTCGTTCGAGGGGCAGATCATGGGAGTATTGGCCTACGACGGTGAACGGGTGACCTCCCGTCAACCCATTGCCTGGTTGAGAACATCCTCATGACGATCCGCATCGCAGGGATCGGCACGTCGCTTCCCCCGACGATTGTCACCAACCACGACCTCGAGCAGCGCATGGATACCTCCGATGCGTGGATCCGTGAGCGTTCCGGGATCGGGGAACGACGGGTGAGCGGCGTCACCAGCGAGATGGGACTCGAGGCGGCCACGAA
>JBMTIM010000042.1:0-26762 GCA_049437325.1 Acidimicrobiales bacterium
CTCGCGGGCTGTGGTGTCCGCGGCGAGTGTGATCGCTGTCTCCATCCGGTCGCGTGCTTCGCGTCCATGCCCGAGCAGGTGGTCGTGACGAGCTCGGGCGACGTGGGCCAGTGCAAAATGCGGATCGGCTTCGATCGCTGCGTCGAGAACTGGGCCGATGCCTCCATCGCCGGCCAGCATTCGGTCGATCCCGTCGACGTAGAGGGCGCAAGCCTGCTCCGACGTCGTGGTGAGCTCGTTGTCGTACCGATCCGTCAGCATGTGTCGACCGTAGTGCGCCGAGGTTGCCGTGCAGGGGGCGCAGTCGACGCCGAACACCTCGATCCAGAGCTGAAAACGAACGAACCCGAGCCGACGAGGGCTCGGGTCCGGATCATGAACATGGTCGGGCAGGCGGGATTTGAACCCACGACCTCCTCGTCCCGAACGAGGCGCGCTACCAACCTGCGCCACTGCCCGCAGTGCAGAACAGGGAGGCTATCGGCTGACGCCGAGGACGGCTCCTGCGCTCAGGCGGATTCGGTGGCGTCGGCCAGTGCGGTTTCCACTGCCCGAAGAACGCGGAATGCATCGATCGGCTTGACGAGGTGACCGTCGGCCCGGGCCTCGTTCGCAAGGTAGACGTCGACGTCTCGGTCGAGCATGAGCAGGACCGGACGTTCATCGAGATCACCCATCTCTTCGCGCTGTCGCACGGCGAGGCACGTGGCGACACCACCCATGTTGCCGATCTGGAGATCGAGGAGCACGAGCCCAGGGTCGACCTCACCGATGGCGTGGACGACGTCGACACCGGCGCGAACCCGGTACAGCATGTGGGTGCCGGCGACCGCCGCCTCCACCTCGTCGGCCAACGCATCGGAATCGGTGGCGAGAAGGATGTCCGTCACGGCCCGGATCGTACACGCCGCCTCGGTTTCGCCCACCGTTCATCGAGTGGTGGTTGCCCGCGTGTTCGCCGGGGGCTCATGCGGTTACCATGCGGCCGTGCTTGAGATTCGGGTGGACCGTTCAGCGGGTGTCGACTACGTGCAGCTCTGCCCCGAGGGTGAGCTCGACGCGTACTCGGTTGCTGCGTTCCGTGAAGCGTTCGCCGAGCTCGGTGAGGAGTCGCGGTTGATCGTCGATCTCGGCGGCGTGCAATTCATGGATTCGGCCGGTCTGGGTGCGCTCATCGGCGGTATCCGTCGCGTGCGAGAAAACGACGGAGCGATCGCCGTGTTCTGTGATCGGGCCAACATCACCCGCCTCCTGCACACCACCGGTTTCGACCGGATCGTCACCGTGAGTGAAGAACTCACGGCCGCAATCGCAGCGCTCGACGAACCACCGGCTTGATCATGAGCGAGTCCGAGCCGAGCACTGGCGAGCGTGCGTCGCACGATCCAGCAGAACCGTCTGCAACCGCCGAGATCGATGCGGAACTCGATGAGCTCGAGGCGGCGCTCGAGGCGGTCGATGCCGCACTGAAGGCGCTCGACACCGACGATCTTGATGCTGCGGAGGCGCTCACCGCATCACTGGGCGACACGAACGACGTGTCACCTGCTGATCCCTCGTTGTCGACCGAAGGCTGAGCTGTGGGCGCGCCGCGCTTCGTCACGCTTCTTTCGTTTGCCGGCGTGGTCGTCTTCATCCGTCGGGTTCTGCGTCGTCGAGCTGGTGACGGACCAGACGCGAACGGGCCGATCCACTCCACCTCCCGCAGGGAGCGCTCGGTGGCGATGGCCCGACTCGCTGTGCGTCGCGCCGGCGACCGTACGTGGACGAAAGCCCGGCAGCAGCTGGCCGACGACGAGGGTCGACGTCGCATGCAAGCCGATCTCGAGCGGCGTGAAGCTGAAGACGTGGTTGCGGCCCTGGGCCACATGAAGGGCGCCATGATGAAGCTCGGCCAGATGGCCAGCTATCTCGACGAGGGCATGCCCGAGCCGATGCGCGAAGCACTCGCCGGCCTACGAAGCGATGCGCCACCGATGAGCGGTGATCTTGCGCTGAGCGAGATCGAGCGGGGGCTCGGGCGACCGCTGCACGATCTCTTCGACCATGTCGACCCCGAGCCGATCGCCGCAGCGTCGATCGGTCAAGTCCACCGGGCTCGAACGCTCGACGGGGCCGAGGTTGCGGTCAAAGTTCAGTATCCCGGAATCGCTGAGGCGGTGGCAGCCGATCTCGACAACAGCGAGACGCTTGCGATGCTCCTCGGGATGGTCTTTCCGGGCCTCGATCCCCAAGAACTCGTGGAGGAGCTGCGAGCTCGGATCACCGAGGAGCTCGACTATGTCAACGAGGCCGACAATGTCCGCCTGTTTGCGGACTACTACCGCGGCCACCCACACATCTGGATTCCCGACGTCGTCACCTCGCACTCGAGCGGCACGGTGCTCACGACCGAGTTCGTCGACGGGCAACGTTTCGAGTGTGCGTTCGACCTGCCGCAGGAGGAGCGCGATCGGGTCGCGGAGATCCTGTACCGGTTCGTGTTCCGCAGTCTGAACCGTCAGTACACCTTCAACGGTGATCCGCATCCTGGCAACTATCTCCTTGCGCCCGACGGCCGTGTCGCTTTCATCGACTTCGGTCTGGTGAAACATTTCGACCCGAACGAGATCGAACAGTTCGCCCGCTTGATTCGGGCCATGCTCGAGCGCAACGCCCGGGACTTCCGCCGCATTGCCGAAGAGGTGAAGGTGCTGCGGCCTGGCGCGCCGTTCGACGATCAGGAGATCTACGACTGGTTCGCCGCGTATTACGAGTTGATCCTCGAGAACGAAACGATGCAGGTCACGAGCGAATACAGCGGTCGGCTGCTTTACAAGACCTTCGACGCTCGAACGAACGAGATCCTCAAGCACACCAACGTGCCGCCAACCTTTGCGTTGATCCAACGCATCAATCTCGGGCTGTTCTCCCTGTTGGGTCGGCTCGAGGCCACTGCGAACTGGCGAGCGATCAGCGAGGAACTCTGGGCCTGGACCAGCGCCCCCCCGTCGACGCCGATGGGTGAGGAGGAGGCGGCGTGGATCGAGGCTGGTGGTGGTGTTGTCAGCCCGACTGCTGGTTGAGACGGTCGCTGACCGCCATCAGATAGCCGGTGGCTCGTTCGTTCAATGGGTAGCGGTTGACGATCGACTCGAAGTCGGGGCCGTGGTTGGGAACGACCAGGTGTGCGAGTTCGTGGATGAGCACGCTGTCGAGCACCCACGGCGGCACGTCGACGAGACGATCGGAGATTCGGATGTCACCCGAACCGACCGAGCATGATCCCCAACGCTGGCGCTGGACCTTCGACCATGTGACCGACGTGGGGTGGGGGAGGCCGTAGTCGTCGGCGAGCGACTCGGCCCGCCGGAGAAGATCGATCGCCGACGAGCGACGTTCTCGTTCGATGCGACCAACGACATCGTCGACGAAGCGCGCCTCGTCTTCGGCGGTCATCCACGCCGGGATCCGTACTCGGATGACGCCGTCGACGATCCTGGCTGAGACGGTTTTGTTGCGGCGTTCGGAGCGGATGACCTCGACGGGGTAGCGCGACGACATCCGACGCACGGCCGGATGGGCCGGGTCGTGGCGCGGATCGTCGGGCGTGGGTGAGACGGCGGGCATCAGACCATGTCATCGAGGTCGATCGAGACGTTCTCGGGGGCAAGTTCGATGCGTTCTCCCAGGTGCCACGCAGTGCCGTCGTGGTGAAGCCAACGTCCGCCGAGGTTGCCGATGCGTGCGTGGGTCTCTCCGTGGTGGCCTTCGATGCTGTAGATGACCCCGCCATGAGTCACGGCGAGGACGGTGCCCGACCCGCCGGTGTGCTCGAGGATTCCGTCGAGTGCAGCCCATACCCGTGCCAGCAAGATCTCGTCGGGCTCCCAGCCTGTCGGCCAGCGGCGAGCGGCGAGCGCACCGGGAAATCGGGCCTCGATCTCGTCACGGGTGAGACCGGAGAAGTCGCCGGCGTCGCGTTCCTTCAGGCGAGGGTCGACAATGACGGGGCCGACTCCGATCGCGGAGGAGATGATCATGGACGTGTCGAGCGCCCGGCTGAGGTCGCTGGCAAAGATGGCGTCGAACGTCCCCGCCTGTCGAGCGGCAGCATGGGCCTGGGCCCGGCCCCGTTCGGAGAGGGGAGGGTCGGCCTGCCCCTGCCACCGGCCAGCGGCATTCCATTCCGATTGGCCGTGGCGAGCCAGAAGCAGATCGAGCATCGTGCCGCAAGGTACCGACGTCGTCCGACACGGATGGGGATGCCCCCCTGTGGAAATGTCTTGCCGGTGTGCCCAGCGGGTGCAACGGACTCCAGGGCGGCGACGGCTCGTCGACGCGATAGGAAAGGGGGATGGCTGACGTGTCCCTTCGCTTGTTCGCATCTGCACGAGAGGCCGCTGGCACCGGCAAAGCGGTGATGACGGGGAACACCGTCGGTGACGTGCTCGACGCTGCCGTCGCCGCGTATGGCGACCACTTCGGGCACCTTCTCCCAACCTGCAATGTCTGGCGAAACGGTGAGCCGGCGGAGCGGTCAGACCGAGTGATCGACGGTGACGAGATCGCCGTGCTGCCGCCGGTTTCCGGCGGCTGAGCCCGTTCCCGGTAGGCTGAGGGGGTGATTCCCGAGCTGGAACGAGTTGTCGATCCCGCCTATGTGGTCGGCGTCGCTGAGGCGCCAATCGAGCGGATTAGGGCGATGCGCACCGAGTGTGCAGAGCTCGAGAACGGCACGTCCTATGTCCGTCGGCTGGCCCAGGGTCGGCTCGATCTCCTCGCCGAGGAGACGAGGCGCCGTTCCGAGGGCGGGGGTGGCAATCTCGGCGAACTGGTCGCAGGCCTTGCCGACCTGATGAGCGAGCGGGTCCGGTCGTCGGTCTCTGGCCGTGTCGATCCGCAACTCGAGCCACCCGACCATGTGGTGGATCCGCTCTGCACCGTTCTCGACGCCGTGGTGGGGGCTCCGATCGTCTCTGCCGTCGTCGAGCTCACCGATACCGAATTGGCCGATGCACTGGACGGAATCCAGCACTTCGAGGTGGAGTTGTCGCACATCCGGCGCTCGCTGCACAGTGTGATCGACAGCCTCAACAACGAACTTGCCCGGCGCATCTCGGCGAGCGATTCGCCTGCCGGCCCGTCCTAGACGAGTCTGCTCGGAATGTCGGCTGGAGCGGAGAGGTTGAAGCGGTTGTGACCAGGGTCGCGATGCTCTCGCTCCACACGTCGCCGCTCGTGCAGCCGGGTGGCGGCGATGCCGGCGGTATGAACGTCTACGTACGCGAACTGGTCGCTGCGCTCGCGCACGGCGGTACGGACACCACCGTGTACGTCCGCCGTTGGAGCAACGATCTGCCGACGCGGCTGACGGTGGAACCCGGCTTCGAGGTCGTGCATGTCGATGCGGGACCGACGACGCTCGCCAAGGAAGACCTGCCCGGCGTTGTCGATGCCTTTGCAGACGCGGTGCGCCACCAACTCGAGGTTCGTCCTGTCGACGTGCTCCACGCCAACTATTGGCTGTCAGGCGTGGCCGGCCACCGACTCAAGCACGAACTCGACCTCCCTCTGGTGTCGACGTTCCACACGCTCGCTCGAGTGAAGGCCGAGACCGGTGATCGCGAGCCGCAGCATCGGATCGACGCCGAAGCCAGCGTCATTGCGTGCAGCGATGTGATCACGGCCAACTCGGTGGTCGAGATGGACGAGCTCATCACGCACTACGGAGCCGAATCCCGCCGCATCGAGGTCGTGCCCCCAGGGGTCGATCATGCGTTCTTCTCCACCGGTTCTCGACACGGTGCTCGTCAGGCGCTCGGGCTGGGCGAGGAACCGGTGCTGTTGTTCGTCGGCCGGATCCAGCCGCTCAAAGGCGCTGACGTCGCTGTCGAAACGCTCGCCCGTCTGCAACAGCATGACGGCCGGGAGCCACGTCTGTTGATCGTTGGCGGGGCGAGTGGTGCCGAGGGAGATGACGAGGTTGCAAAGCTGCAGCGACTCATCGCACAGCGAGGGCTCACCGAGCGGGTGACCATGGTGCCACCCCAGCCGCACCACTTGCTCTCCACCTACTACCGGGCAGCCGATCTCGTTCTCGTCCCGTCACGCAGCGAGTCGTTCGGGCTCGTGGCGCTGGAAGCGGCGGCCTGCGGTGTTCCGGTCGTGGCATCCGATGTCGGTGGACTCCGCACCCTCGTCGATCACGGCCGCACCGGTCTGCGGATTCCGGGCCGCGATCCGGCCGATTTCGCCGCTGCCGTGGACCAGATCCTCAGCGACCGGGTCTTTGCCGATCATCTTTCTCGTCGGGCGGTCGAGGCCGCGTCGTCGTACACCTGGACATCGATGGCTGCTCGACTTCGTCGGGTCTACCTCGACCTCTCCGAGCGCGTACCGGTCGACTGTCTCGCCTGAGGTTTCGTGGACCTCTCACCCCCCGCCACTCCTCAGGAATTGGACGAGCTCGAGGCGCGCATCACCGCCTGGCTCGATGCCGAGCTGGCGGCCAACCCGATGATCGATGCGGTCGAGCGCGGCCGGCCCGGAGAGCGCCGATGGTACGTGCGCCTTCGGGGTGAGGAGAAAGACGTCTGGACCGCATGGTGGACGATCAATCAGCGCACCTTCCGCTACGAGACCTTCCTCATGCCGGCGCCGGAGGCACATGAGGAGGCGTTCTACGAACACCTCCTCATCCGCAACCGGGAGTTGACCGGGATGAATCTCGAGATCGGTGACGAACACGCAATCTTCCTCGCCGGTTCTCTGCCGCTCCATGCGGTCACCGACGCCGACCTCGACCGAGTCCTCGGCTCGATGTGGGCCTACGTCGAACGGATCTTTCGCCCGGCGCTGCGGATTGGGTTCCCTGGTTTCGAGAAATAAGATTGCTTTTGACTACTTTTCATGTAATCTCGAAGTCGTCGGGGGCGGGGTAAGACGCTTGGGGAAGTGTGATCTCGCCCCGCCGCCGGCACCACCTCCGCTACCGTGCCGAGCATGACCGAGCAGACCGTGCGGCTCCAGTTCATCGGTGGAGGCAAGATGGCCGAAGCTCTGCTGGGCGGCATGATCTCGGACGGCTGGGCCGAGGCAACCGAGATCCACGTGGTCGAACCGGTGTCGGAGCGTCGCACGATGCTCGCCGAAGCTCATCCCGGGCTGTCGGTCGGCATCGCACCGATGGCGGAGATCGACGCTGTGCTGGCGGTCAAACCTCAGGTTGCGCCCGTGGTCTTCCCGGTACTCGCCGACGCACGGGTACCGCGGCTGCTGTCGATTGCGGCTGGTATCACCACTGCCACCATGGAAGCGGCGCTCATCGAGGGTGTCGCCGTGGTGCGGTCGATGCCGAACACACCGGCTCTCGTCGGACAGGGAATGGCAGCGATCGCGGCCGGTGCGCATGCGAGCGAGGCCGATCTGGACTGGGCCACGTCGATACTGACGGCTGTTGGCCGGGTGGTCGTCGTCGCCGAATCCGACCTCGACGCAGTCACGGGAGTGTCCGGATCCGGGCCCGCCTATGTTTTCCACTTGGCGGAAGCACTCATCGCAGCCGGTGTCGCCCAGGGACTCACGCCAGCGGTCGCCGACACGCTGACCCGGCAGACGTTGCTCGGCGCTGCGGCTCTTCTCAGTGAATCTGGAGAAGACCCCGCGAAGCTCCGTGTCAATGTCACCTCGCCGAACGGCACGACGCAGGCCGGTCTCGAGGTGTTCGCAGACCACGGCTTCGTGGAACTGATCGACCGGGTGGTCGCAGCGGCCGCTGACAGATCACGCGAGCTCGGCGGGTAGCGTCGATCTCGTGGATGGGTCCGCTCTTCGCTACGACACGATTTCGTTTCTCTCCGATTTCGGCACTGCCGATGAGTTCGTCGGTGTCGTACATTCGGTGATTCGATCGATCTCCCCTGCCGTCACCGTGGTCGACGTCAGTCATGGCATTCCGAAATTCGATACCCGGGCCGGCGGGCTGGCGCTCGCTCGTGCCGCCAACTATCTGTGCCCGGGGGTAGTGGTTGCGGTCGTCGATCCGGGCGTCGGCACCCAGCGGCGCCCGGTCGCCGTCGAAGTCGGTGACGGCATGTCGGTGCTCGTCGGTCCGGACAACGGTGTACTCGCCCCGGCGGTCGGGATGGTTGGTGGCGCAACGCGTGCCGTCGAGATACGGAACCCCGACGTGTGTCTCCCTCGGGCTGGCGGGTCGACCTTCGATGGTCGCGACGTGTTCGCGCCGGCGGCTGCGCATCTTTGTCTTGGGGTGCCGATGACCGATCTGGGGCCTGAGATCGACCCGGCCAGCCTTCTGCCAGGGGTGTTGCCCATCAGCCGGTTCGAGCCCGGCATCGACGGTGATGAGCTCGTGTGTGAGGTCCTTTGGGTTGATCAGTTCGGCAATTGTCAGCTCAACGTCGACCCCATGGAGATGCTCGCGTTCGGTGGCGAGGTGATCGTCTCGATCAACGGCGACGACCGCATCGGTCTGCCTGTGGATGCATACGACCAGATTCCCACCGGCCGTGTCGGGCTCGTGGTCGATTCGAGTGGTTTGCTCTCGTTGGCGGTGGCGCGCAGCTCTGCGGCAGACGAACTCGAACTCGGTGCGGGCATCGAGATTCGCCTGCGACCGCTGCCCGACAGTGACCGGCCCAACGGTGTCGTCACGCCGGTTCAGCTCGGGAATCGGCCCGACGATCGGCAAGGAGACCTCGCATGAGAGCTGGGACCACCCTCGTTGTCGGCCTGTTGCTCCTTGTCATCCTTGGAGCTGCAGCTCTCCAGTTCGTCCTGCTGACCTAGGTGGTCGCTGCGATCCGATCGCGGCTGAATCGGGTTGCGCCGCGCCACACGAGCGCAACGGCAATCAGCCAGATCACCGCGCCGATTGCCAACGCCAGCCGCAAACTCACCAACAACACGCCGGTCGATTGGCCGACTGCGAGGAAGATGAGCGGGAGGATGACGGCCCCACCGAGTTGGTTTGCTTCCTGGCTCGTTCTGGCCCGGGCAGAGACACGCACCATCACACCGAGTCCGAGCAGCGCCACTGCGGGTGCGACCCAGAAGATCATCACGAGCCAGAGTTGGTTGGGGACGAGGAGTCCCTCGACTCGCCCCCACGACACAGTGTTCGCAACCATGCAGAAGGCCAGAAAGCCTCCCCAGGAGACGACGATGGCGGGGAGCATTCCGGTCAGGAGCTTCGCAATGAAGAGGTCACGCTCGGAGATCGGCAGATGCAGCAGTGTCTCCATCGTGCGCCGCTCCTTTTCGCCTGCGAAGGCATCGGCGGCGATCACTGCGCTCACCATCAACGGCACGATCATGAACAGTGGGGCGAGCAGAAAGCCGAGCACGAGCGTGAGGAGTTGCGCCTCGGGTGGGAGTGCTTCGATCGGTTCGGCGAGTCTGCGGGGAAGCGAGTCGAGGAATGCCTCGGCTCCGAGCCCGGACGGTGTCGATCGCGCTGCGTAGCCGATCGTGAGCGGAAGAACGACCATGAGCAGGATCGGAACCAGCAGCATCGGGATGACGACCGCCTTGCTGCGGCGGATCGCCGTAAGGTCCTTGCGCACGAGTGCGCCGACCGCCGGCCACTGGATCCCCCTCATGATGCCGGATCCGTAGCGAAGGTCTGCTCGAGCGCGAAGTACACGTCCTCCATCGACGCCGGTCGGAGATGTGCCCCGAACACCGCAACCCGTTCCTCGTGAAGCGAAGCGAGGATCGTTGGTACGACGTTTCGCTCGCGCACACCAGCCGTCATGCCGGAGTCGGTCGCCTGGCAGTGCGTCACACCAGCGGTGGCGATCATGAGGTCGACCTCGGAACCGGTGGCCGGACGCCCAAGGTCGATGTCGATCGGCATCCCGTCCCACAGGGTGGCTGCGAGTTCATCAGGGCGACCGATCGCCATCAGACGACCATGGTCGAGCACAGCCATACGGTCGGCGACTCGGCCTGCCTCACCGAGAAAGTGTGTGGCGAGGACGACGGTACGACCGTGTTCTCGAGCGAGAGATCCGATCAGATCGGTGACGTCTCGGGTGGCGGCCGGATCGAGCCCACTGGTCGGCTCATCGAGGAACAACAGCTCGGGGTCGTGGACCAGAGCACGGGCCAGCGCAAGCCGCTTGCGCTGCCCGGTCGAGAAGCCGACGGTTGTCTCGTCGGCATAGTCGGCCATGGCGAACCGTTCGAGCTGCTCGTCGATGCGTCGACGAGCAGTTGCTCGATCGAACCCGCGGATGCGCGCTGCGAACTCGAGGTTCTCGCGCGCGGTCAGGCGGTCGTCGAGCCCGGCGTTCTCCGTGAGCACTCCAGTCCGTCGGCGAATCGCATTGCCCTCGGTCGCCGGGTCGAGCCCGAGCACCTCAGCGGTGCCGCTGTCTGGTCGAAGGATGCCGTTGAGGAGTCGAACCGTGGTCGTCTTGCCGGCTCCATTGGGGCCGAGCAATGCCAACACCTCACCTCGGAGCACGCCGAGATCGAGTTCGTCGAGCGCAACTCGGTCGCCGAACGTGCGAGAGAGGCCGCGTGTCCTGATCGCCAGGTCGGTCACAACTCGAGTCAGGTGCCGATCTGCTCGAGGAGTTGGAGCAGGGCGACGATGCGACCGGCATCGACGTCGGCCGGGGCAAGCGCAGTTGGAGATGCAAGGTCTGGGACGGTCGTGGTCGTGGTGGGCTGTGAAGGTGGCGCAGTCGTTGTCGGCCCTGAGGGTGGCGCAGTCGTGGTCGTCGGCGCCTTCGTGGTCGTCGGCGGTTGTGTCGTTGTCGTGGTCGTTGTGGTGGTCGTGGTCGGTGGTGCCTCGAGGAAGCGGTGGGTCGTGTAGAGCGTTCCGCCCTTCCACACGACACCCACGCCGACGTGGGTGAAGCCCGGATCGGTGAGGTTGCTGTAATGGCTGGGGCTTGCCACAAAGGCGTTCATGAGGTTCGACACGCTCGGTCCGAACCCTACGTTCTCACCCATCCTCAGCCAGGGGCCGTTGTAACCGGCGGCGAGGGGTGATGCGTGGAAGATGTAGCCGGCATCGGCCATCTCCTGGGTATGGGCACGCGCCAGGTTCGCCAATTGGACGTCGACCGTGAGCGTTGGCAGCCCGGCGTTGGCTCGCAGATTGTTGATCCTCGAGACAAAAGCTGCCTCGTCACTGGCGGTGGCTGCCGCCTGCGGCGCGTCGCGAACCATGAGCGCGCCGAACAATGTGAGCGCCATCACGACGAGGGCGACGGTCCGCCTCCGTGCGCGGGCCGGGGAGGGGGAGGCGGCTCGAAACGTCACCATCTCCATTCGGTCGCGAACACCGGTTCCTTTAGCCAGTCCGTGCCAGACTTCTGCTCTGTGAACATTGCCACACTTTTCGCCGAACATCCGAAGGACCGTACCGCCATTGTGGCCGGAGCCGACCGGATCACGTACGGACAGCTCGAGACCGAAGTTGCCAAAACCCGCGGCGTTCTGACATCGCTCGGCCTCGAGCCCGGCGACCGGGTCGCCATTCTGTGCGCCACCAACTTTCGCTTCGTTCGAGCGTGGTTCGGCATCACTGGTGCAGGCATGGTTGCCGTCCCTCTCAATCCCCAGAGCCCGGCTCCCGAGATCGAACGAGAGCTTGCTTCGGTGGGCGCAAAAGCGGTCATCGCAGGTCCGGCCGGGATCGCAGTGCTCGAGGCGATCGATCGGGCCATGGTCCCCGCGCTCCGTCACGTGCTTCGTCCCTCCGCTGTGGCACTTCCCGATTCGATCGATTTGGACGCCATGCGTTCTGAGGTCGAGCCGGTAGGAATCGTTGAACGCAGCGACACCGACCTCGCGGCGCTGATGTTCACCAGCGGCACAGCAGGAGCGCCGAAGGCAGCCATGCTCAGCCACGGCAACCTCGCTGCGAACCTGAACCAGACCGCCTCGACCGGCGGGCGACAGATGCGTCCCGACGATGTCGTTCTCTGTGTTGTGCCCCTGTTCCACATCCTTGGTCTGAACTCACTGCTGAACTACTCGTTGTTCATCGGGGCCACGCTCATCCTGCAGGAGCGCTTCGATCCCATGACGGTGTTCGACACCGTTCGAGACGAACAGGTCACGGTTCTCATCGGCCCGCCCACCCTGTGGGTGGCGCTGAGCCAGGTTGATCTCGTTCCCGGGGACGCACTGTCGACCATCCGAATCGCAATGTCGCGCGCCGCCATGATTCCCGACCGGGTGGTCGAGGACATCGCCGGGCGCTTCGGCGTCCGTGTGCTCGAGGGCTACGGTCTGACCGAGGCCGGCCCCGGCGTGATCATCGCACTCGAGGACGACACGCCCGTCGGCTCGATCGGTCGACCTCTCGTCGGTGTCGAGATTCGGATCGTCGACGATACGGGGCGTGACGTTTTCGTCGGGGATGCCGGGGAGATCATTGTGCGTGGCGCCAATGTCTTCGCCGGCTATCTCGACGACCCCGAATCGACGGCCAGGGTGCTCGATGCCGATGGTTGGCTTCGTACCGGCGATATCGCCGTGGTTGACGACGATGGCTACATCTACATCGTCGACCGTTCGAAGGACCTGATCATCGTGTCGGGCTTCAATGTGTACCCGGCCGAGATCGAAGAGGTCCTCGTCGCACACAGTGGTGTCGCCGATGCAGGTGTGGTCGGCGTCCCTCATCCGCACACGGGTGAAACCGTCAAGGCGTTCGTCGTCGCCGAAGAGGGTCAGGAGGTGGAGGAGGACGATCTGATCAGCTGGTGTGCGGCCGAGTTGGCCCGCTACAAGTGCCCGACGAAGATCGATCTCATCGACGAGATCCCGCGGGGGCTGGGCGGCAAGATCCAACGCAGGCAACTGCTCGACGGTTGATGTACGCCGTCGAGCGTCTCATCGATGCGCCGATCATCGACGCGTCGACAGATCGGTCGATCGGTCACAACATCCAGGGCCCGTCACTGATCCGGGTCCCAGACTGGGTTGCGAACCCGTTGGGTCGCTACTACCTCTACTTCGCCGATCACAAGGGATCGTTCATCCGTCTTGCCTATGCAGATGCCCTCCATGGACCGTGGACGGTCCACCGGCCCGGGACCCTGCATCTGGCCGAATCCTGCTTCCCGAGCGAAGACCTCGAGGTGGACGACGAGATGTACGAGACGTTCCGCTCGGCGGTCGAGACGCAGCTCGGCGATCAGATGCCGAACGAGCTGAGGGAGGATCTCGTCGTCGCCCACATTGCGTCACCCGATGTTCATGTCGACGACAAGCGACGAGAGATCGTCATGTACTTCCACGGATTGGAAGCCGTCGGCCATCAGGTCACCCGCCGAGCGACATCAGTGGACGGGTTGCACTTCGCAGCGCAGCCAGACGTGCTGGGGCCCTCCTATTTTCGCTGTTTTCGCCACGATGGATGGTGGTACTGCCTCGCAATGCCTGGCAGGTTCCTTCGATCGCGCGACGGCCGTACTGCCTTCGAGTCGGGGCCAACCCTGTTTTGTCCATCGATGCGTCACTCAGCGGTTCGGTTGATCGGCGATGTACTCGAGGTCTTCTGGACGCGGGTTGGCGATGCGCCGGAGCGCATCCTGCGCAGCACGATCGAGCTCGGCCGGGACTGGCATAGGTGGTCGGCATCCGAGTCGGTCGAGGTCCTCAGACCCGAGCGGCCGTGGGAGGGCGTACACGAACCCCTGACACCCTCACGACGGGGTGCGATCACAGTGGCAGCGAATCAGCTGCGTGATCCGTGCGTGTTCGAAGAGGAGGGACGGATGTTCCTGTTGTACGCCGTGGCCGGTGAGTCCGGTATCGGTATCGCCGAACTGACTGCTGGCGCCTGACTGGGCCGAGGTTGACGCTCGTGAAGGAGAGGCTTGTGAAATTGTGATTGACCTTGTGAATGGGTGCACAAGTTCGTACCGTTTGCCCATGAACTCCATCGGTCGCATCCCCGACGCCACCGTGGCCCGGCTTCCGCTGTACCTGCGAGGTCTCGATGCGTTCCCGGTCGGTGGTGCAGCGACCGTTTCTTCCGAAGAGTTGGCCGCACTTGCAGGTGTGAACGCAGCAAAGGTTCGCAAGGATCTTTCCTACCTCGGTACCTACGGGACCCGTGGGGTCGGCTACGACGCCGACTTCTTGCGGTTCGAGATCAGCCGTGCGTTGGGTGTTGCCAACACGTGGCCCATTGTGGTCTGCGGAATGGGCAACCTCGGTCGGGCCCTCGCCAACCACAGCGGCTTCGCCGAGCGAGGCTTCCCTGTCGTAGCCGCCATCGACACCGACCCCGACAAGATCGGCGTCGAGATCGACGGTATTGCGGTGTATGGGCCCTCTGCGTTGGCCTCGGTCGTCGCGAAGCACGACGTTGCAGTGGGCATCATCGCAACCCCACCCGAGGCGGCACAGGGAACAGCCGACCGGCTCGTCGACGCCGGGATCACGTCGATCATGAGCTTTGCTCCCATCGTCCTCACCGTTCCCGACGGCGTCGACCTTCGAGCCGTCGACCTCGCGACCGAGCTCCAGATCCTTGGCTTCCATCTGCACCGCTCCCGGCTCGTCGGCGGTGCCGACATCTCCGGGGACCGCGAGCGAGATCTGTTGGTCGGGGAAGGACCGGTGTGACGGTCGTCCCCGACTCACGTTTGACCGGCGTCAGCCGATACCGTTCAGGGGTGGCTGCGGCCATCTTCTGTCCGTCCAGCGTCCTGCTCACCACCTGAGGTTCCCCGCTCGTGTCGATCGTCGCCATCGGTTGCAACCACCGGTCGACTCCGCTCGCCGTGCTCGAGCGGATGACGATCGCGGCCGACGACATCCCGAAGGCACTTTCCGATCTTGGGGCGGCCGACAATTTGTCGGAAGTCGTTGTGCTCTCGACCTGCAACCGTGTCGAGATCTACGCCAATGCCGAGCGGTTCCATGGCGGATACCAAGACATCCGAGAGTTCATCGGCCGCTATGCCGGCCTTGCTCCAGAAGACATCGCCGACCACCTCTACGCATTGCACGACGCCGAGGCAGTACGTCACCTCTTCTCGGTCACGGCCGGACTCGACTCGGCGGTTGTCGGTGAGCATGAGATCCTCGGCCAAGTTCGCACCGCCTGGGAGCAGTCCTCCGAACACGGCACCATCGGCTCGGTTCTGGGGCCGCTGTTTCGTCATGCACTCGAGACCGGGAAGCGGGCCCGAACCGACACCGCAATCGGTCGGGGTATCGCCTCGGTCTCTCAGGCTGCAGTCGCCCTCGCGTCGGCCCATCTCGACGGGCTCGGTGGTCGACCCGTGCTCGTGCTCGGCGCCGGCGAGATGGCGGAAGGCACGGTCAAGTCGCTCGCCGCAGCCGGCACGTCGGACATCTTCGTGGCCAACCGCACCTGGGAGAATGCTGTACGGCTCGCCGAGGTGTGCGGCGGAACCGCCGTCGGTCTCGATCACGTCCCCGACGCACTGGTGGCGGTCGAGATGCTCGTCACCACCACGGGGGCGCAGGACATCATTCTCGATCACGTCGACATCGCTGACGTGATCGGCCGCCGAGCTGGGCGTGAGCTCGTCATCGTCGACGTCGCCGTTCCTCGTGATGTCGATCCGGCCGCTGCCGATCTCGACGGTGTCACCTTGCTCGACATGGACGACATCGGCGCGTTCGTCGATCAGCAGATGGTCACTCGCACCCGGGTCATCGGCAATGTCGAGACGATCGTCGACGAGGAGGTTGCGCGCTTCCAGGCCGTCACCTCGGCTCGCGAGGTTGCTCCTCTGGTGTCGCAACTGCGAAGCCGAGGCTCGGAGATCGCAGACGCCGAACTGAGCCGATTCGCCGCCAAGTTCGCCGATCTGGAGGATGCCGAACGTGAGGCGGTCGAGGCGTTGGCGCGAGGCATCGTCAACAAGCTGCTGCACGAGCCGACCGTTCGGCTCAAGGATGCCGCCGGGCGCGCCCGCGGTGATCGTCTGGCCGAGTCGCTGCGCGACCTCTTCGATCTCTGACGCCGGTGCCTGATCTGCGAGCCGCCACCCGGGGCAGCCCGCTGGCGCTGTGGCAGACCCGCCACGTGGCTGCGTTGCTCGGGCGTGGTGTCGAGGAAGTCGTGGTGTCGACCGTCGGCGATCGCAACACCGACGTGCCGATTCACTCGATGGGCGGCAAGGGAGTGTTCGTCAAGGAAGTCCAGGCTGCCGTGCTCGACGGCCGCGCCGACTTCGCCGTCCACTCGGCGAAGGACCTTCCGGCCGTGACGCCCGACGGCCTCGTTCTCGTTGCCGTGCCCACTCGCGCCGATGCTCGCGATGCGCTCGTCGGGTCATCCTGGGCCGACCTTCCGCTCGGAGCTCACGTCGCCACCGGCTCGGTGAGACGACGCGCCCAGATGGCGTGGCATCGGCCGGACCTCGTGTTCTCAGAACTCCGCGGCAACATCCAGACGCGGCTCGGCAAGCTCGAGTCTGAAGGGTTCGATGCCATCGTGATGGCTGCCGCCGCCATCGATCGGCTCGAGCTCGTGATCACGAGCACCGTCGACCGGCTCGAGCCGTCGGTCATCGTGCCGCAGGTCGCACAGGGCGCACTGGCGATCGAGTGCCGCTCCGACGATGTCGACACCATCGCAACGCTGGTTGCGGTCGAGGATGCCGCCGCCCGTCGTGTGGTCGACGCCGAGCGGGCATTCCTTTCCGAACTTGGTGGTGACTGCGAACTGCCGGCGGGCGCAAACGCCTACCGCACCGCCGACGGTGACTTGGCGAT
This sequence comes from Acidimicrobiales bacterium, assembly GCA_049437325.1. Classification (GTDB taxonomy): domain Bacteria; phylum Actinomycetota; class Acidimicrobiia; order Acidimicrobiales; family Aldehydirespiratoraceae; genus UBA11606. The sequence continues at coordinate 16,729 of JBMTIM010000042.1, forward strand.
GGTCGGTGTGCTCTCGTCGCTCGACGGACGCAGACTTCTTCGCGAAGCGCGCGTCGGCGACGATCCCGAGCGCCTCGGCCGGAGCATCGCCCGCTACCTTCTCGACGACCTCGGGGGGCGCAGCCTGTTGGAGAACACCCCGTGACCGAAGGTCGACTCGACCGGCTGCGGGTCGTCGTGACTCGTCCCCGCGAGCAGGCTGCGCCACTCGTCAGCGCGCTCGAGACGCTCGGCGCCGACGTCGTACTGGTGCCGACGATCCGGATCGACGACCCGCCCGATGGTGGACTGGCGCTGCGGGCCGGACTTCGAGCGCTCGGCGCCGACGATTGGGTTGTGATCACGAGCCCGAACGGCGCAACCAGGGTTGGTCGGATCGTGGCCGAGACCCCCCTGGCCGCCGGCGTCAACGTGGCGGTGATCGGTTCGGGCACCAAGGCACGAGCGGAGGCCGAGGGACTCACCGTCGATCTCGTGCCCGACGAGGCGATCGCCGAGGGGTTGGCTGCCCGCTTCCCTGCCCGTCCGTCGACCGGTGGCCGGGTGCTGCTCGCCCGCGCCGAGGTCGCTCGCGAGACCCTGCCGCTCCAACTGACGTTCATGGGATGGAATGTCGATGACGTCGTCGCCTATCGGACGGTGCCCGTCGACATCGACGAGGACGCAAAGTCGGCGTGTCGCTCGGCCGACGCAGTCATCTTCACGTCCGGCTCGACGGTGGAGAGCCTCGTCACCGCAGTGGGGCTCGAGGGTCTCCCACCGACCGTGTTCACGATCGGACCGGCCACCGCCGAGGTCGCCACAAACCTCGGGGTCGGCGTCGACGTCGTCGCAGCCGAACACTCCATCCCGGGTCTCGTCGACGCGATGCGGGCTCATTACGCCAACCGGCCCTACGTCCACGCCGAGGACCCCGCAAGCATCGATGCCCAGCGGTGTCTGCAGCACTACGTCGCCGAGGTCGCCCGGCGCCTCGACGGCGCAGTCGATCTCGAGGCCCTCCCGATCTCCGATGCTGACGGTGTGATGCCCCCGAACCGTCGGTTTCTCGTCGCCCGGCTGGATGGACGAGCGGTTGGCTGTGGCGGCCTCGACCGAACGGCGACCGACACGGCCGTCATCGAGCACCTGTGGGTGTCGACCGATGTTCGCCGTCGTGGAATCGGTCGAGCGCTGCTCGAGCACCTGATCGTCGAGGCGCGTCGACTCGAGTGTCGATGGGTTCGAGTCAACGCCGATGCGACCTTCACCGAGGCGATCTCCTTCCTGCGGTCGGCTGGGTTCGTCGACGAGTCGGCCTTCGACGACCAGCATGATCCGCAGCGCCGGTTCACGCTCCACCTCGACTGACGCGAGAATCTCGACATGCAACCAGCGGCCGTCATCTTCGACTTCGACGGGACCATTGCCGATACCGAGTGGCCCGTGTACGAGGCCGCCCGGATCGCCCATCACCACCATGGGTTGGCACTCCCGGTGGAGGAGTGGGTGAAGATCGTCGGGGCGGCCGACAACCCGACGCTCGAGGACCGTTTGAAGCGTGAGCTCGGGCGCGACCCTGACCCCGAGGCGATCGAACAGGCGAAGAGCCTCCATGCCGAGGCTCGAGAACGGGTGCCTGTTCTCCCCGGGGTGTGTGAGGTGATCGGCGCAGTCAAGGCTGCGGCGCGGGCCCTTTCCATCGCAAGCAGCTCACCGATCGGATGGGTCGAGGGGCATCTGGAGCGCCTGGGTCTGCTCGAGCACTTCGATGCGCTCAGCACCCGCGATCAGGTCGATCGGGGCAAGCCGGCTCCCGATCTCTTCCTCCTGGCTGCCGCCAAGCTCGACGTCGACCCGGGCGAGGTCATTGTGATCGAGGACTCCAAGAACGGTGCGATCGCTGCGAAAGCGGCGGGGATGACATGCATCGTCGTCCCCAACAGCATCACGAGGCACGACATCCCCAGAGAGGCCGACATGGTGCTCGACTCGCTGATCGACTTCCCCTACGCCGACTTCGGACTCGAGGCGCCCCGCTGATGGTCGAGATCGACGGCCCTCGCCTGCTGCGGTCCCTTCGGGAGCTTCGCACCTTCGGAGCCACCGGCTCGGGTGTGGTTCGGCCCACCTTCTCCGACGTCGACATGACGGCCCGTCGCTGGCTCGTCGCACAGATGTCCGAGGCCGGTCTCGAGGCCAGCATCGACGGCATCGGAAACGTGATCGGCCGCTCACCCAACCCGGGCCCTGCGGTGGTGCTCGGGTCGCACTCCGACACCCAACCCGAGGGCGGTTGGCTCGACGGCGCCATGGGTGTCATGTACGGCATCGAGGTCGCCCGGTCACTGCTCGCCGATCCGGCAACCGCGCATCTGGCCGTCGACGTCGCAGCCTGGGCCGACGAAGAGGGCACGTATGCGTCGGCACTCGGAAGTCACTCCTTCGTCGGTGAGTTGACCGACGCCGCTCTGGCGGCAACCAATGCCGACGGCGAGAGCGTGGCCAGTGCGTTGAACCGGGTCGGTCTCGCCGGGGTCGATCCGATCTGTCTCGAACCCGATCGCCATGTCGCCTACCTCGAAGCCCATATCGAGCAGGGTCCGCATCTCGAGGCGTCGGGCAACCGCATCGGAGTGGTCACCGGCATCGTTGGGATCTCCGGCGCGACGGTGCGGTTTCGCGGTGAACAGAACCATGCGGGCACGACCCCGATGTCGATGCGAAAGGATGCCGCAGCATCGCTGTTCGAGTTCGGCGTGCGCTTCCGGTCGCGCTTCGCAACCGTTGCCGGCCCTGCCTCGGTCTGGACGATCGGCAACCTCGGGGTGCACCCGGGGGCAGACAGCATCGTGGCGGGGGAGGCATGGTGTCGGGTGCAGTATCGCGACGCGTCGGTGCAGGTGATGGATCGGTTCGCCGACACCCTGACGGCGCTCGTCGCTGAACTCGACGACGAGGGCCCATGCCGAGTCACGGTCGAGACCGGCGACCGCGGGATGGTCCCGGTGACGATGGACCCGGCGATCGTCGCCGTTCTCGGCTCGGCTGCCGAACGACGTGTGCCTGGGGCCTGGGTCGAAATGCCGAGCGGTGCGGGCCACGACGCCAACACGTTCGCCCCCCATCTCCCCACCGGCATGCTGTTCATCCCCAGCATCGGCGGAGTGAGTCATGATTTCGCCGAGGACTCCCATGACGACGACATCGTCCTCGGCTGCCGCGTTTTCGCCGACGCCGTCGAGGCCTATCTCACCTCGTTGTGAACGAGCGATCCCACGGATTGCGGGGCCGCCGTGGGCCTCGCACTTCGTCGGTGGGTAGCCTCACGACGTGACCTTTCCGCAGCGCCGGCTTCGTCGGCTCCGTCGAACCGAGGCCCTTCGTCGCATGGTCCGCGAGAGTCGGCTGCACCCCGATGACCTGATCGCGCCGCTCTTCGTGAAGGAGGGCGCCGATGCGCCGGTCCCGATCGCGTCACTCCCCGGCCAGTTCCAACACACCCGCGACTCGCTTCGCCAAGAGGTTCGCGAGATCAAAGATCTCGGTGTCCCGGCTGTCGTCCTGTTCGGTGTGCCCAAGCACAAGGATCCTGAAGGTTCTGAGGCGTGGAACCCCGACGGCATCGTCCAGCTCGCCATTCAGGACCTGAAGGACGACCACGGTGACGAGCTGGTCGTGATCGCCGATCTGTGTGTCGACGAGTACACCAGCCACGGGCACTGTGGCGTGCTCGACGCCTACGGCCAACCCGACAACGATGCCACCCTCGAGCTCTACGAGCAGATCGCGGTCGCCCAGGCGACTGCGGGGGCCGACATCTGTGCGCCGAGCGGGATGATGGACGGTCAGGTGTTCGCCATTCGCGAAGCCCTCGATGATGCGGGATTCGATCAGGTCGCGATCTTGGCCTATGCCGCCAAGTTCGCCACGGCGCTCTACGGCCCCTTTCGCGACGCCGTCGATGTCACCATCGAAGGCGGTGGGAACCGCAAGGGCTACCAACAAGACGTCGCAAATACCCGCGAGGCGATGGAAGAGATCCGAGAAGACATCGGCGAAGGCGCCGACATGGTCATGATCAAGCCGGCGATGCCGTACCTCGACCTCATCGCCCGGGCTCGACAGGAACTCGACGTGCCGATCGCCGCCTACCACGTGAGTGGTGAGTACGCGATGGTGCATGCTGCGGCACAGAACGGCTGGCTCGAACTCGAAGCTGTTGCGTTCGAGCACGTCGGTGCCATCAAACGGGCCGGTGCCGACCTCGTCCTGACCTATTTCTCTCGGCTGATCGCCCAAGGGCTCCAGTGAGCAGCAACGAGTCCCTCTTCGAACGGGGTCAGGCCGTCATCCCTGGTGGTGTCAACTCACCGGTTCGAGCCTTCGGCTCAGTCGGCGGCACGCCGTACTTCGTGGAGCGCGCCGAGGGGCCCTTCGTCTTCGATGTCGAGGGCAGGCGTTACATCGACTACGTCCAGAGCTACGGCCCGAGCATCCTCGGTCATGCCCACCCGGCGATCCTGGCCGCCATCAACGACGCCGCCTCGCGCGGCACCAGCTACGGCGCTCCGACCGAGAACGAGGTTCGAATCGCCGAAGAGATGTGCGACCGCGTGGCCGGGATGGAGATGGTGCGGCTGGTGTCGAGCGGCACCGAGGCGGCGATGAGTGCCATCCGCCTTGCGCGGGGTGCGACCGGTCGCGACAAGATCGTGAAGTTCGCTGGCAACTATCACGGTCACACCGACTCACTGCTGGTCGCTGGCGGCTCCGGTGTGGCGCAACAGGGTCTCAAGGGCTCAGAGGGTGTCACGTCCGGCGCGATCGCCGACACCATCGTGGCGCCGTACAACGTGATACCTGAACTCGACGAGTCGATCGCTGTTGTCTGTGTCGAACCGGTGGCAGCCAACATGGGTCTGGTCGCGCCGGCAGCCGGGTTTCTCGAGGGTCTTCGTGCTGCATGCGACCGTGTCGGTGCGCTGCTGTTGTTCGACGAGGTCATCACCGGTTTTCGACTCTGCCGGGGTGGCTCGGCAGAGTGGTTCGGTGTCCAGCCCGACGTCTGGTGTTTCGGCAAGGTCATCGGGGGCGGACTACCGATGGGCGCGTTCGGTGCCAGCCGAACGGTCATGAGCAACCTGGCTCCGCTCGGCGGCGTGTACCAGGCCGGAACACTGTCGGGGAACCCGCTGGCGACCGCCGCCGGGCTCGCGGCACTGAGTCACCTCACCATCGAGGCCTACGAGCAGCTCACCGAGATCGCCACTCGGCTCCAGCAGGGGATGCTCGATGCGTTTGCGACGGCCGGAGTCAGCGCAGTGGTGCCGAGAGTCGGACCGCTGCTGGGGCTCTTCTTCACCGACACCGAGCCACACGACTTCGACTCTGCCAAGGCTGCGGCCGACAACGGCATGTACCCGCGATTCTTCCACGGGATGCTCGACCGGGGCATCGCGCTCGCTCCCGGTGCCTATGAGGCCATCTTCCCGTCCCTTGCGCACGGTCCGACCGAGATCGACGCCACGATCGAGGCGGTCGCCGAAGTGGCCGCAACCCTCTGAGCGACGAGATGTCCAAGAACCGGATGCTGATCGTTGGGTGCGGTGTGGTGGTGGCGGTCGTTGTCGCTGCGTGGTTCGTCGTGTTCGGCGGTGACACCCCCGATGCCGTGGATGTTGCTGCCGCCGACGCGCAACTCGACGAAGTGCTCGGCGCCACCGACGTCATCGGCGCAGCACCGTTCGACGGTGAGGTCGACGGTGTATGGATCATCGACGACGAGATCGGAGAGTTCGACTTCGAGACGGCGAGCGGCAGTTTCGCCGGCTTTCGGGTCGATGAGGAGCTGACGGTGGGGTCGGTCGTCGCAGTCGGCCGCTCCGGTGGCGTGACTGGATCGCTGACGATCGAGGCCGGCCAGCTGGTCGCCACCGAAGTCATCGTCGACATGAACGCGATCGTGTCGAACGACAGCCGCCGCGAGGGTGCGATCCGCCGGGCTGTCGGTGCGTCGACCAACCCGACTGCGAGATTCGTGCTCGACGACCCGGTCGATCTGCCGGACGGACTCGCCAACGGCGAGGTCATCCGCGTCGAGATCTCGGGACAACTCACGGTCAACGGGGTGACCAACCCCACGAAACTTGTGATCGACGCAGTGGTGCGCGACGACGGGTACGGCGTCATCACCGGGTCGACGGACATCGTGTTCGACGAGTTCGGCGTGACGCCACCGAGTGCCCCGATCGTCGTGTCGGTCGACGACACCGGCATCATCGAATTCCAGTTGGTGGTCGCCAGGGGCTGATCCATCCCGACGAGGTCCGCTCGAGTTCCAACTAGTCTCCGGCGATGGTGAGCTCGAGTGCGGTGCGGCGACTCCGGGCCGAGGCTCCGATCACGTCGGCGATCGCCCTTGCTGTTGCGTTCGCCCTGGTTCTGCTCGCTTCTGGGCCGATCGTTGCCGACGCCGTCTCGACGAGTTCGCTGCGGCGATCGTTGGCCGATGCCGGAACGGCCGAAACGGGGATCGTCATCGATGGTCGACTCTGGCTCGACGAGGTCGAGGATGCCGACGCACTGGTCCGACGGGCGGTTGCGGCGGCCTTCGCCGAGGTCGACGCCGAGGTGGTGCAGTCCGTGCACGTCTCGGCAAGCTACGCCCTTCCCGATCAACCGAGCGTGAACCGCACCGACCTCGTGCGAGTCGGCTGGGTCGAGGAAGTCGAGGAGCATGTCGCCGTCACCGATGGACGGCTCTCGTCGGTGGACCAGGCTGACCTCTAGCGGCGCCGCATCGACCGGTACCGCTCGATGAGGGCGTTGGTGCTTGCATCGTGCGCAAGCTCGGGTGCTGCGTCGGCTGTGAGCTCGGGGATCATCGCCGTCGCAAGGCTTTTGCCAAGCTCGACCCCCCATTGATCGAAGCTGTTGATACCCCAGACGACGCCCTGGGTGAACACGTGGTGCTCGTACAGCGCAACGAGTTGACCGAGCAGCGACGGCGTGAGGGCGGGGGCCATGATGGTGGTCGACGGTCGGTTGCCGGGAAACGTCCGGTGCGACACGAGCGTCGGATCTGGTTCGGTTTCGGCCACCTCGGCGGCGTTCTTGCCGAACGCAAGCGCTTCGCTCTGGGCGAGACAGTTCGCCACCAAGAGGTCGTGGTGAGCTTCGATGCCCACGAATGCACCATTGCGGTGATCAGGCGCGGCGAACACGATGAAGTCGGCCGGCACAACTGTTGTGCCTTGGTGGAGCAGCTGATGAAAGGAGTGTTGGCCATTGGTGCCCGGTTCCCCCCAGATGACTGGACCGGTCTCGTACGTCACGGGGTCGCCGTCGAGCCGGACCCGCTTGCCGTTGCTTTCCATGTCGAGTTGCTGGAGGTACGCCGGGAATCGGTGCAGGGCCCGCGAATAGGGGAGGATCACGCGACTCTGCAGTCCGCAGAACGTCCGATACCAGACGGCGATCAGTCCGAGCAGTGCGGGCACGTTCTCGGCGAGCGGTGCCGACGCGAAGTGTTCGTCGACGGTTCGAAACCCGGCGAGCATCTCGCGAAACCTGGCAGCACCGATTGCGATCATCAGGGAAAGCCCGATCGCCGAGTCGAGCGAGTATCGGCCTCCGACCCAATCCCAGAAGCCGAACATGTTGTCGGTGTCGATCCCGAAGCTTGTCACCTCGGCGGCGTTGGTCGACACCGCAACGAAGTGCGTCGCAACGGCCTCATCTCCCAAGGCATCGGTGAGCCAGGCCCGAGCCGAGCGTGCGTTGGCGAGGGTTTCCTGGGTCGTGAATGTCTTCGACGAGATCACGAAGAGCGTCGTGGCCGGATCGAGGTCGGCCAGGGTCGCAACCAGATCACTGCCGTCGACATTGCTGACGAAGCGGCACTCGAGCCGCGGGTGACGAAAGGCAGCGAGCGCTTCGTAGGCCATGACGGGCCCGAGATCCGATCCACCGATTCCAATATTCACCACGGTGTCGACCGGGCGTCCCGTCGCACCGAGCCAGTCGCCCTTCCGGACCCGCTCGCTGAACGTGGCCATCCGGTCCAGCACTGCCCGCACGGCTGGCATGACGTCTTCGCCGTCGACCATGACGGTGGCGTCGAGGGGAGCTCGCAGTGCGGTGTGCAGCACGGCCCGATCCTCGGTCGTGTTGATGCGGTCCCCGCGCATCATGGCGGCGATCTTGGCGGTGAGTTCGGACTGCGCTGCGAGGGCAAGGAGGTCGTCGACGATGGCCGGTGTGAGCAACTGCTTCGACCAGTCGACCGTCATGTCGCCGCACGAGTGCGTCATCCGATCGACCCGGTCGGGGTCGGTGCCGAAGAGCTGGCGGAGGTCCAACCGCTTGACGGTCGCAGCGTGCTGTTCCAACGAGCGCCAAGCATGCGTCTTGGTGAGGTCCACCGTTCCAGTCTGGCGTTCACGAACCGTCGGCCCGGTGACCCATGGCCACCGACCCGCCCCGATCGGCCGACCGTGTCCGGGGTGTGACAAGCTCGTGTTCGTGCCACAGATCGCACTGACCGAGATCGAGTCGACCGTCGCCGTCGCACTCCAAGCCCACGGGGCGACGCCTGCGGTTGCTGCGTCGGTCGCCCGAGCGGTGCGGACGGCCGAGGCCAAGGGCAACAAGATCTGCGGCCTCTATTACGTCGAGTCGTACTGCCGACAGCTGGTGTCGGGTCGTGTGAACGGCACCGTCGAGCCGGTCGTCACCCATGCGAAGGCGGGTGCTGTGCGTGTCGACGCCCGGTTCGGCTTCGCTCAGCCCGCATTCTCGGCGGGGTTCGACGAGGCGGTCGGTGCGGCGAAAGACGGCGGCGTGTGCGGGTACTCGATCGAACACAGCCACACGTGTACGTCGCTGGGCTACTTCACCGAGCAGTTCGCCGAAGCCGGTCTGATCGCCATCGGTGCCACCAATTCCACAGCGCGCGTTGCGCCCCCGGGGGGCATGAAACCACTGCTCGGGACCAATCCGTTCGCGATGGCGGTCCCCGGCCGCGACGGGGGCGTCGCCTTCCAGTGGGACTTTTCCACGAGTGCTGTGGCGCTGGGCAAGATCACGATGGCGGCCGCTGCCGAGGAGTCGATCCCCCTTGGTTGGGCGGTGGATGCGAACGGCGAACCCACCACCGATCCCCATGCCGCCCTCCAGGGCTCGCTCGTGTCTGCCGGTGGGTACAAGGGGTACGGGATCGGCCTGATGGTCGAAGTCCTGGCGTCGGCACTGACGGCAGGGGTCTCGAGCTGGGACATGGAGCCGCTGAAGGCGGTCGAGGGAGGCCCCCATGACCTCGGCCAGTTCTACGTGCTGATCGACCCGGGCGGGTATGCGGGTGCTGGCTTCCACGACCGCATCGAGGCACTGGTCGCAACCGTCGCCGAACAGCCGGCTGCTCGCCTTCCTGGCGTACCGACCGCCTTGCCCGAGGCGGTGGATGTCGATCACGCAACCTGGAGTCTCATACAGGGGCTCGCCACTCGCTGATCCCTGCGCCGCTGCATGTGCATGTCGACGGGGCCACACCACAGGGGCCCGACCACTACGACGTGAAGACCGTGCCGAAGAGTCGAAGCCAGTTGCCGCCGAGGATCTTGTTGCGATCGTCGTCGGAGAATCCCACCTCGGTCAGACCCTCGGCCAGATTCGGAAAGTCCTTCGGTCCCTGAAACCAGTCGAACCAGTCGGGGAACTCGGGGATCTCGCTCGGCTTGGCTGGACGGTCCCATCGGCCGCTTCGCATCCACCCGAGTGCGTCGGGCGCCCAGCCGAGTACGGCATCGGTACCGATCGCAACGTGGTCGATGCCGATCTGTTCGGCCAGGTCGTAGAGCATGCCGCAGTACTCGTTGCGCGTTGTGCCGGCCCCCCCTGCGAAGAGTGGGTAGAAGGTGCAACCGATGATGCCGCCCCGGGCCGCAACGGCCTCGATGAGATCCATCGGCTTGTTCCGAGGTGCCTCACAGAACGAGGAGGGATTCCCATGGGTGATGGCGATCGGGTTCTGCGACCCCCCGCCGGCGGGCCGG
>JBMTIM010000043.1:0-26202 GCA_049437325.1 Acidimicrobiales bacterium
GTCGCATCGAACCTGCAGACGCAGGTTCGAGAACCGACAACCTTGGTGGAGCTGGAGGGAATCGAACCCTCGTCCGTCAGGTGGTCACGTGATGCGTTACGACCATTCCCGTGATTCCAACTCGTGGCTGTTGGTTCGCCGGGTCGAATGAGCAAGCTCGGCCACCGGATCTTTCTCCGATGTCAGCAGTCTTTGCCAGCTGTCAGTGGTCTTTCCCTACCGTCCACCACTGCTTCTGTTGACAGGCTGCAGTGGTCAGGCCCCGCGTGGCATTGCTGCTCGCGATGACTCTCCACTACCTGACTAGGGGTCAGGCGGCGAGAGTGAGATCGTCCGTATCGGCGTCTCTTTTGGTGCCCCGTTTTGGGAGTCTGAGCAACTCCGGTCGCACACCGACGCATCCTGGTCCCAACGTCGAAACCGATCAGCCCCGTGGTGCCGTCTCTTGTCAAGTGGCACGCAGCGTCGAAGACGCCGCTGAGAGAATGGTACAGCCTGTGCGTGACAGCACGCCTCCGCTCGCAGCGACACTCCCGCCCGCCGTAGGCGGCTGCTACCGTCGTCTCCATGACGGATCGCCAGGACGACATGCACGTCAAGATGAAAGTCGCCACCAGCGAAGAGATCTGGAAGCCCGGCGGACCGGTCGAGGACTGGACGACCGACTACGACATCCGCGACGAGGGCTACATCGAGAACCCAGTGCCGATGTGGGCCGAGATGCGCGAGAAATGCCCGATCGCCCACACCGATCGGCTCGGCGGGTCGTGGAACCCGACTCGCTTCGACGACATCCGCGAGATGGCCAAGATGACAGACGAGTTCTCGTCACGGCAGGTGCTGGTCATGCCGCCAGCACCCAACACCCCCGAGATGAGTCGCTACGAGCAGATGATTGCGGCTGCGCCGATCACTGCCGACCCGCCCATCCACACCTGGACCCGGCGCATGCTGCTGCCGGCGTTCGCCCCCAAGGCAGTCACTCGCTGGCAGGACTACACCGAAGAACTCTGCCATCAGTTGATCGACGGGTTCATCGAATCGGGTCAGTGCGACGGCGCGGTCGACTACAGCCAGCAGATCCCGCCCCGAGTCATCGCCCACATGATCGGCGTCGATCCGGGCATGGCCGACCAATTCGTGATCTGGGTGAATGCCGTCCTCGGCGAAGCGATGAGCGATCCCGCGGCTCGCCTCCGAGCCCGAGAAGAACTGCTCGGCTTCATCGGCGAAGAGGTGGCGAAACGATCGAGCGATCCACAGGACGATCTGCTCACCGAACTGATCTTCATGGAGCTCGATCACCCCGAGGCCGACATCACGCCGGCGGTGGTCGTCGGCATCACCAACCTGCTGATCGTCGCCGGCATCGACACCACTTGGAGTTCGATCGGCTCTGCGCTGTGGCACCTGAGTCAGAACCCCGACGACCGTCAGCGACTGCTGGACGAGCCCGACCTGTTGCCGGTGGCGATCGAGGAATTCCTCCGCTTCTACGCACCCGTCACGATGGCTCGGGTCGCCGAACAAGACGTCGACTTCAACGGCGTGCACATCGAGAACGGCGACAAGATCCTCATGAATTTCCCGGCCGCATGCCACGACCCGGAACACTTCGACAATCCCGACGAGTTCATCATCGACCGGGCCCGCAACCGTCATGTCGCCTTCGGATCCGGTATTCACCGGTGCGCAGGGTCGAATTTGGCTCGCCTCGAGATGACGACCGCCGTGCGCGTGTTCCTCGAGCGGATCCCGCATTTCGCCCTCAGTGATCGAGAGCCGATGAAGTGGGCGGGGGGTCAGGTTCGCGGTCCGCGCATCATGCCGTTCTCGTTCGAACCCGGCCAGGCCCGCTGATCCCGGACGAAGAAACCGGCCCGTGTGGACTGGTCGAACGATCAGTCCCACCGGGACGCATTTCTTGGGGACTGTGCTTGATCTAGCACTTCCCGGCGCTGCTATGGTCGCTTGCAACTCGACCCGGGGGGGACGCGTGCACAGTGGCGGCCTTTGGTTACCAACGCGCCATCACCTCTCCACGAACCAGTAGAGAGAGTGAGATGGCGGCAGACGACGATGTGATCATCGAACTGGACAAGGTCTACAAGATCTTCGGTCCCCAGCCCCGAGGTCGAGCCCTACAGCTCGCCAAGAGCGGCATGCGCAAGAACGATGTGCAGGCACAGACCGAGCACGTCGTCGGCATGACCAACGTGTCGTTCCAGGTCAACCGGGGTGAGACGTTCGTGATCATGGGGCTGTCCGGTTCGGGCAAGTCCACCGCCATCCGCACTGTCAACAAGCTGCACGACATCACCGACGGCCACGTCTGGGTCGACGGTGTCGATGTCCAAGCGCTCAACGGCCCACCGCTCCAGCAGTTCCGGCGCGAAAAGATGGGCATGGTGTTCCAGCATTTCGCCCTGTTCCCGCACCGATCCGTGATCGACAACACCGGATACGGCCTCAAGGTGCAGGGTGTCGAGAAGGCCAACCGCGACGAAGCCTCGATGCGGGCCCTCAACCTCGTCGGTCTCGGCTCCTTCGCCAACTCGATGCCGAGAGAGCTTTCCGGCGGCATGCAGCAGCGGGTGGGTCTGGCTCGAGCACTTGCGGCCGACCCCGACGTGTTGCTGATGGACGAGGCGTTCTCCGCGCTCGACCCGCTGATCCGTCGCCAGATGCAAGACGAGATGATGGCGATCAACGCCGAGCTCAAAAAGACGATCCTGTTTATCACCCACGATCTCAACGAGGCGCTGCGGATCGGTGACAAGGTCTGCATCATGAAAGATGGCGCCATTGTGCAGATCGGCACGCCAGAGGAGATCCTCACCCGTCCCGCCACGGGGTATGTCGCCGAGTTCGTGCAAGACGTCGACCAGGGACGTGTGATCCAGGTGCACGAGATCATGCAGCAGCCCCAACCGGTCGCCGCCGGCGCGTCGCTGCAGGAGGCGTTGCAGGGCCTCGGTGATCGAGCAGGTGCATTCGTGCTCGGCGACGACGGCAAACCGAAGGCGGTACTCACCTCGGCCGACGGCATCCGCGCCGCCGGGATGGGCAGCACCGAACTCCAGGCCGGGCTGCGAGAGGACTTCAACTCCTGCACTCCCGAGACCACGCTCAACGAGATCTACTCGGCCGCCGGTCGGGGGCTCCCGATCGCGGTCTGCGACGCTGACGGCAAGCTCGTCGGCAACCTCGACCCCCGCCACATCATGGAAGAGATGGGTCGAGTCGAGAACCTCATAGACGACTTCGAGCGAGAGGTGTTCATGTGATGTGGTCACTTGCACAGGAAACCGAAGCCAATCCGAGCTGGACCGCCAACGACTGGCTGAACACGTTCAACTTCCCGTTCGGTGAATGGATCAAGCAGCTCGTCTTCTGGGCCGTCAACAACCCGATCACCGCCAAGCTCGGCGACATGATCGAGTGGCCCTTCGATAGCTTCTTCGACCTCATCCTTTCTGACAAGGTCTCTCGCGACTCGATCGAGTCGATCCCGTGGATCTGGGTCGTGATCGGTGTGTTCATCATCGGATCGTTCACCCGCAACACCCGGGTCGGCTTGGCGTCGGCAGGCATGCTGGCGATCTGTGGCTTCCTCGGTGCGGGGTACTGGACCGAGACGTCTCGCACGATCGGCATGATCCTGGTGTCGGTCACCCTGTGCGCAATCGTCGGTATCCCCGTCGGTGTCGTTTCCGGCCGCGTCGATGCCGTGTGGAACATCGTGCGCCCCACGCTCGATGCCATGCAGGTTGTGCACTCGTTCGTGTTCATGCTGCCGTTCATCTTCTTCTTCGGCATCGGCGAGGTGTCGGCGACGATGGTGACGATGGTGTTCGCACTGCCGCCGATCGTGCGCCTGACCAATCTGGGCATCAGACAAGTGCCAGAAGACGTCGTCGAGGCGTCACGAGCGTTCGGCGCGACCGAAGCGCGCGTACTCTTCGACGTTCAGCTGCCGCTGGCTCGGCCGGCGATCCTCACCGGGCTCAACCAGACCCTCTTGCTCGCTATCTCGATGCTCGGTATCGCTGCGCTCATGGGTGCGGGTGGCCTGGGTCGCCTGCTCTTCCGGGCGATCAACAACCTCAACCTCGGTCTCGCCGCCTCGGCGGGCCTCGCCTTCTTCCTCGTAGCGGTCATGTTCGACCGCATCACCCAGAGCGAGGAGCAGGACGGCATCAACCTCTTCCGAAAGATCGGGCTTGCCTGGCGGTACCGGGCCGACGGTGAAGCCTTCATGGAGGCCACCACCGCAGCCACCCCGAGCGATGACACCGACGACGAGCCCGCCGAACGCCCCTCGCCGATCGAAGGTCGCGAGCGGGTGGGCTTGATGGTCGGCGCAGCTGCGAGCCTCGTGACGGTTGTGGCGACGGTCTTCCTCACCTGGTCGAACGACGCAGGCGCAGTGTCGTCGTGGGGTCGCCGCGCCGATGAGGATCTCCTCGGCCAGTCGTTCGGAGGGTTGGACGCCTCGGGCGGCAGTTTCTTCGGGCTCTTCGTGGTGATCCTCGCGGCGCTCGCCTTCCTTGCCTGTGTGCGGCCGCTCATGCGCAATCGTCCGAGCCTGGTGGTGAGGTTGCAGCAATGGCAGGGCTACTGCCTAGCTGTCGTTGCGGGTCTGATCGCTGTGATGTGGCTGCTGAACATGTTCAACGACGAGAACTTCTTCTTCGATCTTCCGACGTTGGGGGTGCTCGACTCGGTGTGGCTCGGGGACGGCAACGACGGCAAGTTCGGTCTGCTCCCGGAGCTCGGTCTGTTGTTCTTCGGAATCTGCATCGTGCTGCTGATCATCGAGATGTTCACCGACGGCACGCCCCGTCTGGGTGCCGACGGTGCGTTCATCGCAAGTCTGGCGTCACTCGTCGTCGTCATCGGCTTCGTCATGCTCGATCAGTCGGTGTTCGTCACGGAGTACTCGGTCGGGTCGGGTGCGATCGTTGCACTCGTCGGTGCCGCTGCCATGACGCTTGCGACTGGGGTTGCCACCATGTCGGCTCCGTATTCGCCACGACACCCACTCCCAATGGCGCGCACGGTCGCCGCAGCCAAGTCGAGCCTCGTCACCTACGGCGCCGTCGTGGCGTTTCTTGCCACCGGACTGGCGTGCATCTTCAACTGGCTGGTCGAGGGGGACCGGGTCCAGGGTGCGCTCGACGGCTCCCTGAGTGACGGGCAGGCCAACTGGCTCGGCGGCATCATCACCGCCCTCGTCGTGATCGCCGGTGTCTTCGTCCTCGGCCGAATGGTCACCCGGCGCGTGTCGGCCAGCGATGACGACACGGTCGACCAGGTTGGCATGGGCATCATGATTGGTGGCTTGATCATGCTGATCGGGTTGTCGGTCGTGCTTGTCGTCACCGACAACGTCTTCTCGGGAACCAACGAGTTCCTTCTCGCCGAACTGGCGTTCATCGCTGCAGTCGGCGGTTCGCTGTCCGGTGTCACCACCAACCAGATCGGTGCATCGATCGTCGCAACGGGGCTGATCATCGCCTCGGCCTTCGGTGTCGGCACGGTCGAGACCAAGACGCAGTACGGCTGGTACTTCGACGGCCGTATCGACTCGCTCATCACGCCGGAGATTCAAGCCGAGTTCGATGCCATCGAGGAAGAAGCCGGTGACGACATCGGCAAGCAACTCGCGGCCGGCCAAGACATCACGAACCGAATCAACTCGCTGCAAGCGGGCGGCGGCGTCGTGTACACCGGCGTCGACGAGGACGGTCCCGGACTCGGCTATCTCAGCATCATCTTGTCGTTCATGGCGATCCTGGTTGCGATCGCCGCATCGGGGGTGCTCGGCGGAGGTGAGACGCTGCAATGGCGGGCCACGACCGTTCTGGCCGGCCTCGGCCTGGGCATCGCCCTGATTCCCCTTGCGTTCATCTTCGGTATCGTGCGGGTCGACAGCAGTGGCGGTGATGTACTCGGCGGTATCGGTGCGTTCGTGACGTTCGTCTGCGGATTTGTCATCTTTGCCAGTGGCCGCTCGGTCGTCGCCGAGTTCCGCCGGACGAAGATCTATGCCGAATATCGCGGCGAAGGCCTGGTGGAGACAGTCATCGGTGCCGGGTCTGCGAAGGAAGCGGAGCTTGTCGAGACGGCCAGTTGAGTCCCAGAAATCGGTGCACCGCATCGGATTTCCCGGGCGCCCGACACGCCTAGAGTCGCTCCGCCGACTATAGTCCATTGTCGTTGTGACGAGAGTCACCAGGGCCCCTGCGCTCTGAAAGCAAACCCTGGGAGGGGATATGAAGAGCAAGTTCAAGTTGCTTCTCGCGCTGCTGGCAGTGTTTTCGCTGCTTGCCGCTGCGTGTGGCGACGACGATGAAGGCACGACTGCTGATGCCGGTGACGACGCCGGTGATGCCGGTGACGACGCCGGCGACGACATGGCCGATGACGATGCCGGTGACGACGCCGGTGACGACGCTGGTGGCGATGACATGGCTGCCCTTCCGGGCGAAGGCATCACGGTCAACATGGGCCGCGCCAACTGGAGCTCCGGTTACGTCCACGCGCAGATCCTGCACGACCTGATCGAAGAGATGGGCTACGAGGTTTCGTCGCCCGACGGTCTCGAGTTCGCTCCTGACCTCGGTTACCAGACCATGGCTTCGGGCGAGATGGACCTTTGGGCCAACTCCTGGTACCCGGGCCACTACAGCTGGCACGAAGGTGACCTGCCTGACGGCACCCGTATTGGCGACAACCTGCTCGTCGTCGAGGGCTCCGTCATGCCCGGCGGTGGTCTGCAGGGCATGCTGGTCACGAAGAGCTGGGCCGAGGACAACGGTGTCATGTCGCTCGACCAGATCAACGGTGACGAGGCGCTCTGGAGCCAGCTTGACTCCGACGGCAACGGCAAGGGCGAGTTCTACGGCTGCCCCGAAGACTGGACCTGTGACGACATCATGGCGTCGCAGATCGCGTTCGCTGGTTGGGACAACCTCGAGCAGACTCAGGCCGGCTACGACGCCATGTTCGCCGAGTTCCTGACCAAGGCCCAGGCCGGCGAGCCCGCCATCATCTACACCTGGACCCCCACCTCGTACCTCGCCCAGGCCATCCCGGGTGAGACCACGATGTGGCTGACCCTCGAGACCATCCTCGACGACTCGAACCCCCTCGGCAAGGAGGGTGGCGAGAGCTACTCGCAGGGTGAGGGCTACACGGGCCTTGGTGCCGATGTCTGCCTTGCTCCCCCCAGCGGTTGCAACACCGGTTGGGAAGCAGCCGACATCCTCGTGACCTTGAACGCTGCGTTCGCTGAGGCCAACCCGGCCATCGTTGCGCTCTCTGCGGTCTTCAACCCGCCGCTGATCGACATGGCCATCGCCGGTGTCGACCTCAACGCGTCGGACGGCTCGCAGGCTGCAGTCGAAGAGATTGCAGCCAAGTGGATCGCGGACAACCGTGATCTCGCAGACGAGTGGGTCGCTGCTGGTCTTGCTGCTGGCTGAGCTAGTCGCTGACTGAATAACTGCTATCGGGCGGGGCCTTCGGGTCCCGCCCGATACGCGTTTTGGCGACGTTCGTCGATCAGCGCCGGCGGGCGCGCGCGATGGCCCGAGCTGCTTCGCGGTCTGCGTCGCGTTTGGCGATTTCCTGACGGCGGTCGTGCTGTTTCTTGCCGCGGGCCAGTGCGAGGTGCAGCTTGGCCCGTCCATCCTTGAAGTACAGCGCAAGGGGGATCATGGCCAATCCCTCACGGTCGGCGCGACTCGACCACTCGTTGATCTGGGAGCGGTGGGCCAACAGCTTGCGTCGCCGGTCGGTCTGGTGAGCGAAGGCAGCGCTCGAGTGCGAGTACGACGAGATGTTGAGGCCAACGAGCCAGAGTTCACCTTGGAAGAAAATCGCGTAGGTATCGGCGAGCTGCACCTTGCTCTCGCGCAGCGACTTCACCTCACTGCCCTTGAGGACAAGGCCACACTCGAGCTCGTCGAGAATGTCGTAATCGCGGCGCGCAACGCGATTGGTGGCCACTGCCACAGCTCCGGCTGGGATATCACGCTTTTTCTGCGACTTCGCCACCGAGCCACGGTAGCGGGGCGGGTACCGCACGCGGTCTCGTTCGGTTTCCCTCTCGCTCGACGCTGACGTGACACTCGTGAGATGGCATCATGATGTCCGCCGGTCGTATATCGAAGGAACCGTTCATGTTTAATCTCGCCGAGAATCTTCGCCGCCAAGCGGCCGACCTCCCCGACAAGACGGCGCTCGTCTGTGACGATCGCTCGCTCACGTTCGCCGAGTTCGATGCCGAAGCATCGAAGGTGGCAAACGCGCTCGCCGCAGCAGGAGTCGGCAATCAGGACCGTGTCGGCTTCATCGGGAAGAACATCCCCGAATACTTCACGTTGACCTACGGCGCTGCGAAGCTCAATGCGGTCATGGTCGCGGTGAATTGGCGTCTCGCTCCCCCCGAGATGGACTACATCCTCGATCATGCCGAGGCGAAGGTCGTTGCGGTCGAAGCCGAGTTCCTCGGTCATCTCGACTCGATGCAACTCGAACGTGGGCCGAAGATCATTGCGATCGGTGGCGACTCCAGCCACGAGCAGTACGCCGACTGGATCGCCGGGGTGTCGGCGGACGATGTCGTTGTTGCTGCTGAGCCGAACGATACAGCGGTGCAGTTGTACACATCGGGCACCACCGGGCTGCCGAAAGGTGCCGAGATCAGCAACCGCAATCTCGAAGCATCGGTTCCACCGTTGACACAGGTGACCGGGATCGAGGCTGATGACGTCGTGCTTCATGTGCTGCCGATGTTCCACATCGGTGGCAGCGGTGTCGCCCATGCTGCTGTCTTCAAGGGATGCACCAGCATCGTGCACCGTGACGTCGATCCTGGTCGGATCTTCGCCGACATCCCCGGCCATGGTGTCACGACGGCGTTCATGGTGCCGGCGTTGCTCCAGGTTCTCCCGATCATTCCCGGAGCGTCGGACGTCGACTTCTCGTCGCTTCGCACCATTCTCTACGGCGCGTCGCCGATCACCGAGGAAGCGCTCGTCGGCTCGATGGCCCTCCTCAAGTGCGATCATGCACAGGTGTATGGCCTGACCGAGACGACGGGGGCCGTCACCTTCCTGCAGCCCGAGGATCATGATCCGGGTGGTGATCGAGCCGGCTTGCTTCGCTCTGCCGGCACCCCGGTGCTCGGAACCGAGGTCCGGATCGTCGACGAGGACGGCAACGATGTTGCCGACGGAGAGGTCGGTGAGATCTGGTCGCGTTCTCACCAGAACCTCAAGGGGTACTGGAAGAACCCGGAGGCGACAGCAGATGCGTTCCCGGAAGGACGCGACGAGGATGGATTGGGCTGGTTCTCGACCGGCGACGCCGGCTACGTCAAGGAAGGCTTCGTCTACATCCACGACCGGGTGAAGGACATGATCGTGTCCGGTGGCGAGAACATCTACCCGGCCGAAATCGAGAATGCGATCATGTCGCATCCCGGTGTAGCCGATGTGGCCGTGATCGGTGTTCCGAGTGAGCGATGGGGTGAATCACCGCTTGCCCTCATCATCCCTGCGCCCGATGCCGACCCGAGCGAGCAGGAGATCATCGATCACTGCGCCGAGCGTCTCGCCCGGTTCAAGCTGCCCGCCAGCGTCGAGCGCATCGCCGAGATTCCTCGTAATCCGTCGGGAAAGATTCTCAAAACCGAACTACGCAAGCCCTACTGGGAAGGCCGTGAGCGGGCAGTCAACTGAACGCAGCGGCGTGGGGCGTCAGCCCTCGTTGCTCTCGGCGAGGAAGCTTTCGTAGATGCGGATCAGGACCTGCTTCTGGTCTGTGGAGAGATCGTCCTGGGCCCGGATCGTTGCGATCAGGTCTGATTCGGGAGCCTCGTCGAGGATTCCAGCCCGAACGTAGAGCTGCTCGGCCGAGACCTCGAGTGCTCGAGCCAGCTGTTGCAGAATCTCGGCGCTCGGCCGCTTGAGGCCGCGCTCGATCTGACTGAGGTACGGGTTGGACACACCGGCGAGGTCGGCGAGTTTGCGCATCGACAGTTCGGCCTGACGACGCTGCTCGCGAATGTACGCCCCGAGCGCTTCGCGGGGATCAGTCATTCATCACTCCTCGCATGTCATCGCCCCTGTCGCGTAGCGGCCGGACTGCATGCTCGCAGCCCGGCCGTACGGAAGGGGGGATCAGGTGTCGGTGGGGCAGGGGGGCGGCCCCACCGGCACGTTCTTGGTTGCTCAGCCGGCCTTCTTGGCGGCGGTCTTCTTCGCAGCGGTCTTCTTTGCAGCCTTGTTGGCGGCCTTCTTCGCAGGTGCCTTCGCGGCCGGTGCCGGTACCGGAGCCTGCGCCGGAGCCTCGATCCCGATGAAGTTCCAAACGGCGTTTCGGCCAGTCTGCACGGCGTCCCCGATCTGCTCGGGAAGGCGGTCGGTGATCTTCGCTACCACTGGTTCGGTGCGGCCCCGCAAGTCGGTGAGTGCATCAGCGGCCTGGGTGCGGGCGATCGAGGCTCGGTCAGCGAACTGCTTCGGTGTGGCAACCTCACGGCCAACGACAGCGTCGGTGAGAAGGAGGTTGAGCCCTACGGAGGTGTAGGCGGCAGACTTGACCTGGTCGATGACGGTGGGCATGGCATGCTCCTGGGGGAGTGTGTGGGGGAAACCGCACAGTGTGGTGCGGTCGACTGCTAACAATAGTTAGCGAAGTTGCGAACCGCAACCTCTGGCACGCATATTGCTAGCTGTGGCAAGCGTCACATCGGAGTGCGTATGACGATCGAGATCCATGCGATTGGTGACTACTGGGAACCCGAACGCGATGAGCGAACGGATCTCGGCGAACTCGTCCACCGAGCCAAGGACCTCGGAGACCCGGTCGCAGGGAAGGAGCTCGCCGAACGGTTCACACACTTCGTCGACACCGTCGCATCGGTCGATGCCACGATCGTGCCGATCCCGGCGAGTCCGGATCGGCCGACCAGCCTGCTCGAGATGGTTGCCGGCGACCGCATGCAGCGCTTGGTCGAACGACGCAATGTGACAGCCCGGCTTCGAGACGTCGAGCCCGCAGACCGGGTCGCGGTCGCACAGGCCGGTGGGTATGTGATCACCGCCGCATGTGCAGGCATGAACGTGGTGGTGCTCGACGACGTCGTTCTCACCGGGACGACCGTGCGTCACGTCGGTGAACTCCTCGATGCAGCCGGCGCTGCATCGGTCGTCGGCGTTGCGCTTGCCCGGACCCGCCGCCGCTGATCGTCCTAGTCGGACCGCCGGTCGATCAGGCGTTGGATGTACTGGACGTAGACGTCGAAGTCCTGGGCGCCCTGCACCGGAAGTATCTCGTCGAGCAGGATTGTCGGAACACCGGTGACCCCGTGATCGATCGAGGCGTTGTGATCATCGATCACGTCCTGGGCCAGCCGTTGCTGATGCTCGACCACGAACGAGATGAACGATCCGGGGTCAGCTCCGCACTCTGCTGCGATCTCGGCCAGCACGTTGGGATCAGAGATGGTGCGGTTGTCGGCAAAGTACGCGTCCATCAGGCGCCGGTGGTACGCAGGCTCGAGTTCGGGAGCGAACTCGGCCATTGCTTTGGCCGCGATCTGGGCAGGAACACTGCCTGACGGCTGCGGATTGTCGGTCGCCCACTGTCGAAACGTCAGACTCGGTTCCGCTTCCTGGGGCCGTTGCCAGGTCTTGGTGTACTCGACGAACTTGTCATGCTTGGCCGGGTCACCGCCCTCGTTGCCAGGGCGCAGCAGATAGGCCTTCCATTCGACGTCGATCTGATCACCGAAATGGGCTTCGAGCTGCTCGACACGAACCGCGCCGACATAACACCAGGGTCAAAGAAAGTCGGACCAGATGGTGAGCTTGACAGGATCGGTCGACGTAACGGCCATGGGGACGATCGTAGGCTCTGGGCCCCGATGGTGCCCGACGGTCAGGATTCGTTCGAGCAGAACCGGCTGCGGCCGAAGGGCGAAAGGTCGAGATGATCCAGTCCCGCAGCGCGGCGGGCCAAGGCTTCGCCGACCGCAGCACTGTGTTTGAAGCCATGCCCACTGCACGCCGACACGACGGTGACGTCGTCGTGTTCGGGGTGTACGTCGATGAGGAAGTGATCATCGGGTGTGTTCGTGTACAGGCAAACCGACGCCTTCACGCAGTTGGGTGTCAGCCCGACGAGGCGAGGTTCGACCATCCGCTCGTAGAACGCAGCGATCTCGTTGCGTGACACCGTCCGGTCGACGGCGTCCGGTGTGGTGGGATCGACGAATTGTTCGCCCAGCACCTTCACCGCCGGTATGCCTCCCCACGGCGAACCGAAGGCGCCAAGGTACTCCTCGATCGACGAGCGGGCCCAGATCACGAACGACAGCTGATCGGGACGCCAGCGTTCGAGATCGTCGGCCTCGAACCAGAACACGACCTGTCGGGTGACGCGCAGTCGGTCATGGTCGTGCACGGTCGGCGCCCACGCACCCGCTGCGACCACGACGTGACGAGCGGCGACCTCACCCTCCGACGTCGACACGACGGGCCGCCCCCCTGAACGGCGCAACCCGGTGACCGTCGAATCGAAGCGCACCTCCGCGCCCGATGCGATCGCAAGGTCGAGTTGGGCAGCGACGGCTCGCTCTGCCATCACGAGTCCGGCGGTCGGCTCGTGCCCGACGGTTTCGTCGTCACCGATGAGCAGGTGCGGGAACCGAGTTCGCGTCTCGGCCGGCGTCAGCCGCTCGAAATCGATCCCGGCGCTGGAGGCCACGGCCGCGGTGTCCGCAACAAAGGTGCCCCAGCGTTCGTCGTGGGACGCACCGGCCGGTGCGACGATGAGCCCGCCGTGGTCGTGGAGCAGCACGGTGTCGGTAGCTGCGCCAATCTCGCGCCAGAGCTCGTGGGAGCGCTGCACGAACGGCACATAGTGGGCGCCCTCTCCGACCGCGAGCCTGGTCACACGTGTCTCGGCGTGCGACGAACCGAACTCGTGGGGCGGGCGATAGCGGTCGAACCCCACGACGTCGAGTCCGAGTGTCGCAGCCTGGCAGGCGACTGCTGCGCCGAAGGCGCCGAGTCCGACCACGGCAAGATCGGCGGTGCGCACGGCTGGCATCGCCACGACGGTACTCGGCTGTGAGAGGCTCACGGCATGTCGACCTGTGCCTTCATCGGGCTGGGCGTGATGGGGTACCCGATGGCCGGGCATCTCGTCACCGCCGGCCACACCGTCACCGTGTTCAACCGCACCGCTGCCCGAGCCGAGGACTGGGTGGCAGCCCACGGTGGTCGAGCGGCCGCCACACCGGCTGATGCCGCAGTGGGTGCCGATTTCGTGTTCCTGTGTGTCGGCGACGATCCCGACGTACGGGCGGTGACCACGGGCGAGAGCGGCGTGCTCGAGTCGATGGTCGAGGGCAGTGTCCTCGTCGACCACACGACCGCATCCGCGGTCGTCGCTCGCGAGATCCACGCCGCTGCAGCTGCCCGGCGCGTCGGGTTCGTCGATGCTCCGATCTCCGGCGGGCAGGCAGGAGCCGAGAACGGTGTCTTGACCGTGATGTGTGGTGGCGATCGGGCCGACTTTGATCGAGCAGCACCGGTGATCGACGCCTACAGCCGGTCGTGCAACCTGCTCGGCGGCCCCGGGAGCGGGCAGCTGACGAAGATGGTGAATCAGATCTGCATCGCAGGGCTCGTGCAGGGCCTGTCCGAAGGGATCAACTTCGCAATGCGGGCCGGCCTCGATGTCGACGATGTCGTCGACACGATTTCCAAGGGAGCGGCTGGGTCATGGCAGATGGAGAACCGGGCCCACACCATGGCCGAAGGCGTGTTCGACTACGGCTTCGCTCTCGACTGGATGCGCAAGGACCTCCGGATCTGTTTGGCGGAGGCGGCCGCCAACGGCTCGGTTCTGCCAGTGACCGAAATCGTCGACGGGTACTACGCGCAGCTCCAAGAACTGGGACTCGGCCGGTGGGACACGTCGTCGCTCATCCACCTCCTGCGCAACTGACAGCTCAATCCGGGGCTGTTGCGATCCGGTCGCGGACGATCTGCCAGACATCGGGGTCCAGGCTGTAGCCGATGTGGGTCGACCCGACCTCGATGTTCTCTGCGTCAGGCGTGAGGTCGTCCACGCACGACATCCAGTCGACGATCCCGTCGCGGCGGCTGTAGATCGCGGTCAACGGCACCGTCAGCAGGGTCGAGCGTCGCTCGGCGATCAACGCTTCGATCTGGTCGAGTTCGGCCGGTGTATACGCACGAGCAGCACCGGTGTGGCGGGGTCCGGCGAGTGGCGAACCCATGGTGATGATCGCCGAGACCAGGTCGGGCCGATTGCGTGAGAGTTCGCGAGCGACGATCCCACCGAGGCTCCAACCCACGAGGACGACCGGTTCTCCGGCGGCGTCGACACGGCGTTCGACGACCGGCAAGAAGCGCTCGACCGAGATCTCGACATCCTTGCCGTGGCGTCCGATATCCCAACCGTGGGCCTGGTGTCCGAGTGAGCGCAGATAGCTGCGCAGGGGAACCAGTGCACGATCGGTGGTGCCGAAGCCGGGAAGCAAGATGACGTGTCGGGTTCGCGGGGCACGGCCACGAAGCGACGGAGAACGAAGGGCCAGTCGCGCAGGCTGGAGGCCGGCGCGTAGCTCACCGAAACGGGCCAACCGACCCGGCGCTCGCAGTGGCCGGTCGGGTGTCGTGGGCATACGGCCAGCTTGGCCTGGTCTCCGTCGATGACTTTGGGGTGAAGCTGTGTCATATGTCACACTCATTGGCCGCACCCGAGGACGTGACCGTGACCAAGATTCCCACCGCCATCGAGGAGGTCGACGCTTCGTGGATGAGCGTTGCGCTCGGACGCTCGATCACCGATGTACGCCACGAGCAGATCGGGGTCGGTATCGGTGTGTCGAGTGCGGTGTACCGCACGAGCCTCAGCGGGTTCGACGCCCCCACACTCATCACCAAGCTGCCTGCGCTTGCCGAAGAAGCGGTGTTCACCTCGTCGGTTCTGCGCATGTACATCCGTGAGGTCCGGTTCTTCCAGAACCTTGCCCAGGACTCACCCATCCGGGTTCCGCAGGGGTATCACGGCATGGTCGACGAAGCGACGAGTCAGTTCGTCCTCCTGATGGAAGACATGGGTTCGCTGCGGATCGTCGATCAGAACGAGGGGATGGGAATCGACGACGCTCGACAAGCCGTCGACGAACTTGCGCTCTGGCATGCCGAATGGTGGGGGAGGGCCGACCCGATCGTCGAGCGGGGCGACTCGGTGTGTCTCAGCGACCCGGTGTACCCGGCGGTCCTGCCGCTGGTGTTCGCCGAAGGGTGGGAAAAGGTCAACAACGAGATGACCGTCGCTCCCGAGATCCTGGCGGTCGGTCCAGCATGGACAGAGAAGCTGGGTGGCCTCCTCGCCTCGCTCTCGGGCCAACCGAACACGATCACCCACGGTGACTTCCGAGCCGACAACATCCTGTTCTCCGACGACGGATCGATCGTGCTGTTGGACTTCCAGCTCACCGGTCGTGGCTCGGCCAGCTACGACCTTGCGTACTTCATCACCCAGTCACTCACGCCCGAGGTGGCCGCCACCCACGAAACAGAACTCTTCAACCGCTGGCGCGACGGCTTGATCGCAGCGGACGTTCCCGAGGCGGCGACAGTGGAACTGTGGGATCGCTATCGGGAAGCGGCGTACTTCTGTCTCGTGTACCCGATCGTGGCATCGCGGGGCATGGACCTCTCCGACGATCGGCAGTACCAGCTCATCGACAACATGAACATGCGGTTTGCGCGAGCGGTCGATCAACTCAACCTGGCCGACCTCGCCCGCTGACACCAGGACTGACCGCCGGGGAGACGGCAGTGTCCTGACACTGGTCGCTAGCCGAGCGCGATCGCTGCGCCGACACGGACTGCATCGGCGAGTTGTGCGCCGAGGTCGGGCGCGGTCGCTGGGCTCAGGCGGTAGGCCGGGCCGTACAGGCTGACGGCAGCAACGATGGTGCGCTCGTGGTGCACAGGCACGGCAAGGCCGTTGACCTCGAGATCGAGGGCCTGCTCGGCCCAGGCCCACCCGCACGCGGCGGCATCGGTGACCAGCGCAGTGATCGCTGCAGGCTCGATGGGGGTGTGCGGTGTGGCGGGCACGAGTTCGGTGGCGAGGTACGACGCGAGTCGTTCACGAGGCCAGGACGCCATGAGCACGAAGCCGGGAGCGACCTGGTGAAACGGCAGACTGGCACCGGTCGAGTCGGGTACCTGGACGGCGGACGGCCCCGGGATCTGTGCGAGATAGTGGGCCCCGGCGGGGGTGTCGACGGTGAGTGCGGCGCTCTCTCCGAAGCGCTCGACCAGATCGAGAAGAAGTGGGCGAAGCTGGTCTTCGAGTGCCGGCGGCACGGCATCTCGCCCCTGGAGGGTGGCGACGGCCGGGCCGACGACGAGCTCGCCGGCGGGGTTGCGGGCGAGCATGCCGAGATCGATCAACTGAGAGGCGAGCCGACTCGCGGTGGATCGGGGGAGACTGGCGCGGCGTCCGAGCTCACGGACGCCGACCGGCGCCTCGGCTGCGGCAACGTGCTGGAGCACTCGGAATGCCCGCTCGACCGGGCCGGTGGTTGTTGACGCTGCGTCGGAGTCAACCATACGCTTGATCCTACCAAACAGGACGTCTCACTGAATAGGACACCCTCATGCCCAGCGTCTTCATCACGTGCGCCGTGACTGGAGGTGGCAACACCGTCCACAAGTCGCCACACGTGCCGGTCACGCCCGAGCAAATCGCCGATTCTGCGATCGAGGCTGCCAAGGCCGGCGCCGCCGTCGTGCACTGTCACGTCCGCGATCTCGAGACGGGTGCCCAGAGCCGCGACCGGGATCTCTACAAGGAACTCACCGATCGCATCCGCTCCGCCAGCACCGACGTCATCATCAACCTCACCGGTGGCACCGGTGCCGACCTCACACTCGGAGGGGTCGAGAATCCACTGCCGTTGAGCGAGGACGGAACCGACATGGCCGGCGCGACCGAGCGGATGGCGCACATCGTCGAGTGCATGCCCGAGATCGCCACGATCGACATGGGCACCATGAACTTCGGCGAGGGCGACTACATCATGACGAACAGCACGTCACAACTCGACGAAATCGCCCGCCAGTTCCAGGCCATCGACGTGCAGCCCGAACTCGAATGTTTCGACACAGGCCACCTCTGGTATGCGAAGAGTCAAGAGGAGCGAGGCCTCTACGACGGCAAGACCATGAACGCACAGCTGTGCATGGGCGTGCCCTGGGGCGCTCCGGACGACATGAACACGCTGATGGCGATGGTCAACAACGTGCCCTCGCACTGGAACTATTCGGCGTTTTCGATTGGTCGCCGACAGCTCGAGTACGTCGCCGCGGCGGCGCTCGTGGGGGCCAACATTCGCGTCGGGCTGGAGGACAACCTCTACCTCTCCAAGGGTGTCCTTGCCACGAATGGAGCACTCGTCGAGCGCGCCACCGTCATCCTCGAGGCCATGAACTTCAACGTGATGGGCCCCGACGAGGTTCGGGACCAGCTGAACCTCACCAAGCACGGCTGATCCGGCACCCTGGTGGAGAGCCACGTCGCCATTGTCGGTGCCGGAGTCATCGGATCGGCCTGGGCAGCCCGCTTCGCCCTGCACGGCATCAATGTCAAGGTGACCGACCCCGCCCCCGACGTCGACCGCATCATCGGTGAAGTGCTCACCAATGCCCGGGCTGCGTGGACACACCTCGGGCTCGTCGTCGCCGACGAAGGAACCATCTCCGTCGTCGGTTCGATCGAAGACGCCGTTGCAGGGGCGGGACATGTGCAGGAGAGCGCACCCGAGAACCCGGCAGTCAAGATCCCCATCCTCGAAGCGATCGCCGCTGCCTGTCCGCCCGACACGGTGATCGCCTCCTCGACATCGGGGATCAAGCCGTCCGACCTGCAACCGACGATCGACAACCCCGGACGCTTGGTGGTCGGTCATCCGTACAACCCGGTCTATCTGCTGCCATTGGTCGAGGTCGTCGGCGGTGCCGCAACCGACGACGCAGCAGTGCAACGGGCGATGGCGACCTACACCGAGATCTCCATGAAGCCGGTGCATGTGCGCGTCGAGATCGATGCGTTCATCGGTGACCGCCTGCTCGAGGCTGTCTGGCGGGAAGCGTTGTGGCTCGTGAACGACGGCGTTGCCACCACCGAAGAAATCGACGACGTCATCCGCTACGGGTTCGGCCTTCGTTGGGCGCAGATGGGCCTCTTCGAGACCTATCGCATCGCTGGCGGTGAGGGCGGAATGGCCCATTTCATCCGCCAATTCGGCCCGTGCCTCCAGTGGCCGTGGACCAAGTTGGTCGATGTTCCCGAACTGACCGAGGAACTCGTGCAGACGATTGCAGAGCAGTCTGACGTCCAATCGGGGCACCACGATCTCCGCGAACTCGAACGCATACGCGACACCAACGTCGCCGCGATCCTCCGGGCCCTGGAGGCCAATGACTGGGGGGCCGGTCGAACACTCAAGGAGCAGCGCGAACGGCTCGGGTGAGCGGCGTCGCGCAGCGATGCGGACCTCGGGACGACCCGACTAGACGCTCAACACGGTGGTGGATGCGGCGACAGCAGCAACAGCACTCGATGAGTAGGCCATGGGCAGGACCTCACACGCCGCCCACGCCGCTCGCTGGTCGAGATCGTGACCGCTGCCGCGCACGCCGCTGACCCCATGGGGGACCACCCATCCGGAGTTGTCCCAGTCGCCGACATCGAACACGTACCGGGCGCACGAGCTGAGATAGCACTGCAGCCCGAGCATCGGTGCGATGCCCCCGGCTCGCACGGTCTCACCATCGCCAGCCACGCCGATCACCGGCGGATGCAGATCAGCCGCCGCAGCGATGCCGACGGCGAGTGGATGAGGGCTGAACATCACATGGAGGTCGTCCCACCGCCAGGCGGCGGGGTCGGGTCCACGCTCGCCCGCCAGCGACGCAGCGACCGTGTCGAGCAGGCCACTCAGCACGGCATCGAGTGCCGTGTCGTCGTCGAGCCCCGGCAGCAGACGCCAGCCTCCCCCCACCAGCAATGTGGTGCCTGCGTCGAAGTTCATCCGTGACGCATCGAGGCTCCGCGGCCAACCCGGTGCACCGAGCGTCGCATCGTGGATACCGAGCCGATGCTCGACCTCGACCGCCCACGCCTGACGAAACGAGGCGTACACCACAGCCGCCGCGCTGTCCGGGCCGACCTCGTGGTTCCAGCCCGACACGAGCTCTTGCGCAGCTCGACCGAGGTCGGTGGTGGGGGAGAGCCCGGCGATGATGGTGCAGATCGGTGGTGCCGCGAGCGAGCGCACGTCGGCGTGCACGCGGGTCATGTCAGCTGCGGTTGCCGACTCGAGCCCACCCAACAACTCGACGATGCGGTTGTGCCGGGACGGCCCGGCAAAGTCGAGCGAGATGTAGGGCCCGTCGTCGCTGACCCGATTGTTGGCCGTGACGAGGAAGCCCCGGTCGGGATTGCGCCAGTGGTGGAGATCGTCGTGGGGGACGGCGGTGAGGCCGTCCCAGCCGTGCGCGGCGTCACCGGGAACCGGGATCCAACGGTTTGCCGGTGGTCGCTCGATGATGCGACCGCGGATCTTGAACGAGATGTTGCCGCTGGTGTCGGCCGTGAGCAGGTTGTTGGCGGGAATGACCCAGTGCCGCACCGCCTCCTCGAGGCCATCACAGTCGGTGGCGGTGAGCATGGGTCGCAGACATTCGAACGTCGTGTCGTCGGCAAGCCCGGTCCAGTTCGTACACAGCACGCTGCCGTCACCGTCGAGGTCGCCCAGGACGAAGGGGCCCCGCGGGGAACGGCCGGTGCTGACCGCCACCGGGTCGGCGTCGCGGACCGCGATGATCTCGACGGATCGATCGGTGATGTCGGCTGGAGATTCGACGAAGACATCGGTGTCGTCGCACATCGCATGGGTGATGCACCACGCGACATCGGCGTTGTGGCCGAAGTGGGCGAAGCCCGGCACGCCGGGAAACGACAGGCCGATCACGTCGAACGAGTCGCACGCCATGTGGAACTGGAGGTACACGTTCGGGAATTCGATGCCTCGGTGCGGGTCGCCGGCCAACAGCGGAAGCCCCGACGCGGTTCGGCTCCCGTGCACCGCCCAACTGTTGGATGCCCCGTCGGTGTCGGGAATCCCGGCGATGTCGTCGATCCCTGCCGCAAGCGCGGTTGCGGCGCCCTCGAGCAGATCGATCGCTGGACCGGTTGCCGGGAGCATCGGTGTGCTCGAGCCAGGGTCACCCTTCATCGCAGCGACGACCTCCGGTCCCGCAGCACGGAGCACGGCGCCGCGCCACAGCTTGCGCATGAACGTCCCCATGAACACGTGGCGAACCTTGTACACCGCGCTGCAATGCCAGGCCTCCCAGCGGGCGGGGGCGAACGGGTGATGGTCGAATTCGGTCGGCAGCGAGTCGGCGTGCTCGTCGAGCCACCGATTCACACCCTGCGCGTACGCCTCGGTCATGGCTTTGGTCTCCGGGGAGAGCCCTTCCCAGTCGCGGCGGGCAGCTGCCTCGATCCCGATGCGGCGAAAGAACGTGTCTTCGCGAACACCAGCAGTCCCGACGACCTCCGACCAGCGCCCAGCAGCCTTGAGACGGTCGTATTCCATCTGCCAGAAGCGGTCGGCGGCTGCGCAGTATCCCTGGGCGACAAACGCAGTCGTTTCGTCTGGGGCACTGACGTGGGCGATCCCAAGGTGGTCGCGGGTGATCGTGATGTCGGGCACGGGTGTTCCAATCGGTCAGACGTCTTCGAGGGCCTTGACGTCTTTGAGCCAGAGCCCACCGCCGGGGTGGGGGCGGGGGTCGTAGCTGTGGTGGCCGAGGAGTTGTCGCACCCGCGGTGAGCGGTCGGCGAGCTGCTCGGAGGTGTAGTCGAGGGGACTGCTCTCTTCAGGGGTGAGCCAGCCGGCGACGAAGCTCAGGTGCATCGCTCGTCGCCAGCGATCGGTGCGGTTCGCCCCACCTCCGTGGAACACATACCCCGAATAGATCAGCGCGTCGCCGGGCCCGAGCTCGGCAGGGACGGAATCGGCCTCACCGAAGCGTTGGATCTCGGCGTTCTTGTGGCTCCCGGGAACAACCCGGGTGGCGCCGAGTTCCTCGGTGACGTCTTCGAGACCGATCATGGCGCTCAGGGTGATCTCGGGAGAGTCGGGCCAGGTGCGGCTCACGAACTCCCACCAGTTGTTTGCGTCTCGGTGCAGAACCTGGGCCGGCTCACCGGGTCCGATGTACATCACCTGGCCGGTGTTGACCCAGTAGGACCCGCACGTCGGCAGGAGCACGGCATCGGCGAGCGCAGCGAACACCGGGTTGTCGAGCATGTCGAAATAGGCGGGGCTGAGACAGCCGAGGGTCGAAAAGCGGATCGTGTTCGCTCCGACGAACGCAGCGCCGTCGGCACCAAGGCCCTGGGTCGCCGAGCCCGGTGCGACGTCGGCAGCTCGGTCATCGGCCGCAGCGCGCATCGCCTCGATCGTCTCGGTGTCGAACATCGCCTCGACGATCAGCCCACCGTCGGTTTCGAGCGCGAGGAGCATGTCGGCGACATCGGCGGTGCGAGGGAATCGTTGAAGTGGTGCAACACCCATGCCCAGTACTCTTGCACGCCTGGTCGGGGGTGCGCGCTAACGGCCGAGGGCGTGCTCGGCTTCACGCACGAGCGCCGACATGATGTCGGCGGTGGAGCGGAGTTCGGTGGCGTACCCGATGCCCTGACCCGCACCGGAGTGCAAGAGCGGTTCGATGCCGTGTTCGTCGATGGCGCCGAGGAGATCGCCGACCAAGACGTCCTGATACGGCATCGACAGAGGGGCGGGTGCATCGGCAGCGTCCCACTCGTCGCTCCAGGCGCTGCGGATCTGGCGGAAGGTCTTGCCGCTCTCACTGCGGGTCACCACCGTGTCTGCGGAGGTCGCAGCAAGGAGCTTGTCGACCAGGGCCGGTTGCATGTGGGCGGCGTGTTCGGTCGATGTGAGCCAGATGGTGCCTGTCCACACACCCTGCGCTCCGAGCGCGAGCGAGGCGGCGAGGTGGCGACCGGTGGCGACCCCACCGGCGGCGAGCACGGGAACGTTCCCGGCGAGGTCGACGATCTGAGGCACAAGGGTGAACGTGCCGATGGGTCCGGTGTGCGCGCCGGCGTCGTAGCCCTGGGCGACGATGAGATCGACACCGGCGTCGAGGGCTCGGCGCACGTGGCGGGGACTCCCGATGAGTGCGGCGGTGAGCTTGCCCAACTCGTGGGCCTGGTCGACCGCTGCCCTCGGTGCGCCGATGCCGCAGGCGAACAGGTCGACGTCGCTCTCGAACACGGCCTCGAGTTGTGCCTCTTCGATCTCACTCGACCGGATGAAGCGAGTACGCATGCCCGGCCCGCTCGGGTCGGGGACGTCGTATTTGTCCTTGATCGACTGCACGAAGCGGCGGTGTTCGTCGGGGATGTGGGCCTCGATTGCTTCCCGACTGTTGTGCTCGGGCATGCCCGGGGGGAGCACGAGGTCGACCCCGAACGGCCGATCACCGACGAGTCGGCGGATCTCGGCGAGTTCGTCGCGAATTTCGTGAGGAAAGCGGCGGGTCGCGCCATAGACGCCCATGCCACCGGCGTTGCAGATCGCAGCGACCGTGGGGATGTCGTGGGCGAAGCCGAAGATCGGTTGTTCGATGCCGAACTGTTCGCAGACCGGTGTGTGGAGCGATATCACGTCGTAGATGGTGCCACGATTCGGCTGCGGAGGCCGTCGAGGAACAGGTCGATGAGGGCATCGAAGCTTGCCTCGTGATCGCCCCGGCCCAGTGCATCAGCGGCTTGGAGCGTGACGAAGCCGTGAAGCGATGCACGCAGCGAGCGGCCGATGCGGTGTGTCTCTCGGGGATCGAGGCCGTAGTGGGCGAGGATCGCATCCATCGTCTCGACCGCACCGATCCCGGCCCGCCGCCGTTCCGGACGGTCGACCGCGCGTAGCGTGAGTTCGTAGCGAGCGGGGTGGTCGGTCGCCCATCGGCGATACGACACGGCGAACGCTCGAATGGCCTCGTCTCCCGCCACGCCGATAGCAGCGTCGCGGAGGGCGGTGCTGAATGCGGCGGTGGCGGCGATGGCAAGATCGTCGAGCAGGCCCTGCAGGCCGGCGACGTGGCTGTACAGCGAGGGTGACCGGACGTCGAGCAGGTCGGCCACGGCTCGCAGCGTCACGCCATCGGCACCGTCGCGGTCGAGGATCGAGAAGCCAGCAGCGAGCACAGCCTCGTGGTCGAGTCCTCGTTTGCGGGCCATGACGAGATCGTAGGTCTTGAACCTCCCTAGATCAATGTCTACGATGCTTAGACAGCAACGATGGAGCAGTCTCGATGAGCGAGCGTTACACGATCATCTCGGCCGACTCCCACGCCGGTGGGAACATGGCCGCCTACGAGGAATACCTCCCGGCTCAGTGGCGTGAGGCCTACGACGAGTGGAGGGGCGGCTACAAGAACCCCTACCGAGATCTCCAAGACGATGGGCGAACTCGCAACTGGGACAACGAACGCCGACTCGACGAGCAGTACGCCGATGGGGTGGTGGCCGAGATCACCTTTCCCAACACCGTGCCGCCCTTCTATCCGACCGGTGCGCTGCTCGCTCGCTCCCCGAAGGATGCCGAGGACTTTCGCCGTCGCAAGGCAGGTCTCGACTGCCACAACCGGTGGCTGGCCGACTGGTGCGCGGCGTACCCGGATCAACGCCGCGGTCTGCCGCAGATTTTCCTCGAGGATCTCGACGATGCGATCACAACGCTCACCTGGGCGGCCGAGGAGGGCTTCACGAGCTTCCTCCTTCCCCATGTCGCTCCTGATGTGGACCTGCCGGGCCTCTGGTCACCCCACTGGGACCGTCTGTGGGCCGCCGTGCAAGACCTCGGTCTCGTCGTCACCCAACACGGTGGCAACGGAACCCCTGACTACGGCAAGGATCCAGCCTCGGGCGTGATCTTTCTCATGGAAGTGCCGTTCTTCGCCCACCGCAATCTTGCCCACCTCACCATGAGTGGCGTGTTCGAACGGTTCCCCGACCTGAGATACGTCATGACCGAGCAGGGTGTGGCGTGGGCGATCGAGGAGCTGCGCCGCATGGATGGCTACCACGCGCAGATGAAGCATGGCCGCGTCGGTGAACTCGGCTTCTCGGCCGACATCGTCCTTCCGCTCAAGCCGAGCGAATACTTCGATCGCAATGTCTGGATCGGTGCGTCGTTTCCGTCGCCGGGTGAAGCCGCGGCGATGCGGGTGCTCGGCACCCACAAGATCATGTGGGGTTCGGACTACCCGCACCACGAGGGCACCTACCCGTTCAGTACTGAGTCACTCCGCCGGGCCTTTCACGACTGGGAGGAGACGGAGCTACGGCAGATCCTGAGCGAGAATGCGGCAGCGGTGTACTCGTTCGATCTCGATGCCTTGGCCCCGATCGCCGCCGAACACGGTCCGACCGTCGACGAGGTGAAGGTGCCGCTCGACGCCATTCCAGCGGGAGCGACCAGCCCCGCCTTCTTCAAGGCCTAGGCACCCCGGACGGGCACGAGCTCGCCGCTCCCACGGGGGACGAGCTCGACAGGAACCACGAAGCGGGTCGGCTCGCTTGCGTCGCCATCGATGCGACGAAGAAGAACCTCGGCGGCAGCCCGCCCGAGCGCTTCGGCGTTCTGAGGGGCGGTGGTGATCGCCGGCTCGACGAGGTCGGCGATCTCGAGGTGGTCGAAGGCAACGAGGGCGATCTCGTGTTGGCGGCCGAGCCGGTGGAGTGCCCGCACCGCACCGACGGCAGCCAGGTTCTGGGCTGCGAACAATGCGGTCGGCGCATCGGCCCCGGCCAGCAGTTCGGTGACCGCTGCGTCGGCGAGATCCGGCGTCGTGAGGCCGAAACGCACGACAGGGTCGGCGCCGGACTCCTCGACTGCGTCGGTGAACCCGGCGTGGCGCTGTCGAATCGACTCGCTCTGCTCCCGCGACCCGAGGAACCCGACCCGCCGGTGCCCGTGGGCAAGGAGATGGCGAGTTGCAGCGCGGGCGCCGCCGTGATGGTCGCTTGCGACAACATCGGCATCGATCCCGGGCTCGCGATCGATGAACACGATGGGGGTGTTGCGGTCCAGTTCTCGGCGCAGGGCCGGGCCGGGGGAGTCGCCGACAGGGATCACCGCAAGACCGTCGACCCGGCGTTCGGTGAACAGGTCGACGAGGCGGTCGTGTTCGCCGACATCCCCATGTGACGACGCGCTCACGACCAAGGTGTCGGCTGCGGTGCGGAGGTGTCGCTCGAATGCGGAGTGGACGGCGGCGGCGAAGGGGTTGGTCGCATCGGCATGGACGATGGCAACGGTGTGGAGCCGGGCATCGGATCGGCGAAGGAGTTGGGCCGAATGGTTCCGGCGGTAGCCGAGCTCGGCGACAGCACTGCGGACCCGCTCAGCCACCCCGGAGGAGACTCCGGGCTCGTCGTTGACCACCCGCGAGACGGTCTTGAAGCTCACTCCCGCCTGGGCTGCGACGTCTTTGAGCGTCGGCCGATTCGACATGCAGAGCACTGTAGCAAGGTAGACAACGTTGTCATTCGCAGATACGATGTCTGACAACGTTGTCACACATTCGTCGATTGTCACACACTCGTTTCGCACACCGCTCGGAAAGTCCCCCAATGCCTGCACGTATTGCCGTCAACGGTTTCGGTCGCATCGGCCGCAACTTCGTTCGTTCCCTCGTCGAGCGCCAGCGCGCCGGCACCGTCGACGCCTCACTCGAACTCGTCGCCGTCAACGACCTCGGCGACATCGAAACACTCGCCCACCTGCTTCGCCATGATTCGGTCCACGGCACTGCGGGCTGGAACGTCGACGTACACGACGGCGTGCTCGACATCGACGGCCGCAAGGTGTCGGTGTTCGCCGAGCGCAACCCCTCCGAACTTCCGTGGGCAGACCTCGGTGTCGATCTGGTCATCGAGTCGACCGGCGTGTTCACCGCCCGTGACGATGCTGCGCTGCATCTGGAAGCGGGAGCCCGTCGCACGATCGTGTCGGCCCCATCGGCGGGG
>JBMTIM010000044.1:0-25527 GCA_049437325.1 Acidimicrobiales bacterium
CCCAACCGGCGCGATACCCGCCCGTTTCGAATAGTCAAGGGAATTCCTCCTGTGAGTGACGATGCCGGGAGCCCGGACACTCCAGGCATCGGCTATTCAAGTAACGGACTAAAGCCCGTACGCGATGAACGCAGGACGAACTATAACGCGGCCACAATCCACCGCAACTACTATCCGTTGAACTTTCGTTGCCATGCGATCCGCACCTCGACGCGCCGACTGTCTAGCGATCAGCGATCGACCGGTCCATCTGCGCAGTCTCGCCACCGGCGGCCTGGAAGGCGGCGTATTCCTCCGCGACGTCGCCGAGCTCACCCGTTCGGCGCACCTGACCCTGATGGAGCCACACGGCGTGCGTCGCCATCTCGGCCACCATCGTGCTCGAGTGGCTCACAACCACGATCGTCTTTGCCGCGCGGCACATCTCCTGCACCTTGGCGACCGCACGTTCACGAAAACCGGCGTCGCCAGCCGACAGCGCCTCGTCGATCAACAAGATCTCGGTGTCGATGTGGGTCGCCACCGCAAAGGCGAGGCGGCCGAACATGCCCGACGAGTACGTCGTCGTCGGCATGTCGATGAACCCGCCGATATCGGCGAACTCGATGATCTGGTCCTGCTTCTCACGCACCTCGTCGAGCGACATGCCACCGGCGAGCCCGCCCAACACAACGTTCTCACGCCCCGAGAGCCGACGGTTGAACCCCATGCCCGGCGCCAGCAGATGGGGCCGCCCGTACAGATCGATCTGGCCCCCGACCGGTTTGAGCACACCGACGATCGTCTTCAACAGGGTCGACTTGCCGGCGCCGTTGCCGCCGATGAGCGCCATGACCTGCCCGGCAGCAACGTCGAAGCTCACCCCGTTCAACGCGTGGATGAGCCGGCGTTCGGTGCTGCGCACGAGCGACGTGCGCCGACCCGCGTTCGGACGGTCGGCAACGACGCTGTACGACACCGACAGGTCGCGGATCTGGATGGCGTCAGTTGCGGGTCGCAAACTCGTCCTCCCGCGACGTGAACAACAAGAACCCGGCCACCAACGCACCCACCGCCCACACCGAGAACACGAGCATCGACGCAGCAACCGACTCGTCGGATCCGGGCAGGTCGCCACCGAAACCCACCGTCCACACGACCATGGCGTGATACATCGGGTTGATCCGGCCCAGCCGCTCGACCATCTCCGAGCCTTGCGACTCGAGTCGGGTGAACTGCCAGATCACCGGCGACAGGTAGAGCCACAGCCGAAGCAGGTGAGGCAACAACCGCGACACGTCGCGCAGATACACGTTCGCCACCGCCAACAACAGCGCGATACCAAGACCGAACATGACCGTGGCCACAAACGCGAGCGGCAGCCACACCACCTCGAGATGCACGCCACGACCGGTGATGAAATGGATCGGCACGTAGGCGATGAGCGACCGGAGGAAAAGGCTCGCTGCGCTGAGGGCCGACGCAACCGGCAAGATCACCCGGGGGATCGCCGACTGGGCGAGCACACCACCGGCACCGCTCTGGATCGAACCGACACCGTTGGTGACGGTGCCGTTGAAGAACAACCACACGTACAGGTTGCCCACGATGAACCCGAAGCGATCGAGCTGATCGAGACCGCCGCCGGCGATGATGCCGACGAACACGAAATAGATGACACCGAACAGGAGCGGATTGAGCACGTTCCAGACCCGGCCGAACAAGGTGTCGAAATTGCGGGCCTTGACATCAGCGCGCGACCAGTACACCGCAAAGGCGCGGTAGCGCCACGACTCGGCGAGGTACTGCCGCAGCGGCGGAATGCCCGAACGGGTCGCTCGCCGGGTCAGCACTGGGGCTGTCTCGGGTGACGACGAGGTCGGCGCGTTCATGAGCACCGACGATACCGACGCACCGGTGCAGATCGAGACCACCCAAGGCAACGACGGGTCAGCCCCGGAACGTCATGCCCCGGTAGCCGGGCGAGAAACCAGCGGCTTCGAGTCGGGCTGCAACCGGCGTGTCCCGCACCGGCACGCCGTCGACCTTGGCGATCTCGAGCTTGGTCAGCCGACCGTCCTTGACCAGGCCCTGGACCGCCTCGATCCAGGCGTCGGTGTCGGCCGCACCGCCGAACATGACCAACGACCGGCCACCGCGTTCGACGAGCACCATCGGCTCGCCGCCGATCAACACCACATGGGCACCGGCGCTTCGAGCCGGTCGGCCCGCGCTGTCGGGCCAGGCGACCGACGCACCGTAGGGCTGGGCCGGGTCGGTCGCCGCCAGCACCACCGGCGGCTGCGATGCGTCGAGCTCACGGGCAGCCCGCAGCCGGTCGACCGCGCCGGGCAGAGCGAACTGGGCTGCGCCGAGCCCGGCCACGAAATACCCCCGCCGCACCTCGCCGCGTTCCTCGAGCGCTTTGAGCACGGGATACACGCCGGCGAACCCGCCGCTGATCCCTTCGGCCAGCGCCGTCTCGCGGGTGAGAACGCCATAACGATCGAGGAGCTGATGGGCATGGGCCAACGACCGCTCGGTGGGCGACGCGATCGGCCGACGCAACGGCTCGACCAGCGACCACCGGCCAACCGCCGTGGGCGGGCCCTGCACGGAGAGACCACCGAGCCGAGGCCGGGCTCGGCGGCCCCGAGCCCGACCCGGTTTCGGAGCCGACGCCGACGCCGACCCGGCGATCAACGCCCGCACCGGCGCCAACGAATCGTTGGTGACCTCGCCGGCCCAGACGAGATCCCACAACGCGGCGTGCACGACGTCGGTGTCGTAGGGAAGTTCGGCGGCCTGCACCGCAGCGACGAGGTCGGGCCAAAACGACGCCCCTTGCGCCCCGAGGTGGGCCCGCAGCGCATCGCAGGTCGGGTCGTCGGGGCCGATGCCGGCGTCGACCGCCAGCAACGGCACCTGATCGCGAAACAGCAACCGGACCCGACCGTCGGTGGCTCCGAGCGAGCCGCCACCCACCCACACGACCTCGCCGCTCGTGCACAACTCGTCGAGGTCGCTCGGGCGATAGCCGTTGACCCGACCGGTGAAAACATCACGCTCGAGCACCGACGCAGCGATCGCCGCCCCCTGCAGCTGGGCGACCGTTTCGGCGACGGCGTCGACGCCACGTCGACGCGAACCCACGCCCTGCCAGGCGGGAAGGAAGCGGGCCAGCGCGTCACCCTCGACCGGTTCGATCTCTCGTCGCAGCGCAGCCAACGACCGCCGCCGCAACTGGCGCAGCACGTCGTCGTCGCAGAACTCGCGCTCGGTGCCCCCGGGGCGGAACTCGCCCCGAACGAGCGCGCCGTCGCCCACCAGCCGGTCGAGCACCACGGCCACCCGGCCCTCGTCGACACCGAGCCAACGGGCAACGTCGCCGGCAAGGAACGGGCCGTGGGTGCGGGCGTAGCGGCGGCACAGATCCCCGAGCGGGTCAGGAACCGGGTCGGTGAACACCGCCGGTAACCCCACCGGCAACGCCACCCCGATCGCGTCGCGCAGCCGGGCTGCATCGTCGCTCGCTGCGATTCGGTCATCGCCGGCGATGCGAACCTCGATCGCCCGCCGTTCCTCCAACAACGACCGAACCCAGTCGCCAACCGGCGCGCCGTCGACCGAGCGAGCATCGAGATCGAGCCGGCTGAGTGGGCCAAGCCGACGCAACACGTCGTGCAGCTCGTCGGCGTCGCGGGCGCGGCGACCGTCGACCAGCAGCTGCAGTTCGAGTTCGAGATCGGCCAGTACGTCGGCGTCGAGCAGCTCCCGCAGTTCCTCAGCGCCGAGGACATCGCGCAGCAGCTCCCGATCGAGGCTCAGCGCAGCAGCACGACGCTCGGCGATCGGCGCGTCGCCCTCGTACATGAACACGGCGATCCACGAAAACAGCAGCGACTGGGCGAACGGCGACGCCGAATCGGTGTCGACCGCCACCATCCGGATCCGACGGCTGCGAAGGTCGGTCATCACCGACCGAAGCGCGGGCAGGTCGAACACATCGTTGACGCACTCGCGGGTCGCTTCGAGCAGCATCGGAAACGTCGGATACTTGGCCGCCACCGACAACAGATCGGCCGCCCGCTGGCGTTGCTGCCACAGCGGTGTGCGCTGGTCGGGACGCCGGCGAGGCAACAGCAGCGCCCGAGCCGAGCACTCACGGAAGCGAGCCGAGAACATCGCCGTGTCGGGCAACCGCGAGATCACGATGTCGTCGACCTCGTCGGGGTCGAACAACAACTCGTCGAGCGGGAGACGATCGAGGGCCTCGGGCAACCGCATGACGATGCCGTCGTCGCTCCACATCAAGTCGATGTCGCTCCCCCATTCCTCACCGAGCCGGGCCTGCAAGGCCATACCCCACGGGGCATGGACCTGCGCACCGAACGGGGTGAGGATGCAAACCCGCCAGTCACCGATCTCGTCACGGAACCGCTCGACGACGATGGTGCGATCGTCGGGAACCGCGCCGGTGGCCTCGGCCTGGTCACGCAGATAGCCGAGCAGGTTGTCGGCGGCCCACGGGTCGAGTCCGTGCCGTTCGCGCAGCCGGGCGATGGCGGTGTCGTCGTCTTCGGTTCGCAGCTCCCGCACGAACGCCCCGATGGCGCGGCCAAGTTCGAGGGGTCGGCCCGGGCCGTCGCCGTGCCATAACGGCATGCGGCCCGGCTGGCCCGGCGCCGGCGTCACCACCACACGCTCGAAGGTGATGTCTTCGATCCGCCACGTCGACGCGCCCAACAAGAACGTCTCGCCCACCCGGCTCTCGTACACCATCTCCTCGTCGAGTTCGCCGACCCGGGTGCCGTCGGGAAGAAAGACGCCGAACAGCCCCCGGTCGGGGATCGTGCCCGCGTTGGTCACGGCCAGACGCTGCGACCCGGCCCGGCCCCGAAGCTCACCGCTGACGCGATCCCACACGATGCGGGGTCGCAGCTCGGAGAACTCCTCGCTCGGATACGTGCCCGACAGCAGGTCGAGCACAGTGCCGAGCACCTCCTCGGAGAGGTCGGAGAAGTTCGCGCACCGGCGCACCAGCGTCGTGAGCTCACCACGATCCCAATCGTCCATTGCGCACATCGCCACGATCTGCTGGGCGAGCACGTCGAGTGGATTGCGCGGATAGAAGGTCTCTTCGATGAGGCCCTGATGCATCCGGTCGACGACGACTGCGATCTCGAGGAGATCGGCTCGGTGCTTCGGAAAGATCTTGCCGACGCTCGGCTCGCCGACCTGATGGCCGGCCCGGCCGATGCGCTGCATGCCCGACGCAACCGAACCCGGCGACGCGACCTGCACAACCAGATCGACCGCGCCCATGTCGATGCCGAGTTCGAGCGACGAGGTCGCGACGAGCCCCTTGAGCTCACCCCGCTTCAGTTCATCCTCGATCTGGAGTCGACGCTCGCGAGACAGCGACCCGTGGTGGGCTTTCACCAGCTCGTCGCCCTCCCGAACCCCACGGCCGACCTGTTCGTCACCCGCCCCGATCGCCTCGGGCGGTGGTGGCAGCTCACCGGAGGCAGCCTGCTTGTCGATCGAGAGTTCGTTGAGTCGGGTGGCGAGGCGCTCCGACAACCGGCGGGCGTTGGAAAACACCAGGGTCGAGCGATGGTTCTCGATCAGCTCGAGCAGACGCGGGTGCATCGACGGCCAGATCGATCGCCGGGTGTTGGGTGAGGCGGTGGCCGGGGCGTCGGGCGACAGCTCGACCCGTTCGCCCAGGTTGGCCATGTCTTCGATGGGGACGACGACCTCGATCTGCAGCTCCTTGCGGGCGCCGGTGTCGACGACCGTGACCGGCCGAGGCGTCACCGTGCCGTCAGCGCTGACGTCGTTGCCGCCCAGAAACCGGGCGATCTCGTCGAGCGGACGCTGGGTGGCCGACAACGCGATGCGCTGCGGCGGGTGCTCGGTGCGATCGGCGAGTCGTTCGAGCGACACCATCAGATGGGCGCCCCGTTTGGTGCCGGCCATCGCATGGATCTCGTCGATGATCACCGCCTCGACGTTGGCAAGGGTCTCACGAGCCCGTGACGTCAACATCAAATAGAGCGACTCGGGGGTGGTGATGAGGATGTCGGGCGGCGTGCGGACCAGCCGGCGCCGGTCGGCCGCCGAGGTGTCACCGGTTCGGATCCCAACCGTCGGGGTGTGGACGGAGGTGCCGAGGCGCTCGGCCGCGAACCCGATGCCCTGCAACGGGGCCCGCAGGTTCTTCTCGACGTCGACCGCCAACGCCCGCAGCGGTGACACATAGACGACCCGGGTCCGAGCGAGCGGATCGGCGGGCACCGGTTCGACCGCAAGCCGGTTGAGCGCCCACAGAAACGCCGACAGCGTCTTGCCCGTGCCAGTCGGTGCGAGGATCAGGGTGTGGGCACCGCTTGCGATCGCCGGCCACCCCTGCTGCTGCGGCGGTGTGGCTTCGCGAAAAGTCGACGTGAACCAGTTGCGGACCGGCTCGGCGAACGGCGCCAACGGATCGACCATGGCAGCACGCTACCGATCCCCGGCGACACCGTCCCGTCGGGATTTCGCGTGTCACGATGGGTCCACGATGAGTGAGATCACCGTCTTCACCGCACGCCGGATCATCACCATGGACGAGTCGCTCCCCGACGCAACCGCGATCGCCGTGCGCAACGGCCGGATCGTCGAGGTCGGCACGCTCGAATCGCTGCAGCCCTGGCTTCGTCATCACGACC
The DNA here is from genome assembly GCA_049437325.1 of Acidimicrobiales bacterium. Classification (GTDB taxonomy): domain Bacteria; phylum Actinomycetota; class Acidimicrobiia; order Acidimicrobiales; family Aldehydirespiratoraceae; genus UBA11606. Next base: position 6,693 of record JBMTIM010000044.1, read on the forward strand.
ACGTCGTCGACGACCGCTTCGCCGACCAGGTGATGATCGCCGGGCTGATCGACCCCCACATCCATCCGAGCCTCATGGCGATCCTGCTCAACTGCGACTGGCTCCCCCCAGAACCGTGGGATCTGCCGAGCGGACGCATCGACGCACCGGAAGGGAAGGACGAGTTCCTCGCCCGGGTCGGCGACCTCCACGGGTCGAAGCCGGCCGACGAGCCGCTCGTGATCTTCGGCTACCACGCCCAGTACCACGGCTGGATCGAACGCAGCGATCTCGACGCCATCAGCACCGACCGACCGATCGTGCTGTGGCAACGGTCGTTTCACGAAGTGCGAGCCAACAGCGCAGGCCTCGGGTGGCTCGACGCCGCCGAGGGTGCAGCATGGGATCCGCACATCGAGCTCGAGGCGGGCCGCATGTACGAAAGCGGCATGGTGTGGGCGCTGCGCACCCTCACCCCCCACCTTCTCGGCAACGGACGGTACGAAAACGCCCTGGCCGACGTACGCACGCTCGTGCACCGGGGCGGCATCACCGCGATGTGTGACGCCGGGTTCGGTATCGGCGGCTACGACCAGGACTACGACACCTACGACGCCGTGCTCGGTGGAGCAGAAACCCCGTTTCGCACCTATCTGATGCCGCAGATCGCAGCGGCGAAGGGCCGTTGGACGACCGACACCATCGACCAGCTCGAGTCGTGGGTGCGCGAACGAGGCAACGATCGGATCTCGTTCGTCAAGGCGGCCAAGATCCTCGCCGACGGTGCCTTCATCGCGCAGCTGATGGTGCTCGGCGAACCGGGCTACATCGACGGTCATCAGGGCGCGTGGCTCACCGAACCCGACCGGCTCGTGCACCAGATGCAACCCTTCTGGGACGCCGGCTACGACCTGCACATCCACTGCAACGGTGACGTCGGCGTTGGCGCCAGCCTCGACGCAGTGGAGACGCTGCTGCACGCACACCCCCGGTTCGACCACCGCACCACGCTGCATCACTTCGGGATCTCGACCCAGGCCCAGATGCGCCGGATCAAGGCCCTCGGGGTCGAGATCAGCGCCAACGGCTACTACCTGTACCAATTCGGCGATCGCTTCGTCGACGAGTGGCTCGGCACCGAGCGCGCATCACAGATGACCCGGCTCGGCGCAGCCGAACGGGCCGGTGTGTCCGTGTCGCTGCACTCCGACCTGCCGATGGGTCCTGCTGCACCGCTGCTCGCCGCCCAGGCCTGCGCCACCCGGCGCACCCGGGGCGGGGCCGTTCTGGGTGCGTCCGAACGGCTCTCCCTCGACGCAGCCCTGCGATCGATCACCATCGACGCCGCCTACCAGCTGCGGCTCGATCACGAGATCGGCTCGCTCGCCGCCGGCAAGCTCGCCGACCTGACCGTCCTCGGCGCCGACCCCTACGAGGTCGGTGCCGACGGTCTCGCCGACATTGCGATCGTCGCCACGATCGTCGGCGGCGAGGTCCATCCGCTTGTCTGATCGGCCACCGATCCCGATGACCGTGCTCGGTGGTTGGCTCGGTGCCGGCAAGACGACGCTGCTCAACCGCATGCTCGCTCACGCCGATCAACGCATCGCCGTCGTCGTCAACGACATCGGCGAGATCAACATCGACGCCGCGCTGATCGGTGCCGCCGACGACGAGATCGTCGAACTCACCAACGGCTGCGTGTGCTGCTCGATCGGGCAAAGTCTTGCCCTCACCCTGCGCGAGTTGACCCTGCGTGACCCGGCACCGGAACGGATCGTGATCGAAGCGAGCGGGGTGGCCGACCCGGTGCAGGTCGCGGCCTACGGCGACCGGCGACGGGTTCCACTCGATGCCGTCATCACCCTTGCCGACGCCGAAACGTTCGCGCAGCGCGCCGGCAGCGACCCGTACGGCCCGCTCGTGCGCGCCCAGGTCACCGGCGCCGACCTGGTGGTCGCCACGAAGCTCGACGTGCTCGACCCGGCCGCAGCTGCCGCCCGGCTGGCATCGATCCGAGCCGTCACCACCGCCCCGGTCGTCGAGGCGAGCGCCGATCCCGACTGGATTCGACACGTTGTCCTCGGGGCCCACCAACCAGCCGATCGGGCTGGGTACACCCCGGCACCACCCATCGACGGCATCGTCACCCGCACCTGGCGGGCGGCCGGTCACTGCGACCGGGCCGAGCTCGCAGCGACACTCGAACACTGCGGCCTGCTGCGGGCCAAAGGCACACTCGCCACCGCCGACGGCACGCTGCTCGTGCACCTCGCCGGTGACCGGGTCGCGCTCACCCCCATCGCCGCCCGTGCCCTCGACGCACTCGTCCGGATCGGCAGCAGCGAGGCCGAGGTGTCGGCTGTGGTCCACGCCCTCGACGGGCTCGTCGGCCCCTGAACCCGTCCCGGTCGCTCAGGCTTCTTCGGCGACCAGGTGGCCGGGAACGACCTCACGCATCACGACCCGCTCCGGGGAGGTACCGGCCGGCCACACCGGTGACGGAATCTCGTCGGTGAGCAGCGGGCGATCGCGTCGCGCCCGCGGATCGGCGATCGGCACGGCGTCGAGCAGACGCTGCGTGTAGGAATGCTGCGGGTTCTCGAAGATGGCCCGGCGCGGACCGATCTCGACGATCTGGCCGAGGTACATCACCGCAACCCGGTGACTCATCCGCTCGACGACGGCAAGGTCATGGCTGATGAACAGATAGCTGAGCCCCAGCTCGGCCTGGAGTCCCATCATCAGGTTGATGACCTGCGCCTGGATCGACACGTCGAGCGCCGATACCGCTTCGTCGGCGATCACGAGCTGCGGGTTGGTGGCCAGTGCTCGCGCAATGCAGACCCGCTGACGCTGACCACCGGAGAACTGGTGTGGGTACTGGCGCATCATGTTGGCTTCGAGCCCGACCTTGACGAACAGGTCGGCCACCAGATCATCGGCCTCGGACCCCGTCGCCATCCCGTGGATGTGCAGCGGTTCGGCCACAGCGCGGCCCACCGGGCGCCGCGGATCGAGGCTGGCGAACGGGTCTTGGAAGATGATCTGCATCTTGCGGCGGTGCTCGCGCAACGCCCGGTTGCCCAGGGTGGAGATGTCGACACCGTCGAGCACGACCTGGCCGCTCGTCGGATCGTGAAGACGGATCATGGTGTGGGCGAGTGTCGACTTGCCACAGCCACTCTCACCGACAACGGCAAGCGTCTCACCCTGCCCGACCTCGAGCGACACCCCCTCGACGGCGAACACCGTGGCGCCGGCGCCAACCGGAAAGTGCTTGCAGAGGTCCCGAACCTCGACGAGTGGGCTCACGACTGATACTCGACAAGATCGAACGGCGCCGGTTCGTCGCGACCGGCCATCGACCCGAGCCGCGGCACCGACGCCAGTAGCGCTTTCGTGTAGGGCTCGGCGGCCGACTCGAAGATCTGCGTCGCCGAACCACGCTCGACGACCCTCGCCCGATTCATCACGACCACATCGTCGGCGACCTCGGCGACAACACCCATGTCGTGGGTGATGATCAGCACCGCAGCTCCGGTCTGCTCCCGCAGGTCACGCATCAAGCCGAGGATCTGGGCCTGGATGGTGACATCGAGCGCCGTGGTCGGCTCGTCGGCGATCAAGACCTTCGGATCACACGACAACGCCATGGCGATCATCACCCGCTGGCGCATACCGCCCGACATTTCGTGCGGGAACTGGGCCATCCGCTTCTCGGCCTCGGGGATACGGACAAGCCGAAACATCTCGAGCACTCGTTCGTTCGCTGCGTCCCGGTCGAGACCCTGGTGCAGGATCACCGCCTCGGCGACCTGGTCGCCCACCGAGTAGACCGGGTTGAGGCTGGTGAGCGGCTCCTGGAAAATCATCGAGATCTGGTTGCCCCGAATAACCCGCATCGCATCCTCGGACTGCTGGACCAGATCGATCAGGTCGCCGTCCGGGGTGCGGAACAGAATCTCGCCGCCCTCGATCTTGCCCCGGGTGCCGAGTTCGACAAGTCGCATGATCGACAGCGCGGTGACCGACTTTCCCGATCCCGACTCGCCGACGACAGCCAGCGTCTGCCCGGCATGGATGTCGAACGACACGTCCTCCACCGCGGTGAACGAACCGAACGTGACCGTGAGACCGCGAACGCTGAGCAGAGGCTCCATCAGCGCCCTCGCAGCTTCGGGTTGAAGGCGTCCTGCAATCCATCGCCGATCAGACTGAAGCTGAGCACGGTGGCGAAGATCGCCAACCCGGGGAACGTCACCGTCCACCAGCCGTTGAGGAACGTCTGCCGGCTCAAGCCGATCATCAGACCCCAACTCTGGGAGTTCGGGTCCCCGAGACCGAGAAAGGCAAGTCCCGACTCGAACAGGATCGCAGCACCCATGATCAGCGTGATCGACACGATCAACGGCGGGAGTGCGTTGGGGAAGATCACCCGCCAGATGATCCGGAAGTCGCTGGCCCCGCTGGCCCGGGCGGCTTTGACGAACTCAAGGTTCTTGAGCCGCAAGAACTCGGCTCGGGTGAGGCGGGCCGTCTGGGGCCACGATGCAAGACCGATCGCGACCGCCACCGACCGGGTGCTCGGCTCGAAGAGGGCAACGATCACCATGGCGAACAGCAGGGCAGGGAGGACCTGGAACAACTCGGTCACGCGCATCAGCGCAACATCGATCCAACCCCCGTAGTACCCGGAGATCGCCCCAAGGCTCACGCCGATCACTGCCACGAGCAACACCGCCACCAGCGCAACCGTGAGGCTGGTCGACCCGCCGTTCACCACGCCCGCCAGCACATCGCGGCCCAGATAGTCGGTACCGAGCGCCGGCGCGTCACCCTCACCGGGCCCCTGCAGCGGGCGGGCGATGATCCGGCTCGGGTCCTGGTCGTAGAAGAACGAGCCGAACAGGGTCATGAAGACGATGGCAGTCAGCAGGACCAGGCCGAACACCGCCGCCTTGTTGCGGATGAACAGCCGCAGGGCCTGACGGCCCGGCGGCCCGAGATCGCCCTGCTCGGGCGAGACGCCGGTCACGGGAACGGTCACTGGGACGGACCCCCCACTCGGATGCGCGGATCGATGAGGCGATACACGATGTCGGTCAGGATGTTGATGATCACCACGAGCGTCGACGACAGGATGAGAATGCCGAGCAATACCGGCGCATCGCGCTGGAACACCGAATCAGCGGCCAGTCGCCCCAGGCCGGGCCAGTTGAAAACCGTCTCGACCAGCAACGCTCCCGACAGCATCTGACCGAACTGCAGACCGGCGACCGTCACCACCGGAATCACGGCGTTGCGCAGAGCGTGCTTGTACACGACCCGGCGTTCGGCGAGCCCTTTGGCCCGAGCGGTACGCACATAGTCGGACTGCAGCACTTCGAGCATCGACGCCCGAGACAGACGTGAGTACTGCGCCAGATAGATCACACCGAGCGTGATCGCCGGCAACACCAAATGGTGGGCGACGTCGATCCACTCCTCGAGCCAGTTGCCCTCGAGACGGACATCCCGCATCCCCGAAACGGGGAACCACTGCACAGTCGACGCAAACATGATGACGAGCAGCAGACCGGTCCAAAAGACCGGCATCGAATAGCCAGTGAGCGAGAAGACGGTGACGCCATGGCTGACCGGACTCTCCGGTCGCCGGGCGGTGAACACCCCCACCAGCACCCCGAGCACGATGGCAAAGCTGACCGCAGTGCCGACCAGCAGGAAGGTCGGCCACAGTCGGGTCACGATCAGCTCGGTCACCGGCTCGTTGAACCGATAGGACGTCCCGAGATCGCCCTGGGCGACGTCGCCGACATAGCCACCCAGCTGGACCAGGAACGGGTCGTCGAGCCCGAGATCTTCGCGAATCTCCGCAATGACCTCGGGATCACCGGCACCGCTGTCACCGGCGATGACGATCGCGACATCGCCGGGGGCGAGGTGGATCAGCGAAAAGCACATGACGATCACGGCCAGGATCAGCCCGAGACTCCAGGCGACCCTGGCCGTGATGTGGTTCACGTCATGTACTCCATGTACTCCGTGTGAGGGTGGGGCCTACTCGGCCAGCCACACCTCGTGCATCGGGCCGAGCTGACCCCAGATGCCGATCGGCGGGTTCTGGACCCGTGGCTGGAAGGCCTGCCAGAACGGCGGGGTGTTGAGGTACACCATCGGCACGTCCTGGTTGATGATCTCCTGCGCCTGAGCGTAGAGATCGACACGGGCGTCGAAGTCGAACTCGGCACCGGCCTGCGCCAGCAGCGCGTCGACGTCGGGGTTGTTGTAGCCCGTGTTGTTGGTCCAGATCACACCGACGTTGTTGGTGCTCAGGTAGGTGCGGTGAACACCGATCACCGGGTCGCCCCAGTTCCAGACGTTGTTGACCGTCATCTGGTGCTCACCAGCGGCCACACGGCCGGCCCACGACGGGAAGTCGGGCAGCGTGTTGACCTCGGCGTCGAAGCCGACGTCCTGAAGCTGCTGCACGATGTACTCGGCGTATGCGAGCTGCGAGCCCGACACCGGGATGTAGTCGATGGCCAACGAGATCGTGCTCGGATCGATACCCGCATCGGCGAGGCGAGCCTGCGCCGCCTCGATGCCGGCACCGTACTGCTCGGTGTTCGGGTTGTGGAACGGGCTGCCCGGGTGAATACCCGTGGTGGCCGGGAACGTGGTCCCCAGATCGAGCACGTCACTCATGAACTCACGATCGATCGCATCAGCGATCGCCTGCCGTACGACGACGTCCGACAGTGCGGGATCGGCCAGGTTGAACTCGAGCCACTGGATCGGACCGACGGCGGCGTGGCCGTCAGCGGTGACGATCACGTCGTCGTTCTCCTGCAGACGAATCACATTGGCAGCACCGCCGAGGGTGGCCGACAGGTCGGTGTCGCCGTTCTCAAGGCCGATGACGATCGACGCCGGGTCGGGCACGATCTCGATGATGATCTCGTCGAGATACGGACGATCGGGAATGAAGAAGTCCTCGAAGGCCTTGAGCCGAATGATCGAGCCGGCCTCGTACTCGGCGAGGGTGAACGGACCCGAGCCGACGAAGCAGTCGGTACCGGCGTTGCACGGGTGCTCCTTGATCTCCTGACCGTCGTTGTAGACGTGCTCGGGAATGATCGGGAGCAGACCAGGCGACATGGCGAGCAGGATCGCCGGGTGCGGTTCGCTCAGGTTGATGACCACGGTGTGGTCGTCGGGCGTGTCGACGCTCGAAACGGCGGCGAACATCGTCTTGAACGGGTGGTTGGCCTGGGCGGTCTCGAGCGAGAACTTCACGTCCTCGGACGTGATCGACTCGCCATCGTGGAACACCGCGCCCTGCACCAGGTTGAGAGTTACCGACAGGCCGTCGTCCGCGATCTCCCAGCTCTCGGCCAGGTACGGCTGCGGCTGGAAGTTCTCGTCGAACAGCAACGGCGACGCGTTGAGCTGCGTGCCGGGCACCGCAGTGGCGTAGCCCGACTGGACCGTGCCATTCAGGTGACGCGGTACCTGCGTGCTCTGGATCAGCAGCGTGCCACCGGCAACCGGGCCGGTGTCGACCGCGCCAGAGTCACCGTCGTCACTGCCCTCGGCCTCCTCGGCCACATCGGACATGTCGGCGGTCGACTCGTCGTCGTCCTCCGCTGGTTCATCATCCATGTCGTCGCCGGAGTCATCCTCCGTCGCCGTGTCGTCGCCGGCGTCGCCACCAGCATCGTCGTCATCACCGCACGCAGCGGCGAGCATTGCAAAGCTGAGCAGGATCGCCAGCAACGCGAGTAGTCGTTTCCTCACAGAGGTCCCCTCCTGTTGTCCGAGACGGCGGCGCCGTCTCCCCCAGTTATGGACCCTAACGATTACGTTAAGGTCTTTACCAGTTGACCTGATAGTAATCCCACAACCGATCGAGCGCGCAAGGACAGTCGTGAACGAAACCGTCATCTATCCCGCCCGCCGGATCATCACGATGAATCCCGGCTTCCCGTTCGCCGAAGCGGTTGCGGTGCGAGGCGATCGCATCCTCGGCGTCGGCGATCTCGCCGAACTGCAATCCTGGGGACCGCACACCGTCGACGAAACCTTCGTCGACCATGTGATCACACCGGGCTTCGTCGAGGCCCACAGCCACAACATGACCGGCGGCATGTGGGCAAACACCTACCTGGGTTTCTTCGACCGACGGGCTCCCGACGGCAAGATCTGGGCCGGATGCAAAACGATCGAGGCCATTCAGGAACGTCTGCGCGAAGCCGAGATGGACATGGACGATCCGTCCGAGACCCTGGTCGGCTGGGGACTCGACCCGATCTACCTGCGCGGTGAGCGCCTGGTCGGACGCCACCTCGACGCCGTCTCCGAGACGCGCCCGATCTTCATCCAGCACGCCAGCGGTCACCTCGCCACGGTCAACAGCGAAATGCTCCGTCGCGAGGAGATCACCGAGCACAACCCGACGCCCGGCATCCAACTCGGCGAGGACGGCAAACCCAACGGGGAACTCCAAGAACCCGCCGCAATGCGACTGGCGACGTCCGGCTTTCGCAAAATGCGACTCGACATCAGCAGCCCCGACACGAAGTGGGGGTACGCCTTCGAGGCTCGCAATGCCGGGCACACGACCATCACCGATCTCGGGGGCAGCCTGTTCACCGACGACGGTCTCGACGAGTGGCGTCAGGTCACCGACGATCCCGAGTACCCAGCCCGCGTCATGGTCGCCGGCTCAACGTTCAGTGGGCCGATGGACCTCCACGAGCTCGCCCAGCGGGCAGTCGAGCGTCGCGACAACCCCTCGAACGACAAGCTCAAATTCGGCATCATCAAACTGATGCTCGACGGTTCGATCCAAGGCTTCACCGCCCGGATCTCGTGGCCTCACTACCACAACCCACCGGAAGGCAACGCCGAGAACGGCATCTGGGTCATGGCCCCCGAGACGATGACCGACACGCTCGAGATCTTCCACCGGGCTGGGCTCACCGTGCACTGCCACTGCAACGGCGACGAGGCGTCGGAGGTGTTCATCTCGGCGGTCGAGGCCGTGCTCGAACGACATCCCCGCTGGGATCATCGCCACACCGTGCAGCACTGCCAGCTGACCACGCCTGCCCAGTACGCCCGGATGGCGGCGCTCGGCATGCACGCCAACATCTTCAGCAACCACATCTTCTACTGGGGTGACGAACACGCCGAGTTCACCGTCGGCCCCGAGCGGGCCGCCCGGATGGATGCGTGCGGCACAGCCGAACGTCTCGGTGTGCCGTTCTCGATCCATTCCGACGCGCCGGTCACCCCCATGGGTCACCTCCACGTCATGTGGTGTGCGGTGAACCGCCAGACATCCACCGGCAAGACGCTCGGACCCGACGAATGCATCTCGGTCGAGACCGCCATGCGAGGCGCCACCATCGACGCCGCCCGCCAGCTCAAACTCGACCACGAGATCGGATCGATCCAGTCGGGCAAGTTCGCCGACTTCGCCATCCTCGAAGAAGACCCCTACGAGGTCGATCCGATGAAACTCAAAGACATCGGCGTGTGGGGCACGGTGCTCGGCGGGAAGAAGTTCCCTGCCGCAACCGGCGGCTGAGGCCGTGACCGGCGATCGCGTCGCCGTCACCGTTCTCGGTGGCTACCTCGGTGCCGGCAAGACCACCCTGCTCAATCACCTGCTCTCGGTCGCCGACGAACGCGTCGCCATCATGGTGAACGACTTCGGAGAACTCGACATCGACGCGCAACTCGTGGACCAGGGCGACGGCAAGACGGTGACGCTTCCCAACGGCTGCATTTGCTGTTCGCTGGTCGACGGGCTTGCCGGTGCACTCGACGACCTCTCGATGGTCGAGCCGCTCCCCCAACGGCTCGTGATCGAGGCCAGTGGTGTGGCTGATCCCGCCGGTATCGCGGCCTACTGCCATGCCAAGCCGTATCGCCTCGACCTCGTCATCGTGCTGGTCGACTCGGTCGACATCAGCCGTCAGGTCACCGACCCCTATGTCGGTGAGACCATCCGGGCCCAACTCCGCGCCGCCGACCTGGTCGTGCTCAACAAAGCTGACCTCGGTGACTCGGCAGCGGCAGCAGCCGTGGTCGCCGAACATGCCCCGACCGTCCCGACTGTGGCGGCAACCAACGCCGAGATCGACCCTCGTATCCTGCTCGATCTCGAACCGCGCGCCGAGCACCACGAACCGGGCCACATCCACGACCATGGGGTGCCGTTCGAGACCTGGAGTTGGCGCGGCGGCACCCTCGACGAGGCGACGGTGCGGGCAATGGCCGGCGCTCTCCCGTCCGGGATCGTGCGGGCCAAAGGTCTGGTCACGACCCCCGCAGGATCGCTCGTCTTCCAGCGGGTCGGTGAACGATGGTCACTCCAGCGGAGCGAACGAACGGTGCGCCAGTCGAAGATCGTTGCGATCGGTCTGCCCGCCACTCTCGACCACGGGTGGCTCGAGGCCCAGCTCGGCGACGGAGATGGCACCCCGCCCGGCCACTAGGCTGCGGACATGTCCGAGTACGAATCCCCGGAATGGCATCCTGCGTTCGAGGAGTACTGCGAGACCATCTACGAACTCGACGAGGACGACCTCGACGTCATCCAGGCCCGCATCGCCGAACGCATGGACGTGTCCCGGCCGGCTGTCAGCGAAATGATGAAGCGGCTCGAGGCCGAGGGCTTGGTGGAATCAGGCCGCGAGATCACCCTCACCGAGAAGGGCATGCACCTGGCCGAGATCGTCGTCCGCCGGCATCGGCTGGCCGAATGTTTTCTCACCGACATCCTCGGTCTGTCGTGGGCCGAGGCGCATCAAGAAGCCGGCAAGTGGGAACACGTCATCTCTCCCACGGTCGAAAAGGCGATGATGGCCCGCCTCGACGACCCCACCACCTGCCCGCACGGAAACCCCATCCCGGGCAGTGCCTACGAAGCACCGGCGTTGATCGCGCTCGACGAAGTCGGCGTGGGAAACCAATTCGTGGTCCAGCGCATCCCCGAAGAACTCGAGTTCACCGAGGGCATGCTCGACTTTCTCGAAGCGTCATCGATCACACCCGGCTCCGAGGGAACGGTCACGGCGATGTCGCCCGATGGGACCGCCACGGTCCACATCGGCGGCGCCGCCGTCGGGGTCGGTGGCTTTGCGAGCGCCCGGATCCTCGTGACTGCGAGCTGAGCCGGTCGAGCGTCATCGGCAGCCAGGTCGGCCCTCAGTAGTTGTCGATACGACGCAGCACCACCGCCCAGGTGAGCACCGCGCTCAACGCCACGAGCACCAGGCTGGCAAGGGAACTCTGGGCAAGGGCCCCAGCGTCACCGGCATTCCAGATCTCGGTCGCCAACGTGTCGAACCCGATCGGCGCAAGCAGCAACGTGGCCGGCAACTCCTTCATGGTCGACAGCATGACCAGACCGGCCCCAGCCAGCAGACCGGGCAGCATCAATGGCAACTCGACGCTGAAAAACCGACGAGTTCTGGATGCGCCGAGCGTGGCGGCCACGTCGCTCATGCGACGGGGTGTTGCATCGACGGCAACCCGCGCGGCGCGGGTCGCCTGCGCACCGAAGTGGAGCACGTAGGCGACGACGAGGAGCGGCAGCGTCTGGTACCACGCCGAGATCAACGGCGTGTCGATCGCCCAGAACACGAGGGACAGGGCGATGACCACCCCGGGCAACGCGAACCCGGCCACCACCATGGCGTTGGCCGCCCCGGCCAGCCGGCTCCGGTGCCGGGCGGCGGCCCAGGCAACCGGGAGCACCACGGCAACCGCCACGGCTGCGGTGAGCAACCCGGCCTGGGCGGAGTTGACGATAGGGCCGGCAAGCGCACCCAGATCGGTCGACAGACCAACCGTCTCGACATCGGCGGTGAGACCCCGCCAGGTCCAGAAGCCGAGCACCGCCACAGGGCCGATCAGCGCAGCGACGAAAAAACTGGCCACGGTGATCCACGCAACCGGCTTCCACCGGCCCAGCCCGACCAACAACGACGCACGCGCACGCGACACCTCGATCTGCTGCCGGCGCCGATCGAGCGACCGCTCCATCATCACGACCACGAGTGCAACGCAACCGAGCACGAGCGACAAACCCATCGCTCGCGGTTGGTTGAACAGTCGGTCGGCGTAGATCTGCTCGGTCAGCGTGTCGTACCCGAGGAGCGCAACCGCACCGAAGTCGCTGACCGCATAGAGGAACACGAGCAGAGCACCGGCCCAGATTGCCGGGCTGGTCTGGGGCAGCACCACCGTCCGAAACACCGACCACGGCGACCGTCCAAGGATCCGGGCCGACTCCTCCAGAGATGGTGGAAGCGCCGAGAGCCGGGCTGCGACCGGAAGGTAGACGTAGGGATAGGTGAAGAGGGTGAGGACGAGCCATGCCCCCCGATAGCCCCGAACACTCGGCAGGGTGTCGATGCCGAGCGGGCCGAGGAGCTCTTCGACAAGTCCGCCGCTGGCGAAACCGGCCAGCAGCGCGGTGGCGCCGACAAAGCTCGGAAACACCAGGGGAAGGGGGGCGAGGACACGCCAGATTCGACGACCGGGGAGGTCGGTTCGGATGGTGAGCCAGGCCAACCCGGTTCCCACGACCACCGAACTCAACGCAACGGTGCTCGCCAACGACAGACTGCGGCGCAGCGGGTGCAGCGTGTTGGCGTCCCAGATGATCTCCCCGACGTCGGCGCCCAGATCGACATTGCGCCACAGCACGTAGACGAAGGGGCTGAGGAACACCAGCCCGATCACCACGACCACCGTCCCGGGCCCGACCCCGAGCCGAGGCGCGTCGGCGTCAGGGACAGCGCTCACTGCCCGCACCCTTGTCGGGGCCGAACTACTGCTCGATACCACTGGCGCGGATGAGCTCGATCGTTCCTGTGAGACCGTCACCGAGCAGGCTGTAGTCGATGGTGTCGACGGCGAGGCCGTCGAGCGACGGCACCCCGGCGGGGCCCGCAACACCGGTGCGCAGCGGGTACTCCTGTGTCTGGGCTGCGAAGGTCGACTGCGCCGCTTCGCCGAGCAGCCATTCGAGCAGCTGCCCGGCGGCGCCCGGCGATTCACTCGAGCCCAGGACTGCACCGCCGGTGACGATCACGAGCGCACCGAGGTCGTCCGCGGGAAGGAAGTGGTTGACCGACGCAACCGACGGGTCCGCTTCGAGCGCGCGCAGGTTGTAGTAGTGGTTGACCAGACCCATGTCGACCTCGCCCCGGCCGACGGCCTCGACGATGGCAGAATTCTTCGGGTAGTTCGGCGCACCATTGCGGGCCATGCCCTCGAGCCACGCACGCGTCGCGTCGTCGCCGAGTTCGTTGCGCATCGCAGTGACGAAATCCTGGAACGATCCGTTGCTGGGCGCAACGGCGACGCGTCCGGCATAGGCCGGATCGGTCAGGTCGAGAACGGAGTCGGGCAGATCGGCGGTGTCGACGAGATCGGCGTTGTAGACCACCACCCGAATCCGTCCGGTGATGCCGACCCAGGTGCCGTCGGAGGCGCTGAACCCGGGACCGACCATCGACGTGAGGCCGGCGTCGAGGGGGGCGAGACGGCCCTCGCCGGCGAGCAGACCCAGCGCACCGGGACTCTGAGAAATGAAGACATCGGCGGGTGAGCTCTCACCCTCGGTCTGGATCAAGAGCGCAAGCTCGGCCGAATCACCGAAGCGCGCCTCGACCTCGATCCCTGTCTCGGCAGTGAAGGCATCGAGCAAGGGTCCGATGAGATCTTCGCTGCGACCGGAATAGACGGTGATTGTGCCACCGTCGTCACCGGTTTCGCCGCCGCCACCACACGCACTCACGAGCAGGGCGAGGGCAAGCAGGCCGGAACGCAGGCGAAACGTGCTGAACATGGAGACGAAAGGTAGCGGTTGTTAGGTGTACCTAATAGATGACATCTGTCACACTGTACGAGGGAAGGCGATGCTCTTCACCCCCGAGTGACGTACCGACACCCGATCCCCCACCGCAAACGCCGGAGCGCCCGTCGTACGGCTGCGCACCACATCACCCGACGACGTCCGCACCGAGGTCACCGCATCGTGGCCGTAGTACTCGACCGCACACACGATGGTGTCACCTCCCGACTCGAGCACGACGTCTTCGGGACGAACCAGGACATCGACTCCGCCGACGGTCATCGCCTCCAACGGCACCTGCCCGATCGCCGTCGTTGCGCTGTCGCCCCGACCCTCACCGGCGAGCACATCGGCATCTCCGACGAACCGGGCCAACCACGGCGTGGCTGGATGGGCGTACAGCTCGGCGGGTGGGGCCTGTTGGACGACCACACCGTCGCGCATCACCGCAACCTCGTCACCGAGCACGAACGCCTCATCCTGATCATGGGTGACGAAGACCGCCGTGATCGCAAGTTCTCGCAACAGTGCGGCCACCTCTGTTCGCAGCGAGGTCCGCAGGCTGGTGTCGAGGCTCGAAAACGGCTCGTCGAGAAGCAAAACCGAGGGGGCAGGGGCGAGGGCACGAGCGAGCGCAACCCGCTGCTGTTGGCCACCCGACAGCGAACCAGGCATCCGGTCGGCAAGTTCACCGATACCGACCATGTCGAGGAGGTGCTGCACCGACGAGCGCATGCGGGCCTGGCCCCGACGACCGAACGACCAGCGACCGCGCACACCAGCGGGAAGGCCGTAGGCCACATTGGCCGCAACCGTCAGGTGAGGGAACAGCGCCCAGTCCTGGAACACCAGCCCGACGCCACGATCCTCCGCCGCAAGATGTTTCGAAGCAGACGCCACGACCCGCTCACCGATGGCAATCTCACCAGCATCGATCGACTGCAAGCCGGCCAGGGCCCGCAGCAGCGTGGTCTTGCCGCAGCCACTCGGGCCGAGCACAGCGAGTTGTTGCCCAGGGTCGGCGCGCAGATCGATCCCACGAAGCACGTCACCGCCGGCAAGACGAACGCAAACCGAGTCGACCGAGAACCCTTTCGGAGTCAGCGCCGTGTCAGGCATGCTTTACACGCTACCGCAGCACCCTTGATCGCTTCACACCGGCAACCCGCCGAACGGGACTGAGCCGAAACAGCAACCCGCCTGGCAGTCGAACGGCGGGACGGTCACCGTTGGGCCACGGACACCACCCGGAACTCTCGACCCGGCTTCGCCGGCAGGCCACCGTCGGCTCGGCAGGCAATCGAGGGCACTGCCCGTCCCGGCACGACCTCGACATCGAACACCCGCCCCTCAAGCCGGACCACGCATGCCCAGCCCTCCGAACTGTCGCGCACCTCGACCGTGCGGACCACGTCATCGACCGACCAGTCGTCGACCGCAGCGAACACGGCCCGCTCGGCAACCTGACCCACGGGTTCGGTTCCCGTCCAGCCCCGACAACGATCGACGACGGTGGCCGGTGAGCCAACTCGGTCGACGATGCGGACCATCTCCTCGACGGAAACGAACCCCCACATGCGGCCATCGGGAAAGGTCAGGCCGGTCGGGGCAAAGCGATGCCCACCGGTATGGCTCACCATCCGGATCGACAGGCCCGGCCGAGCCTCGCGCACGTCGTTGACAAGCCGCATCCCGTCGGCACCGCAACAGACGTCATGTGAGCCCTGCGCACAGATGGCGACCTCACGACGACCCGATCCGCCATCGACCCGAGCGTGGTCACCGGCGCCCACGCCGGCCCGCACGAGCCGGTCGGCCAAGGCGGGGATCTCGTCCTCGGGGGCGTGCCACTCGTGACGCACCATCGGGCCGAGCCCATCGACACGTTCGTAGGCAACGATGCGCCGAACACCATCGTCGAGCGGCACCGCCGCCAGGGCCCGCACCCGGCGACCGTTGTCGCCGGCAGCCAGGACAGCTTCAGGCACATGGGTGAACCCATCGGCTGCCCACACCGGTTTGGGCCACGGCAACGGCACATCGATCATCATCACTTCGTCGACATGCAGCGCCGAACCGGCCGGATCGACGGCAATCGATGCCGTGTGCACGGCACACCGAGGCGCATCACCGGCGGGCGGCAACAGCGACACGTCGTACGGAGGGTTTGCCGTGTCCGTCATTCGCGCAGCATCGCAGGAAGCGGATCGACATGCACGACCGCGATTCGTTTTGTGGCCCGCGTGAGCGCAACGTACAGCGATCGAACCCCCTGCACTTCCTCCTCGATGATCCGCGCCGGTTCGACCACGACAGCTGCGTCGACCTCGAGGCCCTTCACAAGCCGAACCGGCACCAGGGTGACCCGCTGGTCGAGACCGTGCCGGTTGGCTCCACCGATCGCGATGGCAGCCGACTCGAACACAGCATTGACCGCCGTGACGAGCGAGTCGGGCACGATCACGGCGACATTGCCCTCGCCAACCGCTTCGAGTTCCGACAGCACCACATCGACAAGACCGTCACCCAGACGTTCGAGCCGGCGAATCGTGGGGGGATCGCCGTCGTCACGCACCGGTCGAGGGGGCCGAAGGCCCGGCGCAGCATGGGGCAGCACTCGGTTGGCGAGCGTCATGGCCGGACCCGGGATCCGATAGCCGATCGACAGTTCCCGACGTTGCACCTCGCGCTTGCGGGGCAGTCGGTCGAGAACGTTGTCCCACCCGTCGTTGGCCCACGCCCCGGTGGCCTGCGCAATGTCGCCGACCACCGTCATCGACCCGTTCAGCGAGCGTCGTCCGACCATGCGGAGCTCCATCGGCGAGAGATCCTGGGCCTCATCGATACAGATGTGGCCGTACGTACGAACGGCATCTTCGTCCCGTTTTCCGGGTCGATAGCCGAGCAGCGCACGTGCCTCGTCGAGCAACGGCACGTCGGAGAACCGCCAGATGACAGCTTCGGCATGGCTCGAGCGAGGTCGATACAGCCGCACGATCTCGTCGTCGGTGAACGTTGCGCCCTTGCCGGCCCGATTTGCCGAGCGAAGCAGCGCCGTGGATCCGAAGAGGTCGTGGAGCAGGTGGGCCGGGGTCAGGACCGGCCACATCCATTCGAGGGCTTCACGCAGGGGCAACTCGCCACGCAACCGCTCCCGCACCGCAGCGGCCTCGACCGGCTTGCGAGCACTCGCCGCCAGCTTCGCAAAGACCAGTTCTTCCACGATCTTGCGGCCGGAATTGTGGCCCCGCGACCGCCGTCGGGCCTCTCGGATGATCGCTCGGGAGTCGCCCACGGTGAGGCGCAGGCGTTGCACACCGAAGCCGACATGAAGGTCTTCGCGAAGTGGCCGCTCGCGATCATCGACCGCCTTTGCGAGCACCTTCATCATGCGGAGATCGCCCTTCACGGCTGCGGTCGCTTCGTCGTCGAGGCGGTCGACCCGCACCCTCGGCCGCAACAGGTCACCGAGCACGGCGATCTCGACTCCGGCCTCACCGAGCGACGGCAGCACCTGCTCGATGTAGGCGAGGAACAAACGGTTGGGGCCGACAACGAGCACGCCCTGACCCTCGAGCGGGAACCGGTAGGTGTAGAGCAGGTAGGCGGCGCGGTGCAGTGCCACAACGGTCTTGCCCGTCCCCGGCCCACCCTGCACCAGCAGAACACCGGCCATCGGGGCGCGGATGATCTCGTCTTGCTCGCCCTGGATCGTGGCGACGATGTCGCCCAGGCGGCCGGTACGCGACGCTTCGATGGCGGCGACCAGCGCCCCCTGCCCCCGCACCTCTCCCTCAGCCGTTCCCGAGGCGAGCTCGCCGAACAATTCGTCGTCGATCCCGAGCAGCGTGCGGCCGCGCGTGGCGAAGTGCCGCCGTCGCTCGATGCCCATCGATTCGCGTCCCGTCGCCCGATAGAACGGCTCGGCGATCGGTGCCCGCCAGTCGACGACCACCGGATCCTGCGTGCGATCCCAGACTCCGAGACGACCGATGTAGAAGGCTTCGCCCGTCCCTTCGAGGTCGATGCGACCAAAGACGAGCGCCCGATCGCCGAGGTTCAGTTGGGTGAGCCGCTGCACGGCCACCTCCACGATGGACTCGCGCTCATGACGATGCTGCTCGGTACCACCCCGCTGGGGTTCGTAGCCGCTGGTGACCCCCGCAGCGCGTTCTCTGGCGTCTTCCAGGCACGCGTACGCCCAATCGAGGTACGCCTGCTCGGCATCGAGTTCGGGATGACGCTCCGACACGGACTTTCCTCAGAAGGGGAACAGACGAGCCTAGCGAGATCTGGACTCGATCCGGACTGGACGAAACGCCTCGCCGGATCGGCTCGGTACCCTGCCTGCATGGTCTCGGTCGGCGTCGTTTTCAGTGCTGGTGGCCCGAAGGGCGACCCATGGCACAGCGGCGTGGTCGGCGCGCTCGCCGAGCACACCCAGTTCGACGCCCGCACAGCCGAATTGCTGGTGGGCACCTCCGCCGGATCGTTCACCTCGACGGCGCTGCGCGCCGGTCTTGCCCCGGGCGACGTCGAGAACCGGCACCTGGGCCGCGAACTCACACCCGACGGTCAGGCGATCACGAGCCGCATCGTGACGCCCTACGCCGAGCCGATTGCCGACCGAGCGCTCGTGCCATCATCGCCGAAGATGGCTCTGCGCGCTGCGTGGCCCCCGTGGAGCATCGATCCCGTTCGGGTTGCGTTCGGACTGCTCCCCAACGGCACCCGCAGTGGCGAGGCGATCGCCACCCGCATCGACGAACTCCTTCCCGACGGCTGGCCGGCGCAACCCCTGTGGATCGTCGCCGTACGCACGAACGACGGGAAGCGGATCGTCTTCGGGCGAGACGACGTTCGTGGGACGCCGGGTCAGGCATCGCAGGCGTCATCTGCCATCCCAGCGATCTACACACCGACCACGATCGGCAGTCGGGAGTACATCGACGGTGCCGTCCACTCGTCGACCAACGC
>JBMTIM010000045.1:0-24749 GCA_049437325.1 Acidimicrobiales bacterium
GGTGCTGTCCTCCGCCGACTTGGTCGCTGAGCCAGACTGGTCGACATGACCGTCAACCTCGATCTCGAGGCACTCGAAGAACGCCCCCATCCGGCGGTCGACGACTTCCTGATGTGGCTCACCGTCGAGCGGGGGAGAGCAGCGAACACGCTGGCGGCGTATCGCCGCGACCTTGCGCGCTACCAGGCGCACCTCGCTCGACGCCATACCGACCCCATCGGCGCAAGCCATGGCGATGTCCTTGCCTTCGTGCATGTGTTGCAGGGTGAAGGTCTTGCTGCCTCCTCGATCACCCGGACCCTCGTGGCTGTCCGAGGACTGCACCGTTTCCTGGTTGCCGATGAGATCCGGCCTGACGACCCCGCAGCCGATGTCGACATCCCGTCGGTGCCCAAGGGCCTGCCGAAGGCGCTCACCCTTGCCCAGGTGACGGCACTGATCGAAGGGGTCAACGGCGACGATCCGGTCGATCGGCGAGATGCTGCCCTCCTCGAGACGCTGTACGGGACCGGCGCGCGGATCTCCGAAGTCGTGGGCTTGTCGATCGGCGACATCGATCTGCACGACGGGTTGGTGCGGCTCATGGGCAAGGGCTCCAAAGAGCGGATCGTCCCGCTCGGCCGAATGGCAGTCGATTCGCTCACACGTTGGTTCGCGCTCGGGGGACGCAACGAGTTGGCGCCGAAGCAGTGGGCCCGCCGCAACGATGCCGAGGCTGTCTTTCTCAACCAGCGTGGTGGCCGTCTGAGCCGCCAAGGCGCATTCGGGATCATCAAAGACCGCGGTGCGGCAGTCGGTCTTCGCACTGGCCTGTCGCCCCACATCCTTCGCCACTCCTGCGCAACGCACATGCTCGACCATGGAGCCGACATCCGCACGGTGCAGGAACTCCTCGGCCACGCATCGATTTCGACCACGCAGATCTACACGAAGGTGTCGGCGGAGCGACTGATCCGCGTCTACAAGTCGGCCCACCCGCGGGCAAGCGGTTCGTGATGGGCGAGTTCTGGCATCTCATGCGCCGGTTCGTGGGCTCATTGCGCCCGGGTGGTCCTGCCGAGGCTGACCGAGCCTGGGTCGAGTCGACGTTGTCTGCGGCCGAATACGCGCTGTGGCGAAGAATGTACGGCCCCGATCGCCGTCATTCGGTTCAGGTTGCCCGTGAGGTCGAACGTCGCCTCGTTGGAGCCGCAACGCAACCGGTGCTTGCAGCTGCACTGCTTCACGACGTGGGCAAGATCGACGCCGCACTGGGTACGTGGGGGCGGGTGGTTGCGACGCTGTCGGCCAAGGTTGCCGGCGTCGAGACAGCGCAGCTGTGGGTCAAGGGCCGCGGGTTCACCCGCCAGGTCGGTCTGTACCTCCTTCACCCGCAGATCGGTGCCGACGTGTTGGAGATCGCAGGAAGCGACCCGTTGACGGTCGCCTGGGCTCGGGATCACCACAGAGCAGCAGATGCGTGGACAATCGACCCGGAGATCGCGACCGTGCTGCACGAGGCTGATGCCGATTGAGCGCAGCTGTGTCAGCTCGACGCGATTGGTCAGTCGATGAGGAGGCCGACGTTCTTGCGAGCTCGGTCCATGGTGGCAGCGGCGATCTCGCGGGCCTTGTCGGCCCCCATCGCCAGCAGTCGAGCAGTCTCGGCAGGATCGGATTCGAGTTCGCGGTAGCGAGCCTGGATCGGTTCGATCAGGTCGATGACTGCCGCAGCAGTATCGGCTTTGAGCGGCCCGTACTGTGCGTAGTCGACAGCCAGTGATGCAGGATCTCGGTCGGTCGCTGCACCGAGGATCGACAGCAGATTCGACACCCCCGGCTTCTGGGCGAAATCGAAGCGAACCTCGCCGTCGGTATCGGTGACGGCACTCTTGATCTTCTTCTCGATCTGCTTCGGATCGTCGAGCAGGCCGATCGTGCCCTTGGGCGACTCGGACGACTTCGACATCTTGTTGCCCGGGTTCTGGAGATCCATGACTCGGGCGCCGGTCTCGGGAATCACGGCCTCGGGAAGGACGAACGTCTCTCCATAGTGGGAGTTGAAACGTTCAGCGATGTCTCGAGTGATCTCGATGTGTTGCCGCTGGTCGTCCCCCACCGGCACCTCGTTGGTGTCGTACAGCAGGATGTCCGCTGCCTGCAACGCCGGGTAGGTGAACAAGCCCGCGGACACGAACGCGTGCTGGTCGCTCTTGTCCTTGAACTGCGTCATGCGGCTCAACTCGCCGAAACTCACGTTGCATTGCATCAACCACGCCAGCTCGGAGTGTTCGCGCACATGGGATTGCACGAACAGGGTGCAGACCTCGGGGTCGAGGCCAACCGCCATCAGCATCTGGGCGAGTCGGACCGAACCGTCGCGCACTTCGCCGTCGGGAAGCTTGATGGTGAGCGCATGCAGATCGACGACACAGAAGAAGGCATCGGTCTCGTGTTGACGACGGGCCCAGTTGCGAGTTGCGCCGAGGAAATTGCCGAGGTGTTGTTCGCCCGTGGGCTGGATTCCGGAGAAGACGCGCGTCATGGCCCAGAAGGCTACGGGGTCAACGATCGAGGGCGGTCGAATATGCGGCCAAGGTCCGATCCCGAGCCACGGCATGGTCGATGATCGGAGCCGGATAGGTGTCGTCGAGCACCACTCCGGCCGCTGCGAGGTCGAGAGGGGCTGCCTCCCATGGCGCATGGATGGTCGCATTGTCGAGCGCATCCAGCTCGGGAACCCACTGGCGGATATAGCGGCCGTCAGGGTCGAATCGTCGGCTCTGGGTGACCGGGTTGAAGATGCGGAAG
This sequence comes from Acidimicrobiales bacterium, assembly GCA_049437325.1. Taxonomy (GTDB): domain Bacteria; phylum Actinomycetota; class Acidimicrobiia; order Acidimicrobiales; family Aldehydirespiratoraceae; genus UBA11606. The sequence continues at coordinate 2,791 of JBMTIM010000045.1, forward strand.
TAGGGAGCGGCGTCGGGACCCGTGCCAGCCACCCACTGCCAGTTCCCGGCGTTCTGCGATGGTTCGGCGTCACTGAGCAGGTGACGGAAGTGTCGTTCTCCACGCCGCCAGTCGATGAGGAGATCCTTCACGAGAAATGACGCCGCAATCATGCGCACCCGATTGTGCATCCATCCGGTCGCCGCCAGCTCGCGCATACCGGCATCCACGATCGGGTAGCCGGTTCGCCCGTGTTGCCATGCAGCGAAGTCTCGGTCGGCGTCGGGCCCCTGTTCCCATCGGATCGTGTCGTATTCGGGTCGGATGGCCCGACGATCGATGTCGGGAAACTGAAGCGTCGTGTGTGCGTACCAGTCGCGCCAGGCGAGTTGACGAACGAATCCCTGACGTCCAGAGGTGTGGGTGCCGAACTCCTCGGCGAGGCGGCGGGCCGAGATCGTTCCGAATCGCAGCGCAGTCGACAATCGACTGGTCCCAGAGATCGACGGCGTGTCGCGACTCGACTCGTAGTCCTCCACAAGCTGCTCCCAGTCGGCGGTGGGGTGAATGGGTCGATGATCGGGAACCGGAGGAAGACCGATCCCTTGCTCGTCTGTCGGTGTGGCGGTGCCGTCGACGGCCTCGGGTGGAAGGGGAACGGCATCCCAGCGCTTCCAGAACGGTGTGAAGACCCTCGAGAGCGTGCCGGCCTTTGTCAGGATGTCGCCGGGGCGATGGACCAGCGTGCCCCACGACCATTCCACCGCCTGGTCGGTGGCAACATCGACGGCGCGGTCTCGTCGCTGGGCCCACCGACTGACGTCGGCATTGGCGTAGATCCGCGCAGTTCCAGGTGTGCTCAACAGTTGCAGAAGGACCGCTGTCGGGTCGCCGTGTGCGACATGCAGTCGCCCTCCGCGCCGCTCGAGCGCCTGGTCCACGTCGTGGAGAGCACGCACGAATGCCGCCCGCCGAAACGGTCCGGCGTTGTCGAGAAGCGTCGGCTCGAGGATCACCAGCGGGACCACCCGGTCGTGCGCATGTGTCGCTGCAGCCCACGCCGGGTTGTCGTCGAGTCGCAGGTCGCGACGGAACCAGACAATCCCCGTGCTCACCCCGCCATCTTAGGGATCAGCGCACGGGTATGGATGCGCTCGTGACGCACCGCGAACGAGCAGGACGCGTCTAGGGTCATCCGAATGCCGTACGAGGTGCACACGCCTGTGTTCGACGGGCCGTTCGATCTTTTGCTGCACTTGATCCTGCGTGAACAGGTCGATCTTTACGAGGTCAACCTGTCGGAGATCGTGAATGCATATCTCGTCGAACTCGAGCGGATGGAACATCTTGATCTTGAGGTCGCAACCGAGTTCTTGCTCATCGCTGCGACCCTGGTCGAACTCAAGGCTCGCCGGCTCTTGCCGAAGGACAGCGAGATCGACCTCGATGACGAACTCGGGCTGTGGGAAGAGCGCGATCTGCTTCTGGCTCGCCTCATCGAATGCAAGACGTTCAAGGACGCTGCGCTGATTCTTCGCAAGTTGTCGGCGGCAGCTTCGCGCTCCTACCCCCGTCGATGTGGCCCAGTCGAGGATCACTTCCTGTCGTTGGCCCCCGACCTGCTCGAGCGGACGACTCCCGACGACCTTCGTGCGGCCTATCTGCGCGCAACGGCTCCCAAGCCGATCGTCAGGGTCGATGTTTCCCACATCACACCGATCAAGGTGACGGTCGAGGAAGCGGTCGAAGAACTGATCGCGGCGTTGCCGCGAGTGGGCAGCATGACGTTTCGAGAACTCACCTCCGAGTTCGTCGATCGCATCGAGGTCGTGGTCCGTTTCCTCGCCGTACTGGAGCTGTTCAAGCAGGGCGTTGTCGAACTCGACCAGACGGCAACATTCGGCGACATCACGGTTGTGTGGACCGGAGCCGAGGGTCTCAGCGCAGACGAGATCAAGATCGACGTGTACGAGGGCTGACGTGGCCGATCACATCGCACCTGCGCTCGAGGCAATCCTGATGGTCGCCGAAGAGCCACTGCCGCCAGAGTTGCTCGCCAAACTGGTTGGAACATCGATCGACGATGTCGTCGATCACTGCGAGACACTCGCAGCCGAGTACGAAGCTGACCGTCGTGGCTTCGTCCTCGCCCGGGTGGCCGGCGGCTACCGCTACCAGACCGCAAGCGATCAGGCACCGTATGTCGAGCGGTTCGTGCTCGACGGACAGTCGGCCCGGCTGTCGGCTGCCGCACTCGAAACGCTTGCTGTGGTCGCCTACAAACAGCCCGTGTCCCGCAACCAGATTGCGTCGATCCGGGGTGTGAATGTCGACGGTGTGATGCGGACGTTGCAACAGCGTGGCTATGTCGACGAGGTCGCTCGCGACTCCGGACCCGGCCAAGCGGTGCTCTACGGCACGACGCCGACGTTTCTCGAGCGCCTCGGTCTCGATTCGGTCGACGAGCTACCGCCGCTGGGTGAGTTCTTTCCGACGACCGATGTGGTGGAAGCGCTCGAACGTGGACTGCGGGTTGCGCCGCAAGACGACGAACTCGGAGCGGTCGACGATGACGGTCGTTCGAACGAATCGAGTCCTGACGAGGTTCCATGAACGACGAGGGGGAGCGGCTGCAGAAGGTGCTCGCCCGGCTCGGGTTCGGTAGTCGTCGGCGCTGCGAGGAACTGATCGCCGATGGGCGCGTCACCGTCGACGGTGTGGTTGCCGAGCTCGGGTGTCGAGTGGACGTCGACGACGAGATCGTCGTGGCGGTCGATGGTGCACCGGTGGGGGTGAAACCGGATCTGGTGCACTATCTGATCAACAAGCCTGCCGGTGTGATCACCACGGCCGACGATCCGCAGAACCGCCCGACCGTCGTCGAGATGGTTCCGCGCGAGCCGCGCGTCTTTCCGGTCGGTCGTCTCGATGGTGACACCGAAGGCTTGCTGTTGTTGACGAACGACGGGCAGCTCGCACACCGACTCACCCATCCGAGCTTCGGCGTGGAGAAGGAGTACCTCGTCGAGGTGACCGGTCAACCCTCCCGGGGGGTGATCCGACGACTTCGTGACGGTGTCGAACTCGACGATGGTCCGACCGCGCGGGCGCGAGTGAGCGCCGTGCAGCCGTCGGTATTACGGATCACGATCCACGAGGGCCGCAACCGCCAGGTCCGCCGCATGTGTGAGGCGGTCGGTCATCCAGTGATGCGACTGGTTCGAACCCGGATCGGACCGATCGTCGACCCGAAGCTCAAGCCGGGGGAGTGGCGAGCGCTGCGTCGAGAAGAGGTGCGGGCGCTCGAGGTCGCCGTCGGCGAGCACAAGCCCGATCGGCCGACAGGGCGGGCCGGGTAGCCTCGTTCCCCGTGACCGAAGCGAAGCGTGCCGTCGTCGTCGGAGTGGGATTGATCGGAGGATCGATCGCGCTCGGACTGCGCAAGGCCGGCTGGCATGTCACCGGCGTTGACACCGACACCGATCGCCTTGCGCTCGCAGTCGGGTCTGGCGTGATCGACGACATCGCGTCACTCGAGGAGATCGATGGTGGGGCCCTCGGTGTCGTCGCGATTCCCGTTGGCGATGTCGCCGGTGTCGTCCAGGCCCTGCTCGATGCGGGACTCGACGTGGTGACCGATGTCGGTTCGGTGAAGGCCCCGATCGTTGCTGCGATCGACGATCCCCGATTCGTGCCCGGTCACCCGATGGCAGGGAGCGAACAGGACGGTCTTGCCGGTGCCTCCGAAGACATGTTCAGCGGGGCGACCTGGGTTCTGTGCCCGACGTCGTCTACCGATGGCGTGGCGTTTGCGTCGGTACGCGAGATGGCTGTCTCGCTCGGAGCCCATGCCATCGCCATTCCCGCTGACCGCCCCGACATGCTCGTGGCGGTCGTCTCGCACGTACCCCACCTGACGGCAGCGACACTGATGCGTCTTGCCGATGGCCGGGCGGTGGAGCATCGAGCGCTGCTTCGACTGGCGGCTGGTGGATTCCGAGACATGACTCGCATCGCAGCCGGTCATCCGGCCATCTGGCCCGACATCTGTGCAGAAAACGCCGATGCAATCGTCGATGTGCTCGACGAGCTTCGGGTGGAACTCGGGCAGGTCCGCGACGCCATCGCGGATCGCGATCGCGACGGTCTTCTGGAGCGACTCGAAGCTGCTCGAATCGCTCGACGAAATCTGCCCACCACGGTGTCAGCCCCCGACAAGATGACCGAGGTCCGAGTACCGGTGCTCGACCGGCAAGGAGAGATCGCTGCGATCGCTGCGCTGGCCGCCGACCTCGACGTCAATATCTACGATCTCGAGATTGCTCACTCGACCGAAGGTCCACGCGGTGTCGTCGTGTTGCTCATCGAGACTGCACTGGCCGAGCGGCTTCAGGGCGGCCTGATGGCGCTTGGGTATCGCCCCTCCTTGCAGGCGCTCGACGCGTGACACCCATCGATCCCTACCCGGTCACACCTCTGGTCGAACCCCCCGACACGTCGGTGTCCCTCCCTGGCTCCAAGAGCATCACGAACCGGGCACTCGTGTGCGCTGCGCTCGCCGAGGGTACGAGCCTGCTGCGCGGCGCGCTGTTCGCCGACGACACCGAAGCGATGGTGAGCGTGCTCGACGGCCTCGGCATCACCACCCGGATCGACCGGGCGGCTGCGACAATCGAAGTCGACGGTTGTGGTGGCGAACTGCCGGGGGTGCCGGCTCACGTCTCTGCCAACCAGTCCGGCACGACGGCGCGCTTTGCCGTGCCGCTGGCAGGGCTCGGTACCACACCGGTGGTGATCGATGCGCACGATCAGATGCGTGCTCGCCCGATGGGTGACCAATTTGGTGCCCTGCAAGCGTTGGGTGTCACCATCGAGGCTCTCGGGGCGCCCGAGCGCCTCCCGGTCCGGGTCACAGGTCCGATCCGCAGCCACGAGACCGCGCTGCCCGGTGATACCTCGAGCCAGTTCATCAGCGGATTGATGCTCGCTGGGGCGTGCGCCACGCTCCGGGTCCGTCTCACCACGGCACCGATCTCGCGGCCCTACATCGACATGACCAGCGCGGTGATGCGGAGTTTCGGTGCCGATGTGGAACACGACGGAGCGCAGGTCTGGACGGTGGGTGGGGGATATCGCGCCACCGTCTACGACGTCGAGCCGGATGCGTCTGCAGCCTCGTACTTCCTCGCCGCGGCCGCAATCACTGGAGGTCGGGTCCGGATCGACGGTCTGGGGCGTGATTCGCTCCAGGGAGACGTCCAGTTCGCAGCGGTGCTCGGTCAGATGGGCTGTGACGTCGAACTCGGTGCCGATCATGTGGAGGTGTCGGGACGAGCATTCCGTGGTGTCGATGTCGACCTGTCCGACGTCTCCGACACAGCCCCCACCCTTGCGGTCGTCGCAGCCTTTGCGGATTCGCCGAGCCGCATCTCGGGAATCGGTTTCATCCGGGGCAAAGAGAGCGACCGCGTTGCCGGTCCGGTGACCGAGCTCCGGCGAGCCGGGGTCGATGCCGAAGAGTTCGACGATGGCTTCGTCGTCCGGCCGAACGGACACCCACGACCAGCCACCTTCGAGACCTACGACGACCATCGCATGGCCATGGCGTTCGCACTCGTCGGACTTCGCGTCGATGGCGTGAAGATCGCCGCACCCAGTTGTGTCAACAAGACGTTCCCAACCTTTTTCGATGCTTTGGAACAGCTGCGCTGACGCGGCAGGATGACGGACATGCGTGTCATCGCCATCGACGGGCCGGCCGGTTCGGGAAAGTCCACCGTGGCTCGAGCGCTCGCTGCCCACCTCGGCCTCCAGTACCTCGACACCGGCGCGATGTATCGCAGTGTTGCGTTCGCCGTGCTTCGCAGCGGAGGGGACCCTGATGACGGCGATGCAACGGCGGCGGTCGCCCGAGCCGTCGAGCTCGAGATCGGTCTCGACCGTGTCAGCGTCGATGGCGTCGATGCCACTGTCGAGATCCGAGGACCGCAGGTGAGCCAAGCGGTGAGCGTCGTTGCCGCCAACCCTGAGGTACGGGCCGAGCTCGTGTCGCGGCAACGCGAGTGGGCGAATCTGCGAGGCGGGGGAGTGCTCGAAGGTCGTGACATCGGGACAGTGGTTTTTCCTGACGCCGAGCTCAAGATCTATCTCACCGCTGACCCGGCGGAACGAGCCCGCCGCCGCGCCAAGGAAGTGACCGATCTGGAGTACGAGGCCGTTGCTGCCGATCTGGCGCGTCGCGACACCATCGACAGCACCCGGGCGGCCGACCCGCTCACCGAAGCAGCCGATGCTGTTGTCGTCGACACGACGGGAATGACGATCGACGAGGTCGTGGCGGCGATCGCAGCGTTGCTCGGTGACAGCAGTGGAGGAACACCGTGAGCGAACGAAAGTACGGCGGTCAGGACGGCAGTATCGAGGAACGCAGCGGGCATTCGTTGTGGGGCCGTATCGGCTATTTCTTTTTCTGGCGGCTCTTCTACCTTGCCATCCTGATCGTCTTTCGTTTTCGGGTCCATGGACGAGAAAACCTGCCCGATGGACCCTTCATCTTGTCGGGCGTTCACCGTTCGTTCATCGACACGCCGTTGATCGGTATGACGACATCGCGACGCATGCGCTTCATGGGCAAAGAGGCGATGTGGGACAACAAGGTCATGGGTGCGTTTCTCACTGCGATGGGCGGTTTTCCGGTCGAGCGAGGGACCGCGGACCGCACGGCCTTGCGGGCTGCCGAAGATGTGCTGGCGTTGGGTGAACCGCTGGTCATGTTTCCCGAGGGCACCCGCAAAGAGGGGCCTCGCCTTCGCCGGGAAGACCTCCTCGACGGCCCGGCCTTCGTGTCGGCCCGCACCGGTATTCCGATCGTCCCGGTCGGTATCGGCGGGAGTGCTCGAGCGATGCCGCTCGGTTCGTCGATTCCCCGACCCATCAAGTGTGTTGCCGTCATCGGTGAGCCGATCTATCCGCCGGATCGGGGTGAAGGGCGGGTGCCTCGGCGTGTCGTCAGTGATCTCACCGACACACTTTTCGAAGAGCTTGGCGACCTCTACATCGAAGCTCGAGTGCTCGCCGGTGATGAGGCGGCTCCCGGCGACTGATCAGACGCCTTGGGTCGGCGGCTCGAGGAGCGGATAGGGCGTTCCGGCGGCGTAGCTGCGGCCCACGTCGACGAGTGCGTTTCTGCGAAGCGCTTGGCGGCCGAGCAGCATGCGAAAACCCATCGTGTCGCGACGGGTGAGCGTGCACTGCACTTTCCAACGACGATCGCCGATCGCAATCGTCGTCTCGATGACGGGTCGCAGTTCGGTGACACCGTTCGAGGAGCGGATGCGGCGTTCGTCGACGATGGGAGCTTCGACCCGCATGGAGTCGCGAGAGACCCGCTGATGGGGACGAAATGTGAACGTCGCCCACGGCGCACCCTCGCGCTCGAAGATCTGCAGAAGGGGAGCGTGGAGCGCCGATGTCGCTGCCCCCGTATCGATCTTCGCTTTCACCGGAACAGAGCACCCGAGCCCTGTCATCAACACCCATTCGCGCCAGCCGACGACCAGGGGGCTGCGTTTGGTGGTGCGGGCCCTCAAGGTAGTGATGGCTCTGCGAGTGATTCGAGGACATCGGAGGCATCGATGCTGCGATCGTCGAGCGGTAGCCGCGTCTCACCGCCAAGCGTGAGTGCCGTGGCCACATCGATCGCGCTCAGCAGGTTTCGAAGCGTTCGAGGCGGCGGGAAATATTCATCCTCGTCGGTCACCCGGACCTCTTCGACGCCATCGGTGGGGGAGAGCCGTTCGATGACGGCCCGCACGAGATCTTCGGGGGCCGATGCGCCGGCCGTGACGCCAACGGTGCCAGAGAGCGTGTCGGGAAGTTCGTGCGCACTGTTGATGCGAAACACCTCGGGACAGCCTGCTTCACGAGCGAGACCGGCAAGTGCGTTCGTATTCGACGAGTTGGCCGAGCCGATCACGACCATTGCGTCGCAGCGGGGCGCGATCGCCATCAGTGCGGATTGTCGGTTGGTGGTGGCGAAACAGAGATCGCTTCGGCCTGGTTGCCAGAGGTCGGGAAAGCGTTCCCGGGTCGCTTCGAGCACCCCCGCCCACTCGCGATGCGACAGTGTGGTCTGCGCCAGCACAGCGATCGGTTGGTCGAGGTCGGGCAGGGACTCGACTTCCTCGCGGGATTCGACTCGATGGATGACGTCAGGGGCGACCGCCATGGTCCCCACCGCCTCCTCATGGCCTTCATGGCCGATGTAGACGATCTGATAGCCCTTCTTGGCTCGGGTCTTCACCTCATGATGGACCTTGGTGACAAGTGGACAGACGGCATCGACCACATAGCCGCCCCGATCTCGAGCAGCTGCAACGACCTCGGGAGCCGACCCGTGGGCCGAGAGCATGATCGGTCGCCCCGGAGGGACCTCTGCGATGTCGTCGACGAAGACGACTCCGGCCTGCTCGAAACGCTCGACCACGAGTTGATTGTGAACGATCTCGTGGTAGCAGTACACGGGCGCTTCGAACGCTCGCACCATCCAGGCGAGGGCCTTGATCGCCATCTCGACACCGGCACAGAAGCCGCGCGGTGCCGCAAGCAGGACCTTGTCGACTGCACCGACGGACGGTTGCGGATTCTCCGACACGTCGAAAGGTTACCGGGGGTCGGGGTCGTGGATACGGTGCACCCGTGCCCAACCTGTCGCCCAACGCGCTCGGCTCCATCGCCATGGCATGCGCCGGTCTGGCGGTGACCGTCAACGACGCCCTGCTGCGTTCGATCACCGATGACGGTCCCGGCCCCTACCAGGTTCTGTGTATGCGGAGCATCGCAATCGCAGTGCTGTTCTGGGTCGTGGGCCGAGTGAGGGGTGAGTACACCCGTCGCCCACACCTGTCGGTGCCCCTGTTCGTGCGAACCGCTGCAGAGGTGGTCGGAGCGGCATGCTTCTACACCGCTCTCGTTCGCGTCGAGTTTGCGAACATCCAGGCAATCGTGCAGGTGACGCCCCTGATGGTCACTCTCGGTGCGGCGCTGTACTTGCGCGAGCGTGTGACGACAGCGCACTACCTGACCGTGCTGGTGGGCTTCGTCGGCGTCGTGGTGCTGGTCAGGCCCGGTACCGATGCCTTCACCCCATGGGTACTGTTCGCCATCGGAACCGCCGTGCTGGCCACGGTTCGCGAGTTCGCGACCCGTCGGATTCCCCTGTCCACCCCCCTCGTCTCCATCTCGTTCGTCACTGCGAGCGGGCTCGCAGTGTTGACGGCTGGGTTGTCGATCGCCGACGGGTGGGAACCGATGCCCGGATCGGGCTGGTTCCTGATGGCCGGCAGTGTCGTCGCACTCTCGCTCGGGTACCTGCTGTCGGTGTACGCCGTGCGGGTTGGCGATCTGAGTGTTTCGGCGCCGTTCCGGTATGCCCCGGTTGTCGGTGCGGTGGCCATCGGCTACTGGGTCTTCGGGGAAACTCCGGATCTCCCGACCTGGATCGGTGCTGCGATCATTGTTACCGCCGGTTTGGTGGCCATCGAACACGAACGGCGAGCGGGGCTGCGACGTCGGCTCGTACCCGTCGGTCCCGCAGCGCGTGGTGGAGACGAAGCCGGAAGCCGTTAGGATTTTGAGTCGTTCTGTGCTCGCGTGAGCGAGTCTCTACAGGAGAGATCCGATGTCCAAGATCTGCCAAGTCACCGGGAAGAAACCCCACTTTGGCAAGCAGCTTTCACACTCGCACCGGCGCACGAGCCGTCGGTGGGACCCGAATGTGCAGACCAAGCGCTACTACCTCGCGAGTGAGAAGCGCTGGATCAAGCTGAACGTCAGCACCAAGGGCATCAAGACCATCGACAAGCGCGGTATCGAGCGTGTCGTCGCCGACATGCGCGCCGCCGGCCAGAAGATCTGAGGTTCTGCTATGGCGAGCGACAAGCGTCCCATCATCAAGCTGCGTTCGACGGCCGGTACCGGTTACACGTACGTCACCACGAAGAACAAGACCAACACGCGCGAGCGGATCGAAATCAAGAAGTACGATCCGGTTGTTCGCCAGCACGTGGTTTTCAAGGAAGAGCGCTGAGCGTTCGTCCGTCGAACCGGCGGCGCTGACCGCTCAGATCGTCGGTCTTGCATGGGTCGACCGATCGCAATGTTCGATTCTGGCTTCGGCGGTCTCACCGTTGCGCGTGCTGTGATCGACCTGCTGCCCGGCGACGATCTGGTGTACTTCGGTGACACGGCCCGATATCCGTACGGGCCGCGAACCGCAGAAGAGGTCCGCCACTTCGCGCTGCAGATCAGCGACTGGTTGGTGGCCGAATTCGATCCGAAGGTGCTCGTCGTCGCCTGCAACACCGCAACAGCGGTCGCACTCGAGGATCTTCGGGCCCGCTATCCGCTCCCGGTGATGGGCGTGCTCGAGCCAGGTCTCGAGTCACTGCTCACCGTCACCACCTCGGGTCGGGTCGGCGTCATCGGAACGGTCGGCACCATTGCCAGTGGTGCCTACCAGCAGGCGGCTGAAGCCATCGCCCCAGACGTCGAACTCACCTGCGCTGCATGTCCTGGATTCGTCGAGTTCGTCGAACGAGGTGACACCGACAGCGAACAGGTTCATGTCCTCGCCCAGCGTCTCCTGACCCCGATCATCGAGGCCGAGGTAGATGCGCTGTTGCTCGGCTGCACGCACTACCCGTTTCTGGCGCGTACGATCGCCAACGTGCTCGGACCCGAGGTGGTGCTGGTCTCGTCGGCGGATGAGACGGCCTTCTCGCTGCTGCGCGAACTCGACCCGGTTGCCACGGCCGAGCCGAGCGGGCGTCGAGGTACCCACACCTTCGTCTCCACCGGCGATGTCGACACGTTTGCTCGTCTCGGGCGCCAGTTGCTCGGTCCTGAACTCGGCACGGTCGCTGCGCACTGTTGGGGCGACTCGTGACGTTCCGGGTCACCATTCTCGGTTCGTCGGGGAGCTACGCCTCCGTCGAGAATCCGTGCAGTGGCTACCTGGTGCGTAGCGATGGCGCCTCGGTCCTGCTCGACGCCGGCCCGGGAACGCTCGGGCCTCTCCAACGCGAGATCGACCTCGGCGAGCTCGACGCGATCGTCTTGACTCACGCACATCCTGATCACTGGCTCGAGCTGCCAGTGCTTCGGAATGTCTTCCTGTACTTCGTTCGGCGAACCATTCCGGTGTTCGGGACGGCCGAGACTGCGCAACTCAACAGCGACATCACGATCGGGGAGAAGACGCCGTTCGTCTGGACCACGATCAACCCGTCGTCCGACCTGATGATCGGGGACCAGCGTTGGCGGTTCGGACTGGCCGATCATCCTGTCGAGACGCTGGGGCCCCGCGTCGACTGTGGCGACCGGTCGTTCGTCTTCACAGCTGACTCCGGGCCGGGCTGGGACTATGCCACTGTCGACGGGATCGACGATCCGATCGACGTTGCGCTCTCCGATGCGAGCCATCTGCAGGTGCACGAGGGTCGAGGTATCCCTCACATGAGTGCCCGCCAGGCTGCAGTGCGGGCCAGCGAAGCCGGCGTTCGGCGCCTGATCCTCACCCATCTCGTTCCCGGGTCGGACCCCGATGCACACCGGGCCGAGGCCGAAGCGGCGTACGGTGGGCCGGTCGAGGTCGCGCTGCCCGGGCTGACCTTCACGATCTGACCGTTCAGCAACCAGGAGACTCTGTGGCCACTCGCTACGACGGGCGTGCGCCCGACGAACTTCGTCCGTTCTCGTTCACCCGAGACTTCACCACCATGACCATGGGCTCGTGTCTCGTGAGCTTCGGTGAGACGCGTGTGCTCTGTACGGCGTCGGTCGAGGATGACGTGCCGCGCTGGATGAAGGGCAAAGGCGAGGGGTGGGTCACCGCCGAGTACGCCATGCTTCCCGGCTCGTCGCCGGAACGCATCGGACGTGAGCGTCGCGGTGCGAAGGGGCGGACGCAGGAGATCGAGCGGCTGATCGGCCGATCCTTGCGGGCGGTCACCGACATGCGGGTACTTGGTGAGACGTCGATTCGGCTCGACTGCGACGTCCTTCAGGCCGACGGCGGAACTCGCACCGCATCGATCTGTGGCGCGTACGTTGCACTGCACGATGCGTGCGAACGCCTCGTGCAGGCCGGTCAGATCTCGGCCAACCCGTTGGTCACGGAATGTGTCGCCATCTCGGTGGGCATCGTCGCCGGGCAGCCGGTACTCGACCTCCCGTACCCCGAGGACTCGACCGCCGACGTCGACTTCAATGTGATCATGGACGGGAACGGCCAACTCATCGAGGTGCAGGGCACGGCTGAAGGCAACACGTTCAACCGAGCCGACCTCGATCAACTGCTCGATCTGGCCGAGAGCGGCACGGCCACGATCGTCGAGGCCCAGCGAGCCGTGCTGCTCGATGCGCCGGCGCCCCGAACGCCTGGTCGCTGATGGCTCTGCCCCAGTTCGTCTGCGGTAGCGCAAATCCGGACAAGGTCGCAGAGATGTCGCTCGTCCTCGACGGACTCGTCGATCTCCACCCCCGTCCGGAGGGGCTCGGTGACATCGTGGAAGATGCTCCCGATCTGGAAGGCAACGCCCGGTTGAAAGCGGTTGCGGTCTGTGAGGCTGCCGGGGCCGCTGCCATCAGCGATGACACCGGACTCGAAGTCGATGCGCTCGGTGGTGCGCCAGGCGTCCTGTCCGCTCGCTACGCAGGCCCGAATGTGAGCTACAAGGACAATGTCGACAAGCTTCTCGCCGAACTCGATCGGGTAGGCGCCGTCACGCCGCAGCAGCGACGCGCTCGATTCCGCACGGCGGTGATGGTCGTCTGGCCCGACGGACGAGAAGTCGGCGTCGAGGGGGTGGTCGAAGGCCACATCGCGGCCGAGCCGGCCGGTGACGGCGGATTCGGGTACGACCCCGTCTTCGTGCCCGACGAGGCCGACGGCCGAACGTTCGCGCAGATGGGGGACGAGAAGCACGCGATCTCCCACCGGGGGCGGGCGCTCCGCGCCCTCGCAGCCGCCCTGGTCGAGCAGCGCTGACCATGGATGAGGGGCGCCGACGCGGCTGGGCACTTGCTGCGCTCGGCATGTTGCTCGTCTCGACGGATTCGTTGTTCGTTCGCATGGCCGACACCGATCCCTGGACCATTGCCTTTGTGGTGTCTGCCCTGTCGTTGATCGTTCAGCTCATCCTTCAACGTCGGGTCGAGGGTGGGCGTCCGGTCGATCGCTTTCGAGCATTTCCGACAAGTTTGCTGGTGGTCGGCTTGCTCTCGGCGTGTAGTCAACTCTTGTTCATCGGTTCCCTGACCCAGACCAGGGTTGCGAACGTCGTGGTGATCGTCGCTGCGTCGCCGGTCCTGGCGGCGGTGGTCGGACGGCTGTTCTTCGGCGAGCGGACCGATCGTCGGGTGTGGGTTGCGATTGTGATCACGCTGATCGGGGTCGTCGTGGTCGTCTCGGCCTCGATCGGGTCTCCGAACATGACCGGTGACCTGCTTGCGGTCGGCGCAGTCGCGGCGTTTGCGACGAACATCAACATCTGGCGGCGATTTCCACAGCAGAGCCGGTTCGTCGGCCTTGCGATCGCCGCGGCGCTTACCGTCGCCATTGCGGCACCGTTCGCCGATCCATTCCAGCAGGACCGCCGCGTCTATCTGGCCTGCATCGGCATGGGTGTGATCTTCAACCCGCTCGGTCGCTTGTGTCACACGTCGGCACCACGCCACGCACCAGCTGCCGAAGTGGCACTCTTCACGCCGGTCGAGACGGTCGCCGCATCGGCATGGGCGTGGTTGTTTTTCAGTGAACAGCCACCGGTCCAGACCTTCATCGGTGCGGCGGTGATCGTCGTAGGACTCGTCGTCGGTACGCTCGCCCGTCAGGGGGCGTCCCCTCGGCTTGCCACCTAGGGTTGGCATCATGCCGAAGGTCTTTGTCCATGGAAACCCCGAGTGCGATGCGGTGTGGGGTCCACTCATCGCGGCGCTGACAGACCGCGGTGTCGACGACTGTGTGTCGTTGTCTCCGCCTGGATTCGGAGCGCCAGTGCCCGATGGCTTTCGTGCGACGCCGGCGGGATACGTCGCATGGCTCGCTGCAGCGTTGGGAGATCTCACCGGCCCAATCGATCTCGTCGGCCACGACTGGGGTAGCGGGCACGTGGCCGGTCTTGCCGCCGCCCACCCAGACCTGATCCGTTCCTTCACGGTCGACTGCGGAGGCCTCATCCACCCTGACTACGTCTGGCACGACATGGCGCAGACCTGGCAAACCCCTGGGGCCGGGGAAGAAGCGATTGCAGCAATGGTCGCCACCCCTCACGAGGACAAGGTCGCCATGTTCGAGAGTTTCGGGGCACCGGCCGACATTGCTGCGCACATGGCGGCTGCTGTCGACCAGGCCATGGGGGAGTGCGTGCTCACCCTCTATCGCGCCGGAGCGCAGCCGTTCTCGGCCGACTTGAGTGCCCGACTCGATGAAGCCGAGCCCCGACCTGCGCACATCATCTCGGCGCTCGACGACCCATATGTGCCTGCTGCGCTCGGTGCTGCAACAGCCGAGCGGCTCGGTGCTCGTCACACCCCGCTACCCGGTCGAGGTCATTGGTGGATGATCACCGAGCCCGATGAGCCGGCCGACGCCATGAAGGCGTTCTGGGACAGTTTGTAGGGATCCCCGATGTGCTCTGTCGCCCGTGCAGCCGACTCTGGGCCTGCGCACTATCGGTGCGGACGGGGGGACTCGAACCCCCACACCCTCTCGGGCACCAGGACCTAAACCTGGCGTGTCTGCCAATTCCACCACGTCCGCAGACGGTGAAGCGTAGCGATAGGCCGAGCTGCGCTTACGGACGAACGGGCCGGTACCCTGACCGAGATATGACCGAGTCGAACGTGTTTCCCCCCGTGACCGCCAGTGCTCCCGTCGCCGGAAGCCCGCAGGCCGACATCTACCATCGGCTGCTGCAGGATCGCATCGTGGTGCTCGGCACCGATGTCAACGACGACATCGCCAACTACATCACGGCACAGCTGCTCTACCTCGAAGGTCAGGACAGCGAAAAGCCGATCTGGTTGTACATCAACAGTCCCGGTGGTTCGGTCACCGCCGGCATGGCCATCTACGACACGATGCAGTTCGTGCAGCCCGAGGTCGGCACCATCTGTATGGGCCTTGGCGCATCGATGGGGCAATTCTTGCTGTGCGCCGGTGCGCCGGGGAAGCGCTACGCCCTCCCGCACGCTCGCATCATGATGCACCAGCCCCTCGGCGGGGTGCAGGGGCAGGCGACCGACATCGCAATTCAGGCTGAGCAGATGGCGTACACGAAGCGGCTGCTGCAGGAGCGCATCGCACAGCACACCGGTCAGACGTACGAGCAGATCGAGGCCGACTCAGACCGCGACCGCTGGTTCACCGCCGAACAGGCCAAGGAGTACGGCATCATCGACCATGTCATCGTCCGTCGTGGCGAGATGATCTGAGCGCAGCGGTCCAACGCCGCTACCTGACCGCAGTGGTTGTCGGGTGCTGGCGTCGGTCGATCAACCGTCCCCGCGAGCGATCCGTTCGCCGTACTCTTCCAGACTGATCGTCTCCCCCTCGCGTTCGACCCTTGCCGCATCGTCGGGTGGAAGCAGCGGAGCCATGCCGTCGATCTTCTTCCATGCGGGGATCGGTGCGTTGCCGTCGGTATCGGGGACGTAGCGCGACGCCTCGACGCGTTCATGTTTGACGATGTAGCGGGGACAATTGACGAAGGTGTCCGTGATCGACGCTCGCACAACGAGTTGTGCGCCCGGAAACTCGACCAGGAGTGCATCGGCAGGGTCGACGCTCGCCTCGGCGTGGAGCCGAAGTCGATGGGGGGTTCCGAAGTCGATGAAGAGCATCCCGATCTTCGCCGTGGCCGCAATGTTTCCCATCGAGAAGAACATGCCGTTGCCGTCATAGCTCGGGAAGACGAGTGTCCGAGGATCGAGAACTCTGACAAATCCGGGCGGGCCGCCCTTGTGCGAAACGGTGGGTTGCCCATCAGCGGTGACTGTCGACAGGAAGAAGAATTCGCAACTCGAAATGAACTCGGCGGATGATTCGTCGAGTTGGGGTTTGACGATCATCGCCTCGAGTGAGTCGGCGAGCACGCGACTGTCGAATCGATCCTGCAGTTCGCGATGGTGCTCGTCGTAGAGGCCGTCAGCCACGTGCGGCCTCGGCCTTCGCCTTGAGCTCGGCGACACCGGCAGCTGTGTCGTCGTAGCGAAAGAGCGCCGAACCACTGACGAAGACGTTCGCTCCCGCTGCAGCACACTCGCCGATCGTGTCGGCACTGATACCACCATCGATTTCGATGTCGATGTCGTGTCCACCCGCATCGACCATCGCTTTGATCTCGGCGATCTTGTCGGTGAGTGGGATGTACTGCTGGCCTCCGAAGCCAGGGTTCACCGTCATGATCAGGATGTGATCGACGGCGTCGAGCACGTGCTGAATCGTCACTGCCGGGGTGTGCGGATTCAAGACCACTCCTGACTTCGCACCGAGCGTCCGGATGTTGGTCAGCGAGCGGTGCAGATGGGTACACGCTTCAGCGTGAACCATCACCGTCGAGCATCCCGCCTCGACGAAGAGCGGTGCCATGGCGTCGGCTTCCTTCACCATGAGGTGCGCCTCGAACGGAATCGACAGGTGCGGTCGCAGGCTCTTCACGACATCGGGACCGACGGTGATGTTCGGCACGAACACACCGTCCATGACGTCCCAATGGATTCGGTCACAGCCGGCCGCCTCGAGCGCAACGCACTCCTCGCCCAGTCGGGCGAAGTCGGCCGGGAGGATGGATGGGCTGATTTCGATGTCGCGGTGCACGAGCGCGACCCTACCCGCGCCGATCGGGGGCACCGGTTCCAAACGAGCGGTGGGTCGGTACCGTTTGGGAGCGTGGAACTCCGGGTGACCGCAACGGCGCGAGATGGGGCCGGTGTTGCGCGTGGTGACGATGGTCGCGTGGTCTTCGTGGAGGGTGCGCTGCCTGGTGAATCTGTGACTGCCGAGATCGTCAGGTCCGACAGGCGCTGGGCTCGTGCCCGGGTGGTCCAGATCATCGAATCCTCGCCTGATCGGGTGCCGGTATCGTGCGCCCACCAACTCGAGGGCTGTGGCGGCTGCGACTTTCTGCACGTCGCCCCACCCGCCCGAATCACCATGAAGACGGCGATGGCAGTGGACCAACTCGCTCGAGCGGGGGTGGACGGACCCGACCCTGCGATGCGAACGCTCGAGGACGACCACGGAAGAACGACCATCCGCGCTGCCGTCCACAACAGTCGGGCCGCCTATCGCAGGCGCAGTTCACACGATGTCGTCGTCCCTGACTCGTGCGCCGCAGTCGATCCCTGTGCCGAATCGCTCTTGATCGAAGGCCGATATCCGGGCTCGAGCACGGTTGTCATTCGGGTCGGCAACCGCACCGGCGATCGACTTGTTGTCGTCGACGGGCCGACCTTCGAAGTCGAGGTGCCCGATGATGTTCGGGTGGTGTCTCGGCGTGAACTGTCGGAAGGAAAGCGGGCCTGGATCCACGAGGTCGTCGCTGGCCACCGACTCCGCATCTCCGCCAATTCGTTCTTTCAGAACCGGCCCGCCGGCGCTGACGCGCTCGTCGACGAGGTCGCTTCGATGATCACCGACGCCCCTGACGGCCCCTTGATCGACGCGTACTCGGGGGTCGGGTTGTTCTCGCGAGCGCTGCATGGTGACCGAGCGGTCACGGCGATCGAGCGCAGCCGTGACTCGATCGCAGACGCGCGGGTCAACCTTGCCGGCGTCGACGCTCGCATCATCCGGTCCGGTGTCGAACGCTGGCGTGCATCGAATGCCGCTGTCGTGATCGCCGATCCGGCCCGTGAGGGGTTGGGGTCACGGGGAGTCGGTGCGCTGCTCGCCGCGGAACCGGACGTCTTCATCCTCGTGAGTTGTGATCCTTCGGCGTTCGGGCGCGACGCAGCCCGTGTGGTCGAAGGCGGTTACGAACTCGACTGCTGGACCGTGCTCGACCTGTTCCCGGGAACGAGCCATGTCGAGACGGTCGCTCGCTTCACGCGCTGAGTCAACCGACGGGAAAGGGCACCGGCGACGCCAGGTCGCCGAGCACGGCGAGGCGGTGAAGCCGCCATCCACCCTTCGTGTCGACAGAGACGGTGACATCGAGGCCCACATCGCCGTCGGCGACGGAAAACGTGAGCGAGTCACCTGGGCCGAGGTCACGTGCCCCCGACGGTTCGGTGGCATCGACTTCGACCAAGGAAAGGTCGAATGCAAACCCGGCCGTGTCGAGGACATCGTCGAGGACGGCGGCCGCAACATGGTTGTCGGCAGTGCCCGTCGCCGGGAGACGGCTGACGAGTTCTCGTTGGGCAGGCCCGTCGAGCAGGAGGTAGACCGAGACGTAGTCACGGCTGCTGACGAGTTGCACGATCGTCTGGACAAGTTCGTTGGGTGTTCCGTTCGGCAGACTGGTACGCCACGTCGTTGCGATGTCGAGGAGTCGTTCCGGGGACGCGAGAAGTGGTTCGCCAGCGAACGGGAGGTCGGCGGCCGAGCCGTCCTCGAGTCGCACCTGGCGGATGCGCCAGGTGCCGGCGGAAATCGGCGCCAGTTCGAACACGACCGGTTCGCCGCTCGTCGTCAGGGCCGCATCCACGACCGCCGTGAAACGGTCGGCGCTTCGTTGCGACACATCGTCGATCCCACCGGCAAGATCGACACGAAACCCACCGTTGACAGTTGCCTCTTCCATGGCGATTTCGAAGACACGCAAGACATCGAGTGCGTGGTCACCGTCCCGTTCGAGTTCGATGCGGGCCAGGACGGCAGGTTCGACCTCGGGCATCACCCACGAAGAGAAGTCGGCATTCAACACGTCGGTGACCATCGTCGCCTGCGTTGCCGGGTGAAGCAGCAGCATTGCGGTGACGAAGTCTCGGCGGACGTACGCCGAGCTGAATTCGGCCACAGCTGCCACCGGCGATCCGAGATCGAGTTGGTCGTAGGTGCGTGGGAGGGTGAAGGTCCCCTCCGGTTCGTCCTCGGCACTGTCTCCTCCGCAGGCCACTGCGAGCGTTGCAGCAGCCAGGACGCAGACAGCGAGGCGACCGAGCGCTCGACCCGTCCTCCTGCGTTCCACGGGCGCAAGTTACCCCCGGGCGCCTGTCCTGTCAGCCGATGGTGCTACCCGACGAGCCGTTCGCGTACGGAGAGCCGCTCGACGAGTTCATCGGCGACTGGTCCGTAGCTCTCGTGAAGCTCGACGGTGCGATGGGCGAGGTGACGGTACGGTTCGACGTACTGGTTGTGCATCGGGGCGACGGTGGCGGCGAACTGGCGGCGGACATCATCGGGTTCTCGTCCTCGTTCGGCGACATCACGAATGATCCGGCGTTCGAGCCGAACCGCTTCGGGAACATCGATGAAGACGGCGAGGTCGAGGTGGGCGGCGATCTCCGAGAAGCTGAGCAGCAAGATGCCTTCGACGATCACCACCGGTTTTGGTTCGATCATCACAACCTCGCCGGTGCGGGTGTGGGTTGCGAAGTCGTACACCGGCGCAGCGACCGCTCGGCCACTTCTCAGCGCCTGAACGTCGGCCGCGAACATCTCATGGTCAAGCGAACTCGGGTGGTCGTAGTTGACCAAGGCGCGATCGGCGGGCGAGAGGTGACCCTGGTCGCGGTAGTAGGCATCGAACGCCACGACGGAGACCTGGTCGGTCCCGAGTCGTTCGACGAGGTGCCGGGTGAGCGTGGTCTTGCCGGCACCCGAGCCACCACTGATTCCGCAGGTCTTGACCACGGAAGTGCACGGTAGCCCGTGGCTGGCGTGCCAACATCCCCTGATGAGTCCAACCCCGTCTCGACGCAGGTCGTCACAGCGTGGCCAGATCGCTCCCTTCTACGTGATGGAGGTCATGCGAGCCGCCGAGGAGCGCGAGATGGCTGGTGGTGATGTCTTGCACCTCGAGGTTGGTCAGCCGTCGACACCTGCGCCGTCGGGCGTGATCGCCGCCGCCCATCGAGCCCTCGACGAGGACGTGATCGGTTACACCACGGCGGCCGGGACTCCCGTGCTGCGGCAACGGGTCGCCACGCACTATCGCTCGTGGTACGGCGTGGACGTCGATCCGGATCGAGTCATGTTCACCGTGGGGGCGTCCGGTGCGTTCGTTGCCGCATTCCTCGCAGCGTTCGATGTCGGCGCTCGGGTCGTGGTGCCCTCGCCGGGCTACCCGTGTTACCGGAATGCCCTCGATGCGCTGGGGTGTGAGGTCGTCGATTTGCCGACCACGATGGCCACGAGATTCCAACCCACCGTTGCGTTGCTCGACGAGATTGCCACAGCCGGCGGTCCGATCGATGGTCTGGTTCTCTCCTCGCCCTCGAATCCCACCGGCACGATGCTGGACGACGAGCGAATGGCCGAGATCGCCGCATGGTGCCGGTCACATGGCGTGTGGTTCATCAGCGACGAGATCTATCACGGTCTCACCTACGGCACTCGAGCGCCGACTGCCCTCGAGCACGACAACGAGGCGATTGTGATCAATTCGTTCTCGAAGTACTTCTCGATGACGGGCTGGCGTCTCGGCTGGGTGGTCATGCCCGACGCATTGACCGAGACACTCACCCGGATCGGACAGAACGTGACGATCTCTGCGCCCACCCTCTCCCAACTCGCGGCCGAGGCTGCCTTCGACTGCCACGACGAGTGTGAGGCGTACGTGGCCCGCTACGCCGTCAACCGAGAGATTCTTCTGTCGGGCCTCCGGTCTGCGGGCTTCGACGAACTCGCTCCTGCCGATGGTGCGTTCTACATCTGGGCGGGCGTCGATCATCTCATCCAATCGGGCCGCGCCGCCGACAGTCAGACTCTCTGCGCCGAATGGTTGGCTGACATCGGGGTTGCGGCGACGCCGGGTATCGACTTCGACCCGAGTCGGGGGCAGCGATATGTGCGCTTCTCCTTCGCCGGGTCGACCGACGATTGCACGGAAGCAATGGTCCGCCTGAAAGACTGGGCCTCGGCTTCCGGAGGAAGGTCATGAGCGAACTCACCACGATCACCGTCGATGTCGACCCTGAGACCAAGGTGGCAACGGTCACCCTCGACCGACCTGATGCCCACAATGCGTTCAACCCGCTGATGCAGCAAGAGCTGCGGGCAACCTGGACGGCGTTTCGCAGCAACGACGACGTCAATGCCGTCATCCTCACCGCAACAGGTGACAGAGCATTCTGTGTCGGTATCGATCGCAAGGAAGCCGAGTTCACGAACCTTGCGGGCAGCGACAACCTGTACGGCACGTCGTCCAACGTGATGTACGACGATCCGGGCGATGATCTGGGTCCGAAGTCGTGCGATCTCTGGAAGCCTGTGATCTGCGCAGTCAACGGCATGGCGTGCGGCGGTGCGTTCTACATGCTCGCCGAGTCCGATGTGATCGTGGCCGCCGACCACGCCACCTTCTTCGATCCTCATGTCACGTACGGCATGGCGGCGGTCTACGAGCCGATGAAGATGTTGCAGTACATGCCCCTGGCCGAGGTGCTTCGCATGACGTTGCTCGGCAACCACGAACGTATGACCGCCCAGACCGCCCAGCGCATCGGTCTGGTCAGTGAAGTGTGCCCTGGCGACCAACTCATGGACCGCGCCCGTTGGGTCGCCGAGGCGATCGCATCGCAGCCGCCCGTCGGCGTGCAGGCGACGCTTCGGGCGATCTGGGCGGCAAACGATCTTGGCACCAGGCAGGCCCTGTCGATGGGGCCTGCGTTGCTCACCACTGGCTTCGACCGGGCTGGAATGGAGGCCGGCGCAACTGCTTTCTCCTCGGGCGAGCGGGTCGAGCCGAGGCTTCGCTGATTCAGTTGCCGCCGTTCATCGGGCCGGGGTTCAGCCATTGGTACCGGGGGAC